>NZ_JBITHP010000003.1:106028-736649 GCF_044458105.1 Embleya sp. NPDC050493
ATAACTCCCCCCCCACCATTAAACCCCCGGGGGGGGGCCCGGGGGCCCACCCAGCCCCCCGGGCCCGCCCACGGCGCTCTCATGTCGGCCGCCGGGACGTCTCCTGTCGGGCAATCGCCGGCGCAACTGCCGCAGCGGACCGCCGAGAACGCCGAGCGGGATTGCCGGATTCCGGGTATCGCAGCAGCGGCAGAACGATGTCGAAAGTTACCTTTCAGCCGTGGCCACGGTCCACGAGCCTCCGGACCACGCGGCAGCCCCGCGCCCTTGCCCGAGCCCCCGGACCGACCGCAACCGGCTTCATCCGCAGGCGCCAGGTACGAGGTGCCCAGTGCACGGCGCCCCGGGCCGCCGTACGGGCCGCGCCTACACGCGTGAACCCGCGCCGCGTGAACCCGCACGAACCGCACACGAGACCCACACAAACTCGCGCGAACTCACACTAATTCGCGCGAATCAACGCGACTCGTGCGGAAATGCCCCGCAGCCCGTGCACTCCACTCGACACTCCGAACCGGCAGCCCGAATAGGCTCGTTCATCAACAAAAGATATGAAACACGGCAAATCATCCCGCTTGCCGCCCACTTCGCAACGGCCCGCTCACGCATCGATCCTTCGCCCGACCCCGGCACCGGACCTCGAAGCCGCCCAGCGGCCCCCTGACGGCACGTTGATCGGCCGGCCACCTCGCCGGCCATCCACCACCGCCAAGACGCTCAGAACGCCGCCTGGAGGGTTCGGAGCGCCCCTTCCGCGGCTCCGGCGGCCGACTCCCGGTCCTCGCGGCAGTCCGCGCAGACCCCGTCCTCACGCAGGCCACGAACCGCCCGGTCGCAGTCGTCGCAGGTCCCGATCGGCGCCGGAGCCGTCGGCCGGGCCTCCGCCACCCTCGCGACCGCAGCAACCGCCGCCGCCTGCCGAGCCCGGTGCGCGGCCCGCCGTTCGGCGCCGAAGCGCTCGTCCGCCTCGGCCCGCCGATCCTGGTCCTGCCGAGCGCAATTACGGCACGCGAACGGGTCCCCGTCCACGCCCGCCCCGGGACCGGCCGTGGGCAGCCACAGGCGGCCGTCCTCGCAGTTCGGGTCCTCGCACCCACGCCGGGCCAGTCCGCGGCCTCCCAGCCAGCCCACAGGGCTCCTGACGGCCCCTTCCTGGGTCCGCCAGCGGTCCGCCAGCCGGGCGAACACCCGATCCGCGTCGCCGACTTCGGCCACGGCCCGATCGACCAGACCTGCGGCCACGACTCGCTGCCCGGTGCTCATCCTGGCCACCAACGGCTCGATCCCGGCGAACGCCTTCGCCGCCGTGGCGGAGATGGTGGTCCGGTGGTTCGGCGTCGGTGCGGGGCGAGTTCGACGGGGTTCCGCCGCAGGCGTCCCGGACGCAGGTGTCGCCGGCAAGGCCGTTTGCGGGCTCTTCGCGGGCTCGTGCCCGTTTACCACGGAAGACGCCCTTCGGGCGGAACCCCCCTGGGAGTCCGCGTTCATCTGTAGGTCAATCGGAGTGTCTTCCTTATACGTGACGGAGGTCCCAACCCCCTGCGGACCCGACGTCCATTGACCCTCCGCACCTAGGCTCCGACCTGCCGAAATGCCGTTCCCGGCGGGCTCGGAGGAGCCCTCGGCGCCCACTCCCGAGGGGACGTTTCCGGGTGTCGCGGAAGTCACCCGCATCTCCCCCGCGGTCACCGCGCGAGTCGTCTCCGCAACCTCGTTCCCGGTCTCGTTCCGGACCTCGACGCCGGCCTCGATCTCGATCTCGATTTCCTCGCCACCATGCGCAGACGCACGACCACACGTGACGACACGCGCTCCGTCGGTAGTCCAGTCGGCATTCCGGTCGGTCGTCTCCGCACGTGTCGCGTGCTGCGCCCCGACGGCGTCGACCTCGATTCCGCCCGCCGCTGCGTACTCGGTTGCGTACTCGGCGTACTCCTCGGTCACCACTGGGCCCACCAAGCCGGGATGCCCGGTTGCTCCCGCTTCGCCGATCCCCCCGGCCCCACCAGTCCCACCGGGAAATTCCGCAGCGAAGATGTCGACCGGCTCGACCGCCTCGGCCTCCACACCGGCGTCCACGCCGGCGGCGGTCGGCTCGTGGTCGCTCGGGTGCTCGAAGGGTCGAAGCGGTACGAGCATGTTGCGGCCCTGCCATCCCTCGCGGCGGCCCACCTCCACCCAGCCCCAGCGCTCCAGGTCGGCGACCACGCCGCGGGCGGCGCGCACGCTCACCGGCTCGCCGATCCGGCGGCCGGACTGGTGCCGCAGCACGTCGGCGAGCTCGGCGTAGGTCAGGTGGTGGCCGCGGGCGCGGGCGTAGCAGATGACCGCATACGCCCGGGCATGCCGGTGCGGGACCGCGCCCAGGAGGGCGACCGGCACCATCACCCACGGCTCGCCCTTTTCTGGTGTGCGCAGTCGGCGGACCGCCGAAGTTCCGGTGCCGGAGGGCTTGGTGCGGCGTACGACGGTGAGTTCCTCGCCTGCGGTGAGCTGCTTCTGCGCGGCGTACAGGGACGACGGGGCCTTGAGGGCGATCCGGCCGTCGGGCTGGGTCACCGAACGGACGGTCAGGCCCAGGTAGCGGGCGATCGTGGTCAGGTCGGCGATGCAGCCGGGCTGGTTGGGGCCGGCCGCCAGGTGGCCGACCTTGGCGGCGAAGACGAAGGCCAGGTCGCTGTACGCCTCGCCGGTCACCACCCGCAGCGGGACCTTGACCGAGGCCCGGCGGACCGAGTCCGGCATGGTCGGATCGACGCCTCGGGCGCCGCCGACGCGAACTCGCGCAGCGCGCAAGGCGGCACGGACCCGAGCCTGCATCGTGAATCCAGAGGATTCGGGCACACTTGAAGAGGGCAAGGACCTGGCTGAAGACAGCACTGGGCCTGCCTCGGGGATCGCAGGTATGATCTGCTCCTGAAGCTGGTGAAGAGAAAGAGGTAGGGGTGACCCGACCGTTCGGCGCGTGGAAGTACCGGAACGGCTGGGTCTCACTGTTCGGTTGTGTAAGCGGCTGACAGGCCTCCTTTCTCCGACGGCGCCCCTAGGGGCGCTGAGCTGCGAGCGAGTGGACTAGGGCTGGACTCCTAGGCCACTCGCTCTGCTTTTGGGGCAGAACTTCCCGAGCGGTGGTCAGGCGGCACCGTGGCGTCGTCCGACCTGCTCCTGTTCGGCGGCGAGGGCCCGCAGAGCCTGCTGGGCCCACGCGCCGAGCGTGAGGTACTGGTAAGGCGTGTTCTCTTCGACGAACCGCAGCGCGAGAGCGGCGTGTTCGCTCGGTCGAACGGCCAGGTCGGCTCCCGAGGGATGCACGTAAAGGCCGGTCATCGGGTCGACATCGGCGAGATCGCCCACTCGTGAGTGCTCGATGGCCAGGTGTTCCCACAGGCGCAGACGTTGTGGCGTGTTGCGCGCATAGTTCTCGCCCGGCCAGCTGATCCTTCGCAATGCCTCGAAGGTGAGCAGGGGCAATACGTCGCTGGGCGAGAGCACCGTCGGGTGCAGCACGTTTCGGTCCCGTGCCTCGTAGCCCACCTTGCTGGGCAGACCCGCGATGGCCGCGAGCCTCGCCACGGTCCAACGCTCCCGGGAAGTGGCCATGACCGTCCTTTCGTGTCAACGACCGAACCCTATCGCGATCTCCGGCAAATAACTTCCTGTCAGGAGAGTCGGCGTGTCGCGCATCGCGATGTGGCCGTCACGAGAACCGCGCAAAAGCCCAGAAAATAAGGCATTGCCGTTGTGTTCGATCTGCATGTTGGAAGATCCGCCCCGCACATCCATCCCCTGTCACGCATGAATACCCAGGCGCCGAGTGTGTGCTCCGTTGCGTGATCCAGTGCTTGAGCGAGCGCCTGATCCACCGTTCGGACCATCGTTCGACCGGCCGTTCCAGTGCGCCGACGCGCCGTCGTGAGACCCGCCGCGAGATCTACCGGCGGGTCCACCGCGCGGGCCGCCGTTTCGCCCGTCGCTCCGACCGGCCGCCCACGTCTCCGTGCATCCGTCGCCCGCTCCGCACAGCCGCCCACACACCCGCACATACAGCCATGCGTCTTGACGAACGCGTTGGGACTCAGAAAGCCATGCATGTACATGGACATCACGACGCACACATCAACGGACACTCTCCCGTGCGGATTACCGCACAGCTCGCCATGCAAGTTGCAGGTCAATAGCTGTTTGAGAGGGATTGAGGGACGGCCGTGCATACACAGGAGCGCGAGCCGGCACGGCGCCGGAACGTGGTCCTGGTCGGTTGTTCCTTGCGCCGATTGGCGACGGATTGTCGGTATCGGGTGGGCTCCGGTGCGATGCGAGCAGTGCGAGAAATGGGAGGGGATCGTCTGGAAAGGCATGTGGATTCGCCTTCACGCCGGATGTGCCGGTGGCGCGGAAAGGATGCGAAAGAGCACGGGAAGGGCGCGGCGATGGTGCGGTGGCCGTGCGGTGGTCGTGCGGTGGCCGTGCGGTGATTGTGCGGAAGGGGCGCGGGGGGACCGGGCGGCGCGGGGATCGGAATGCGGAGGGGGCGAGCAGCAGTGGCGGCACGGGCCGATGATCGCGCTCTGTGATCTTCGGAACACGTTCGGTGGACCCCGGCGTCGGTGCGAAAAGAGCCCAATGCGATGCTTCGAGGCAGCCGCCGTGCGGGGCGGTTGTCGATGATCGGAGTGTTCATGACGACTGATGGAGCCGGTTCCCGGCTGGTGTTGTGGGACATCGACCACACGCTGATCGACGGCGGGACGGTGGCCCGACGGGCGTACGCGGCGGCATTTCGTCAGGTGGCCGGGCGTTCGCTGGACCATCCCTGGCAGTTCGACGGACGTACCGAGTTGGCCATGGCGAGTGATGTGCTGCGTACGCACGGGCTGCCGCCGGAGGGCGCCATGCTCGACGCCTTCCTGGACCTGATCATCGCCGAACTGCGGGATCGTGAAGCCGAGTTGGTCGCCGAGGGCCGGGTCCTCGCCGGAGCGTCCGAGGCGCTCACCGCTCTGGGGGCGATACCGGGGGTGTGCCAGTCGGTGCTGACCGGCAACACGTACGCGCTCGCGGTGTTGAAGATGCGGGTCTTCGGCCTTGCCGACCACGTGGACTTCCGGGTGGGCGCGTACGGCGACGACGCCTACGAGCGGGTCGACCTGCCGGCCCGGGCCTTCGCGCGTACCGAGGAGCACCTCGGCCGGCGGCACGTCGGCGCGGACACCGTGATCGTCGGCGACACCCCGCGCGACGTCGCCACCGCCCGGGCCGTGGGCGCGTGGTCCGTCGCGGTGGCGACCGGGACGACGAGCGCGGCGGACCTGGCGGCGGCGGGTGCCGATGTCGTCCTGGCGGACCTGGCCGATACGGACGCGGTGCTCGGCGCGCTGCTGGGTCCGGTGCGGTGAGGGCACGTGCGGGCGGGGTCGGCCGATGCCGACCACCCGGCCACTCGGCGTTCGCCGCTGCGCTCGGTCCGACCGGTCAGGCGGCGCGCATCGGCATCAGCAGGTAGCGGTAGTCCGGGTCGTCGGCGTCGCTCCGCCCGGGGGTGTCGTGGGGGAGGGGCCCGTCGGGTGCGTCGGGTGCGCAGTCCGTCAGGATGGTCGGCTTCGTCGGCGTGCTGAACGACAGGCGTGCGGTCGGCGTGCGGAGCGCGGCCAGGCCGTCCAGGAGGTGGGCCGGATTGAAGGCGACCCTGGTCGGCTCGCCGGTCAGGGCAATCGGCAGCGTCGCGCCCGCCTCGGCCTCGTCGGTACTGCCGGCCTCGACCCGGAGCGACTCCGGCCCGAACGACAACCGGACCGGGGCGTTGGGGGTGACCACGGGCGACACCCGACGCAGGGCCTCGATCAGTGCCGCGGCCTCGATGGTTGCGACGGCGGTCGTCTCGTTGTCGAACAGCCAGTCGTAGCGCGGGAATTCGTGGTCGAGCAGGCGCGTCGTTGCGTGCCGCCCGTTCCCGGCCAGGCCGAGCAGGCCGCGACGACCCGACTCCGGTCCGAGGGCGAGGTGGAGGTCCGCGTCGATTCCGGAGTGTTTCGTCAACTCGGCCAGCATCCTGGCCGGTACCAGGGCCGTCCTGGCCGGATCCTCGGTGACCGGCTGCCAGGGCAGGCGTCGGACCGCCAACCGGTAACGGTCGGTGGCGGCCAGGACCAGTGCGTCGTGTGTCAGGTGCAGTCGGATGGCGGTGAGTACCGGCAGGCTCTCGTCCCGGGCCGCGGCGATCGCGACCTGCGCGACGGCTTCGGCGAAGGCGGCCGCCCGCACGGTGCCCGCGGTCTCCGGGAGCAGCGGCGTGGCCGGGTAGTCGGCGAGGGCCGGCAGCGGCAGCGCGAAGTAGGCGCCTGCGCAGGTCACCCGGGCCCGGGCCGGGTCCACGGTGAGGTCGACCGGTTGATCGCGGGGGAGCGCGCGGGCGATGTCGGCGAGCAGTCGGCCCGGGACCAGGATCTCGCCGACCCTGGCGACCTCGGCGGCGACCTCGATGCCGGCCGATACCTCGTAGTTGTACGCGGAGATGGCCAGGGTGCCGTCGGCCGCCTTGAGCCGAAAGGCGGCGAGAGCGGGGACGACCGGCCGCGCGGGCAGCGCGCGAACGGCCCAGCCGATGGCCTCGACGAGGCGGTCGCGGGTTATCCGTACCTTCACAGTGGCCCTTTCCGGAACTCGACGAGGGGAGGGAGGGGGTGGTGTGGGCGGTGTGCTGGGTGGTGTGCTCGCCTGGTGATCGAATCCTTGTTCGAATGTCGGGGGAGTGAGACTAACGGGGCGCTCGGACAGCCGGCGTCGGGTGAGGACGACCCACGTGCCGTTACAGCCGACGACGGGGGTTGGATCGGGTGCGGATCGAGCCCCGCCGGGCTCGACCGGGTGCGGATGGACGGATGCCGTTCGGCAGGAGGGAGGTTCGACCGGGCGCGGTTCGGCCCGGGGAGGTTTCACCGGACGAGGCTTTGAGGAGACGGCTCGACGGGCGAAGCTCGACTGGCGGGGGCGGGGGCGGGGGCGGGGGCGACGAGCGGCGGGTTCGCGTCATCGACGTTGAGCGGCATGGAGAGGCAGCGAGGGCAGGCTCTCCCTGCGCTACTCGCTGCGGGAGCGTCGCTCTCGGTGGGACGGGAGTGCGCCGCTCGCCATGGAGAGCGCCGCTCTGGGTGGGTTGTGCTGCTCGCGTGTGGGAGCAGTGCTCTCTGTTCGGTGCGCCGTTCGCGGCGGAAACGCATGTCTTGAGTGGTGCGCTGCTCGCTGTGGAGAGCACTGCTCTGGGTGGGATGGGAGGGCACCGCTCGCTACGAAGTGCACTGCTCTCGGTGGGATGCACTGCTGTTGGTGGGTTGCGCTGCTCGCGTGTGGGAGCAGTGCTCTCTGTTCGGTGCACCGTTCGCGGCGGAAACGCAAGTCTTGAGTGGTCCGCTGATCGCCGCGGAGAGCACTGCTCTTGATGTCATGCGCTGCTTGTATGTGAGAGCAGCGCTCTTTGTTCGGTGCACTGCTCGCGGCGGGAGCGCACAGTCTTGAGTGAGCGCTGATCGCTGCGGGGAGCACTGCTCTCGTGGGGATGGGAGGGCACCGCTCGCTGAGAAGTGCACTGCTCTCGGTGGGTTGCGCCGCCCGCGGGTGGGAGCAGTGCTCTCTTTTGGGTGCACTGCTCGCGGCGGGAGCGCACAGTCTTGAGTGAGCGCTGATCGCTGTGGAGAGCACTGCTCTCGTGGGGATGGGAGGGCACCGCTCGCTGAGAAGTGCACTGCTCTCGGTGGGTTGCGCCGCCCGCGGGTGGGAGCAGCGCTCTCTTTTGGGTGCACTGCTCGCGGTGGAAGCGCGCAGTCTTGAGTGAGCGCTGATCGCTGTGGAGAGCACTGCTCTCGTGGGGATGGGAGGGCACCGCTCGCTGAGAAGTGCACTGCTCTCGGTGTGCGCTGCTCGCTGCGGAGAGCGCTGCTCTCGGTAGAGTGCGCCGCTCGTGTTCGGGTGCACCGCTCGTTATCTGGTGCGCTGTTCGTGGTGCGGAGCACCACTCGCTGTGGGACAACATGGGCGCACGACGAAGGGCGGTGGTACGTCGCCGCCCTCCACCGCGCATCACGTGTTCGGCCCCGGTCCCAGCCCAGCGCCAGCCCCAGCCCCGGCCTCAGCGCGCCGCTGGTCCCGCCCCGCTCCCGACCCCGGTCTCGACGTCCACGTCGACGTCGAAACCGGGGCCGGCCGGGGTCACCTCGTTGTGTGGTAGACGTACGCTGCCAGGACGCCGAAGGCCACGAGGGAGAGCAGTCGGGCCTTCACGCGCTGGCCGCGGGTGAGCGGGGCGCTCGGAGGTGCGTACATCGGGCCTCCGCCGCCATCTCCCTGACCGCCGTTCCCTCCGCAGGTCGGGCACGGCACCATCGCCTGCATCCTGCCGGATCCGCCGCATCCCGAACAGGACCAATTGCTGTCCTGGCCCATGCCATTCTGGCCGGATCCGCCGCATCCGTTGCAGATCTGGTCCATTGGGACCCAGCCCTGTCCGAAACAACCCCCGCAGTGCCCCACCCTGTACCTCCTGTGGCGATCCCCCGCTCCCTGGGTCCAGAGCCTGCATGACGGCCTCGCGCAGGTCAACGGACGCACAGGCGGGGACCGGTGAACCGTGCGGGCACACGAGGTGCCGCGGTCGCAACGCGATGTTCTCCCAACGGTGTTCCCTTGGCGGTGACCCTTGGCGGTGACCCTTGGCGTTGACCCTTGGCGGTGACCCTTGGCGGTGACCCCTGGCGGTGACCCCTGGCGCTGATCCTTGGCGGTGGCCCCTTGGCGGCGGTTTCCTGGCCGTGGTCCCGTGTCGGCGCTCCTTCGTCGGCGGCCCCTCGTCCGCTCGGGACCGCCGGTGTTCGCCGGGCGGATGCGTCAGCTCGTGCCGGGCGTCGCGCGTCAGCCCATACCGCCCCAGGTGTGTCGACCCGTACTGTCCCGGCGGGTCAGCCTGTATCGGCCCGGCGGGTCAACTCGTACCGGCCGGGCGGGTCAACTCGTACCGGCCGGGCGGGTCAGCCCGTATCGACCGGGCGGGTCAACTCGTACCGGCCCGGCGGGTCAACTCGTACCGGCCGGGCGGGTCAGCCCATACCGGCCCGGCGGGTCAACTCGTACCGACCGGGCGGGTCAACCGGTACCGGCCCGGCGGGTCAGCCCGTACCGCCCGGCGGGTCAGCCCGTAGTTGCCAGGTGTTCGGCGGACTTTCGGGCGTTGGTGATGGCGTCGGCCAGGTGTGGGTAGGTGAGTCGGCCTGCCTGCTTGACGGTTCGGCCGGCGATCAGGACGGTGTCGACGTTGCCGGCGTGGGCGGATGCCACCACGGCTCCGGCGATGTCGTGGGACGCGCCGACCAGGTTGATCGCGTCCGCGCGCAGCAGGATCAGGTCGGCCTGCTTGCCCACCGCCAGGGATCCGATGCGATCGGCCAGGCCCAGCGCGGCGGCTCCCCCGATGGTCGCCATGCGCAGCATGTCGGTCGCGAACAACCTTGGCCCGTCCGCGAGTTGGCTGGTGAGCAGGGCGGCGCGGAGCAGCGAGAACATGTCGCCCGGACCGCTGGTGACCACGTCGACGCCGAGCCCCGTGACCAGCCCCGTGGCGTGGGCGCGGTTGATCATCGGTGCGCCGTGTCCCATCTGGGCCTCGATGTGCGGCGCGATCGAGAGGGTGCCGCCGGAGTCGGCGATCATCGCGAGTTCGTCGTCGGGGAGCGAGTTGCCGTGGATGTAGAGGGTGCGTGCGTTCAACAGGCCGTGCTCGCGCAGGGCTTCGATGGGACGTTGGGCGACCGGGCCGCTGCCGACGTGTACGGCCAGTGGGATGTCGAGGTCGGCGGCCAGGCGCCAGTCCTGTTCGACCAGGTCGATCGGGGTGTACGACGGGCCGCCGGGGGCGAGCGCGAGGGTGACCAGGTCGTCGTCGCCGGCGAACAGGCGTTTGCGCAGGTCGCGGACGATGTGGGGGTCGCGGGCGGCGGGGTCGAACGGCGGGTGGCCGTAGCCGAACACCGCCCGGATGCCGGCAGCGCGCAGTCCGTGTACCGCCGCGTCGCCGTGTTCGGCGCGGTGCTGGACGTGGGAGAAGTCGTGCACGGTGGTGATGCCCGAGTCCAGGCATTCCAGTGCGCCGACGAGGTTGCCGGCGTACACGTCCTCGGGGCGCATCGCGGGGGAGAGCCGGCCGAGCACCCGGCCGAGGTAGTCGCCGAGGTCGCTGTCGACGGCCACCGCGCGCAGCACGGACTGCCATACGTGGCGGTGGGTGTCGACGAATCCGGGCAACACGATCCGGTCGCGGGCGTCGACGACTTCGGCCCCTTCGGCGGACAGGTCCGGACCGACGGCGGCGATTGCGCCGTGCTCGATCAGGACGTCGGTGTCGGGCCGGGCGGTGACGTGCGGGTCGGTGTCGACGACGGTGCCGCCGCGCAGGAGCAGTCGGGTGGGGGAGGGCGCGGCGGAAGGGGCCGCGGCGGGGATGGGGTGGGCGGACATCAGGGCCTCCGAGAAGGGTCGGGCAGGTGTGGTCGTGTTGGCGATTGGCGGTGCTGCCGGCACCGGTGCCCGCACCGACCCCGGCAGCGACCCCCGCACCGGTGCCGATGCCGGTGCGGGGGCGGTGTCGGGGCTGGGGTTGGGGGCGGTGTCGGCCCGGCGCCGCGCGGTGTCGCATGGGCAGCATCGAGTTCACTTGAAAGCTTTTTAGAAAGCTATCAGGTGTGTGTAATACGCTGTCAAGATGACCGCACCACAGGACCGCGCGAGCGCCCTCGTCAACGCGTGGCAGGCCGAACTGCCCGACGTGCTGGACGCGACGACGGAACTGAGCAAGCGGATCATGTTGCTCGCCGCCGACTTGGACGAGGCCACCCGTCGCGAGCTGCCCGAATTCGGGCTCACCCCGGCCCAGTTCGGCGTATTGGTCGCGCTGCGACGGGCCGGCGCGCCCTATCGGCTCAAGCCCACCGAACTCAGCCGCGCGTTGCTGCTGTCCTCGGGCGGTACCAGCAACGTCACCAATCACCTGGTCGCCGAGGGCCTCGCCGAACGCCTCCCGGACCAGGGCGACGGTCGGGGCACGCTGATCAGTCTGACCCCGCGCGGTGTACAGGTCGCGGAGGACGCGGTCCGCGCCAACGCCGCCGCACACGCCGAGGTCTGGCGCGGCGCGCCGGCGGCTGCGATCGAGGCGGCGACCCTCGCGCTGCGCGAGATCGCCGCGGCGACCGAGATACCCCGATCGACGCGGCGGGCGGTACGCGGGAGCGGGTGAGGGCGGGTCTGCCGGTCAGAAAGGCGCCGGTGGTCGCTGCGGCCGGGGCGGTGGTTGGCGGGGGACCGGGGGTGGGGGCGGCGAGTGCCCCTCGACCGGGCGGCCGTGGTCGGGCTGCGCCGGGTCGACCCGTTGCGCCGGATATGCAGCGGCTGTGGGCGTGGGCATGGGCGCAGGCGGCGTCGAGGGGGCGGCGTACATGGGGTACGAGTGGTGCATCGGCGCCGTCGCGTGCATCGGTCCCATCCCATGCATCGGCGCCGTCGGGTGCATCGAGTGCACCGGTCCCATCCCATGCATCGCCATCGGGTGCACGCCGTGGGCCATGTGGAAGCCGCGTTCGTGCTCGGACTGGAAGGTGGTGATCCGGGCCACGACCGCGATGGCCAGGCCGGCGGCGGGGATCAGTAGCAGGAAGGCCCAGCCCGCCGCGGTGTCGGCGGTGCGGTACGACTCGTGGTAGGCGGTCCAGGCGTCGCTGCCGATCGGGTCGTCGCCGCCGTCCGTCTTGCGACCGATCACGCCGAAGACGATCACGATGTTCGCGGCGACGTAGGCTGCCCACCAGCTCCACAGCAGCGGATGTCGGCCCGGGGTGAGGCCGCCGCGCAGCGGTGCCCGGGGGTCACTGGCCTTCCAGATGTCGTGCGCGATCAGCGGCGGGAACCACAGGTTGACCACCGGGCAGAACCAGCCGCCGATCGCCCAGCCCCTGGAGAGGTGTTGCGCGGACGGCGGGAACACCTCGACGTTGCACCGGGCCCGGTGGAACCAGATGACGAACACGACCATGACCGCGACGATGGCCAGACTCGCCAGCCCCCACCACACGCCGATGGATCGGTTCGCCGCGTCGGGGTCGGCGGACAGCCATCCGCCGTGCAGGGTCTGGTCGACCAGGTTGGCCCGATGGAACAGTGCGATCGCCGCGAGCAGGGACAGTACGGCGGTGACGCCGAGCAGGACGTACAGCGCGGTGGCCAGTCCGCCCAGGGGTCGGAAGACCG
Source organism: Embleya sp. NPDC050493 (assembly GCF_044458105.1). Taxonomy (NCBI): domain Bacteria; kingdom Bacillati; phylum Actinomycetota; class Actinomycetes; order Kitasatosporales; family Streptomycetaceae; genus Embleya; species Embleya sp. NPDC050493. The sequence continues at coordinate 118,314 of NZ_JBITHP010000003.1, forward strand.
GCGCGTACCAGCCCGGCGGCGGCGTCGCGGCGGGGCCGAACCGGGCGAAGCGCAGGTCCAGGGACGATGTCGCGTCCGCGGGCGGGGCGTATTCCTGGTGACCGCAGTTGGTGCAGCGGTCCGGCAGCGTGGATCGGGCGCCGCAGCTTGGGCACAACACGAGTTCGGATCATCCCCCGTCGATGGTCGGTACCGGCCATGCGGGTGGATGGGGCGGCGAGGTCACGGTGGGCGGCCGGCCTCACGTACCCCACATGGCGTAACCGGCATCATGCCGTGCGTATCCCCGCACGTCACGGGTGAGGCCGACGCGAATACGTGCGGTGATCGCAAGCCCGCGTCCCGATGCCCGATTCGGGGCTTGACGGGTGATGTGGCGGGTCTCGATGGTGACGACCGCGACGCAGACCGCGTCGAAGGGAGCGACGGTGGTTACGAGTCGGGCGGGTCAACGGTGTTCGGATACATGCGGGGCCGCGGGGGCTGCGGGCTGTTCGTGCATGGCGGTGTCCGGGTCCGGCAGGGGGATTCCGGCCGCGGTGGTGATCTGTAGGACCTCGCAGCCCATGTGGCGGACGGCGGCGAGGAGGCGGGGGAGGATCAGGTCCGCGTCCTCGGGCGGGAAGTCGACGCGGATCGTGTGTGGGCGGGGCGCCTCGTAGGTGAGCAGCCAGTCGTGGTCCACGGTCGCGAGGTGGTGCTGCCACTCGTCCTCGGCGTCCGACTCCCACCGGCCCCGGTCCACGGTCGGGGCCAGTGCCTCGCGGAGGAGGCGCAGGCGAACGGGGTGGGCGAACCGGCTCTCGGACAGGCGGAGGCATCTGTGGGTGCGTGGGCGGAAGGTGTTGAACCACGGTGCCAGGTCCGGCTCCATGCTCGCGAGCAGGCGGGAGACCAGGCGTCCGTCGGTCCACCTTTCGACGAACTCGGCTGCGCCCATGGGGTGGGTCTCGTACCAGCCCTCGCTGCTCCACACCACGACCGGCCAGTCCTCGGGCGCACCGGCGGTGAGCAGGCACAGCCGGTCGGCGTCGATCGTGGCGCCCCAGACGAGCAACGCGCCCGGCGCCGGGTGCAGGGGGTGGGGGTAGCGCTCCCGATCCCGCGCCGCCGAGTCGGTGGGATGTGCCTTCTGCCACTCGATGCCGTTGTGTTCGTTGTATCCGTTGCGTCCGTTCGTTCCGAACGGCGTGCGGAGATAGAGGACGTCACCGAACTCGCCCCATCCGTACGCCTCGACCAACCACTTGTAGTCATCGGGAAGTCGGACGCCGAGCGCGGTTTCCACCACGGCCCAGTCACCACGGGCATCGACGGGATCGTTCGGCGGCGGCACGAGGTGCACCAGGCGGGGGCGGGCGGTCATGGCACGGGACACGCTATGGCGCACGGCGTCGCCACCGCGGCTCACGAGGGCATGTTGTTCGGGTCGCCATGTCCACGCGCGGCTCCCGGTCAGGGGGTGGCGGAGCGGGCGACGCGGAATCCGACGTCGTCGACGCGGTAGGTCGGGTGGCTGCGGCGACGGGCGGAGGCTCGGCAACTCCAGTCTTCGTCGAACCAACCACCACCACGCAGAACACGGTAGCTGCCGTAGATCTCGGCGTCATAGACGTCCCAGCACCAGTCCCACACGTTGCCGAGCATGTCGTACAGGCCCCACGCGTTGGGTTGCTTGCCGCCCACCTCGTGGATGCGCTCGTCCGAGTTCGCGCGATACCAGGCGATGTCGTCGAGGGGTCCGTAGTGGGGTCCCGTCGTACCGGCTCGGCACGCGTGTTCCCACTCGGCTTCGGTCGGCAGGCGGTATCCGTCGGCGAATGTGTCCCACTCGATACGCTCGTTGCCGTTGTCGCTGTCTTCGTTGTTGCCGTTGCCGTTGCCGTTGCCGTTGCCGTTGCCGCTGTCGGCTTCGATGCGATATGCCGGAGTGAAGCCGTCGCGTTCGGACAGGGCGTTGCAGAACCGCACCGCGTCCCACCAGGAAACGCCCTCGACCGGCAGTTGCTCGCCGTGCGGGCCGCTCGGTCGTAGGCCGGTGACCTCCGCGTACAGCGCCTGGGTGACGGGGAACGCCGCCAGCCGGTAAGGGGCGAGTTCGACCGACCAGCTGCGCCGGGTTCGCCGGTCGGACAGCGTCACGTGTCCGGCCGGGAGGGCGAGCAATGCGAGTCCCGCGCTCGTGTCCATGGTCACGCGATCCTATGGCATCGGGTTCGCGCGAAGGTTCGGCGGCGGGCCGAGCTCGGGCTGCGCCCGGGAGTTGCGCCGAGGCCGTGGCCCGTGGCCCGCGGCTGTAACCGGGCCGTGGGCCCATCCGGCGGATCGGCTCAGGTGGAGGGCTGGGACGAGGTGGGCCAGGGGTAGGCCGGGTCCTCGGTGATCGTCACCTGCTGGGGGGCGCTGCGCGGGAAGGTCCAGATCCGACCCAGGGTGGAGGTGGCGATCAACTGCGTTTCGTTCAGAGTGACTTCGGTGAACGGATTGGACCAGCAGGAGACCGCGAGCCACTCCAGCGAGTCGTCCGCACGGGTCAGTGCGACCCAGCCGATACTGCCGTGGTTCGACGACTCGCCGGCGAGTGCGCGGCTTCCTTCGTGGCTGCACGAGGCGGACGTGCTGTCGACGTCCATCCAGTCGGTGGGTGTCCAGGCGGTGGCCCGGAGTGCCTCCCCCCAATACCACTGCTCGGCGCGCCTGTCGTGGGGTCGGTCGGCGGGGGATACGCGGAGCAGGTCCATCACCGACAACGATCCGTCGGCGAACACGATGAACTCCCCGTACGGCGCCTGTCGCAACTGCCAATGCTCGTGCACCAGCGCGGCGTTGGGTGTGGTGGCATCCGGTGAATTCACGTTCGCCATGATGGCATCGCGGGCGGGCCGGGCGCAGCGGGCCGTCCCGCACCCGCATGCCCCCGTGCCCGCATGCCCCCGCACCCGCACCCGCAAGCCTCCGCATGCCTTCGCGACTTCTACGCCCATGCGCTCCGCGTTGCCCCCGCCGCCGCTCTCGTCAGCTCAGTTCCAGGCGGTCGATCAGACCCGCCGCGGTGAATGCGTCGATCAGGGCGCTGCGGCCCTCGGTGAAGTGGCCCCAGCTGTCGAAGTGGACCGGGACGACCCGACGCGCGCCGAGGATTGTGGTGGCTTCGGCGGCCTGGGCGCTGTCGAGGGTGAGGAGCGCGCCGTCGAAGAGCGGGGTGCGGGCCGCGCCGGCGAACAGGACGGCGGTGTCGACCGGGCCGACGCGTGCGGCGATCTTCTCGACCACCGCCAGGGAGGCGTTGTCGCCGCTGACGTAGACGGTCGGCAGGTCGGATGCGGTCAGTACGAAGCCGACGACCTCGCCCGTGACCGGCTCGCAGCCGTCGGGGCCGTGCTGGGCGGGCGTGGCCGTCACGGTGACGGTGCCGCCGTCCGGACGGGGGAGCTCCACCGTCTCCCAGGGGGCCAGACCCCGGGCCGTGCCGCCGAGCCGGCCCGCGCCGCCGGAGGTGGTCAGGACCAGTGGAACGTCGGCGAGGAGCGCCCGACCGGAATGGTCGAGGTTGTCCGGGTGTTCGTCGTGCGAGAGCAGGACCACGTCGATGGGGCCGAGGTCGGCCGGGTCGATGGCGGCGGGGGCGGTCTTGGTCAGGAAGCGCTCGGTGCCGATGGGGTACTCGCCGGGCTCGTCGAAGGCGGGGTCGGTGAGGAACCTGAGGCCGCCGAACTCGATCAGGGCGGAGGGGCCGCCGAAGACACGGATGTCGATCTGCTCGTTGGTCGCACTGCTGCTGCCGGTCACTGCACACCTCACGGATAATCGCGTCGTTTGCCGTGAGAAACCTAGCCGATTCTCACGGAGAACGGCAAGGCTTGACATGAGAGTCATGACTTAACATGAGAGCCATGAAGGAGAACGTGGCGGGCGCATCCGGTCACCCCGCGTCCGTCGGTCCGCCGCCGGCGCCCGGGGCGGATCGATACCTCGCGCTCGATCTGGCCAACAGCGACCTCGTGTTCCCCGGCGGCCAGGAGCTCGACCTGTTGGGTTCGCCCGCGTCCGCAAAGGAATGGCTGGTCGCGCGGGAACTCGCGCCGCCGGACAGCAGGCTGTACAACGTGTGCGCGGGTCGGCTGCGCGCCCTCCGCGACGTGGTGCGAACACTGCTCTCGTCCCGGATCGCCGATCTCCCGGCGCCGGCCGCATCGGTACAGGCCATCAACGACGCGCTCACCAGCGCCCCGTCGGCCGCACTCCTCTACTGGGACGAGGACCGAGGCCCGTATCGCGCCCAGGCGCACCCCATCGACCAGATCGTCAACCACGCCATCGCGATCCTCGCCGCGGACGCCGCCGACCTGATCACCGGCCCGGACGCCGAACGCTTGGCCCCCTGCGGCGCGACCCCCTGCCGACGCCTGCTCATCCGCACCCACGCCTCCCGCCAATGGTGCTCGACCCGCTGCGGCGACCGCGTCCGCGCGGCCCGCGCCTACGCACGCCGAACCCAGGCGAAGGTGCGAACGGACTGAGCCTGCAGGCCGTTCGGGGTGTGTGGCGGGTGGGGGGCGCGGGGGGCGGGTGAGCGGCGGGACGAATCCGCGGCCCGCCCCGGGTGGGCGCCGATGGTCGATCCACGCACGCCGGGCAATTGCGGTCGATCGAGCCGTGGATGGCGCTCAGGGCTCGGCAGGGGTCGCGGTTGGGGTCGGTTGATCAGGCTTCGTCGAGGGCAGGCGGGGCCTCCGGGTGCGTTGTGCGGCTGAGGAGGCGGTCGGTCAGGTCCGCGAGGTCCGACGGGCGCAGGACCTCGCCGTTCGAACCGGGGAGCGGGACGTGGAGGCGGTCGGTCCAGCGGGTGGGGATGGCGGCCCGGCCGTATCGGGCGCCGGCCAGGGCACCGGTCACCGCCGCGACGGTGTCGGTGTCGCCACCGAGGTCGATCGCGGCGCGGACGGCGTACTCGTACGAGGTGGTGGTGCGCAGAGCCCAGACCGCCGAGCCGAGGCAGGGCCAGACGGCGCCGTTGAACTCGGTCGCGTCGGTGGGGTGCCAGGCCGGGTCCAGGACGGTGGCGTAGCGGTCGTGGTGGTCGGGGTGAATCTCGGCGAGCGTCTCCGCAATCGCGGCCGAGGGGTCGTCGCCGATCAGGGTCACCCGGAGCAACTCGTGGAAGATCGCGGTGCCTTCCCACGCGGCCCGGTCGCCGTGGGTGAGCGCGGCGATCCGACGGGCGGCGGCCATGGTGGCCGTGCGACCGTCGGGCGCGAAGTACACGGCGGGGGTGGTGGCCCGCATCAGCGAGCCGTTCCCGGCCGCGCGCCCGGTGGTCTGGAAGTGCACGCCGGCCGCGAGGTCCCAGGGCATGCCGTTCGTGAGTACGTCCTCGGTCTGGAGGCCGATGTCCTTGGGGTCGGACCGGGCCCAGCGCTGGAAGCGGGCGAACATGTCGGGCAGGTCCAACCCCTCGCGCTCCAGCAGCGAATAGGCCACGTGCACGGCCATCTGGGTATCGTCCGTCGCCTCGCCGGCGCCCCACCCACCACCGCCGCACATCTCGTTCGCGTAGTGCCCCTCGGCGCGCGAACTCCCGGCCGGCGCCTCGGGAAAGCGGGTACCGAAGGCCCCGGCCGACCCGAACTCGAACGGCGCGCCCAACGCATCCCCGACGGCCGACCCGACGACGGCACCGACGGCCCGCTCCCTGATGTCCATGGGGGCAGCGTAGGGGCGCGAGGCGACTATGCCGCGGGCACTGTCCTGTGGGCACGACACGACGGCACGGATCCTGTGCACGGCACGGCCTGTGTACGGCGGCGTCGCACGGCAAGGTGCGGAACCGCGCTCCCGCCCCACGGAACCGCGCCGCACGGCGTCCGGAACGCTGCTTCGGCGCGCGACTCGGGCCGGTACGGTCGTCGATCACTTGCGCACCGACGGCAGGCGGTCGGCTACCGGGAGCGCAGGACCTGGTAGTTCGGGCCCAGGCGGGTGTGGATTCGGGTGAGGTGGGGCGGGGCCGGGTCGATCAGGTAACGGTGGGTGGCCTCGGCGAGGAGCGGGAGGTCGACGGAACTGTCGGTGTAGGCGTGGGTGATGGGATCGGTGATGCCGGCTGCGCGGATGCGGGCGACCTTGCGGGGGCCTCGGCAGGCGGGGAGCGGTCGCATGCCGGCGCGGCTCGGGGTGAGGCGGGAGGCGATCACGTCCACCGAAGTGAGGCCGAGTGCCCGGCAGATGGCGGCGGCCAGGGGATCGGCGCACGAGGTCGCGACCACGACGCGGTCGCCGGCGGCGAGATGGGCGCGGGCCCGGGCGAGGGTGATCGCGACCCGATTGCTCTCGATCGTGCGTTCGGCCGCGAAGTCGGCGGCCAGGGCCTCGAATCGGGCTGCGGGCAGGCCGATGGTGGCGAGCCGGAGAACGAGGGCGAAGGCGTGCCGGCGGGTCGCGTGGAGGGTATACAGCGGGCCGATGATCGGTAGGCACAGCGCCGCGGCGACCATGCGCCACCGGGCGCGGCGCAGCAGTACGCGGGTGAAGTGGCCGAAGGAATCGCCTCTGACGAGGGTGCCGTCGAGATCGAAGACGGCGAGTGGGCGTGGGCCGGGTGGGGCGTGGGTCAAGGGTGGCCTCCTTGCGTGTGACAGCGGCAGCGGTTCCGGCAACATGGCAGTGGCAGTGGCAGTGGCAGTGGTTGCGATTGCGATCCCGCGATCGTGAATCGCATTCGAGATCGGGAACGGTGCCGATGCCCGAGTCCTTCGATTACCCGATCCGCCCCTTACCCGCCACCAGTTGCTTGGCGACGACCGTGCGCAGGATGTCGTTCGTACCTTCGCCGATGCTCATCAGGACGGCGTCGCGGTACAGGCGTTCGACCACGAACTCCTCGGAGTAGCCGTAGCCGCCGTGGATGCGCATGGCTTCGAGGGAGTTCTTGATCGCGACCTCGGAGGCGAACATCTTGGCCATCCCGGTCTCCAGGTCGACCCGTTCGCCGCTGTCGGCCCGTACCGCCGCCCAGTACACGAGGAGGCGGGCCGCCTGGAGGTCGGTGGCCATGTCGGCGAGTTTGAGCTGGATCGCCTGGAAGTCGGCGATCGGCTGTCCGAAGGCGTGCCGTTGGCGGCTGTACGCCAGGGCGGCGTCGTATGCGGCCTGCGCGATGCCGACCGAGCGCGCGGCGATGTTGATCCGGCCGGTTTCCAGAGCGCCGAGCGCCTGTTGCAGGCCGCGACCCTCGACGCCGCCGAGGAGCCGGTCGGCGGGTACGCGGACCGCGTCCAGGCGCAGTTCGCAGCTCTCGGTGCCCTTGTAGCCGAGCTTGGGCAGATCCCGAACCACCTCGAAGCCGGGGTGATCGGTGTCCACGAGCAGGATGCTCATGCCCCGGTGGCGCGGCTCGGCGGTGGGGTCGGTCTTGACCAGGACGGGCAGCATCGCGGCGTGCCGGGCGTTGGTGATCCAGGTCTTGGCGCCGGTGACCACGTACGCGTCGCCGTTGCGCCGGGCCGTGGTCCGGATGCCCTGGAGGTCGCTGCCGGCGTCCGGTTCGGTGAGCGCGATGCCGCTGCGGCAGTCGCCGGTGGCCATCCCGGGGAGGTAGCGGGCGCGCTGTGCGGGGGTACCGTCGCGGGCGATCAGCGCGCACGCGAGCGAGTGGGTGCCCAGGGTGCCGGCCACGCCCATCCAGCCGCGTGAGATCTCCTCGAAGACCAGCGCGTAGGAGACCTTGTCCAGGGCGAGGCCGCCGTACTCCTCGGGGACGCTGATCCCGAACAGCCCGAGTCCGCGCAGGCCGGCGATGATCTCGGTCGGATGGCGATCGGTGTGCTCCCATTCGATCGCGACGGGGATGATCTCGCGGTCGACGAAGTCGCGCAGCGTCCTGCGGAAGAGTTCCTGGTCGTCGTCGAACGCGAAATCCATGGCTGTGCTCCCGGTCCGTGGGACGGCGTACGCTCACGCCGAGCGGGGGCGACGGCGCCACCGACCACCGACGCGGCCACCGGTGGCGGCTGACCGAGTCCTACCCAGCGGGGGACGTGCGCCTTCTCGTCCCGACACCGGAATCCGTCCGGTCGCCCCCGTAACCGTGGATACCGGATCCGCCAACTCGGCAGGCGGGTGTCGAAGCCGTGGGTCAGGCGGTCGGGGCCTCCTGGGCGGTGAGGAACTCGCCTGCCGGTGTTGCCAGAAGCCGTACGTTCGGGTTGTGGCTGAGCTTGGCGATCTCGATGTGGCGGGCGTCGGGCAGTGCCGCCGTCGCGGCGCCGGCGGCGGTGCGCAGCAGTGCGTCGCTGCGGCCACCGGACAGCACCAGCACCGGCATCCGGGCGCCGGCCCAGTCCGCCGGGTCGAGCGGCTCCCCGCGCATGTGCTCGGCCATCACCGCCCAGTCGTGCGCGGTGGAGTCGGCCACCGCGGTGAGCTTGGACCACATCGGGGTGATCCGCATCAGGCCCACGAACGGGGCCGGGATACCCATCGCCTGGGTCATGAAGTACCGCACGGTCTTCGCGGGTTGGTCGGCGGCGATCAATCCGTGCAGGGTCTCGGTCAGGTCCGCCGGCGGTACGTGGCGCGTGCGGTCGACGACGAAGGGCGGCTCGAAGGCCACCACGCGGCTGATCCCGGGGATGTGTCCGGAGGCGGCGGCCCGCAGCGCCAACACCGCGCCGGACGACCAGCCGAACAGCGCCGCGGACCCGCCCTCGGCGGCGACCAGCGCGGCCAGGTCGTCGATCTCGCGCGCCGCGTCGTAGCGGCCGGGGGTGTCACCGCTGTCGCCGCGGCCACGCCGGTCGTAGTTCACGGTGGTCAGCCCGTATTCCTCGGTCAGCAGCTCGGCCGACCGCATCATCTTCGGGAACTTCCGGTAGCTGAAGGCGCCGCCGACGAGGATCACCGTCCCCCGGCTGTCGCCCGCCGGCTCGTGCCGGTCGTAGACGATCGTGGTGCCGTCGGCGGATGCCACGGTGTGCGTTGTGCTCATGAATGCTGCTCCCATGAATGCCGATCCCATGTCCTGCGCCGCTGGTGCTCGCCGTTGTCGTGTCCACTGCGAGCGGCTGTGCTGGGTATGACCGGGCCCGACCCGCAAAGTCATCGCTCCGTCGGGGACGGTTTTCGGGCGCGTGGTGCCGCGCGGGCGAAGGCGGGGGTTTCGGGAGGGGAGGCGGCGCGCCGGGACGCCGGAAGGCCTGGCATGGATGCCGAGCGGAGTGCCCGGAGTTGCACCTTCCGTAGCGGCATGTGGTCCGGTGGACTCACGTCCCGCCCCACTGAGGAAGGCCCTGTTCATGTATTCGTCCTTCATCCCGCCGCGCCGGGTCAGGATCGGTGACGCGGCGGCCTTCGTCGGCACCACACCGCGGGCGATCCGTCACTACCACGAGATCGGCCTGCTCCCCGAGCCCGAGCGGGGCAGTGACGACCGCCGCCGCTACGGCTACGAAGACATGATCCGGCTACTGTGGATCCGCAAGATGGCCGACGCCGGGATCGCCCTGGACGACATCCGTGCCGCCTTCGCCGCCGACACCCATACCGCTTCCGCCGACGCCGACGGCGATCACGGCATCGCGAGCATCCTGGAACGGCTGGAGGAATCCCTCGTCGCGCGGGAAGCAGAACTGCGGCGGCACCGGACTGCCGTGCAGCGCATGCGCACCGAAGGCAGCAGGATGGGCCTGCTCTCCGACTTCGTCACCAGCCGCCTGGAGAGCCTGCCCGAGGGCTCCCTGCGCCGGGCGGACCTGGACAGCCTGCTGGTCACCGAGCGGATCTTCGGCCCACTCGGTGCGGCCGTCCAAGCCACCCGTTTCATCGCCCTGGCCACCCACCCGGATCTGCGGGAGGACTCCGACCGCATTGATGCCGCCGAGGATGCGCTCGATGACACGATCGCGGTCGACGACCCCCGCGTGGCCCAGGTGGCTGCCGAACGGCACGCCTTCGAAAAGGTGCTGCAAGCCGTCATCGAGGACTCCGGCCTGGCGCAGGGCGACGATGCGCTCTTCGACGCCTGGGACGCTTTGCACCCCGCTACCGCCGACGAGGATGAGGACGAGGCCGGCCAAAGCTCCGGCAGGGGGCAAGACACCACGAGTGCGGTCGAGGCCATCGGCAAGATGCCCTACGACTTCTCCCCGGCCCGCCTGCGCTGCATGGAATTGGCCGAAGAACTCGCCGCCCACGAGTCACCCGCTTCCTGAAACACGGCCTGGTCCCGGGCGGCCCGCCGGTATGCGCAGACGTGGACTCCGCTGCTGCCGACCACGGTCGAGACAGCCGGGGCACGGGGCCGGATCGGGCGGGGCCCCTCGGGTTCGGCCGGCATGCGACGGTCAGTATGCGACGGTGAAGCGGGCGCGGCGGTGGCGCGGTTGCTCCGCCTCGTCGATGAGGGCGACCGCGAGGTCCTCGACGGAGATGGCCGAGACGCCGTCGTTGTCGACGAGGAGTTCGTCGGTGCCCAGTCGGAAGGTACCGGTGCGGATGCCGGGCTCCAGGTTGGCCGGCGGGCTCAGGTAGGTCCAGTCGACCTCGGTGTCGGTTCGGAAGACGTCGAGCTGGGCGTTGCAGGCCAGGGCGATGCCGCGCCACGCGGTGGGCACGAATCGCGGGTCGTCGACCGCCAGGGTGTCGCCGTCGCCCGGCACGGTCAGGCTGCCCGCGCCGCCGACGGTCAGCAGGCGTACCCCCGTGCCGGCCAGCCCGGACAGCAGCGCCTCGGCGGTGTCGGCCAGCGCCTGTTCGTTGCCGGGTGCCGGGCGGGTGGCGCTGATCACCACGTCCCTGCCGGCACCGAGCGTGGCCACGTCCTCGATTCGGGTGGCGTCGCCGACCCGGGCCTCGGCTTCGGGGTGCAGCTCCGGGAAGCGGGCGGCGTCCCGGACCACGGCGGTGACCTCGTGGCCTCGGGACAGGGCCTCGGAGACGACTCGGCTGCCGACGCTTCCGGCTGCTCCGAACACGGTGATGCGCATGATGGTGTGCCCCTTCGGGATGGTCGATCGATGGGTCGGTCGACGGGTCGGTCGAGGTCGGTCGACGGGTTGGGTGACGGGTTGGGCGATGGGTCGATCGGAGGGTGGCGGGTGGGCCGGCGGTTTCGGGCGTGGTTCGGTCGACAGCTCAACCGTATGGTTGATTCCTTAGTGCTAAGGAAAAGATACCTCAACGCTAAGATAATTGGGAAGGGGCAGTCGACCCGGATCCGTGGATCGGCTCGGTTAACCTGACGCCGTGGCAGATCACGTCGACCTTGTGCTGGAGCAATGGGGTACGCAGCGCCCCGACCTGGACGCGTCGCCCATGGCGGTACTCGCCCGGCTGTCCCGCGCCGCGCGTCTGGCCGGCGCCGAACTTGCCCGGACGTTCGGCGAACACGGGCTCGACGCCTCGTCGTTCGACGTACTCGCCACGCTGCGCCGGCACCCGCCACCGCATCGGCTGAGCCCCACCGAACTGATGCGGGCCTCCATGGTCACCTCGGGCGCCATCACCCAGCGCCTGGATCGACTGGAGGCGCGCGGCCTGGTGTCCCGCACCACCAGCGCGTCGGACGGCCGCGGTGTCCTGGTCGCCCTCACCGACGAGGGTCGCGAACTGATCGACCGGGTGTTGCCGGCGCACCTGGCCACCGAACGCCGCGTGCTCGCCGCGCTCGGCGTCAAGCAGCGGGCCGCCCTCGCCGACGGGCTCCGCACGCTCCTGGAATCCCTGGGCGACGGCACGGACTGACGACCCGGTACGCCGGGCCCGGCGTGCGACCCGCGCGGCCGTCCCGGGCGGGGGCGTATACGGATCGCGAATGGAACGGTCCTCGAACGGATAGCAGTACGCGCATGGTTCTTCACACGCGTTCCGTGCAGGTCGCAGCGTCCACCGACCGGGTGTACATGCTCTTGTCCGACACGGACAAGCTTCCCGAATACTTCCCTCCGGTGACCGCCGTCCGGGCCACCGCGGGCCGCGCGGTGGTGGTGACCGCCGGCGAGACGGCGCATTCCGTCGCGGCCGAGGTCGACCTGGATCGGGACGGCCCCGGCACCCGGATCGAATGGATCGTGCGCGGTACGCCATACACCGGCATCGTGATCGTCCAGGACGGCCCGAGCGACGTGGACAGCATCGTGACCGTCATGGTCGACGACGGCCAGGAACCGCTCGACCTCGGCGCGGTCGAACGCGAGCGCCTCCACGACGCGCGCCAGTTCGGCGGCAAGAAGGGCCACGAGGCACTACCCGTGGACGCGCTCACCCGCCATCGCCAGGCCGGCACGGACGCCGACCTGGCCATCGGCGACATCCTCGAACGCGGCCTCGACCACCTCCGCGCCTACGTCGAAACCGGCCGACGACAGGTCTGAAGCCGACCCACGCGCACCCCGACCGACCCGGCTCGCGCCGGTCGTCGCTCGGGGTGCGTTCGTGTTCGGCCCGTCGGCGGCCGGCCCGGCCGGATCCGTCCGGCGGCGGCCCGGGTGCGGTGCCGAACTCCTGTAGCGCGCGGGGCGGTTGGCCGCCGGCGCGAAAGGCGGCTCGTGCCACGCTGCCCGCCTCGCCCCCGCCCCGTGCCCCCGCTGCATTGCGCAACTGCGACTGTTGGATCCCGGCCCTTTCGCTGGTGGCCGAGGCCGAGGGCGGCGACATCATCGGACACGAGCTGTCCTCCTGGGGTCGTATCGGCCCCGTGCGCGTGCCGAACCTCAGCCTGCTCGGCGTTCACCCCGGCCATCGGCGCCGTGGGGTGGGATCGGCCCTGGTCCATGCGTCGCTTGCCGCAGCGGATGCCCTTGAGGCCCCGATGGTCGTCGTACTCGGTGACCCGGACTACTACGGCCGGTTCGGCTTTCGGCGAAGCACGGATTTCGGGGTCGTCGGTCAGGAACTCGCCTGGGAGCACATGTTCCGGATCCGAACTCTGGCTGCCTACGATCCGGTTGTGCAAGGTGAGTTCATCCACCCCGATCCTTTCGACCACGTCTGAGGTCGATGCGGAGCTCCGGTCCGGCCATGGGGCTGCTCGGCGTGGTCGGGGTTCGGATCATCCCGCCGACCGGATGAAGACCGCGGCGCGGTGGACGCCGGCAATGCGGATGGCGGTGGTCTTGTCGTTTCGCGTGGCCGGGCGGCGCCACTGCCTGGGGTTGTTGAGGCGGCAGCGTTCGATCGTGTTGCGGAGCTTGTGGCCTCGGGTCGAAGGCCGGAGCGCGACCGCCGCGTTCGCCGAATCGCTTACGGTCCGCGACTCGGTCGGCGGGCTGGGGGATCACCGCCCGGAGCCCGCGCCGAGGCGGATGGGAACGGCTCGGGCGGGATGGCGTGTCCGCCAAGACCACGTCCGGGGTCGTTCCGGGCCGCTCGATCCGCCGCACACGTAAGTGGGCCATGTCTGGGCGAAGGCTGGAGCGTCGCCTGCGCGGCCCGGCGTGCTGACCAACGCGAGGGGCGGCAGCAGGCGTCGACGGCGAGATGGAGTGGTCGGTCCTGCGCGGGACCGGCCGGTGGGAACGGGCGGCGGGACCTGCCGAGGGCATGGCCGTGCGGCCCGTCGGTGGGGGCCGCTTTGCGACCGGTCCCGGCGGCCGGTGGGCACGGACGATCGTGGAGTCGACGGTGACGACCCGGTCGAGGTCACCTTGGGTGTCGACCTGTCCGAAAGAAACGGCCTGGGGGGTTTTGACGGAGTCTTGACACCACTTCTCGAGGGGCTTAATTTTCTCTCACTCTGAAATATTTTCACTCTGAGAGGTGAACATGGCGGAGACGGCCGATGCCCGGTGGGCCAACCGCTCCAGCCTGCTTGCGGTGTTGTTGGCCGGTGGGCAGCACAGTCGGGCGGGGCTCACCCAGCAGACCGGGCTCAGTGCGGCCACCGTTTCGCGGGTGGTGGAGGGGCTGCTCGACGAGGGCCTGGTTCGGGAGGGCGCCGCGTTGCAGACCGGGCGGCGGGGGCGGCAGGGCGTGGTGATCGAGGTGGCCGCCGAGCGCGGGGTCGCGGTCGGCGTCGACCTGGGCGGCACCACCTGCCGGTTCCTGGCCACCGACCTGCTGGGCCACGCGCCGCGCTACCGCGAGGAGCCCACGCCCCGACACCTGGCGGCGGACGACCTCGCGGACTGGCTCGCCGAGCGGGTCCGCGCGCTGTACGCCGACTCGGCCGCGCCCGATGTGTTGCGTGCAGGCGTGATAGGTCTGCCCGGCGCGGTCGCGGCCGACGGGTTGGGCGTGCGTGGCGCGACCAACCTTCCGCAGATCGAGGGCGACCTGTTCACCCGCCGGGTGCGCCGCGCGCTGGAGGGCACCGTCGCCTTCGGCAACGACGCCGATCTGGCCCTGGAGGGCGAGTTGCGGCACGGCGCCGCCCGTACCGTCGACACCGCCGTGATGTTCACCGTCGGCGCGGGCTTCGGCGCCGGCGTGGCCGTGGATCGACACATGCGGGGCGGACCGACCGGTCTGGTCGGCGAGTTCGGCTTCCTGCCGGTGGACTCCGAAGACCGGACCGTGGAGGAACTGGTGGGCGCCGAGGGCCTGATGCGGGCCGCCCGGGAGGCCGGCCTGGACGTGGCCACCGCCGCCGATCTGTTCGTCGACTCCTCGCCCGCGGCCCGCGCCGTGATCGACCGGTTCGAGCGTGCGCTCGGCGTGGCGTTGATCGCGGTCACGATCGCCTACGAACCCGAACTGGTCGTCCTCGGCGGTCGGGTCTCGGCCTCGATCGACGCCGCGATGACCACCCGCCTGCGCGAACGGGTACGCCGACGATTGCCCGCGTGCCCCGAGCTCGTGCACTCCGAACTGGCCGATCTCGCGGGCGCGTTGGGTGCGGTCTCGCGCGGACTGACCGCATTGCGGGTCCGCTTCGACGTCGCGGCGGACGCGGCGGCAGCGGTCCGGGCCGACCTGGAACTGTCCGCGCTGCTCACACCGAGCACCCGCTGACGGCGCATCCCCGCCGACCACCCATCCCGCTGACAGCTCACCCCCGCTGACGGCTACCCGCCACCACCGGGCAACGGAACGAACCGCGGCGACCGACCCCACGAGACGACCCGCGACGACCCGCGAAGCGCACGCGACTACCCCGCGAAGCGCACCGCGACGACCCGCGAAGCGCCCCGCGGCCGTCCAAGCCCACCCCCGACCCCGGCCGGCTACGCGTACCGACGCAGCCGACCGGCCCCGACGCAGATCGCGCCGCCGTGCCGAGCGGCGGCCCGCGCACCCTCAGGGGTCCGTCCCACCCCACCGAACCGCCTGGAGTACCACCGATGTCCACCCCACTGCCGTCGAAGGGCGGGTCCCTCCGCCGGAACACGTTGTCCGTGTTCGGTGCCGTCGCCATGTGCATGGCCTTCATGGGCCCCGCCACCAGCGTCGCGTTCAACACGCCGCCCGCCGCGGCGGGAGCCGGGTACGCGCTGCCCCTGGCCATCGTGCTCGCCATGGTGGCCAGCCTCCTGGTCGCCAACACGATCGCCGCGTTCGCCCGCAAGCTGCCGGCCGCCGGCTTCGCCTACACCTACAACAGCCACGGCTTCGGCAAGTCCGGCGGCTTCCTCTCCGGGTGGCTGCTGCTGCTCACCTACGGCATGGTCGGCCCGATGTTGTTCGCCGCGCTCGGCGGATACAGCCACGACTTCCTGGACAGCCAGTTCGACGTCCGGGTGCCGTGGCAGGTGATGTCGTTGGCGTTCGCCGCCGTGGTGTGGGGCGTCAACTCGCTCGGCGTGTCCAGTTCGGCCAAGACCGCGTTGATCTTCCTGGTCCTGGAGGTCGGCGTACTGCTCGGCCTGGCCGGGGTGATCCTCGGCGACGGGGGCGACTCCGGCCTGTCGGTGGCGCCGTTCGACCCGGCCCATTCGATCGACGGCTTCAGCGGCCTGGGCACCGGCATGTTGTGGGGCATCCTGATGTTCATCGGCTTCGAGTCGGTGGCCACCCTGGGTGAGGAGGCGCGCGGCGCCAAGCGCAGCATCCCGCTCGCGCTGTTCACCGCGGTCGCGGTGATCGGCACGTTCTATGTGTTGATGGCCTACTCGACCTCGATCGGCTTCGGCTCCGCGCACGGCTCCCGACTGGCCGAGGACGCCGCGCCGTTGACCACCCTGGTGGACCGCTACTGGGGCGTCACCTGGATCCTCGCGCTGACCGTGATCGTCAGCCAATTCGCCAACGTCGTCTCCGGCTCGAACGCCGCCGTGCGGGTGCTGTTCTCGATGGGCCGCGAGGGAGTGCTTCCGCGCTTCCTGGGCCGGACCAACGAACGGCACGTGCCGCAGTCGGCGATCAGCGCCTACCTGGGCTTCTCGCTCGTCTTCGCGCTGGTGCTGGGCAGCGGCTTCGGCGGCGACCTGGGCCCGCTGGGCGTGTACGGGTTCGCGGGCACCATCCTCGGGCTGGGCATGGTGATCATCTACATCCTGATGAGCATCGCGGTGATCCGCTTCTACCTGCGCGAGCACCGCGGCGAGTTCTCCATGCTGCGGCACGGGATCCTGCCCGGCGCGACCGTGCTGCTGATGCTGCTGCCGATATACGGCCAGCTGTGGCCGGTGCCCGATCACCCGAACAACCTCGTGCCGTACGTGATCGTCGGCTGGATGGTGCTCGGCACCGCGTACCTGGTCTGGGCGCACCGCTCGCGTCCGCAGGTGCTGGCCGCGATGGGCCGCGTGTTCGAGGACGAACCGGACGCGGCGGCTGCGGAATCGGGGGAGGGGGCGATACCCGTGCCGCTCGGCCGGACCTGACCCACGCCGGGCAACGCCACCCGGCGTCCCGCCTCCGCCGACCTCCCGGCATTCGCCCATCCGCTCGACCGGCGCTTCCATCCCCGTTCCCCCGCCTCGTCCGCTCGTCTCAAGGAGAGCCTCGCGATGTTCCTCGACCGACTCCTCGCCCACAATCGCCCGTTGATCGAGGCCGTCGTGACGGCACATCAGGAGGGCCGCCTGCTTGCCAACACGTACGTGGCGGACCTGGACACGGTCGCCCGCAACGCCGCCACGATCGCCGAGGCCGCGTCCTCGCGGGGGTTGTCCACGTACGTCATGGCCAAGCAGTACGGGCGCAATCCCGACGTCACCCGCACCGCGATCGAGGCCGGGCTCGGTCCGGTGGTCGCGGTGGACACCGCCTGCGTGTCGGCCGCGGTCCGGCACGGCCTGCCGGTCGGGCACGTCGGGCACCTGGTGCAGCCGCATCGGGGCAGCGAGGACTTCGTGGTCGCCGCCGACCCCGAGGTGGTCACCGTCTTCTCGGTGGACGCGGCGCGGCGGATCGGCGCGGCGGCGGTACGGCGCGGCGGCGCGCCCGTGTCGGTGTTGCTGCGCGTGCACGATGCCGGGGACCGGTTCTACTTCGGCCACGGCGGCGGCTTCCCGGCCGCCGACGTGGTGGCCGCGGCGCGCGAGGTCGCCGCGGTGGAGGGCGTCGCGGTACACGGCGTGACCACGTTTCCGTGCCTGCTCGCGGATCCGGAGCAGCGGCGGATCGTGGCGACGCCCAACCTGGCCACGATCGTCGCGGCGGCGGAGCGGTTGCGTGCGGCCGGGTTCGACATCCGTCAGGTGAACGCGCCCGGGACCACGTCCGCGCGTTCGCTGACGATCGCCGCCGACGCGGGTGCCACGCATGTCGAGCCGGGCAACGCGATCCACGGGACGACTCCGCTGCACGTGTTCTCCGAGGAAGCGCCGGAGCAGCCCGCGATCGTGTACGTGACCGAGGTGTCGCACGTGGACGGGGACGACGCGTACGCGTTCGCCGCCGGGCACTACGTCGACAAGGTCCTGGGCGACTTCGAACTCACCGCGCTGGTGGGCCGGGACGCGGCGACCGCGGTCGAGCGGCAGGTGCGGGTGGATACCGCTCCGGACGGGGCGATCCACTACTACACGGTGCTTCGGGATGCGCGCCGGCTGGGGATTCGGCCGGGCGACACGGTGGTGATGTGCTTCCGGCCGCAGGCGTTCGTGACGCGCGGACGCACGCAGTCGGTGGCCGGGCTGCACGGGGCCGACGCGGGTGCGGTGGTGTGGGGCGAACGCTACGACGCGGAGGCGCGGGTGGTGGGTGATCCGTCCTGACCGGGCCGATCCGACGGCCGCCGTCTCCCTTGCCCATGCCATTCGTGCTTGACCGACCCGAGGATTGTGACGATCGTGTTCGACTCCGCCGACCTGGTCGACCCGCCGCTGCCGCGCGACTCCCTCGGGATAGTCGCGCTCGACATCGGCGGGACCAAGACGGCCATGGCCGCCATCGATGCGACCGGTACGGTGCTCGCGCAACGACGGGTCGCCACCCGCGAGCCGGGCGAGGACATGACGCATGCGCTGGATCGACTGCTGCGATTGGCCCGGGAGCAGGTTGCGGCGGCGACCGGGGACGGGCGGCGCGAGATCGTGGCGGTGGGCCTGGTCTGTCCCGGCACGGTGACCTCGGCCGGGGTGGAGTTGTCGCCGAACCTGCCCGGGATCGAGAACGTGGACGTCCTCGGCCTGGCGCGGGAGGCGTTCGGGGCGCTTCCGGTGGTGGTGGCCAACGACGTCAAGGCGGCGGGGCTGGCCGAGTTGCGCTCGGGCGTGCTGGTGGCGGCCGATCCGGGGCTGTTTGTCAACCTGGGTACGGGAGTTGCCGCCGCGCTCACGGTCGGCGGCCGGGTCGTGGGCGGCGCGCGGGGCGTGGCCGGCGAGATCGGGTATTCGCTGGTGCCGGGTCGGCCGGACGAA
Organism: Embleya sp. NPDC050493; assembly: GCF_044458105.1. Lineage (NCBI taxonomy): Bacteria > Bacillati > Actinomycetota > Actinomycetes > Kitasatosporales > Streptomycetaceae > Embleya > Embleya sp. NPDC050493. The sequence continues at coordinate 137,054 of NZ_JBITHP010000003.1, forward strand.
CCGGACCTGGAATCGTTGATCGGCGGCGGCCCTCTCGTGGCCCGGACGCAGTCCCTGTACGCACTCGCCGGCAACGGCCTGCCGCCGGATGCGGCGGCGATCCTGACCTCCGCCGACCCGCGCCTGCGGGCGGTCGCCGAGCATGCCCTCGAGGTGCTGGCGGCCCATGTCCTGAACCTGTATCTGGCGCTGGATCCGATGCGGATCGCCTTGGGCGGTGGGCTGATGGCCGTGTCCGAGCGGGTGCTCGACGTGCTGCGGGGTTTTCTGGCGAAGCACGCTCCGGGCCCGGTCGATCCGGGGGAGGTGATCGTGGCGGCCCGCTACATCCACGACGGGGCGCTGCGGGGCGCCGCCGCGCTTGCGTGGGACGTGGCCGGGGGTGAGCGGCCCGGGTGGGCTCTGGTGACGTGACGGTGGTCGTTCCGCTCCGCGGCCGGGTGTGGCGGGCGCGGGTTTCACGGTTTGGTTTTCGGTCCTGGTTCGAAATCGATCGATGGGATGAACATGACGAACACGGCTTCTCCTGCCCTTCCCGCCCCCGGTGCCGTGATGGCCGCCGAGATGGCCGAACAGCCGGATGTGCTGCGGCGGTTGGTGGGCCGGTTGCCGGAACTGGCCACGGCGATTCGGGGTGCGCTGCCGGTGCCGTTGCACGGGTCGGTGCTGATTGCGCGTGGGTCCTCGGACAACGCGGCGATGTTCGGGCGCTACCTGTACGAGTTGGCCTCCGGTCGGCCGGCCGGTCTGGCCGCGCCCAGCCTGGTGACCAGGTACGACGCGCACACCGACTACACCGGCTACCTGGTCACCGCGTTGAGCCAGTCGGGTCGTACGCCCGAGATCGTCACGGCGGTGCGGGCCGCGCGGGAGCGGGGTGCTCGGGTGGTGGCGGTCACCAACGAGTCGGACAGCGTGCTTGCGGCGGAGGCGCATGTGCTTGCCGCGACCGACGCGGGTACGGAGATCGCGGTGCCGGCCACGAAGACGGTCACCGCGCAGCTTGTGGCCATGGTCGGCATCGCGCTCGCGCTCGGCCCGTTGCCGCCGACGGTCGCGGATGCGGCGGACCTGGCCGGGCTGCCGGATGCGGTGGGCCGGGTGTTGGCCGGTGCCGATGCGTGCGAGGCGTTGGCCGCGGACTGGGCGCACCACGATCGCCTGGTGGTGGCCGGGCGTGGGCTCGGGGGTGCGGTGGCGTTGGAGGGTGCGCTCAAGATCCGGGAGACGTCGGGGGTGTTCGCCGAGGGCATCTCGGTCGCCGATCTGTTGCACGGGCCGATCGCCGCGCTGGGCGATCGGGTCCCGGTGCTGCTGATCGACCTGGGCGGTCCGACCGCACCGGACATCGCCGCCCTGCGCGAGCGGCTGGTCGCCGACGGCATACCGCATGCGATGGTGGCGCCCGAACTGGGCGACCTGCGTACGGAATCCGCCCGCGCGATCGCCACCACCGTGCATCTGCAAGCCCTCGCCCGCGCCTTCGCCCTGCACCGCGGCGCGAACCCGGACGCCCCGATCGGCCTGGCCAAGGTCACCCCGACCACCTGATCGTTAGAGCGCCCCGCCCGGGGGGGGGGGGGGGGGGGGGGGGGGGGGGGGGGGGGCGGGCGCGGGGGGGGGGGGGCGGGGGGGGGGGGGGGGGTGGGTGGGGGGGGGGGGGGGGGCCGGGGCCCCCCCCCCCCCGCGCGCCGGCGCGCGCGCCCCCCCCCCCCCCCCCCCCCCCCCCCCCCCCCACGACCGGGGTCCGCCGACTGTCACCGGGTGTTCCGGTGGGCGGATGAGCGGTTCGGCGGGCGGAGCCGAGCGCGGCGCGACCGCCGAGCGTGCGACTCCGGTCGGGTGGTCCTGTCCGCCCGCAGCCATCAAGCGGCGTCGAGGGCCGCGGTGATCTTGCGGATCATGTCGGCGACGGCGGGGGCGGGTTCGCCCTTGTGGGTCCGGGCGGCCGCCTCGATGGCGACGACGACGGTGCTGCGGAAGTTGTCGGCCTCGGCCGGGTCCTGCTTCGTCAGCAGGCCCATGGCGGCCGTCAGGGCGGGCAGCACCCGGTCGGCGAGCGCGGCCGTGGACTTGGCGTCCAGCTTCATGCCCTTCGGCTTCTCCGCGAGGACGTGACCGACCGCGCCGGTCGCGGAGAACAAGGCCTTGGAGCCGTCGACGGCGGCGCGGTGGGCCGGCCCGACGGTGGCCATCAGCCAGACGGCGCCGTGCGCGGCGGTCTGGAGGGTGATCTTGTCCTGGTCGGTGAGGGAGATGGCCATGATCGTGTGCTCCTTCGAGTTGGTTTCGGGTGCCCGATTGTCGCGGTGACGGTCGATCGGCCCCGTTTCCGTGTGACTTCATCTTGGCACACTTGTGGCGCCATGACGACCCATTGATGGCGCCACAAGTGCCGCCTGGGGTGCGCTGATATGGCCAGAATCAAGAAAAGCGCAGCTCAGAGGCTATCTCTGCCCGGCGCCAGTTGGGCCAAATTCTTGTGCGTCCGGGGATGCGCGCGTGCTTCTCCCCGGGCGGTGGTCGGTGGTTCCCGCGCCCCTTGCGCCACGTTCGGCGCCGGCGTGGTGGTCGATGCGGTCGGCTGCCGGGTGCCTCGGGGGTGCAATGGCAGCAGACGCAGGCCGACCCCGAGTTCCCGCCGGCCGACGCGTCCGGTCACACCGGCCCGCTCTTGCCCCGAGGGGCGATTCGGCTCGTACGGTGGACGGATGCGCATTCTGCTGACGTCCGACACGCATCTGCCCCGGCGGGCCAAGGTGCTTCCCGAGCGGTTGCTCGCCGAGTTGTCGGCGGTCGACGTGGTGATCCACGCGGGCGATTGGGTCGACGCCGCCGCGCTGGACCTGTTCGAGGCCCGGTCGCGGCGGTTGGTCGGCGTGTACGGCAACAACGACGGGCCCGATCTACGGAGCCGGTTGCCGGAGGTGGCCCGAGTCGAATTGGGCGGGGTGCGGTTCGCCGTCGTGCACGAGACGGGTCCGGCGCAAGGCCGCGAACGACGGTGCGCGGCGCGGTATCCCGATGCGGACGTGCTGGTGTTCGGGCACAGCCACATCCCGTGGGACACCGTCGCCGACTCCGGCCTGCGCCTGCTCAACCCCGGCTCCCCGACCGATCGACGCAGCCAACCGCACCACACGTACATGACCCTGACCGCCGACGCGGGCGAGATCACCGACGTGGCCCTGCACGACCTGGATTGATGCTCTGCGGCCGACGCCTTGCCCGCGCTAGCGTGGATGCAGTTCGCGAGTGGACCAACAGATGGTGGGGACCATGACGGCAACACTCGGCGAGAACGTCAGGAGTTACCGGCGCCGCGCCGGGTACAGCCAGGAGCAACTGGCCGAGGCGGCCGGGTTGTCGCTCGGGACGATTCGCAAGGTCGAGCAGGGTGGCACGCTGCGGATGGAGTCGCTGCACACGATCGCCCGCGCCTTGGGCCTGCAAACGTCGACGCTACTGGCAGCCGACGCGCCGGAACCCGTGCGTTCGGACGATCCCAACCGGCTTCATCTGATCGAGCTTCGGAAGGCGCTGACGCCTCCGGTGGGTCTGAGTGCGCGTTCGCCCGAGCCGGGGGAGGAGCCGAGTATCCCTGCACTTCGTCGGGCCGTGTTGGACGGGGCGAAGTTGTATCACGCCGACCGCTACCAAAGCGTCGCGTTGCTCCTGCCCGGTCTGCTGCGGGACACCGATCGAGCCGTCGAGTACCACTCCGATGGCGAGGATCACGCGAGTGCGCTGATCACGCGTTCGGAGGCATACCAGGTCGCCGGGCGCTTCCTGACCCAGACGCGGCACTACGACCTGGCCTATCAGGCTCTGGCGAGTGCGATTGCGGATGCGCGCGCCGCCGGGGACACACTGAGCGCGGCTTCCGGTGTGGTCGGGTTGTGCTGGCTGCTGCTTCGTCAGGGGCGGCTCGACGACACGGAGACGCTGGCGATGACGACGGCCGAGGCGATCGAACCGAGGATGTCCACGGCCACGCGGGAACAACTGGCCGCGTGGGGATGGTTGGCACTTCGCGGAGCAGCAGGCGCGGTGCGCAACAACCGTCCGGAGGATGCCCGGGACCACCTGCGGATGGCGACCACGGCGGCTGCTGCGGTGGGTGTCGAACGCACCGATTACTACCGCCACGGGGTCACCTTCGGACCGGTCACCGTAGCCATGAAGTCGGTGGAGGACGCGGTGATCACCGGCGACTCCCGAACAGCGCTGCGACTCGCGGAAGAGGGTCCGCTCAGTGCCAAGGGTCGGCGGAACGCCGGTCAGCCCAGCGGAGACAACTGGAACCGGCATCGGCTCGATCTCGGCCAGGCGCACGTGCTCCTGGGTGATCACCAGAACGGCATGGACGAACTGAAGCAGGTCCGCGCGGTCTCCCCCGAGTGGCTGCGGCACCAGGCGATGGCCCGAGACGTCATGCGCGGCATCCTGCGCAAGCGCAAGCGGACCCTGACCGCCGACATGCGCGAAATGGCGGCGTACCTGGACGTGGCCGGCTGAGTACTACGCGTCGTGGTAGGTAGCGGCGATCCGTGCGGGGAGTACCACGAGATGTGCGTGGTAGCCCCTTTCGTCCGTTTCTAGAGTCCGGGAAAGTGCCTTTCGCTACGCACAGTCCTGGAGGCGTCACGTGTCCACCGCCAAGCCGGCCCGCCTGCTCACCGCCCAATCGCGCCGGGCCTATTCCGCCACCGAACGCAACGTGGGCGTGGCCCGTCGCGCCGTCGGGCGGATGTTGGAGCACGCCGGAGTGTCGGAGGTCGTCTCCGACGACATCCGCCTGATCGTCACCGAACTCGCGACCAATGCCGTGCGGCATTCGGGCTCGGCCGAGTTCGCCGTCGAGGCGTTCGTGGTCGAGAGCGTTCCCGACCTGGTGCGGCCGAGCGTGATTTTGGTGCGGGTGTCGGATCTCGGCGACATCGGGCGGGAGTACGACTACATCAACCATCCGGCCGGTGAGCGGACCGCGTTGTGTCCTCGCTCGCCGGGAGCCGAGGCCGATTCGGAGCGTGGGCTGTTGCTGGTCGACCGGATCGGGTCGGCCTGGGAAGTGGCCTTCTGCTCACGGGAGAAGCGGGCGCGATTCCGGTGTGAGGGCTGGATGAACCGGGTGTGCTCCGAGCACGGGTTCTCGGTGGACCACACGACGGTGACCGTCCTGGTGTACATCGAACGCACGGCATCCGGTGACTGGGTGCGTCGATCCGGTGGATGGGCGCGACGGTCGGAGGGATCCGCCGCCGAGCCGACGCAAACGGCCCGAGCGGCCCGAACGGTCCCCGCGGCCCCGGTGGTTCGCCGATTCGCACGGAGCTGACTCGGGTCGGTGGTGGGTGGGTTCAGTCCCGCTCCAGTTCCTTCGCCCATGTGGTCGACCAGGCCAGGAGCGGGTCCAGGGCCTCGACGAGGTGGGTGCCGAGCGGCGTGAGTTCGTAGTCGCCGCTCTGGTCCCGGGTGGCGATTCGGGCGTCGACCAGGTCGCGCAGGCGGTTGTCGAGGACGCTGGAGGACATGTCGTCGCAGCGGCGTTGCAGGGCGCGGAAGCCGGCCGGCTCGCGGCCGAGTTCCCAGATCAGGCGCAGGATCCAGCGTCGGCCGAGCAGGTCGAGTGCGGCCATCGACGCGCGTCCGGTGGTCGAGCCCCGGACCGGGCCGCCCGGCAGGGGAGTGCCGTGCTCGTCGCCGGTGTCGTTGTCGTTGTCGCCCATGGATGCGCCGCCTTCCTCGGGTGCCGCGCTCGTGCGCTCCGTTGCCGCGCCCGCTCTTGTGCTTCGGTTTCGGAAGCAGGATAGTGCTTCTGAAAGCGAAGCAGATTTGAGGGGCCGTGTCGGCCAGTGCAGGAGTGCGTCCATGTCGCGGATCAGACCGTTGTCGCCGCCCTATGCCGCCGAGACCGAGGCGGCGTTGGCCCGTTGGATGGGTCCGGCCCGCGAACGCGAGCCGCTCGCGTTGTTCCGGGTGTTGGAGCATCACCCCGAACTCGCGTCGCGCATGCGCGTGGTCGGCTCCGGGCTGCTGGCGCACGGCACGCTGCCGGCCGTCGAACGGGAGACGGTGGTGCAGCGGGTGTGCGCCCGGGCCGGTTGCTCGTACGAATGGGGCGTGCACGCCGAGGTGTTCGGCGAGCGGGTCGGCCTGACCCCGCGTCAGCTCCGGGCCACCGTGCACGACGACGCGGGCGCGTGGAGCGAGCGGCAGGCGATCCTGGTGCGGGTGGTCGACGAACTGCACGACGGCGCCGACCTCGCCGACGCGACGTGGGCCGAGCTGCGGGCACGGTTCGCCGACGCCGAGATCGTGGAGATCCTGGTCCTGGCGGGGTGGTACCGCACGATCGCCTACGTGGCCAACGCGTTGCGCCTGCCGGCGGAGGAGTGGGCCGCGCCGTATCCGGACGCATGAGCCCCCCGCGATCGGCGACGTACTGCCGTGTGCCGTGACGCCTTCGGCGCCGGCCGTCGGGACGGCCGCCCGCTGGTCGGCCGTCCCGCGGCGACCCTCAGTGCCCGGACTCGACCTCGGCCAGGAAGCCGGTGATCGCGGCCTCCCATTCGACCGGGCGTTCGGCGAACGGCAAGTGGCCCGCGTCCAGTTCGTGCACGCGCGCGGTGCGCAGGCCGGCTGCGAGGGCGTGGTGGTGGTTCGGCTCGACCAGGCGGTCGCCCGTGGTGGACACGACCAGGACCGGGACGTCGATGGCGGCCAGGTCGGCGCGGACGTCCACGCGCTCGATCAGTTCGGTGTGCTCGGGTGTACCGGGCGGCGGGGTGTCCGCGCTCGTCCGGAGCGCATCGGCCAGGTCGTCGGCGGAGAGGGCGGCCAGGGCGGTCGGGCTCAGGGCGAGCGGGGTCACGAACGCGGCGAACGTCGCGCGGTCGCCGGACTCGTACAGCCCGCGCCACACCCGCGCGACCAGCCGCAGCCGGTGGTCGGCGTGGGCGAACGGCGCGGTGAGGACCAGTGCGGTCACCCGCTCCGGATGCCGGGTCGCGGCGCGGACGGCGACCGCGCCGCCCAGCGAATAGCCGGAGACCGCGAACGTCTCCAGGCCCTCGGCGACGCCGGCCGCGACCAATTGGTCGGCGAGTTCGTCCAGTTCCAGTGCCGCGGTGGCGCGCGGGGTGTCGCCGGCACCGGGGAGGTCGACGCCGACCACGGTGTGGCCGGCTGCCAGGCCGGTGAGGATCGGGCCATAGTTGGCGGATATGCCGCCGCCGGCGCCGTGGGCGAGAAGCAGCCCGGGACCCGAGCCGAGGACGGTGCGGGCGTAGGTGGGCGTGGGCAGGGTGGCGGTGGACATGTGGGCTCCCCGGGGCGTGCTCGATGGTTGTATAGCGCTCGCTACAGATCTCACCGTAACAGAGTTCGGCGGATTTCATAGCGAGCGCTATACAATGGCTTCATGTCCGGTACCCCAGGCCGCCCGCGCGGCTTCGACCGCGAGGCCGCGCTGGACCGCGCGGTCCTCGAGTTCTGGCAACACGGCTACGAGGCGACCTCGGTGGCCTCGCTGACCGCCGCGATGGGGATCAAGCCGCCCAGCCTGTACGCGGCCTTCGGCGACAAGCGAAAACTCTTCAGCGAGGCCGTCCGGCGCTACGGTGTCACCTACGGCGCGGTCGCCGGCGACGTGATCGCCGCCGCGCCGGACGCGCGACAGGCGATGGAGCGCGTGCTGCACGCGCTGGCCGAGGCGTACACCGAGCCCGGTCACCCGCCGGGCTGCATGGTGATCACCGCGGCGGTCAACTGCACGTCGGCGGCCGAGGAGGTCAAGGCCGAACTGCGCGCGATCCGCGAGGCGTCCAAGGCGGTGATGCGCGCGCGGATCGCCGCCGACACGGCCGCCGGCCGGTTGCCCGCGGACACCGACGCCGACGGCCTCGCCACCTACTACGCGGCGGTGGTGCAGGGCATGTCCACCCAGGCCGTCGACGGCGTCGACCGCGCGACTTTGGAACGAGTCGCCGCGCTCGCGATGCGTTGCTGGCCGGACGGCGCGGCGGCGGTGTAGCCGGCCCCGGCTGCCCGTCCGCCGAGATCGTGGTGGGCGCCGGGGTCGGCCGAGGCGCGGGCGGCGTCGAGTATGGACGCCCCGGACCGGGAGGCGCGGTGCTCAGGAGGCTGTGTCGCCGTCCCTCTCGGTCGCGTTCCGGCGCTCCTGGTCGGCCAGGTGCTCCCGGGCGTCCGGCCAGGTGATCGGCAGGTTCTCGGCCGGGACCTCCCAGAAGGTGAAGGTCGACGTGCGCATGGTCGGGCGCAGGCTCCCCATGATGCCGCGGTGTGGTTCGGTCCGCACGAAGGTGTCCAGCGCCTCGCGGCTCTCCCACGCGGACAGCGTGTGGAAGACCCGCTTCATCGGCTGGGCGATCAGCGAGGCGCCCACGGCTCCCGGCGCGGACTTCACCTGCCGCCAGGCGGCGAGCGACTTGAGGAAGAACTTCGGTACGTCCTTGGCGGATCGAACCTCGAACCGGGAGGCCATCACGAGCACCCGAGTGCCGGGGGTGACCGGATTCGGGGTGGTCCAGGGGAGCGTGGGCATGCCGAGACTCGCTTTCGGAAGTCGATCATGGGGGACGACGGGCAGGGGCGAGAGCGTACGCGCTGCTTCGTGTCCCGGCTAGGCCGAATGCGCTGCCGTCAGAAGGGTTTCCGCGGCGCGGGTGCGGGCGTACAGCACCTCGCGGCCGACGCGGTGGGCGGCGACCAGGCCCGCCGAGCGCAGTGCGGACAGGTGTTGGGAGACGCCGCCGGGGGTGAGGCCGGCGCGGCGAGCCAGGTCCGTGGTCGAGGCGGGTGTGGCGAGTTCGGCCAGGAGGGTCGCTCGGGAGCGGCCCAGGACGCCGGCGAGCGCGTCGGGTGCGGCGGTTCGGGCCGGCGCCCACAGGGTGCCGATGCCGCGTGGGGGATAGCGCAGGGTGGGTTGCCAGCGCCCGTCCAACACCGAGAACACCCGTGGCCACACGAACGCCGAGGGCACCAGCAGCAGTCCGCGGCCGTCCAGGGTGCGTCGACCGCAGGCGAAACGGTTGCGTACTTGGAGCGTGCCCGCGTCCCACGCCACCTGCGGATCCAGGTCGTTGAACAGGCTGCGGGCGCCACCCTCGACCAACCGCCGGGCGCGGAAGAGGATGTCGCCCTCCAGGAAGGTCAGGATCCGCGGCCAGTACGGCGCGAGCGCCAACTCCCAGTACACCTCGATCGTTTCGGCCAGCCGGCCCAACTCGCGCTCGGGGTCGGCGCGCAGCGCGGCGATCCGCTCCGGCGCGACCTCCGAACTGGTGCGCAGCAGTTCGAGTGGCGTGGCGCGCAGCGTGGCCAACTCGACGTCCAGCGAGGTCAGCGGGGTGGTCGGCGGTGGGCACAGGAAGCCCGCGAGGGCCCGGGTCGGCACCGGGATCAGCTCGGTGAGCGGCGTCAGGTCCACCTTCGCGGCGGCCAGGCGCGAGCGGACCCGGTCCGTCCAGGTGTGGTGGATGCCCTGTTCGTCGGCGCCCTTGAGGATCCGCACGCTCGCGATCACCTCCCACAGCGGGGAGATCACGAAGCGGGTGCGGGCCACGTCCTCCGGGGTGAATTCGATCTCGATCATCACACCTGCGCCGATCCGACCTTCGAGTTCGCTACGACCGACAGGCCGGGGGCGGCCACGAGTCCGGAACGATTGTCGAGTTCCGGGCGAACTCGATCATTCAGTCCAGGCTAAATCATTGGGTGCCGCTCGGGGCGACCGGCAGGCTGCCGGGATGAGCCGACCGCACTCACCCTGGCGTATCGCCGACTTCCGCACGTTGTTCACCGCCGCGGCGCTCAGCGAACTGGGCACCAACATCGGCTATGTCGCCGTCCCGCTGATCGCCGTCGCGGCCCTGGACGCGAGCCCCGGCCAGGTCGGCGCGCTCGCCGCGCTCGGCACCGTCGCGTTCCTGCTGATCGGCCTGCCCGCCGGCGCCTGGGTGGACCGGATGCGCCGCCGCCGCGTGATGATGGTCGCCGACTTGGTCCGCGCCGCGCTGATCGGCTCGATCCCGGTGGCCTGGTGGCTGGACGTGCTGACCCTGCCCCAGCTGTACGCCGTGGTCCTGCTCAACGGCTGCGCCACCGTGTTCTTCGACGTCGGCTCGCAGAGCTTCCTGCCGCACCTGGTCGGTCGCGAGGCGCTGGTCTCGGCCAACGCCGCGATGGTCAGCCTGATGGCAGGCGCCAACATCGCCGGCCGCAGCGCGGGCGGCTTCCTGATCCAACTGGTCGCGGCCCCGGTCGCGCTGGTGTGCACCGTCGTCGGCTACCTCGCCTCCGGCCTCGGACTGGCCCGGATCCGCGCGGATGGCGCACCGGCCGCGAACGACGGTACCGGGCGCCGGTTGCGGGCCGAGATCGCCGAGGGACTGCGCCATGTGGGACGGCGCCGCGAGTTGCGCGCCCTCGCCGGCACGGCGGCGTTGACCAACTTCGGTTCGCAGTTGGTCAACGTGCTGCTGCCGGTGGTGTTCGTTCGGGAACTGGACCTGCCCGCAGGTGCGTTGGGGCTCTACCTGGCGCTCGGCGGGTTCGGGGTCCTGGTCGGCGCACGCTGCGCCGGGCCGATCGCCGGCCGGCTCGGCTTCGGCCGCACGTTGGGCGTGGCCGGACTGTGCCTGGCGCCCGCCGGGCTGCTGGTCCCGCTGATCGATCGTGGTCCCTGGCTGGTGGTCGCCGGCCTCGGTTGGTTCCTGGCCACCGCCAAGATGGGCATGGACAACGTGCTCGGGGTCAGCCTGCGGCAACGCCTGACGCCCGACGCGCTGCTCGGCCGGATGAACGCGACCTTCCGCTGCCTGCTCACCGGCGCCTCCGCGATCGGCGCGGTGGCCGCGGCGCTGATCGGGCAGTTCGCCGGCGTGCACACCGCGATGTGGGCGGGCGGTGTGTGCCTGTCGCTGGGCTTCGTCCCGGTCTTCTGCTCGCCGGTGCGCAGGTTGCGCGTGCTCCCGGAGGGGCCGACGGTGGCGGTGGCCGCCACAGCACGCCCGGAGACGCCGGCCGCGAAGGCGTAGTCGCCGTCCGACAGGCACTGGGCGCGACCGCCGTCCGAGGCGCATGCACCCAGGGCGCAGCGGGCCGCCTCAGCCGGGTGGGCCGGTCAGGAAGTGTTCGGCGAAGGTGCGGTGGGCCAGCCGGTAGACGCTCTGCGCGTGTTCGGTGTCCAGCATGATGTACGGCGACGCGGCCACCAGGAGATCGTCGATGTCCGCCTCGTGCACCGGGCGGTCGTCGTCGAGCGCGGTCGCCACGAGCGCCCAGATGCGGTCCGCGCGCGGCAACCCTCGGCCGCGGGCCACGGCGAGTGCCTCCAGCAGGGGATGCGCGGTCCGGGCCCGCGCACTCAGCCGGGCCACCGCGGTCGCGAACAGCGCCCGGTGGTCGCGGGAGAGCAGGTCGCGCAGCGCCTCGGCCCGGTCCGGGGCGAGCAGGTCCGGCTGCGCGAGCAGTTCGTACACGGCCAGACGTGCGTACAGGAACTCGCGGTCCTGGTCCCGGACCAGCCGGGCGACCGCGGTGATCGTGGCGTCGTCCACCGCGAGCCGGCCCCGGGCGCGGGCGGCGATCAGCCGCTGCTCCACATATGCGCCGACGGAGCGCCGATCGCTCGCGACCACCACGCGCTCGCCGGCCGCGTCCAGCGCCGTGAGCAGGTCGGTGTCGTCGGTGTGCGCGTCGACCGCCTCGCGCGTGGAGGCCCGGGTCCCGACCACGATCCGTACCCCGGGCAGCGCCGCCATTCGACGCAGCACCGACCCGGCGATCGTGATCGGCTCCTGCGCCTCGTCGAGCGCATCCACCAGGATCGTGCACACGCCGCCGCGCCGGGCCAGCGCACTCAGCAGCCACTCCACATCCGATCCGGCCGAGATTCCGGTCGCCGGCAGGCCCAGGCCCAGCGCGTCGGCCAGTCGGCGCACCAGGTGGGCCACGGTGGTCCCGGTCAGGTGGAGCACCGCGTCGAAGCGGACCTCGTGCCCCGGCGCGCCGAACTCCCCCTCGGGCGCGGGCCGCAGATCGCCGCTGCGCAGCAGTAGCTCGCGCAGTCGGGGCGTGGTGTGCACCAGGATGTGGCCGAGCAGCGCCGACTTGCCCGAGCCGGCGCGGCCGGTGACCGCGAGCAGCCCGTGCTCGCTCGACCGCAACCAGGACGCGACGGCGGCGCGTTCGGTCTCGCGGCCGACGAAGTGCCACGCGGGCTCTCCCTGTTCGAGGCCGTCGGCGCCCTGCGCCTTGGGTAGGAAGTGCCCGCGCTCGTCCGGCGCCAACTCGGCGACGTAGCGCAGCAGTTCGGCGTACACGTCCAGGGGCGCCACCACCGGAGCCAGCGGGCGGGGCGGGCGGGGGATGGGCGGCGCCAGGTGTGGTTTGAGGGACAACACGGTGCCGTGGTCGCCGAGTCGATCCTCCAGCGCGGAGACGAAGTCCTTGAGGCTGAGCACCGGGTCGTTGACGGTGTACGCGTCGATCGTGGCGGCCAGCACGGTTGCGAAACGGCCCAGAAAGCTTGTTCCGGCTCCTTCGCTGACGCCGATGATCGCGCAGCGTTCGGGGGTGAACTCGTGCCCGAGGAGGCGGGACGCGACCAGGTTCGCGAAACGTTCCGCGCCGCATGCCTCGATCACCACGAGCATCCACGCCGCGGGGTCGGGCGCCCGGCGTCGCCATTCCAGGAGTACGTGGTCCGCGAAGGTCTCCGGGCCGATGCCGCCCGAGCGCATGTGCCGATCCGTGTTGTACACCGCGAGCCACGCACCGCCGTCCAGCGCCTCGCCGTGACCGCTCCAGTACAGCACCGAGCAGCGCGGGGCGTGCGGCGCGGACCACTCGTGCAATCGTCGCAATACGGCCGTGGTGTCGCGGATCGGGTCGGCCGGCACCCAGGGGCAGTGCCGACCGCCCAGGCGCGCGAGCAGGTCGGCGACCTCGGTCGCGGCCTCGACCGCGGGCACCGCGGGGTGGTGCGCATACCGGCCGATCGGCACCGGCAGGACATCGAAGGCCGGGCCCGGTCCGCCGCCCTGCTCGTTCATGCTTCCGGGGTCGTCCCGTTCGCCCACGCGAGAGCCGCGCTGTTCGCTCGGGCCTCTCGGCGCGTCCCGCTCGCCGATCCGTCCGGGCTCGTCGCGCTCGCTCACGCGTCCTCGGCCGGGTCGAACCGCGCGCTGGGATCGCTCGCCAGGACCAGCTGGGTGACCGCGGATTGCCCGTCCACCTTCGCCAGCACCCGGAACAGGCCCTCCACGGGCAGGATCTGACGGACGGTGAGTCGACCGTCCCGAGACACCGGCAGCGCCCGCGGCAACACCGCGCCGGTGGCCACGTCGACCACGCGCACGTCCAGGGCGGCCGGGTCCGGCACTCCGCCGATCACGATGTCCAGCGCGGTGCCGGCCGGCACCGAGTCGGCCGTGTCCAGCGACAACGGCGTCGCATCGGCGCCGAGTTCGGGGCCCAGGTCCCGATGGTCGAGGACCGCACAGACCTGGGCGATCGCCTCGCGGGTGCCGGGCAGTGCGCCGTGCGTCTGGACGAAGGCGAACGGCTTGGCGGCGGCCGGGCACGCGGCCTCGCGGTACACGGTCTCGTCGCCGCCGCGGTCGATCCGCTCGATCCGGCCGGTCGGGTCGGTCCGGCAGGTCACGAAGCGGGGCTCGGCCACACCGTCGCGGAGCACCAGGGACTGCATGGTCGGTTGCGCCACCCCGATCGAGGGCCACAACGTCTCCCACGAACCCGTGCCGAGCAGCCGCTCGCGGCGCGCGAACGCCTCGTCGGCCAGGTGCGCGTCGCCGCCCAGTCCCGCGACGTCGGCGGCGGTCAATCGGCGGACCGAGGAGCCCTCGTCCACGCAGTGGTAGGACGGCAACAGGTCGTGCAGCCCGGGCAGCGTCGTGGCCAGTCGGCGCAGCCGGGCGTGCGGGAGCGGCAACGGCGCTCCGGTGCCGGTGCCGAGCAGGTGGACCGCCTTGACCGAGCCGAAGAAGGGCGTGCCCATGGTAACCAGTGCGCGCAGTTCGGCCGATCCGCCGAGCACTTCGGTGAAGTAGCGGGCGATCAGGCCGCCCATCGAGTGCGTCACGAGCACCAGGCGCGCATCCGGTCCGCCCATCGGATGGCGTCGCCAACGGCGCAGGTGTTCGTAGGCGGCGATCGCCAGGAGTCCCGCGTTGTACTCGACGGACAGCCGCCAGTCGTAGGGGAATTCGAGCACGGCACTCGGGTCGGCGGCACTTCGCCGAACCGCCTGGACCAGCCCCGTGTACGGCTCGAAGCCGCGCAACATCGGTGCCCAGGCCGGGGCGTGCAGCAGCCGGGTGGCCCGGATGCGTCCCGCTCGCCCGGACCGTTCCTCGGCGGTCACCGCCAGCGCGCGCAACGAGGCGCCGGTGGTCCAGGCCCGGGCGTACCAGCCCGCGTCCGCCATTCCCCACAGCGTGCGCCCCGTGGACACCTCCACCAATTCGCTGCCCATGATTCCCGGCAGCACGATCACCGCGTCGTTCATCTTCCCCCCGGATTCCCGGCCGAAGCCGTCAAGCGCGCGACGCGACCACTCCCGTCCGTCGCGCGAACCACAGTCCCGCCGGCCCACCGATCGCGAGACTCGAACCCACCGCGGCGAGCGCGCGCACCTCCACGCCGACCGCCAGCACGTGTACCACCTCCCCGGTCGTCGGGTCCCAGAGCCGCACCCGGCCGGCGCTGTCGCCCACCGCGAGCAGGGTGTTGCCGTCGGGGGCGGGCAACACTTCGACGGCGGCCACCGCGGTTCGCGCGTGGGCATCGAGTCGCCGCGGGATCGTGCGGCCGTCGGCCGGGTTCCACAGTCGAACCACGTGGTCGATTCCGGTGACGGCGACCCACGTTCGTCCGCCGGGTATGGGGACGGCGGTGAGGTTCGTCGCGGGTAGGCCGTCGGGGAGCGAGTGGGTCCAGGCCGAGTCGCTATGGGGGTCCCACAGGGTCAGATCCGCGGTTTCCCGACCGGCGATCACCAGTCGAGCCGGTCCGCCGGGGTATGGAACCGGAAGCAGGCCGTGGATGTGGCGGCGGCCGCTGTCGAAGGACACGTCCGGAACGCCGGGTGGATCGAGGTCCCACAAGCTCACCATGCCCGAGACTTCGGCGATGGCCAGGACACTGCGCTCGGCGTCCCACGGGAGTGTCGCCGCACACGCGAAGGTGTCGCGGCTCCACTCGTCGTCCCAGGGAAGCGCATCGCGCGTGAAGGGGTGCCGGTGATCGGGGCTCCGATCCGACAGGCCCACGCGTGGGTCCTGCAGGCACACCGCCAGGTTCGGGGTGATTCCGGACAACAACCGACGTCGGGCGGATCGCGGGATCAGCGTGGGGATCAGGTCCGACCTGCGCCACATGGGTCTGTCCCCACGCAATGGTTCCGGGTCCCGACGCAATGGTTCCGGGTCCCGACCGGTCTCGGGTTCAAATATGCGTATCTCACCGCTGCTGTCGGTGGTGACCAGTTGCGTGTTGCCGTCCCTGTCGATCGCGGCGGTCATTGCCGTGGTCGGATACGAGATCGCCGGTGCTCTCAGGGGCAGCGGTTCCGAGGCGGACGAGCGTCGCAACTCGGGATACCACAGCCGAACGGTGCCGTCGTCGGCGGCGGTGGCGATCAGGGCCGGCCGGCCGGGTGGTTGTGGGATCGCGGCCATCGCCGTCACTGCTTCGGTGTGGCCCGTCATCCGGCGCAGGAAGGAGCCGTCGACGATCGGGTCGAGCAGGCGCACGGCTCCGTTGCGATGTCCGGTGGCGAGCAGCGGAGGGCGGCCGGCGATCGGCAGGGTGGTCAGTACGCTCACCCCGTCCCTGGCGGGCCGGTAGAGCGTGCCGCCGAGTCCTCGGAACGGGTTGTGCAGTCGGACCACGCCGCGCAGACCGGCCGTCGCGACGGTGCACTGTCCGTTCGGGAGCGGCAGGACCGCCGTGGTGACGGCCGGGTCGATGGATCTCTCGGTGCGGGCGTCGGGTATCGGGCGGCGCACCTGCCCGTCGGGCGTCACGACCACGAGGCACGTGACGATCTGGGTCAACGGCACGGTGACGAGGGTGCCGGCCGGAGGCAGACGGCTCGTGACCTCGATGTCCAGCAGGTCGCCGGTGCCGGGGTGCCACAGGCGGACCCGCTCCCGGTGGTCGGTGACCGCGAGCAGGGTCGTGCCGTCCGGCAACGGGACGGACGCCAGGTGACGTACGTCGCTCTCCCGATCGAGACCGGGTGCGGCGAGCCGGCCGGCCGATCGCGGATCCCACAGGCACACCCGGCCGTCGCCGCCGACGAGGGCGAGGACGACCGGACCATCGGGCAGCGATAACGCGGCCAGGGCGTGTGCGAGTCCGTTCCCGCCCGGGGCCTGGCCGATGATCCGACCGCTGTTCGTGTCCCACAACAGCACCGTGCCGCTCGCGTTCATCCCGGCCAGGGTCGGGCTGCCGTCTCGCAAGGTAAAGGCGGTGAGGGCGCTGATCGACCCGGAGAGTTCGGTCAGGGTTCGATGTACCGTCGCGGGCCGCACTCGGCTCCAGCCCACTTCCCAACCACCTCCCGCGCCTATCGGATCCGGGCGTCGAGCGTGGGTGGGGGTATCCCCATCGAACCGGCGGCGCATTGCCTGCCGTGCGAACGCGCGATCCCTCACCGGTACTTCGTCGAGATAGTTGGCGGCGGCGAGCACCGCGACCACGTCCGCGGGCAGCCCGCCGTCCGGGTCGAGTGCCGAGCCGAGCGCGGCGGTGGCCAGCGAAGTGGGATCGAGCCGGTCGAGCAGCTCGGGCATTGCGCCGAGTTCGTCCCATGTCCCGGCGTCCGCGAGGTGATCGGGCAGGTGGAAGACGAGATACGGGTTCGGCGCGGCCGGGAGGGCCGCCGCGGCGGCGCGCAGCAACGCGTCGGCGACGCGCCGCGGGTGCCGATCGTGCGCGTCCTGTGCGTCGCGCGCGTCGTCCGCGTCCTGCGCACCCTGCGCGTTGTGCCGGAAGTTCGGGTCTTCCCCCACCCGCCCATCCTGGCCGGCTCGACACCGGCCGCGCAGCCGATTGGGCAAGACCGGGTGCTCGACGCCGGGGCGGGTCGGCCCGCCCGGGGTGGGCGTGGCGCCGGCCGTGACCGCCGTCGCGGGAACGGCGTCCAACGGCGTCGAAGGGTGGGACAGGTACGGGCGTGGACTGTTCGGCACATACGGGAGTGCGGGCCCTCGGATGCGCGGGCTGCCCGGCGCGGGCCGGTTGCATGATCGATTCGTCTTCTTGTGGGTGTCATGTCCCGGCCACACCGGCGCAACACGCGGCGGCAAGAGTGGGGGCATGTCAAAGCCCAGCACACCGGAGATGCCTGTGACCCGAACGAACGACCTGCTCGACCCGAACCACCGGCACGACCGCGAGCGCGGCATCGCGCTCGTGGCGCACGACCGATGCAAGCCGGAGATGCTCGCCTGGGCCCGGACCCACCGCGCGACCCTGGCCCGGCACCGCCTGTACGCGACCGGGACCACCGGCGGCATCCTCGCCGACGAACTCGACCTGGAGATCATCCGATTCCGCAGCGGCCCGCTCGGCGGCGACCAGCAGATCGGATCGCGGATCGCCGAGGGCGCCGTGGACCTGCTGGTGTTCTTCTGGGACCCGCTGAGCCCGCAGCCGCACGAGCCCGACGTACGCGCGTTGTTGCGCCTCGCGGTGCTGGCGGACATCCCGGTGGCCTGCAATCGGGCCACCGCCGACTTCGTGATCACCTCGCCGCTGCTGGCGATGGCGGACGAACCGGATCGCACCGGCTCCCCGATGTTCGCCCCGCTGGCGGCGTAGCGCCCTCGCACCCGCCGGCGCGCTCGGCAGGGGAGCCGGCCCGCGGACGGAGGTCGGGCGGATCCGGAGGGTGGGCGAACCCGAGCTGGGCGGAGCCGGAACCGGGAACACCCGGCGCCGGGACTGCCGCGGCGCGAGCGGCCGACGGCCGACGGCTGACCGCCCGCTGCACGGGCCGATTTCGCTCAGGGCCCGGACAGACCCGTGCGGTAGGCGTAGCGCACCGCGTCGGCCCGGTTGCGGGCGTTGATCTTGGCGAAGGCGTTGTTGATGTGTGTCTTCACCGTCGCCTCGCCGATGGCCAGCGCGGCGGCGATGTCGGCGTTCTTCAGCCCGTCCGCGATCAGCGTCAGCACCTCCACCTCACGATCGGTGAGCCGATCGGGATGTGCGGTACCGGTCGGGGCCGCCTTCGGGAGCACTCTCGATTCGGGCCGGTCCGTCACGTCGGTCAACCTTTCGAGCCCCACCGCAGCCATCGCGGTGATTCCGGCCGTGTTCGGTGAGTTCTGTGCTTTCGGGACGGTGCGTACCCGCTCGCGCCGGACAACCTACCGGGAGCGGGACGGCCGCGATCCCGATTCGACGACGCCGGGATGTGCGGGCCTCCGCCGGCGCGTCGGTCGACGGAGGCGTGCGCGTGGGGTGCGGTCAGCCGGCCGCGGGCGGGGTCGGCTCCCGGCGGGACCAGTGGGTGAGCACCTCGGTGTACGGGTTGACGGGAAGCCAGGAGATCGCGTCCCGGGCACTGCGTTCGTAACCGTCGGCGAGGGCCCGGGCCTCGGTGCCCGCGCCGGTGGTTTCGACCAGCGCGCGCATCCGGGCGAGCGCGGTCTCCGGGTTGGCCTCGTGCAGCAGGGCGTGCCGGATCGCGGCGCGCTGCTCGATGGTGCCGCGCTCGTGGGCGAGCAGCACCGGCAGGGTCGGGCGGTGGTTGCTCACGTCGCTGTCGGCGGGCTTGCCCATCGTGGCGGCGGACGCGTCGTCGTACGGGAGCAGGTCGTCGCGGATCTGGAAGGCCAGGCCGACGTGCCGCCCGAACGCGCCGAGGGCCTCGACCGCCGCGTCGGTCCCGCCGCCGAGGATCGCGCCCACCCGGCAGGACGCGGACAGCAGTGCGCCGGTCTTGTGGCCGGCCATCGAGAGGTAGTCCTCGACCGGGCAGTCCAGGTCGCCGGCGAAGCCGAGTTCGTCGAACACGCCCTGGCACATCGCGGTTCCGCCCTCGGCCTGGGCCGCCATCGCGCGGGCGATGCGCTCGCCGGGCACGCCGTGGCGCGCACACTCGGCGAGTGCGCCGAACCAGGCGAAGTACAGGCTGCTGCCCGCGATGATGGCCCGTTCGGGGCCGTAGGCGACGTGCACCGCGGGCCGGCCGCGCCGCTCCTCGTCGGCGTCGACGATGTCGTCGTGCACCAGGCTGCCGGTGTGCACGCACTCCATGCCGACGGCGGCGGGCAGCGCGTGCTCGACCTCGCCGCCGACCGCGAGTGCCGCGTACATCACCAGCGCGGGCCGCAGCAGCTTGCCGGTCGGCAGCAGCGCGTACCGATGCACCGCGTCCATGCCGTCGGCGTCCTGCGGCCAGCGGCGGGCGAACTCGGCGGCCAGGACGGTCGGTACGTCCACGATCGGCCGATCGCACAACTCGTACGGGGTGGGCGCGACGCTCGTGTGCGCTCGTCCGGTCGATCGACGTTTGTGTGCCGTCGAGGAAACCTGCGGTGTTTCGGTCACAGCTTGCGAACCCCCTGTATTGCCCCCGGAGCGCGGCCCCCGGTGCGCCGAAGCGGTGGGGGCGACGCATGATGCGGACGCTCGCCGGCGCCCGGATCAACCCAACAGACCCGGGCGGGTCGCCGACAGCCGGGTACGGAAGCATCGCTCCGGCGTGCGCTCACCCGAACGGGAATCCGTGCCTCCACACCCCACCATCGCGTGGTTTCGCGCCGGGGGCGCACGGCTCGCGGGCTGCGAGGACGGGCCGTGTGCACGCGGTGCCGGCGGTCGGCGGTAGCCGGACACCGTCCGGCGGTCGCCGTCCGGGCGCGTGGCCCGCGCCCGTCGCGGCGCGAACAGGCCGCGGCGCGCGACGACGCGGACCCGTGGATTGGCCGATTCGCGCTTCTGCTTCCGCGTATTCGGTCCTATCGGTCACGTGGGCCGGTTCCTAGACTCCGCATGGGTTCCGTTGTTCGGTTCGCCGTGACCATGAGACGACGCCGATGCCGACCCCACCCGCCGCCCGCGCGTCGTGGCCGTCCGCGACCCGACGCGATCGGGCCGTCCGGCCCCGGACACCGACGACCGCGACGATGCGCCGCCGCGGTCGAGGCGCATCCCGCCGACGGGCGGCTTGTGGTCGCTCCCGAGGCGGACCGGATCCGGTGGTGATGGGCATCGCGTGAGGCAGGATCGATGGGGGACGAGGTCGAAGGCGATGAGCGCAGGTCACATGCGGTGGGACGACGCGGGGGACGCGGGTGGTGGCGACGCCGACCCGCGACCGGCGTTGGCCCGACCACGCTGGTGGCCGGCCGATGCCGAGCTCGACGCGTGGGCCGCGCCGGCGTACGCACCGACCGATGCGCGGTTCGCGGGCCCATCGGCCATGACCGCGGGGGCGTTTGCCCAGCCGGAGGGACCATCGCCGATTCCGCTCGCGCCGGGTTTCCAGGCGGGCGGACCGCCGCCGACGGACCTTCCGGCGGATGGGTCGGGCGAGGCCGCCGGACGACCCCCGTGGTTCTGGTCGGCATCGGGACTCCCCGAGACGGGGACGGAACCCGATCCGGCGTTCGGTGCGGACCGGGCGGGGACCACGGGTGAACCGCACGCCTACGACTGGAAGTCCGAGCAGCCGGAGCCGCAGTCCCGGGTGCGTCTCGTGGTCGCCGGGGTGCTCCTGGTCACCGGCATCACCGTCGCCGCGGTCCTGCTCACCGGTGGGGGCGAGGAGGACACCGCTGCCGACGCGCCACCGTCCTCGGCGCCCCCGGCGACCGCGAGCGTGATCGCTCCCGATCAATTGGCCGCGTATCAACCCCGGCAGGTGACCAGGCGTTCCGCCGACGGACGCATCCAGGTGTCGTGGCAGGCGCCGACCCGGACCGACGGGATCGCCGGATACATGGCGATCGCGCAGAGCCCGGCCGGCGCCTACCAGAAGACCGAGTTGCCCGGCGCGGGTGAGACGAGTGTCGTGTTCACCGGCCCGCCGGTGAGCGCCGATTCGTGTGTGGTCGTGGTGACCCTGATCACCGGAGAACCCTCGATGAAGTTGGCTCCCGGCGCACCCGTGTGCGGACCGCCGGTGACCGGAACACCCGCCTCCGGAACATCCGCCTCCGGAACGCCCGCCTCCGGAACGCCCGGCTCCGGAACGCCCGGAGCCGGTACGCGGCCGTCCGCTTCGGGCCGTTAGCGCGCGGGCCCGACACGGCGCGGGCCGGACACCGCGCGGCCCGGTCCCGATCCGATCCATCCCGAACAGGTTCCACCCTCGAAGCGGTTCCACCCCTCGTTCCCTCCCGGAACCGGGAACCGGTTCACCCTCCTCCGAACCGATTCCGGCCCGAGGACCAACGCACTCAGCTCGACCGAAGGAGCGTACGTGCCCGACGATTTCGTGGTGCCGGCGTGGCCCGTCGTCTCGATCGAGTTGTCGATCGACGACACGGTTCACGTCGACGGGGAGTGGATCCCGGTGCCGCCGGGCGCGTACCCGCGTGCGGTCGCGCTGGAGAAGGCGGCGGCGACGGCGCGTTCGCTGGGCCGTCCGGTGCGCGCCGAGGCGAGGGAGCCGGACGGCGTGATCTTCCCGCTCATCGTCGCGCCGGACGGCACGGTCAGTGCGTCGGACAGCCCGCTTCCGCCGCCCTCGAAGCGACGCTTGCTCACGGGCCGACGCAAGCGCACGCCGCGCCCGGATGTCGCGCCGAGCCCGGATGCCCGGGAACGGCCGCCGGCCGCCGACGTGTCGACGGGCGCGCGGAGTGGAATTCCCACCGGTGCGGTGGATCCGAGGACGCGAGCGACGCCCGACGGGCCGCACGTCGAGGCGCCCTCCGGGCCGGTGGGCGAGTCGTCCGAACGGCAACCGTCGAACCCGCCGAGCGAAGGCGCCTTCGTCCAGCCGCCGTTCGACCCTGGGGAGCAGGTCCAGCGGGCAGCGACGCGGCAGGCAGCGGCCGGTCCGGACGCCGAACCGGCCGGGCAGGCGCCCTCGTTCGAACCGACGCCACCCGCCCCCGACCGTGCCGAACCGGCCCCCATCCGCCATTCGTGGCAACCGCCGGCCGAGCGGGTGCCCGTCGAGGAGGAACCCCCGGCCTTTCCCGAACTGACCGCGCGCACGGTGCCCGAGCCGCCGGAGCCGCCGGCCGCCACCCACCGGCCGTCTCCGCCCCCGGCCGGACCGACCGCCCCACCGGAGCCCACGCCGCCCCCGGCCAAGCCGACCGCCCCGCCGGAACCCACGTCGTCCCCGGCCCCGGCCAAGCCGACAACCCCGCCCGATCCCACGCCGCCCCTGACCCCGGCCCCGGTCGAGCCGACCGCTCTGCCGGAGCCCACGTCGTCCCCGTCCCCGGCCAAGCCGACCGCCCCGCCGGAGCCGACTCCGTCCCCGGCCAAGCCGACCACCCCGCCCGATCCCACGCCGCCCCTGACCCCGCCCCCGGTCGAGCCGACCGCCTCGCCCGAGCCCACCCCGCCCCCGCCCCCGGTCGAGCCCACCGCCCCGCCCGAGCCCACCCCGCCGCCGGCCCTGGTCGAGCCCACCGAGGAACAGAAGCGGATCATCCTGGAGATCGCCCGGGCGGTCCGTTCGGGTGCGGACGACCAGGCCCTGGCCATGGCCGCGTCCCTGGACGCGTCGGTCGACCACGGCGGAGACGAGTACGCGCTGCCGCCCGTGCGCGAGGTGCATGCCTATGTGGCCCTGCTGACCGGTCGACCGGCCCTCGCGGTGGAGTTGTACGCCGACGCGGCCCTGGCCCGGGGCGCACACCCCCACGATGCGGCCCGGATGATCGAGAACGCGCACCACTGCTGGTTGCGCGTCGAGGAGGTGGAGGCCGCGTACGACCTGGGCCCGGTCGTCCTGCGCGCCTACTCGACGATGCCCACCGACCCCGGACGCGACGCCGCACAGGACCGCATGCGATTCCTGCGCGCCCGGTTGGCCGAGTCCTAGCGGAGCAGCGGAAGCACCCGGCAGCGGTGGCCCGCGGGACACGCGGGCCACCGGCGTTTGGGGCCATCCGGTCCGAACCGGAAGTCGGATCAGGCGGGCCCGAGTTCAGTCGCGGGGGGCTTCCGGGCCACGCCGACGAATCACCCAGGTCGCCAGTCCGGCGCCGAGCAACAGGGCGAGCGGAAGCCCCAGCCAGACGGCGGGACCACCGAAGGCCGCACTCGCACCGGCCGAGTCCCGGTTGTCGCCGGTCGGTTGCGCCGCGGAGCCCGGCGCCGGGCTCCCGCCCGTCGCGACCCCACCCGGCGAAGCGGTCGACCGGGAGGTCGCCACCGACATCGACGGGTCGGGTACGTACGCGGGTCCGGGTTCCTTGCTGCCGCCGACGGACACGTCGACCGCGAGCGAGCGCTGTTCGCCCTCGCCCTGTACCGCGACCGCGAGGTAGTACCACCCCGGCAGCATGTCGGCGACCTCCTGCTGCCGGTCGCTGCGGTTGAGGTAGCGCACGGGCCGCGTGGCGAACGGGTCCGGACGGCCGGCGAAGATGTGCTCGGTGTCGGACACGGATCCGAACTCGCGGGCCAGTTCCTCGCGCACGGGGTTGTACAGCCGGACCTCCGTCGGGGCGTACCCGCGCCCGCCGCCCACCCGCGCCTGGACGGCCAGGCTCTGACCCCAGTCCAGGCGGACGCGGTAGAAGACCCATTCCCCGAACGCGATGTCGTCGGTGAAGTGGCCGGAGCCGGGCAGCGTGCCGGCGTCGGTGAACGAGCCGCCGCCGAGCACCGGTACGGGGGAACCGCCCGGCTCGGTGTAGCGCGCGATCACGGATTCGGCCGGGCCCGTGTCCGAGACGGCCGGTTCCAGGAAGATGCGCAGTTCCAGCGGGACCGGCGGCCCGGTGCCCCGACGGGTCACCGAGAACACCTGTCGACCCGGCTTGGCGCAACTGTTGTTGCGGCCGGTCGCGGTCGCTCCCCAATTCAGCGACGCCGTGACGACCTTGATCACCGACTGGGACAACCCGGTGTCGGTCCGGCACGAGGTGCTGCGCTCGTCGATCTGTTTCAGGTCGAGCGCCTCCAGGCCCTTCACCGTGCTGACGGTCGTCCCGGACACGTACACCGTGTACCCCAAGGGCACGTCCACGGCGTAGTACTTGACCTCCTTGTCGGCCATCCGGTCCACGTAGTCGCCCGGAGCGAGGGACACCGCGCGGGCGCCGTCGGGCGCGCCGGAGACGGGAGTTCCGGTCGGGTTGTACGTGCGAGGCGCGCGCTGGGCCGGCCACCGGGGTGCCGATTCCGCCGTCGGCCGGTCCCGGGCGAGGCCGTTCGCATCGGCGGCGTATGCGTGCGGGGCCATGCCGAGCAGCGAGACCGCGCCCAGGATGAGTGCCGCCGCACAGGCCGGGAAGGCTCGCTGTTCCATGCCCGGGAATGTAGATCAGGGTTGCACTTGCAAACAATGGATTACCGGCGAGTAATAGCCCCTGCGGGGCGTCCGAACCCCTGCGCTAGGGTGACGACGTGCCCACCCCGCTAGCCGGTCGTTTCACCCTCGTCGATCCCGTCGGAACCGGAATGTCCGGCACCGTATGGCGGGCTTTCGACCATCGGTTGGGTGGCTATTGCGCCGCCAAACTGGTGCGTCCGGCCGACGCGGGGCTGCTGCTGCGGGTGGTGCGCGAGCAGGGGTTCAGGCTGGAGCACCCGCACGTTTCGTCGCCCTACACGTGGGTCGCCGACGGCGACGTGCTGATCGCGATGGAGTTGTTCGAGGGCGGGTCGCTGGCCTCGTTGATCC
The DNA here is from genome assembly GCF_044458105.1 of Embleya sp. NPDC050493. Taxonomy (NCBI): domain Bacteria; kingdom Bacillati; phylum Actinomycetota; class Actinomycetes; order Kitasatosporales; family Streptomycetaceae; genus Embleya; species Embleya sp. NPDC050493. The sequence continues at coordinate 161,937 of NZ_JBITHP010000003.1, forward strand.
GTGATCACGGCGCCCTGCCGCAGGCGTATGCCGGGGCGATTCTCGGCCAACTCCTGGACGCCCTGGAGCATGTGCACGCGGTCGGCCTCGTGCACCGCGACGTCAAGCCGGCGAACGTCCTGCTGGAGGTGACCGGACAGGATCGACCCCGTTGTCTGCTCGGCGACTTCGGCCTGGCCCTGCCGCGCGAAGGCCCCAGGCTCACCGAAGCCGGTCACGTGGTGGGTACTTGGGGCTACCTGCCGCCGGAGGCGTCCACCGGAGCACCGCCGGACGTGCGTCGGGATCTGTACGCGTCGGGCATCCTGGCATGGCAACTGCTCACCGGCAGCGAGGATCCGCCCGACGGGCCGCCGGACTTCCCCGTCGACGGCGGCCCGTTGTGGGACCTGGTGCGCACGCTGACCGAGCCCGAGCCCGAGGCGCGACCGGCGGACGCCGCGACGGTGTCGGCCCGGCTCCGGGAGATCGTTCCCGGCCTGGGACCGGTGACGCCGGCGACGACCGAGGACGGCGAGCCGATCGAGGTCTTCGACGTGCTGGGTCCGCTGCCGGAGGGTGCCCCGGAGGGCCCGGTGCTGCGCGACGTGGAGCGCACCTCGGACACGTGGCAGGAGGGTCGCAGGCCGAGCCCGCGCGGAGCCTCGTCCGCCGCCCGGGTCGGCGCGCCCGCGCCGGAGTCGGCCGTCGAGCCCCCGGCCGTACCGCCGACCTCACCGGACTCGGCCGTCGAGCCCCCGGCCGTACCGCCGATCCCACCGGAGCCGGCCGCCGAGCCCCCGCCCGTACCGCCGACCCCACCGGAGCCGGCCGTCGAGCCGTCGACTCCGGTCGCCGCGCCCGAAGCCGAGGCGCCGTCGATCTCGCTGTGGTTGCGCGCGGCGGAGCGAAACGCGGCCGACCCGATCCCCGTTTCGGCCACCCCCTTCGGGGCGGCCGAAAATCGCGGCGCGTCCCGGCGGGTGGGACGTCGGGGCACGTGGGTGATCGTCGGCGCCGTGCTGGCCGTCGCCGCGGCGACGGCCGCCGTGCTCACCTCCGGCGGTGGTGGTGCGGAGGATCCGGTCGGCCCCGGCCCGACCTCCCCGCCGAGCGCGCCGGTTCCCTCGGCGGCGCATGGTGGCGGGTCCAGCGGCAAGGGGACGGTCGACCCGCCCGCGACCCGGGTGTCCACGGCGGTACCGGAGGAGGTCGTGCCCGGCGGTGCGTGCAATTGGTACGAGGTGTCGGCGGAAGCGCCCGTACCGGGCGGCGGACGCGTGCGTTGCACCTATCGGGAGGACGGGGCGTATCGATGGATACCGATCCCGGCGTCGTGAGTCCGCCGGTGGGTCGGTGTCGGGCCACACCCGTCCGGCGACCTTCGATTCACCGGGGGATTGCAATTGCAAACGCGCGACTCGCGGTGCATGATTCCACGGTGGCCAAGTCGCAGGAGGACCAGGAAGCCATCGCGCGCAATCAGGCGCGGCAGATGGAGTGGTACGGCGAGCCGCTGCACGACCGTTTCCGGCGCCTGCTGAAACGGCTGGGCGCCTCGCAGATGGAACTGGCGGCGATGCTGGGCCTGTCCGCGCCGATGCTCTCGCAGCTGATGTCCGGGCAGCGGGCCAAGATCGGTAACCCGGCGGTGCTGGCCCGACTCCAGGAGGTGGAGGCGCTCGTCGCCTCGACCGACTTCGACCGCCTGACGGTCGCCGACCGCGAGGCCGCGCTGGAGCGCATCCGCGCACACCAGCCCAGCACCCGCACGGCCCTGCGCCTGAACGGACCCGAGGTGCTGTCCGGGCCGCGCGCGGACCCGGCCGCGGCGGTGCACGCGGTGCTGCGGGCGGTGGCCTCGGCCGCCGAGATCGAGTCCGCGGCCGAACTGCTCGCGAACCGCTACCCGGGCCTGGCCGAGGTGTTGCGGGTGTACGGCAACGGACGCACGTCGGACGCCCGCGAGCACTTCCAGGCCACGGTGGGTCCGCCGACGCTGTAGCCGAGCCGAGCCGAGCCGAGCCGAGCCGCACGCGCACGCCGGGTACGCCGGTCAGACCGCGGCGCGGGAGACCGCCCCCGGTGCCGCCGCGCCGTGGCGCAGGGTGTGCGAGGGCAACTGCCCATACGTCTCGCGGTACATCGACCCGAAACGGCCCAGGTGACCGAAGCCCCACCGGAGCGCGATGTCGGTGACGGTGTCCTTGGATCGCCCCTCGGCCACGTTCAGCAGATCGGCGTGCGCGCCCGCCAGTCGCACTCGACGCAGATGACCCACGGGGGTGACACCCAGGTGGATGCGGAACTTCTCCTGAAGCGTGCGCACACTCATCCCGGCCGCCGCCGCGATGGCGCCGACCGAGATCGGTTCGCCGGCATGCTCGGCGCAGTACGCCAGTGCCCGGCGCAGACCGTTCGGTTCGCTCGACCCGGTCTCGGGTCGTGGGCCGGCGCCGTGGGCCGGCGCGCAGGAGAGCAAACCGTGCACGAGGACCTGCTCGAAGTGCCGTGCGGCCGACCGCGAGCCGGCCAGGTGTCCGGTCGCGTCGACCATCGCGCTGAAGTCGCGGGCCAGCGAGAGCCATTGCCGGACACCGAGGTCGGTGTTGTCCAGGTACGGACCGAGCGTCGGGGCCTTTCGGTGACCCCCGACGGCTTCCCGGCCGATCGCCCGGTCCAGGACCTCGCCGGGAATGCGGACGATCACCACGGAGGTGTCGGGTTCCCAACTCAGTCGGGCCGGCCGGCCGGGGCTCAGCACACAGGGGGAGAGCGCACTTTCCACGTCGTCGATGACGACCCGACCCCAGCCGCGGTGCCGGATGGGGATCAGGTGGTCCGCGGAGCTGCCGTCGAAGTACATGTCGGCGCGGACGCCGTAGGCGAGTTCGAGGATGGAGATCTCGCCCTCGTGCAGTATCCGGAAGTTCGCGTCGATCCGCCCACCGGGCACGTGCAGTCGATGCGGACCCAGTCGCGAGGCCACCGCCGCGTGCCCGGCGGCCGGGTCGGTCCCCCGGTAGAGCACGCGTCGATGCGCGGCGGCCTCGACCGAGGGAGCGCGCTCGACCGCGGGGCCGGCGGGCCGCCGCGCGACCAGGACGGGGCGGAAGGGGATGGCTGCGGACATGATCTCCCGACTCTTCGCATCGATGGAGGGATTCACCAGGCTTGCGGGCGGATTGTGCGGTCGGCCGATATGCGCCCGGTCATCCCTTTTGCCCACACCGTATAAACGCCTGCTCGATCGCCTCGACATCGGATGTCACGGACCGCGTTCGATTGAACGCTCTTTTGTAGAGTGTCGGTGGATAGGACGTGCGCCATAAGGTCGAGGACGTTACCCGTCGCTGATAAATTCGCGGGTAACTACGCGGGCCGCGCCGGGTCGGCCCCGTGACGGGGAGCTCGATATGCCGAAGATCGATGACCGCAAGCCCTTTCCCACCGAATTGTTGGCCACGCCGGCCATGATTCGAGCCTGCGCCGACCGCGACTTGGGGGCCATATTCCGGCTCGCCCAGGACGACCTCGGATTTACACTGAGTAAATTGGCCCGGCTGTGCGAGATGACGCCCAGCAGGGTGGGCGATTACGTCAAGGGAAGGGCTCAGGTGCGGCAGCAGCACGTCATCGAGCGTGTTTCCGAGGGGTTGCGGATTCCCGGCGAAATGTTGGGCCTGGCCCCCCAGCCGTGGGAGGAGGACCGCGCCGCGGAGGCCGGCGGTCCGGCGGCGGAGCCGGTCCGCGCCGTCGCGGACGATCACCCCGAGTCGATGCCGTGGGACGAGCCGGGAGATACCGCACATCCGTTCGGGGACGCGGTCGAACTCTCCCTGAAGGTGGACATCGAGGTCGGTCGCGCGGGAGACGTGCGGTTGACCTACCGCCAGGTGGTGCTCAACCTCACCGGCCGGCCGCTCACCCGCATGGTCCGGGAGATGTGGTTCGAGCACACCCGGGGTCGCTTGACCATCACGCCCACCGACGCGTGCGATCGGCAGATCGCCATCCAGCGCCTGTACGACACCACCGGCCTGAGCAAGTTCGCCTGCCAGATCTCGCCACCGGTGCCGCCGGGGGAGACTACCGTCATCGAATACGTGTGTGAGGGAGGGATGTTCGTGGACTCGACGTACTGGCGTCAGGCCATTGCGCGGCCTACGCGAGACTTCTCCCTGAGCGTGACCCAGCACGGGGTCACCGAGTTCCGCGGGTGCGGCGCGATCGAGCAACATCCGGACGGCTCGGAGAATTCGGTGACCCAGCACACCCGGTGGAGTCTCGACGAGGATCGACTGCACGTGACGTTGTCCAGGCAAGACCTGCACGCCAATCAGTACGTGACCCTGCGTTGGGATGTGGTCCATGACAGTGCGTGACGAGATCGAGGCGGCGATTCGCGCCTGGCACCATCTGGAGATCGATCGAGGTGGTGCCCCGATCATCGACTTCGACTTCTTTCCCGAGGCCGAGCCGGTGGCCGCCGCCTGCGATCGGCTGGCGGTGCACGCTCGGCTGAGCGACCTCGCGGCGACGCCCGCGGTGGCCGACGCACCGTGTCTGGCCACCCGGGTGAACGCCGATCTGGCGTACCTGGGCGCCCAGTTGGGGGAGCGGCGGGATCTCGACGAGTACGTCCGAGCGACCCAGGGCTGCGCCGCCGTGGGCTGGTCGGGGGACTACGTCGGCGAGCGCGCGGCCATCGCCCGGGAACTGCTCGGGGAGCTGGGGATCGGTTGGCACGACGCCACCGATCGGGAGCTGCGGATCGCCGAGGAGCCGTTGCCCGCCGACTCGGCGCCGGCCGAGATACGCGCGGCGACCGCCGACTTCGAACCGGCCGTGCGCAAGGTGACCGAGTCCGAGGCGTCCTACGAGCTGACCATCGAATGCGTCGACGTCGACGCCTACTGGGCCTATTGGCTCGACGGCGCGGGACGCCACGTCCGGCTGCGGCTCAACCCGCGCAACGCGCGCTTCACCCGGGTCGGCGCCCGACAGTTCGCGTTGCACGAGGTGCTGGGTCACGGGCTCCAGGCGGCGAGTTTCGCCCATCGATGCACCAGCGAGGACGTGCCCTGGGTGCGCGTCCTGTCCGTACACGGACCCACGCAGGTGGTCCTGGAGGGGCTCGCCCAGGCACTCCCGTTGTTCGTGGCCCCCGACGACGCGGTGTTGATCGCGCGGGTGCGGCTGGACCACTACCTGCAACTGGTGCGCAGCGAACTGCATCTGGCGATCAACCGGGGCGTGGGCGTGGCCACGTGCGCGGCCCATGCCCGGGCCCGGGTGCCGTTCTGGACCGACGAGCAGATCGCCGATCTGATCTGCGACCGGGGCGCCAACCCGCTGCTGCGCTCGTACCTGTGGGCGTATCCGGCCGGCTTCGACTGGTTCGTTCGGTTGGCCGAGGAGGCGGGACCGGTGGCCGCCGACGTGCTGCGCGCGGCATACCGGGCGCCGCTGCTCCCCGACGACCTGTACGACCTGTGGGGGGACGGGCCACAGGTGGGCGGGAGCGGGACCCCGCTCGCGCCGCCCGCGCTCACGCGGCGCTGACCGGCCCGGCGCGGCCCCGCCGGGGCGGGGCCGCGGAATCGGGTCGAGTCGCCGTGCGATCAGGCGCAGGCCCGCACCTGCGCCATGCGCCTGCGGGCCGCCCGCGCACCGGGGGAATTCGTGATCCCACCGGCCGCGTAGGCGTCCACCACCAATGCGCCCACCGCGTCCGCCACGGCCGAGTCGGGGACCCGCAACCAGGAGAAGTGCGCATTCGCGGCCATCCGCGCCGGCCATTCGCCGGGCTCGGCCAATGCGTCACCGAACGCGACCGCCTCGGCGTACAACCGCACCGCCAACTCGGGCCGTCCCATGACCAGCGCGACGTATCCGTGCACTTCACGCATGGCCAGTCGCTCCGCCGGATCGCTTGTCGTGGCCGCGCCCGCGTCCAGATCGGCGGCCATCGCCAACGCTCGGGCGCCGTCCCCCGCCTGCACCGCGCCGCGAATCAGGTCGAGCACCAGCCGCTGCTCCGGCCGGGGCGCGGGCAGCCCGTCGGGCAGCCGGTCGGGCTCGCCGACGGCACCCGGCGGGGCCCAGGTCGGCCGAGGCGCCATCGACGCGGATCCGGCCGTGGAGGGCTGCGCGACCGGGACGGGCGGCGTCGGCGACCGAAGGGGTACGGGAGCGGGCGCCGGCGCCGCGGCCTCCGGCGTGTGGTGACGCCGGCCGAACAGGCCACGCCGTTGCGGCGCCGCCGGTATCGGCGCGCCCGCCTCGGCGATGGACCGGTCCGCGTACACGTTCAACGGAAAGATCGTGCCGTCCGCCTCCACCGCGTGCACCCGCACCGGATGCCCGAGCAGGCGCGCCTGCTCCGCGACGACCGCGAGTGCGGTTCCGCGCGGATCGCCCCCCGGCGGAACCGGAACGGTTTCACCGGCCACGCGTACGGATTGGTCCGCCGAGATCTCGACGGTGATGACGGGCCGGTCGGGTACGAGGCCAGTTGTCATGGGGGGCTCCTCAATATCAGGAATCGACGCACAAGCGACACGGCGGTGACACGCAGTTGGAAAGCGCTTACGGAATCGACCGGGATCACGACCGAATGCCACCGCCCCATCGCTCGATCCGGGCGCCTACCGGAAAGGGGGATGCGGAACGATTTGCAGCATACATTCGGGGGCCTGGCACGAACAGCGGCAGTTGTCGACGGGCGCAACATTTCGAGGATAAAATAATCGTCGCGGTGACTTTCGATTCGATGCGGTCGGTGGCATGCCGGTTACTTTCGGGTTTACCGAGTTCGGGTAACCGCAACGACCTTTGCGCGCGCGCCCGAGGGCCGCATGCTGGCGGCAGGTAAGGCACGATCTCGCATCGGCGGAGAGAAAACGCATGAAACTCCCGAACAAGGTCGACGCCCTCGACGAGCTCACGGACGCGATCGAGTTCCTGTCCCCGGCGCGGACGGCGGCGGCCGTCCGACGGCTGGCGGCGGTGTATCCGCACACCGCCCTCCCGGATCTCTACGAGAGACTGGTCGCCGTACGCCGATGTGCCACGGCCGAGCCTCGGAGCGCGGATCCGGACGATTCGCCGGTCGACCCGTTGACGAAGGCACTCGCGCTCGGCATCCACGGGTGGTCCCGGCACGACCTGGGGGATACCCGCGAGGCGTTGGCGACGACCCAGGCGGGAGTGTTGAGCGCGGTCGTGGACGCGCGCGACCCCAGTGCCGAAGTGTGGCTGCGCGGAGTCCAGTCACTGATCGCCTATCGCGCCGGATGGGTGCACGAGGCGCTGCGCTACGCCCGACTGGGCGCCTCCGTGCACGACCCGGCAGTGGGCACGGCATCGGTGTGGGTGCATTCCCTCGTCGCGCTGACCCAGGCCACGTTGGGCGACGCGCTCGCCGCGTCGGCCGCACTGCGCGCCGCCGCAGATGCCCGGGAGTTGTCCCGGCGGGACGAACTGGACGAGGTCGGTGGCCTGTTGCACTTCGATCCGGCCAGGCAGAGTACCTATGAGGCGCTGACCCGGGCCTTCATCCCCGGCGCGGAACGTCGGGCGATCGAAGCCGCGGAGAGCGCCCTGAGCGAGTACGAGGCGGCCGCTCCCACCGGCTACTCGCGTTCGGACGAGATGCTCGCCCGGGTCGCCATCGCCCTGGCCTACGCGAGCCTGGACGAGATCGAGGCGACCACCGAGGCGCTGCGTCCGGTGCTTCGACTGGACTCGGCCTGGCGTGTCCACGGACTTCTCTCCCTGTTGATGGTGGTGCACGTACGGCTGCGCCGTCCGATGCGGGCGCGCGAGACGCGGGTGCGCGAACTCCAGGAGGAGATCGAGACCTTCTGCCAGATGCCGCTGTCCCTGGACCTGTACACCTGAGCCCGATCGAGCGTCCGAGTCCACCGCGGTGCAGCCATGCGAAGGGGGTCGCGGGTCGATGATCGCCTGCGATCACGACGTCCGCGCGGCGACACCGCGGTCAGCGCGGCACCCGTCCCTTGAGCCGCATTGCCGCGTGCACCCGATCCTGGGCCAACGAGAGCGCGGCCTCGTGCGAGGTGATCCCTCGACGCGCGGCCGCCTCGTGCACGAGCACGGCGTTCTCCCGCAGCTTGGTCGACACCGTCGCGCGGATCGACTCCGGATCGGGGCGAAACGCCGAGTAGCGCGCGTCCATGGCGAACCCGGCGGCCACCACGCCGCCCGCGTTCGCGATGAAGTCGGGCACCACCACGATGCCCCGATCGGCGAGCACGCGCTGGGCGGCCGCGGAGGTGGGCAGATTGGCGCCTTCCACGATCAGTCGGGGAGTGATCGTGCCGGCCGTCGCCTCGTCGATCACGTCCTGGATCGCCGCCGGCACCAACACCTCGGTCGGTACCGACAGTTCGAACCCCAGGGGGTGCACGGTCCCACCCGAGTACTCCTTGATCGCGAGATCGCCGCTGTCCGCGTGCAGGTTCAGCAGCCGGGTCACGTCCAGGCCGTGCGGGTCGTACAACGCGCCGTGCACGGAGGAGACCGCGACCACCGTCGCACCGAGTTCGGCGAAGCGGCGGATCGCGGCCGAGCCGACCGCGCCCAGCCCCTGGACCGCGACCCGCGCGCCCCGGAGCGGCAGGCCGACATGGGTGAGCAACGCGTCGGCGACCTCGGCCACCCCGAACCCGGTGACCCCGAGCCGGTCGTAGGGGACTCCGCCCAGTACCGCATCGGTGCCGACGGCCGTTCCGCGATCGCCCAGTTCGTCCTGGACGATCGCGGCGTCGTCCTCGGTCAACCCCATGTCCAGGCCGAACACGTACTCGCTGGGCACCTCGTTCGAAAGTGCTCGGGCGAACGCCCGCAGCACCGCCTCCTTGTCCGGCCCGGCCGGATCGTAGACGATCCCGGCCTTGGCACCGCCATAGAAGAGGTCGACCGCCGCCCACTTCCACGTCATCACCCGGGCCAGTCGGGCCACTTCGGTGGTACTCACGGTCGGGGACATCCGGGTACCGCCCTTGCCCATGCCACGGGCGGTGTTGTCGATCACCAGCACGCCCTTCATCCCGGTTCGGGTGTGTGACACGGAGACGACCTTCTCCGGCCCCCACTGATCCATCAGCGACAGGACATCCGACATGTCGAAGCGCTCCTTCAATCCCGACGATCGATACGGCCACCGTGCTCCAACAGCGTCGTGGCACGCACCGCCGGTTCCTAGAGGCGACAGCCCGAGACCTCGTTCGAGCGAGGCCAAGGGATCCTGATGCTCAACCCCTTGCACTTGCGCACGCTCGTCGAAGTGGTACGCACCGGATCGTTCGCGCGCGCCGCGCGCCGCACCGGATACACCGCCTCGGCGGTCTCCCAGCAGATCGCCGCATTGGAACGCGCCGTGGGCACCCCGCTGTTCGAACGGGAGGCGCACGGCATCCGGCCGACCGGGACCGCCTTCACGATCGCCGATCGAGCACGCGACGCGATCGCGGTGTTGGACAGCCTGGAGCGCGACATTCGCGACGTGGTGCAAGGCCGCAGCGGCCGACTGAGTCTGGGTACGTTCCCCACCGCGGGTGAACGCATGGTGCCCTACGCCGTGGCCGAGTTGACCCGGCTGCATCCCACCGCCGAGATCCTGTTGGACGAGGCCGAACCGGACGACCTGCTGCCGCAGGTGCAAAGCGGCGACCTGGACCTGGCCCTGGTCTTCGCCTACGACCTGGTGCCGCGGGTGTGGCCGAAGGAGCTGACGGTCCTCCCGCTCGTGGAGGAGACCCTCGCCCTGTTGCTGCCGAAGGGACACCCCGCGCTGCGCGAGGACGGGGTCGACGTCGGCGAACTGGCCGAGGAGCGCTGGGTGGCCACTCGGGCGGGGACGGCCGGCGCCACGAGCCTGTTCCGGGTGTGTGCCGCGCATCGGTTCGCGCCCCGGGTCGCCTTCCGCAGCAACGACTACGACGTCGTCCAGGGTCTGGTCGCCGCCGGAGCCGGCGTCGCCATCGTCCCGGGCCTGGCCTATCAGGCCCGGGAGGGCGTGGTCGGCGTGCCGCTGGCGCACACGCCCTCGCATCGCCGGGTGTCCGCGCTGTATCGCACCGCCAACCGCAACCCGCTGCTGACCGCGGCGATGGACGCGTTCGTGTCCGCCGGCCGGGGACTCCAGGACCGCTTCGTACGAGCGGATGAATCGATTCGCCATGCCCCGGACTCGAACCCCGAACCGTCCCGGCGCCACGAGGAGGCGAGCTGACCTCGGGCGGTCACGGTCAAGCGCCAGATCGGCTTGGCCTTCACGTCAGATTCCCGCGTCCTGTGCGGACTTGGCCGAGACCCGCACATGGCGCACGCTTGTCGCACCGAGGGGCCCGACCGTCTTCGGCGGCGCCGGCCTCGCGGATCGCGACACGGATTCCTCCTGGAACGATTCTCGCCGTCATTCAGGAATGGAAGGGAATTGAGATGACTTGCTCCACTTCGTCGCCCGGCCGAGGCCGCGGCGGCGGTACCAGAGACGGTTATCGCCACGCCGGGACGCGAACCACGCGGGGCGCGCACTGCCTGCCCCGACTGCTGACCGAGCCGTCCGACCACCCGACGTCCGCCCCCGCGGGCCGAGGGAACTGAGCGCTGCGGATCGGTCGGCGGCCGGGCCTTCCCCCTCAATGGCGCGGGGGACGCGCACCCTCCCGGCCAGCGCCGATCGATCCGCCGCGCCGGTACCGGTACGGAACCGGGGTTCCATCCCCGCCCGGATCCGTACCCACCATGGCGGCCCGGGTGGATGAGTCGCGCCGTGTCCACCCGGGCCGCCTTGACGGAGCCGAGCCATTTTCGAACGCACCGGACGCCACACGTCCGGATCCGACGACGACCGAGCGCCGACCCGCAACCGGGTCGGCGCTCGGTCGTCGTGCCGTCGCGCCCTGCCTCGCCGTTCGTTCCGCCGCGGCAGCCCCCAGACCGACGCGGCGGGGCCGGGTCCGGGTCGGACCCGGCCCCGCCGGCGGAACCCGACGCTGCCGCGACGGGACGAAAGGGCTCTGGATCAGCGGGAGTTGTTCGGTCGACGGCGCAGGAGCAGCAGGGCGCACACGCCGGTGACCAGGATGGCCGCGGAGGCGCCGGCGATTCGGCCCAGGCCGCTGCTCGCGCCGGTCCGGGCCAGGCCGGGTACGTTCGCGGCGGGGGCGGGCGGCCGTTGCTCGTCCGACGGCGTGGCCTCGGGCGTGGTCGTCGGCGGCGCGGTGGTCGGCGCTGCCGTGGTCGGCGGTGCGGTGGTGGGAGCGGCGCTCGTGGGCGGCGCCGTCGTGGGAGCGCCGCTCGTCGGGGGTGCGCTGGTGGGTGGCGGCGTGGTGGGCGGCGCGGTCGTGGGCGGCTTGGTCGTCGGTGGGGCGCATGCCTTGCCGCCGTTCCAACCGGCGATCAGGTCGAGCGGATACTTGGCGTCGGGATAGTGCGGCAGCGGATTGGCCTTGCCGTCGAAGACCTTGTCGTTGCCGTACAGGTCGATCTGGCCGAAGCAGGGCGGCGCGTGCTTGGAGATGTCGAGTACGGCGCTCTTGTGGTCACGACCGAGGGTCACGGTCTTGGAGCCGAGATAGCGCTGGGTGCCCGAGGTCTTCCAGGTGGGCCCGTCCGCGCTGTAGGCGGCGAGCGAGACCTTGTACGAGCACGACTTGGGTACCTCGCCCACGATGCGCACGCTCACCTTGGTGGCGAGCGCGCCCAGCAGACCTGCCGAGGACCACTTCTTTCCGCCGTCGATCGACCATTCGACGCGGGCCGACCCGCAGGTGTTCCCGGCGTCGTCGGCCGCGTGCGCGGATCCGGCGACCAGGATCGGCCCGACGAGTGCCAGGGCGCTCACCCCCAGGCCGGCGGCGAGCGAACCGATAGGGCTTCGTTGCACTGAAAGGCTCCCCGAACTGGGTGGGATGCGGCGACCCGTCCGATGACGGAGTCCGGGGGGTAGATTCTCGCCGCGTATCGGTGTGCGGCAAGGTCGAGTCGCTGAACCGTCTCGGGTATACGCGCCGGTAGCCCGCGTCCTCGGCGGCGGCGCCCGCGCGGAATCATCGATATCGACCGCAGCCGGCCGACTATTTCCGCGGCGCATTCGCGACGGCACGGTGTGTGAGTGGAATTGCATATCCGAGAGCATGCCGAGAGCGTGCGTGGGTGACGTGATATGCGCGGTCCGTGACCGGCGGAGGGCGGCGCCCGCCGCACCGCGTCCGGGGAGGTGGGCGCGGGCGGACGACCGGTCGCCCGGCCTGGTGCTTCCCCGGACGATACCCGGGATGCCGTCGCGCGAGGAGCCTCCTCCGGGCCGGGCCGGGCGGCATGCCGGCGCAGCCCTTCGGCGCCCGGTGGACATTACGAAACAGTCTCGACGGAATTTGCTCACAGTGAATTCAACGCGATTGTGCAGGTGGAAATAGCCATGCCTATGTTACCCGCAGGTATACCCGAGCTGGATAACGCACTCGACCTTATCCGAGTTCCGCGGGCGGTTGAAAATCCGAGCAATGTGCCTTATCCGGCGCGGGTCATGCTTCGGGCGACACCTCGGTCCCGGACGGTCCACCCGACGCATGCCCGCTCCGTGATCGGCCGGACGAACGGGGGCGGTAATGAGCGCGACGTATGTGGAGAAGGGCCAGGTCCTCCACCGGAGCCGGACGAGTCGTCCCGGCCTCGCCGAGGGGCGTCCCGAGCGGGCCACCCCGCTCGTCGACGCCCGCCAGGATCCGTACGGCGACCCGTTTCACCCGGATGCCGACGGCGAGCACGCGGCGGAGCGACGCGTTCGCGACCTGCTCACCGCACAACGGCTGGCGGCCGGCCCGAACGGGACCCGCGATCTGCTGCGCTGGCTCGCCCATCGCACCGGCGCGCACATGCGCATCGTGGACCGTGAAGGGGCCGTGCAGCACGAGGCGTTCGGACCCACCGGCCGGCCCGCGACGCGCGAGGTGGGCGAACGCGGCGAGACCGGCCACACCATTGCCCTGGGACCGATGGGCGAGCGGGACGCACCCGAGGGGACACTGCACATCGTCGGCCGCGTCACCGCCCTCGACCGCACCGAAGGCCTGCTCGCCGATGCGGTGCCCGTTCTCGGTTGGGCCTGGAACGCGGAGCGAACGGCCGCCGAGCGCGCCCGGATCGCCGAGGCGGGCGCGCGCAGCCGGCAGGCGGTGCTGCGACTGCTGAGTGCCGGTCATACCGCGACGGCCAGGGACGTCGCGCTGGCCATGGGCTCCCCGCTTCCCGACGTGGTGAGCGTGCTCGTGGTCCGGTTCCCCGAAGAGCGACGCCGGGGCATCGAGCGCGCGGTGCAAGGGCTGGCCGGCGCCGGCATCCGATGGGCGCCGGACCTGACCTGGTCCGATTGCCTGGTGTTGCTCATCCCCGTGGAGGGGAGGGCGCCCACGACGTCGGAGTGTCGCGACGCCCGGGAGCAGCGACCCGAGGCGGCTCATCGGGTGGCCGATCGACTGGCCCGGGAGTTCGTCGACGTCCTCGTCGGAGTCGGCGACGCGTTCGCACTCGAATGCACCTCGGTGGCGTACGAGCAGGCCGCGCAGGCGCTGTCGCGAGCTCCGGTCGGTACCGATCGGGTGGTCGCCTTCGGCGAACACGCGACACCGGAGGAGTTGATCGGCCGCGCCGGCGCGGCCTGGGCGCGGCGGCGGCTCGCGCCGTTGCGCATGTATCGGCCGACCCGGCGCGCCGATCCGGGGGCCGACGAGTTGACCACCACCCTGGAGACCTGGCTGCGTCTGGGGGGACGGGCCTCCCGCAGGCTGCACGTGCACCGCAACACCTTGATCGCGCGTTTGAAGACCGTGGCCGCGCTCCTGGACGTGGATCTGGATGCGCTGGCCGTGCGCGCCGAACTGTCCCTGGCGCTGCGCATCCTGGCGCTGCACCCCGGGTCGGGGCAGGACGCCGCCGGCACGCCCGGCGCGGCGCAGGCCGGTGCGGCCGACGAGGCCGACCATGCCGACGGGGCGGTGACCGTCGAGGAGCTGCTGGCCATGCCCCGGGTTCGGGTCTGGGCCCGGGAACGGGTCGGCCCGCTCGGGTCGCGGTCCCACGACGTGGAGACCCTGCGCACCTGGCTGGACTGCGACGCGCGCATCGAGCCGACCGCCGCGGCCCTGGCGATCTCCGCGCCGGGAGTGCGCAAGCGCCTGGTCCGGATCGAGGAGCGCCTGGGCACGGGGCTGATCGGTTGCCCCGCCACCCAGGTCGACCTGTGGCTCGCCCTGAAGACGGGCGCACTGGGCGCGATCGACACGCCGACCGAGCGGCACACCGCGACACGATCCTGAGCCGACGCGGGGCGCGGGGCTCTCACGCCCGTGCCCCGCGATCGAGATCCGCGTGCGCCCTACACCGGTCGGCGTTCTCGGCCAACCGGTCCCGCCAGCCGTCTCGATCCACCGGGTGCGAGTCGCACAGGGCGAGTGCGTCGGCGTAGAGCCGGGCCGCCAGTTCCGGTCGGTCGGCCAACACGGCGACGTAGGCGTAGATCTCCTGTGTGGCCACGACGGTGCCGATGTCACCCGACCGCGAGGCTGCCCTCGCCATGGTCTTGGCGACGATCAGTGCCCGGTCCGGCTCGCCCCGGTCCAGCGCGCGCGCCATCACCGCCAGAGCGTGTGCCTGCGCGGTCGTCGGCGAGGGCGCGGCCGGCCGCTCGTCGTCGGCCGGCGGATCGGGCGGCGTCCGCGGTTCGTCCGCCGGTTGTGCGGACGTCGGCGACGGCGCGGGTTGTTCGCACGTCGGTGAAGGTGTCGGCGGTTCGTAGGCGGGCGAGGGTCCCGGATGTTCGTACGCCGGCGAGTGCGCCGGCTGCTCGTACGTCGCCGAGTGCGGAGGTTGTTCGTAGGTCGGCGAGTGCGCCGGTTGTTCGTACGTCGGCGAGTGCGCCGGGCGGCCCCGGACCTCGCCGGGCCGCTGCGAGCCCGGGTGCGGACGGTCCGGCCTCGGCGATGCGTCGGATCGTCCGCGGCGCAGGCCCCGGCCGCGTCGAGCGGGCTTGGCGGGCACCGGATCCCCGGCCTGGGCGACGTGGCCCTGCGGGTCGACGATCAGCGGGAAGGTCGTGCCGTCCGGCTCGACGGCCTGTACACGTACCGCGCGGCCGAGGCTGCGCGCGGTTTCCGCGGCGACCGCCAGGGCCACGTCCCTGGGGTCGCGGCCGGGATCGACCGGGACGGACACCCCGTCGATCTCCAGGGTTCGGTCCGCGCTCAACGTGATCTGGACGACGGGCCAGGCGGGGACGGCGGCGTTGTCACTCACCAGAGGCTCCCGGTTCGCTCGGGTCGGCGGAATCGGCGGTCGCCGGCGGCTCGGATCGGGTCGCCGAGGCTCGCGGGCACACCGGGTCGGAGCGGGACATCATCATGCTCGGCGTACCGCTGACGAGTGTCGTGACCACCACGCACGAGTTCGGGCCGACCGGCGCGCCGGCCAACACCGCGGTCAATTCGCCGGCCCGCGGCACCTCGGTCTTTTGCACCGCACCGTCCCGGCTCTGCGCGACGACGAGATACCCGACGATCAGGTCGGTGCGTTGCGGAGGCTTCCAGAAGACCAACAGCCGCCCCTCGAACGACTTCACCGAGACCCCCTGGGGGCGGTACGGCGCGGCCGCGTCCGGTGGCATCACGGTCGCCGGCACCGGGGCCGCGGTGGTGGGTTGCGCCACGGGCTGCTCCTCGCGGCCGGCGAGGACCAGGATGCAGGCCGAGGCGATCACCATCACGACCAGGCCGGCGATCACGAACACGACCCAGCGCGGACGGCGTTTGGGCGCGGGGAACCAGTCCGCCGACTCGGTCGAGACCTGGCGGAAGTCCCAACCGAACTCCTCGGCCGGTTCCGGCTTCGCCGGCGCCTCGACAGGGGCGCGGGATTCCGCCCCGGTGCCGCCGTCCGGTTCGGTGGTGGCCTCCGGTTCGGTGGCGGCGGCGGGTTCCGTCGCGGCGGTCGGCGACGCCTCGGCGGCGGGCATCGGGTGGTGCTGCTCGGCCTTGGGGTCCATCGCCCGCGCCAGCGGCGCGTACGTCGTCTCCTCCTCGCGCGTGGAGGGTTCTTCCGCCGGTGACGAGGGCTCCTCGCGTTCGGGCTCCGGCTCGCGCGCCGGAGCCGGATTGCGAACCGGCGCGGGAGGAGTGGGTGGGGCCGGGGGAGGGGCCGGGATCGACGCGGCGTTCTCCGCGTCGGGCACCGACTGCCGCTGCGCGCCGGCGATCGCCTCGACCGCGGGCAGGAACTGCGTATGGCTCGCGTCCACTTCCCCGGTCGTGACGCCACCCGCGGGCGCGAGTCCCGCCGACCCCGACTCCGCCTCTGCTTCCGCAGCCGTGACGCCACCTGCGGTCGCGAGCCCCGCCGACCCCGCCCCCGCGTCCGCCGGCGGTGTCGGCGCGATGTCGCGGACGTACGGCCACCACCTCGGTTCGTGCAACGCGGGTCCGCTGCCGGACAGGTCGTCCCGGGGCGGGTCCGCCGGGTTCGAGGTGCCGCGTCGGTCGATGGTCACGTCTGAGCTCACTCTCGTCCCCTGTCGGGCGATCGGAATACCAGCGCCACCGAACTCGGGCGCATCCTGTGACCGGCCCTGACATGGGCGCGGGGCCGCCCGTCGAGCCGCCGGACGGCGCCGGCCACGATCGCCCGATCCCGCCACGCGGCATCCGCGTCCGCCTGGTCGATCGTGCGATCGCCATAGGCGATGTCGTTGACCAGGGCGGCGAGTTCGGGCAGCCGATCGGCCGCCTCGCTCGGCAGTCGGGTCGCCCCGTATTCGGCGATATCGCCGACCGTCAGCGATGCACTCGTGCGCATCCCGGCGCCCACCAGGTCGTCGCCGATCTGTCGCCAGGCACCGATGACCTGTTCACGCGGTCCTCCCCGGCGACGGCGCCGCCGGGCCAGGACCGGGCCGAGCCAGGCCGACACCAGGTATCCCACGACGCCCACGCCCACGCCCGCCGCGGCGTACAACTCCCAGCGGGTGCGCGCCCGGTGCGCGGATCGCGGAGTCTCCGGCTCGGGCGCGGGCCCGGACCGGGACTGACCGGCGATCTCGCGATCCTTCTCCGCTCGGGTGATCGGCTTGGCCGGCGTGCTGTTCGCGGGCGCCTTCTGTTCCGGCGCCTGCTTGCGCGCACCGGTGTCCGTGGCCTGCCCCGGGGTGGGGAAGAAGGGCACCCAGCCGACGCCCTCGAACTCGACCTCCGGCCATGCGAGTACGTCACCGCTGCGCACCTCGCGGACCCCGTTCGCGCCCTCGCGTCCGGCCGAGAAGCCGACGACCACTCGGGCGGGCAGGTTGAGCGTGCGCGCCATCACCGCGAAGGCGGTGGCGAATTGCTCCGACGTGCCCTCCTTGGAGGTCTCCAGGAAGAACTGGAGGTTGCGGTACGAGTGTCCGGGGACCGCCGAGATGTCGTAACGGTGGTTGGCGCGCAACCACTGGGCCAGGCGCAGTGCCTGCTGATACGGAAACGTGCTGCCCGAGGTGGCCACGGCGGCCTTCGCCCGGAGCGCCTCCAGGGCCGGGATCGGTCGTCCCACCGCGTCGCTTTCGGGCAGGACCGTGTTCGCCGGATCGTGTGCCACCGGCAGGTACTGCAGGCGGTCCGGATCCAGCGCGGGAAGGCGCGCGTCGATCCGATACCGCGTGCCCGGGCGCAGGCCCGAACCACTCGCGATCACGCCGCTGTCCGGATCGACCCGCAACCGCAGATTCGGCGCGTCCACCCCGGTGGGACGATCGCTCGTGGGCAGCCAGATGTCACCCAGGTCGCGCAGGGTCACGTGGTCGACCACCGAGGTCAGGACGGCCGGCCGGCCGTCGGGCGAGTCCGGTACCCGGCCGGCGGTGGCCCGCAGGTCCCGCACCGGATACCAGCTCGACCCGTCGTAGCGATCGAGCACCGTCAGACGCCAGTAGCGGTCGGGCGCGCTGGGACCGTCCACGCTGAACATCGGCTGGTCGGGGGACATCAGCCACGCGGAGATGCGATCCAGCGGACTGATGCCGGTCAACCGTTGCGGAGGCGGCGGCTCGACCAGGTCGCGCAGATCGGGAGGACGCCGGTCGCGGGTACCGGGCAGATCGGGACCGAGCAGGCCGGCCACGCACGCCAGCGCGACCACGATCGGCGCACCCACCAGCGCCGTACCCGTCGCGGGTCGCCATTGGGGCGCCCGGATCAGCAGCAACAATCCGATGGCACCGATCAGGGCGACCATCACCGCGACATTGGAACCGGGCCCGCCGACGCCCAGCACGACCGGGACCACGACGGCGAGCAGTGCGGGCAGGGCGGGCAGGGACACGGTGGCGGTGCGCAGCGCGAGTTCGGCCGACGCGAAGGCCGCGACCCACACGCACACCGACACCAGGACGAGCAGTTCGCCGTCGGGGGGAGCGGGCAGCACGGTGGTCAGGATCGACTTGGGCGCGTTGACGACGGCGGCGCCGATGTCGCGCACCCCGCCGGGGGTGGGCACCACGTATCCCACCGCACGATCGCGGAAGAGCGTCCCGGACACGACGAGCAGCCAGGCCAGCGCGGACAGGACCACCGAGGGCCACAACGGCCTGGTCGCGCGGGCCCGTTCCGCATCCGTCACGAAACGCTTCGGGCCCCCGGAGCAGGCGGCCACCACGAGGGTGGGCACGATCGCGGACAGGCCCGTGACGAGCAACACCTCGCGGGTTTCGAAGACCCGCCGGAACGCCAGGCCCACGCACAGTGCGGCCAGGGTGGTGGCGACCAACGACCACCCGCGACGGTGAATGCCGGGGCCGCTCATCGCATCGCCTCGCGGTGCCAGGCGCGGGCCAGTTCCTCCAGGTCGGTGACCAGCAGCCTGGTCACCTGGGTGGGCAAGGGCAGGGCGGGCGGCGGCGGGCCACCGGGTGCGGCGACCCGAACCAGGATCACCCGGTCGAAGCGGCGGGTGACCCGTCCCAGCGCCTCCAGCGCGGAGGCCGACTCGACGCCGGTGACCACCACGAGCGTGTCACTGTCGCGACCTCGCTCCAGGATGTCGAACGTATCCCGCAACGAGTGCGACGCGTCGGCCTCGACCACCGCGAACAGATCGAGCAGCCGGCCCGAACCGGGTTCGCGATCACGCTCGTTGGTCAGTGGCCCGGCGCCGGTGAAGACCCGCAGCGGGAAGTTCTTCCCGGCCACGGCGGCGGCCACCGACGCGGCCACCTCGACCGCCGTCTCGAACGTCTCGGTCGCCGTCGACCACGGCGGCCTGCCGGTGTACGAGCCGGGCGCGGTGTCCAGCACGATCGTGGTCGAGGGCAGGCTCACGTCGATCATCCGCCGGACCATCATCACCCCGGTACGCGCGGTGGAGCGCCAATGCACGCGCCGCAGATCGTCGCCGAGGGTGTACTCGCGCAGCGAGTGGAAGGTCAGCGTGCCGTCCTCGGCCGTGTCCGAAGTGGGCCCTTCCAGATGGTGGGTGCGGCCGGCGGGCAGCACCGGCAACGGGACCGTGCGCGGGCGGACCAACAGGGTCTCGACCGAGCCGTGTTCGCGCGTTCGCCGGCTCAGGCCGAACGGGTCGCTGCGCACCAACGACATGGGACCGACCGCGACCGGGCCGCGGACGTGGGTGGGCAACGGATAGCGGGCACTGACCTCCGCCCCCGGGGGCACCACCGGCAGCGTGGCCGGATAGACCGCCTCGCCGGCGACGTGGTCCTGGGCACGCAGGCCGCGCAGTGGCCGGGTCCCGGTGTTGACGAGCACCACGACCGCGTGCGCGGCATCGCCGCGCGCGACCTTGACGGGTACGACCGTACGCCGGGCCCGGACCGAGGGCCGGGGCGCCGTCCAGGCCAGGGCGAGCGCCACGGCGGCCAGCGCGGCGATCCCGAGCACCCGGGCCTCGCCGTAGCCCAGTCCCCAGCCCACTCCACACAGGGCCGCACCCACCGCGAGCATTCCGCGACCGCCGGTGGAGAGCATCAAGCGTGGCCCTTCGTGGCGGTCGGCTGCGGAGCCGGCACCCGATCCAGGATCTCGTCGAGCACGTCGGCGGCCGTGACACCGCCGAGTTCGGCGTCCGGGGCGAGGAGCAGACGGTGCGTCAGGATCGGGCGGGCCAGCACCTTGACGTCCTCGGGCAGGATGTGGCCGCGCTCCTGCGAGGCCGCGCGGACGCGCGCCGCCCGGACCAGGGCGACACTGCCGCGCGGGCCGGCGCCCAGCCTGGTGTGCGCGCTCTCGCGGGTGGCGCGGGCAAGGCGCACGGCGTAGTCGACGACCGGCCCGGCCGCACTCACGTGGTGGCGGGCGACCTGGACGAACTCCTCGATGTGCCGCGCCGTGGCGATCACCGGAAGACCCTCGACCGTCGCCCCGCCGCCCGCGCCCGAGGCGACCGCGACCTCGGAGGCGAGGTCGGGATAGCCGAGGGTGACGCGCATCAGGAAGCGGTCCAACTGTGCCTCGGGCAACGGGTAGGTCCCGGACATGTCCACCGGGTTCTGCGTCGCGATGACGATGAACGGACGCGGGACCTCGTGGGTGATCCCGTCGACGGTGATCCGGCCCTCCTCCATCACTTCGAGCATCGCCGACTGGGTCTTGGGCGAGGCACGGTTGATCTCGTCGCCGATCACCACGTGGGCGAAGACCGGACCGGGCAGGAATTCGAAGGTGTTCGTCGTCTGGCGGAACATCGACACACCGGTGATGTCGGACGGCAACAGGTCCGGGGTGAACTGGATGCGATGCCACGACGCGTCGATGGAGGCGGAAATGGCCCGGGCCAGGGTGGTCTTCCCGGTGCCGGGCACGTCCTCGACGAGCAGGTGGCCCTCGGCGAACAGGGCGGTCAGTGCGAGGTCCACGACGTCGCGCTTGCCGACGACGACCCGTTCGATGTTGTCCCCGAGCGCGCGGAAGCACTCGCGGAACAACCGCAGGGCGTCGCCGGTGTGGAAGCGGGTGGCCTCGGCCGGCGGGTTGCCGTTCACCGAGGTGGCGAGCTGCTGGGTCACGGTGCTCCAGACGGGTGGAACGGCGGGTGGCGGGAGGATGAGGCCCGCCACCCGCGAGTGAACACACGATGGGTGAGGCCGCGGGACTACTCGCACTCCCAGAGCGGAGGCGAGAACGTGCCCTGGTCGGCCCGGGGGGTTCGGATGTACAGGTCGCTGACGTAACCCGTGGCGTCCTTGCCCGGTCCGGTGTAGACGACCCGGTCCCAGATGGCGCTGCGCACGTTGGTGGCGGTGCGAGTCACGTTCTCGCCCTTCACCTGGCACTGCACGGTGATGTTGCCGGTGTAGTTGGCGCCGATCTCACCCCTGCGGGTGGCGGCGTCGATCCGCGGACCGGCGTGGATGCCGATGCCGATCGAGTTGCTGCGGTTGGGGCCGACCTTGTACGTGCGCGGCGGCGGGGTCAGGTCGATGGTCGTGGTGGCGGAGCCGCTGCCGGCGGCGTTCTTCGCGGTGATGGTGACCGGATACTTGTTGCTGTTCTTGAGGTCCTTGACGACATACGTGGTCGTGGAGACCGTCACCGGAGCCCGGGTGCCGACCTTGACCTGATAGGTCGTCTTGGCGTCGGTGCCCTTGGGCACGGTCCACTTCAACGTCGCCCCGTGGCCCCCGGTCGCCAGGGCGACCGAGACGCCGGCCGGCTGCGGCGGCTTGACGCACGGTTGGATGGGCTGGGACCAACCCGAGTTCATCGTCTTTCGGCCGGCGTATTCGGCGCTGACGTAGAACTTGTACTCCTTGCCGCACTCACCACCGGAGACGGTGAACTTCATGGTGCCACCGGGACCGATCGAATCGGGGGTGACGGAGAGTCCGGCCGTCACATTGCCCAGCGTGTAGCGGGTGGGCTTGGCGCCGTCCGAGGGCGTGAAGGTCAGCGTGATCTTGCCCTGGCTCGACGTGGCCTTGGGCGTGCCCGGAGCCTTCATCTCGGGCGGGGTGGTGGACGGCGGTGTGGACGCCGGTGTGGACGGCGTCGTGGTGGCGGGGGGTTTGCCGGTGTCGGTCGGGCTCGCGGTACCGGTCGGCCCGCTCGTGGCCGGCGCGCTCCCGGTCGCCGACGCGGTGGGCGTGCCCGTGCCCGGTGTGGTCGGCCGCGAGGACGGCGGCTTGGGCACCTCGATCGGATCGTTCGGCGCGGTGTCCGTGGGCAGCGGCACGGGTGCCTGCGGGTCGCCGGTCGCCGACGGTCGGGGAACGGGCTTCGGCGCGTCGTCACCCGGGAACGGCGGGACCGGATCGTCGTCCGGCACGTCCTGCGGGGGCGCCTCGCCGCCGCCCGGCAACTGCTGGTCCTCGGAGGGCGGTTGCGTGGGGGGAGCGGTGGTCGGTGGGGCAGTGGTCGCACCGGTTCCCGGTGCCTTGCTCGGGGTCGGGGTCGACTGATCGCCCGGCACCCCGTCCGCACCCGGTTCGCCGTCCTTGCCGATCCGGTGGATGCGACCCTGCACGTCGACGACGGCCGCCTCCGCGTTGTTCTGGTCGTTGACCCAGAGGAGGCCGTTGTTGACGTACGTCTCCAGCTTCCCCTTGACGCCGGTGACCTTGATCGGCTCCTCGAATTTGGCCTGGACCGTGTTGTAGACGAGCAGCGCGCCCGTGTCGTGGTCCGGCACGTAGACCTTCGCGCCCAGTACCGACGGGCTTCCGTAGGTGTGCTTCCCGGTCTGGATCGGCGTCGCCTGGACGGAGCCGCTGTTGATGTCCACGAGGATCAACGAACCGGTGTCCGAGGCCAGGAAGGGCACGATCGCCCCCTCGTTGACACCCGGCACCAGGAATTTGTCCGGTGCGCCCTTGGTCGCGTCCGTCGGCAGCTTGAAGGTGCTCGCGACGGCGGTCTGGGACAGGGTCATGGCCTTGCCGGCGCTCACGTCGGTGACCAACACCCGGTCCGCGCCGGACTTCTGCCCGCCCTCGTTCGACGGAGGCGCGGCCTTGACCAGGGTCAACAAGAGCTGATGCCCGGGCTCGGCGACCTTGATCGGCGCCCCCCGGTCGGAGCCGCGCACCGGTACCACCTCGCCGGTGGCCGACAGGGGCACCCACAGCGTGCCGTCGGAGTCCGCCTGGGTCCGACCCAGCGGGATCGGCGCCCCCTGGGCGTCCTGGAACACGATCGGCGGGCCGATCGTGGCGAACGAGCCGAGCGCGTTGGCCGCGTCGGTGGTGGGCCGCGGGTCGATGCGCTGCACCTCCCCCTTGCCGGGGGTGATGCGCCACGCGTTCCCGCCGCCGGTGGCGATGTCCTGGTTGGGAGTTCCGTCGGGTGAGCTCTGGGCAACGGTGAGTTGGCGGGGGTCGATCTGGTTGAGCTGCCCGGTCCGCTGATTGAGGACCAGGACGGTCTTGCCGTCCGTGCTCACCTGCAAGGTGGTGGGGTCCTGGCCGCCCGGCAGGGTGATCCGGGCATCCACGCGCCCGGTCAGGCCGTTGACGTGGACGACCAGATTCTTTCCGCCGCTGGGCAGCCACGCGCCGACGTCCGAGAGGTCGGAGTCGGCCCCCGCCGCGCCGATGCCGACGACCACCGAGGCGGCGACGACGGAGACGGCCGCGCCGATCGCGACGATCGCGGTCGGACGGTTGCGGTTCAGGCGCAGGCGGGACAGGCCGGGTATGCGGGACAGCCGGCCTCCGTGCGGCACGGCGGAGCGCCGCTCGGGATCGGGTTCCTCGGCCGACGACGGGGTCGGCGAGTCGGGCGCGGAGCGCTGGGACATGGGGCTTCTCCCTGGAACACGGACCGGTCCACGATCCTTGGGTGGCGAGTACGCGGCCGAAGCCGGCCGGCGTGAACGTCGACGCGTTCTTCGGATGTTGCGAAAGACGTGCCGACCGGTTCCCGGTGGGACGACCGGCCACGGGTGCGGTGGATGGGGAAGGGGTTCACCTCGATGGCGCGGCGCTCGCGGGCGAACCCGGTGCGGCCGGATACATCGCGATCTCCGCCGCCGCGGTGGTGTCCTCCTCGCTTGGGACGGACAGCGTGAACAACCCCGCGCCCGAGGCGGTGAGCCGGTCCGGGATCGCGGTTCCGGCGGGAAGCGGATCGATCCTGCGCGTGGCCACCCGCACGAGGGCGGGCTCCCTGGCGGGCGTCTCCTCCTCACCTTCCCGAGGGACCCGGCCGTCGGCGAGCAACGAGCCGAAGGCGACGCCGTCGTCACCCACCGCGCCGAGTTCGACGCCACGATGGTCGTGGTCGCCGGCCAGGCAGGCCAGGGTGCGTGCGGACAGGTCGAGCGCCAAGGAACCCGCCACGACGTAGCGCCCGCCGGGAGAGGCGTCGAAGAGCGAACGCAGCCCCTGCGGGTCGAAGTCCCCACCGCCGGGGGCGGGACATCGTCCGGAGAACTGGACCGCGCCCGACGCGGGATCGTGCACGGCGTACAGCGTGGGTTGGCCGTCCGGACCGGCCCAGGCGACGAGCATCGCCCCCGGCAGGGTGCCCAACAGCGTGCCGCGGGTGCGCCCGTCGGGACCGATCCGGGAACTGCTCCAACCGCCGACGAGCGTGAACCGGCCCCAGGGGCGGGCCGGTGTCTCGGCGGTCAGTACCCCGGCCGCGATGGTGGAGACGGGCACGTCCCGCACGGTGCAACCGTCGACGGCGTCCTGCTCGCACTCCTGCGAACGCCGGCGCTCTCCCGCCGGCACGGTGCTGCTCGCACCGGTCGTCGGATTCCAAAGCGTCGCCGGTCCGACCTCGATGTAGTCCTCCGCGGCGTTTTCCACCCGATCACCCAGGAAGAGCACTCCGCCGTCGTCGATCGAGATGCCCGAGCCGCCGAACTCGCCGGGGGTCTCGCGCTCCAGATGTTGCGTCGGCGGCACGGTGTTGCCCGAGGAGGCGACCGGGAACGTGTCCACCACGGTGAGCCGCCGAGAGCGAACGAGGCCGCTTCCGGGGACCACGCCGAAGCGCACCAGGACCGCGAACTCGCCCTGGTCGGTGTTGATCACCCGCAACTGCGGAGCCCGTTCGATCGACAACTTCCGCAGCGGGGCGGACGACCAGACCACGGTGCCCTTGTCCGCGCCGCGGGCGATCAGGACTGTTCCGTTCGGCTTCTGCTTCGCGGCCGTGGGGTCCGCCGCGGACGCCGGGGCCGGCGCGTTCTCGGCGCCGCCGGGCGCTCCACTCGCCGGGGACTCCGGCTGTGCCCCGAACTCGTCGCTTCCGGCGTACACATCGAGCAGGAAGCCCGCGCGCGGCGCGAGCGCGTAGGCGCGGTTGGTCACCTCGTTGCGCCAACCCCGCTTGCCGTCGAAGGTCGGCGGCACCGACAGCGCGGAGGCGGCGACCGGCGGCGCCGCCAGGGGATTGCGTTCCCCGGCCGGGGATTGCCCACCGCCCATCGCCGTGCAGCCGGTTGCCGCGCCGAGGGTCACAAGCATCGAGGCGAGCGTCGACAGCGCCCGGCGGCGTCTCAGGAAACGCCGAGAGGCCAAGGTGTACTCCTGCGCTGTGCTTGATGTCCGAGATCGGCGCCGGAGCGCCGTCGAATTCCCTGCCGACGCTAGGCGGTCGATTTCGGGCCGACAACCTTCGCGGGCCTCGACTGGGCAAGCCGATACCGACGGTGCGCGACCGCTGTGCACGGGCGCACCGCGGGCGGGCATTCCACCCGGTTTCAGTCGATGGCCCGGACCGAGGACACCCGCCACGGTTGAGCGGCCGAAGCGCGCTCCAAGGAGACGAACACGGTGGTGGTCACGGCCGGTCCGCGCCAGCCGTCCCGACCCGTGGGCGTGACGGTCAGGCTGAACGCGTGGAAGGCCGAGGTCTCCGTGTCCGCCGGCTTGCCCAGGTCGTCGGCGGGTGCGGCGACCACGGCGGTGACGGATTTGTGCTCGGCCCAGGTCGACCAGGTTTCTCCCGGCGCGGCTACCTGCGGACTCAACCGCAGATTCTCCGCGTACCGCGGCGTCAGGAACGGCGCGGCGCGCTGGGCGGCGTCCCACCGGGTCGCGTCGATGGCGGTGTCCACCGTCCACATCGTCGTCACCACGGCTCGGGCGACGGCGGTCGCGTCGCGCCCGTCGACCTGGCCGGGCGCCGGCAGCGAGGCGGCGGGGGTTCCCGTCCGCCCGACGAGCGCCGGCAACGGCGAGGTGGGCGTGGAGGGTTGCGGGTAGGTCGGGGTCGCCTCGGCCGTCGTGACGGGTCCTCGGGTGGGGGCCGGCTGTCCCGTGGGTCGAGCGTTCTCCCGGCCCCCGCCGTCGCCCAGGCCGCATCCGGCGAGTGTGGCGGCGATCGTCAGCGACGCGAGCACCGCGAGGGGTCCGCGCATCTCAGGCCTGAGCGGTCGTGGCGACGGCATAGCGCTGGACCGTCCACACGTCCCGCCGGGAAAACTGGGAGAAGGGGTCCTCCCTGATGACGGTGCCGGTCTTGAGCGCATTGATGGTCATCCCGTTTCCGACGTACAGAGCGGTGTGGTGGGTGGCTCCGGTGCCGATGGTGCCGCCCGGGCTGGTGAAGAAGATGACGTCGCCCGGCTGCATCCTGGCCTCCTCGGCCTTGCTCGGCGGGCCGGCCGAGGAGAGGATCCGTTGGCCCACGCGGACCTGTTCGCCGGCGGTGCGCGGCAGCTTCAACGCTCCGCCGGAGGCCTGGTGGAAGAGATAGCGCACGAAGCCGGAGCAGTCGAAGCCCACGATTCCGGCGCCTTGGGCGAAGCCCTCGCTCGGTCCGGTGAAGGTCCCGCCGCCCCAGGAGTAGGGATACTTGCCGATGGACCCTCTGGCGAGGTTGATGGCACGTCCACCGAGAGTCTTGTCGTTGCCCGTGTAGACGGCGCTCACGGCCTGCGGCGCCGAGTACGTGCTCATGAGGTTCTTGATCCCGGGGACGTATCCCTGGGTTTCCTCCCATGGCGGAATACCCCGGTAGTAACAGACCGCGCCAGGGCCCGCGTTGTACGACGCGAGCATCAGGTCGAAGACCTCGCCGCGCATCTCTCCGGCCTTCGGCCCGGGCTTGGTGTAGATCTTCCCGTGCATCTCCATCACGCACATGCCGTACTTGCCCGCCTGCATCTTCCGGACCTCGCCGGCGAGATGGCAGTCGTAGCGCTCCTGGGCCAGGATGTTGGCTCTCGGATCGGACTGCGGGGCTCCTCCGCCCCACGTCTTCCACGTCCCGGGTATGAACTGACTCAGACCGTACGCGCCCTTCGGACTCCCGGCGTCCGGCCTCCAGCCGCTCTCCTGATGGATCTGCGCGGCGACGACCGTGGGGGTCACCTCGGGGCACAGTTTTCCGGTCTCCGCCACGAACGACCTGTATTGGGCGGGAACGGCGTTCACGTTGAAGGCGACGTTGGTCAGTCCATTCTTCAGCAGGTTGAGCGGATTGGTGGCGGCGATGAGAGCCGTCATCGCGACGACGAAGATCAGGGAACCGCCGAAAGGCACGAGCAGCAGCAGCCCGAGCCTCGATTTCTTTTTCCGCATCGCCTTTCCCCGCCCCTGTGCCTAGACGCCGACCTACCGACCCACCGACTACCGCCCCGTCGCCACTCCCTTGGCCACCTTGGCGGCAATGTCCAGGCCCGGCAGGAAATCGCCGAGCTGCACCTGGGCACCGATCACGTCGAGCGTCTGCTCCGCCCTTTGCATCGTCTCCCCGATGAGCTTGTAGAACGCTCCCGCGATGTCGTCGACACCGGTTTCGTCGGCCATGTCCGCCGCCTCTCCTCCTGGATCAGAAACCCATGTTCTTGTTCAGAACCTTGTCCTTGGGATAACCGGTCGGCCGTTCCCGCTCGCCGGCGTCGGCCGCGGTATCCCGCATGTTCTCGAAGATCGATTCCTCGACCCGGAATCCGGGGTGGTCCAACAGCCCCGGCGGAACGGGCGTCAGCGGCAGTGCCGGCAACGGGCTGCTCGAGTGACCGTCCCTGGGGTCGCATACCGCGAAGGGCCCGACATCGGGATCCATCAGGGCGCGCAGGTGCGGATCGGCATGGTGGGTCCACCAGATCGAAACGCCCAGAGCCGGGTCCCGGCGCAGGTATTCGAAGGCCCGCCACAGGCTGGTCAACCGGGCGACGGCCTCCGGGTGAGCCCACCAACTCGGGCACCACACGGCCAACGACCGGTTGAGCCGACGCCGCAACAACGGTGCGAGGTACTCGGCGACGAACACGTCCACCGACGGGAAGAACAGCTTCTCAGGCTCCGGCTCGGGAGCCGGCTCGGTCCGGGGCGCGGGCGCGGTCCGCGCCGGTTCGCCCACATCGCCACGGTGGACGAGCGGTTCGTGTTCGCGAGGATCGCTCATGAGACCTTCTTGAGTGCCATCGGCGCCTGGGCGCTCGGGTCGTACGTGGCGATCGACTGCCGAATCTCCTCGGCGTACTCGGTTTCCCACCAGGGAATCGTGCGGATCAGCGCCGGTTTCGTCCCGCTGAATTGCACGAAGGCACGACCGCGCGGCATCGACGTCAGGTCCGCCACGTCGAGCACGGCCTCGGTGCGCGACGCCTTGTTCACGTTGCTCTCGAAGAAGTCGGTCGACTTGCGGGTGTAACTGGTGGTGCCCGGCTCGAAGATGCCGGAGGCGGCCGAGAGGTCGCCGAGGAATTTGGTGTCCAGGACGCCGCCTCCGTAGACGCGCACGTTGGCCGCGCCCCACAGTTTCGCCATCCCTCCGTCACCCCAGGCCGCGGCCCCCTGGGCCCAGGACTGGAGCATGGTCATCATCACGATGCCGCGTGAACCGAAGTGCGAGTACTTGTCCGGCAGTGCCTTCCACGGGCAGACGTTCGCCGCCTCGTCCAGCACGAAGAGCATCGGGATCGGCAACCGGCCGCCCGGACAGTCCCGTCCGGTGTTCTCGGCCTCCTCGGCGATCGCCGCGGTGAAGGCCGTCACCAGGGGCGCGGCCATCTTGTTCGTCTCCTCGGACAGCATGTAGAGCGTGTCGCCACCGCGGACGAACGCCTTGTAGTCGAAGGCCGGGCGGTTCGGCTCGTTCCCCGGTTCGATCCACGCGGTCACCGTCGGCGCGACGAGGAAGGAGACGATCTGCGCGGCCGTGCCGTAGACACCGGCCCGTTGCCGATCCGGCGCGGTGATCACCGAGTCCACCGCGTCCGCCGAGGGGATGTGGCCGTGCTCGCGCAGAATGCGCTCGGGGGTGTCGTCGGTGGGGCGGGTGAGCCAGGTGAAGATCTGCGAGATGGGCTTCCCGCTGATGGAAGCGGCCAGCAACAGATGCGCGATCAGGTCTTCCGCGGCCGGTTCGAAGTACGCGTCGCTGCGCGAGTGGGCGGGTCGGTTGATGGACGAGAACCGGCCCGCCATCTTGACCGCCAGCGTGATGCTGCTGCCCACGTAGGACAGCGGATCCCAGTACCACGTGGGCTTGGCGCCGGCCTGGTTCTGCGGGTCGAACACCCACACCTTGCCGCGCCGGGCCCGCGAGCCGCGGGTCGCGTCGACGATGTCGCGCTTGTTGGAGGTGACGACCACCGCACCGGGCGCCGCGACGATGTTGGGAATCGCCCTCGAAGTCGTCTTCCCGGTACGCGGCCCCCAGATGTCGACGTGCATGTCCTCCCACGAGCCCCACACGTCGACGCCGTGGCGCACGGTCTTGCCGATGTACAGTCCGGGCACTTCGTTCGGATCCAGACCGAACTCGTCCGCCTTCGCCCGCACGCCCTTGGTGGTGGAGGCACGGAGATCACGGGGCTTGGCCAGGTACGGAATCGCCCGATCGATGTCGAGCAGGCCGCGTTGGTAGACGATCACGAGGTAGGTCGCGCCGCCGGCCGCCGCGGCCATGACCACGCACAGCGCGACGGCGATGACCGTGGCGCCGGTTCCCGGCCAGGTGTACTTGTCCAGCACCAGGCCGAGCAGGATGACGGGTGGTGGCGGTGGCTTGAGGTCGGTCTCGCTGCTGGTGGCCGTGGCGCCGACCCACATCGCCCCGGTGACGGCCATGAGCACGCCCACGACGGCGAGGATCATGTACATGTCGCCGTACGGGCTGGGGCCACGCTTTTTATTGGTGGAACTCACGTGGAGAACCTCCTTTCTGGCATTCGTGGGGCCTGCCGGCGCCGGAACATCCCTAGACGAGGACGAACTGAGTGATGCTGGATGCGCTGCCGACGATCAGGGTGCCGATGAACACATAGACCACCCCGTGCGCCATCTCCCCGCCGCTGCGGCGCGCGCCGACGAATTGGAAAAGACACCAGAACGCGCTGAAGAAGCAGCCCACCAGGCAGGCCCAGGCCACCCAGCCGGCGCCCTCCATGAGCGGGTCCATCACCTCGGACGGGCCCGAGTAGTCCTGGGTGTTGTACGAATTCTTGTCACCACGGGGTGGTGATTTGATTCCGTTCTGGAACCACGAGTTGTCGCCCAGACACTTGCTCTGCTGTTCGGGCTCCAGGTAATCGGACCCCGATGCGTTCTTCAGCATGCACGGGTGGGTGGACAGGTCCTGGAACTTGGACTTGCGGATGTCCGGGCAGCCGGTTTTGTATTTCTCGGGGAGGGCATCGCACGGGTTGTCCCGAATGTTGCTCGGATCCACGTGTCCGGCGGTCTTGTTCTTGTCGTTGAGCAGCCAGTCCTTCAGTTCTTTGCGAACATTGTATTTACAGAAATTCGTCAGGTCCGGAACGCCGTCCCGATTGACATACGAAGGACTGCTGGGGCCTCCTGAGCAGCCGCTCACGTCGTTGGAATATTCGTACGCTGCCTTGCCCGGACAATAGACCTTGAAGACGACGCCCTGGAGATCGCGAGGTATCTGGAGGCAGTCGGCCGGTGGATAATCCGATTCGTCCGCTCCCGCGGGAGTTCCGCCCGTCAGGAGAAGGAGAATCACGGCCGCGACGACCAGCAGAATCCGACCCGGGACCGCGCCCGCCCGCGTTCGACCGAAGCCCTTGTCTCGCCTCGTCATGTCACGTCGTCCACTTGCGGTTCGTGTCGTTGATGCGCAGCTCGGACGGCGTGAGCTCGACCTGCACGGGTATACCCGGGCGCCCGCCCACCTTGACCATGAACTTCCCACGCCCGGGAGGAGCCGAGTCGGTGCCCATCTCGCTGTCCCAGGAGGGGGGAGTGGACCAGTCGGTGATGATCTGCTGCTCGGACTCCGTCATGCTCACGACCTCGGTCAGCTGCGGCATCTCCGCGGCCGGCAGACCGCCGCAGATGACCATGCCGGCCCGCTCGACGAAGCCCTTGGCCTTCATCCGGTCCTCTTCGGCGGGCAGCGCCAGCAGGTCCGACATGGTGTGCGTGATCATCGCCATGCCGACGCCGCGTTGGCGGTTGAGTCGGGTCAACGCGTCGACCCGGTCCACCAGGCCGCGTCCGGCGCGCAGGACGCGCCACAGCTCGTCCAGGATCACGAAGTAGTGCCGCTGCGGCTCCAGTCCGGCGTCGGCCAGGGCCTGGGCGACCGAGATGGCGCCGAACCCGTAGCTCCAGCAGGCCAGCAGGGCCGCGGCCTGAAGTTGGCCCTCGGAGTCGTCGATGCTGCTGACGTCGAAGCACACCGGGCGGTCGTGGTGCATGGCCTCGGTGGTGGGGTGCGCGAAGAGTTCGCCCAGCCGCCCGCCGCCGAGCAGACCGACCAGGGACGCCTCCAGGCCCTCGGTGATGTCCCGGTAGCGGGCGAGATCACCGCGATCCAGTGCCACCGCACGGACCGGGTCGGGGGCGTCCCGCAACAACCGCACCAGATCCGCCATGACCGGGACACCGTCGTGTCGGTCGTGCAGGACCGTCAACGCGGCGTTGAGGATGCTCTCCTCACGGTCCGTCGGCGGCTGCCCGCGCAGGACGGTGATCAGCGAGGCCACCGCGTTCAACCGCCTGCCGTGCGCCTCCGCCAGCAGGGCCTGCCGTGCTTTGAGCGGGAGCCGTGCGGCTGCCTCGGTCACCTCTCCGGGGTCGAGCACGTTGAGATAGCCGCGCCCGCGCCCCAGCGTGATGACCTGACCGTCGAGGGCTTCGATCAGATCCACGTAGTCGGGCTTGAGGTCACCGAAGACGACCGGATTGACGCCGTACCCGGCGAGCCCCAGAGCCTGCCTGCGCACGATCGTGGACTTGCCCAACCCCGGCTTTCCGAGCACGAATTCACTGGGGTTCAGCAACAGATTGGCACGCGTGAACCAACTGATCGGGTCGCAGCACACCGTGGCGCCACCCGCCAGGGACCGGCCCAGCGGTACGCCGACGCCGGGCGTGCCCGAGCCCGCGCCGAACGGCCAGAGGCCGCAGACCTGCACCGTCGTGCCCCGCCATTCCGGCGGGGTCTCGACGTACGCGGGTGCGCCCTGACCCCAACCGCGGAAACCCCTGGGCCCCGGCCGTCGAATCTGCGGCCGAGGTTGCTTGCCGGCGGCGTCGGCGGACTGCTTCGCCTTGCGTCCCCAACGTTTGCGCGGCTTTTCGGGCGCGGGCGATGCCGCGAAGGGCGCCGACGCGCCGAAGGTGGTGTTGTGATCGACCGAAGTGTTGTGCGTCAACGGGCTCGACTCCCTTGTCCGAAGCGCGTGTTCCGGGGACCCGACGGGTTACGCCGCTTCACGCAGAGCCTGTGGGAGCTTGAGGTGGTTGGGCAGGACCAGCCCCAACGGGAGCGCCGCCGCGAACGCGGAGGCCTGTGAGCCGTAGACGCGACGCACGAGAATCCGGGACGAGGCGGTGAGGTTGTCCACCGCGGATGCCGCGAGTTTGATGTCGGCGACGTCGTTGACGGTGGCGGTGATCAGCATGGCGAACCGCACGAGTCCTGCGCCGGTGGCCTCTTCGCGGGCGGCCTGCTCGGCGGCCTGGACCGCGATCGAGTCACGGGCGTTGGCGACCTTGGACTGCTTCGCCTTGAACATGGCGTCCTTGCGGTCGCGTTCCACCAGTCGAGCCGACGTCGCGGGATCGTGCGGCCGATACAGCAGGGTCACCCGCTTGCGCATGATGTCCGGGTGCGGGGACACCAGTCGGGTCAGCACACTCGAGTACACCTCGCCGCGGGGCGCCTCCGACATCGCCCACGTGACCGAGAAGGCACTGTCGTGCCGGTAGTGGCCCCACGATTCCTCGGTGGCCGTCGGGCCGGCGTCGTCCCAGCGCAGATCGCTCGTACGCTCGGAACGAGCCTGATCGATGAAGGTGGCCACGCTCGGGTCGTAGGCGACCCGGACCAGTTCGGTCAGCTCCCGACCCGTCATCGGCCGGGCCGGGCCGGCCCCGGTCATCTGCAGGCTGCTGCACAGCCCGGGGAGCCGCATGCCCAGATCGACCGCCATCTCCTCGGCGTTGCGACGCGCCCGTGCTCCGCGCGCGGCCCCCGAGTAGGTGAGTGCCACCCGCGTCGACATCTGGGCCGATCCCTGTCCGTACGCCTCGCTCACTTCCTCCAGCACCTGCTTGGCGAGCGAAGGCGCCCCGGCGACCACGTTGCCGTCGATTTCGCCGCGCAGTCGCTCACCCGTGTCGGGTGCGGCCTCGATCGTGACCGAGGCTGCCACCAGACCCGGCTCGTGGCCGATCTGGGACAACCACAGGCCCCAGTAGGCGACCCACGTGTCCACCTGGTCGGGGTCGACGAGGGAGGCGCCGTCGGCGCTGCAGGTGAGGACGACGGTGTGGTGGTTGGTCGCGGGAATGGTGACGAGGGCGAACGGTCGGCCGTACGCGTCGTGCGCCTCGAAGAGCTTGGAGGCGGCGGCGAGGCCGGGCAACTTGCAGGTGCCGAGCAGGAGCCGACCGAGCGGGCCCGATCGGTACAGGTGGGCTCCCTGGGCCTTGCCCGCGCTCCACGAGACCCGGGCGGCGGCCCATTGGAAACCGTTGCGACCGTGCTTGTCGCGCATGACCATCGGCAGCAGGGCGAAGGCGATGAGCACGCCCACGACGAGGGCGGCGACGAACGAGATCATCATCACCAGGATGACCAGCAGCAGGCCGCCGATGCCGGCCACGGTGCCGATGAAGCCGAGGCGGCCCAGGCCGGGCGAGATCGGCTTCTGCCAGTTTCCATACGTGCGAACGTCGTGGCTGGTGACGTTACTCATCAGTTGTTGCCCCCTTGGTTCCGGTGTCGCACCAGGTTCGATGCGGCTCCGACGCTCCTCGCGCCGACTGTCAGGACGGCGCCCGCCGCACCGATGTTCGCCGCGTTGGATCCGGCCGCCGGGCCGGTCATGGCGAAGACGACCCGGACGGTCGCGGGACCGACCAAGGTGACCAGTGCGAGCACGAACAAGCCGCGGAACTGATCGCTGTAGTCCAGGCCCTGATATCCCGGCGGTGCCCAGAGTCGGGCTCCCGCGACGAAGATGATCATCGATGCGGGCTTCACGAAGATGAACGCGATCAGATACGAGATGTGCCGCTGGAACAGGTTTCTGCCGGCCGCGGTCGAAGTGGCCGCGGCGGTCAGTGGGAGTGTCCCGGTCAGCACGATCACGAAGAACAGGCGGGCCGTCATGTAGAAGTACTGGACCATGTTGGACGAGATGATGATCAACGCGGCCAGCAGGAAGAGCACGATGGAATCGAACCCCTCCAGACTCTGCGCGAATCTGTCCGCGGCCTCCTGGAGTGCGCGGTCCGTGTTGGCCGCGCCGTTGGTCTCCGGACTGAGTCCTCGGACGACGATCCAATCGGTGAATCCCTGACAGGCCCGGACGGCGACATTGACCAGGAAGATCGCACTGCCGGTGACCAGGACGAGAGTGATCGTGCCCTTGATGACGTCCTTCACCGAGCTTGCGTCGCGCGTGTAGGCGAGCTTGAAGCCGGCGAATATGACGCAGGCCAGCGCGAGGAAGTAGGTGAACGGGTTCGTGTGCCGGGTGAGGAAGTCGGTGGTGTTCCTGCTGCACGGATACGGTTTCGTGCGGTCCGTGTACTTGCCGGTGCCGTCGTCGCAGTCCGTCTTGTCGGTTTCGCTGATCAAGGGGTCCGGTGCCTTGATCCACCACAACAACGTCGTGCGCACCGCGTTCTTGCTCTGATCCCGAATGAACGTGATGGGTTCGTTCAGGAACTTGCTGTCCTCACTTTTCGCGTTCTGCGCGACCACGTTGTTGT
This sequence comes from Embleya sp. NPDC050493, assembly GCF_044458105.1. NCBI lineage: Bacteria > Bacillati > Actinomycetota > Actinomycetes > Kitasatosporales > Streptomycetaceae > Embleya > Embleya sp. NPDC050493. Next base: position 197,080 of record NZ_JBITHP010000003.1, read on the forward strand.
CGGGGCAGACCGAGATCTTCGAGGTGGTGTCGCACGACGGCAGGTCACCGGGGGCCGGCTTCGCGTAGTCGGACCAGGACAGGTGTTGCTGGATGCACAGCGAGCGCGATTGGGGCGGTGCCATTGTGCACGGGTGCTGCTTCTTCTCCAGCATTTCCCGTACCTCGACGCACTTGACCTCGCGCTTCTCGTTGGCGCCGCCGTGCTTTCCGTCCATCAGGACGCACGGACTCTGGGCTTTCTCGGCACCGTCCAGCATGAAGGATCGGTTCTGGGGCTCCTCCAGCGTTTTGGGCTCGTTGCCGAGACCGCCGGCCGCCTCCAACGCCTTACCGGTGAGGTTGAGTTCGTTCTTGCGCCATTTATCCAGGTCTTCCTTCGCCTTGGCCGAGTCGCCGCCGATGAGCTGGAAACCGTTCCACGAGCCGGTTTCGTCCTTGGCGGAGGAATCCTCGCCCGGGCAGTAGAAGGTCCACTTCGATCCTGCGGCATTGTCCGGAAACCAGACGCAAGATTTGTCATATTTGTCCACGGCCATGCTGGGGTGACCGCTTTGCAGGACGAGGAAGGACAGCACGAAGCCGACGAGCACGGCTGCCCGCGCCGCGATCAAGAAGGCCCTGCGACCGGTCGGGCGGTGGGCGGCCCGAGGCCGCGTGACCCGCCATGTTTTCCGCTGCACGTTTTACGAGCCCCCCCAGGGAACGAACCCCTCCAGCGAGATCAGACTTCTTCCTATCGGCGCGTCGGCGCCGTCCGGCTGGAGCTCCAACTTCCAGTCGCCGTGCGTCCAGACGACCGTGTGCACGAACGCCTGCAACTTGCCGTCCGGCGTGCGGCGCGCGATTTCCAGGGAAGCGGATTGGAAGCTGTAGGTGACGAACTTGAAACCGGCGATCTGCGACATGCTCCCGGGCTCCGGTGGTCGCGGGGCGCCACGGGTCAACTCCCGTTCGATGCGCGGAAGCGAATAGGCGTCCGCACTCGGCCCGGGCAGAACCTGCTCGGCGACCACTCGGAGCCAGTTCTCCGCCAAGGCGTACCGGGTGGTGATCTGTGCGGTCGCCAACAGGGCGCCGGTGGGGGTCTGTTGGTAGCAGCGGGCCACGTCGCCCTGGGTGACCATGGGCCCGGCCGTCGAAGAGGCCGGCAGCAATACCGTGCGGAACGACTGCCAGGCGACGTCCCGAGGCGGTTGCGTCGGGCGGGTCACATCCGTCACCGGCGTGAAGGGACACTCGTTCGTTTCCGCGGACACGGAGTCCGGGACGGGAGCCAGGGTCACCGGGGCGATGTTGGGCGCCGTGGACGGCGGGGCGGATCGGGTCTTTCCGTCGTTGCCCGCCACGGCGAGATAGACGGCACTGAGGACGACGAACAGGATGACAAGTGCGGATGCGATGAAGCCGGGCTGTGTGAAACGGCTGCCCTCATCGTCGTATCCGCTCGACGCCGACTGTTCCTTTCTGAACCAGGCCATGCGCTCTACTCCGGGTGGGGCCGCGAATCACGTGAAAAGGGAGGCGGGTTCGCGGTTCAGGTCACCCAGTTGAAGATGGTGGCCAGGCTGCCGGAAACAATCACCGTGAGCATGGCCATGCCGAGTCCGACGAAGGACGCCTGCCCGCCGTCCTTGTGCGCCTTCCAGATCATGCCCGTGCATACCAGGGCGACCAGGAACGAGAAGGCGAGGATTCCGTAGGACACCACACCGGCGACCTTTGCGATGCCGTCGGTGAGACCGTTGTCCGGCGTGAAAGTCTTCGGCTTCGGCATGGAGGGGCCGGGCGGTGGCGATGGAGACTTGGAATCTCCGTCGGTTGCCCAACCCTGTATTCCGTGAATCGCAGTGAACACAGTAGCTATCACCAGGGGCCTCGGTTTCTCGCAACAACGTGGCTTAGATCTCCGGCCAGTCGGGCCAGCGGTTTCGGGAGTTCGGCGACCGGAGGGGTCTCGCCGAATCTCCACGGTTCGATCCAGGGGACGGCCCAGGTGCGGGGAAACGCCCCGGCCACCAGCTTCACCAGATCGCGCAATGGTTTGGGCAGGGTGCCGGGCGCGTCGGCGACCGCCACCAGGCCAAGCAACCGGACCTGTGGCACGCCACCCGAGGCCCACTGCCGGGCGGCCGTCTGGGCCGCCCGCAGACCCGGGACGTTGGTGCGGGCGACGAGCAGGACGCTCGCCGAGGTGCCGTCACCGGGGACCGGCCAGTGCCGATCCGCGTCCCGACCGTCGGGGAACGTGGCGCTCAACATGCCGACTCCGGCACCGCCGTGACAGCCCAACCACCACCACGGCGCCTGTTCGTTCGGGTGAAGGTGCCGAATCGGCAGACCACCGTCGTGCGGAGGCAGTACCGCCCCGGGCCGAGGCCGAGTCGGCAACATCGTGGGCGGCGGGGCCGGTTGCGGGGCCAAGACCTCGGGCGATTCGGTGACGGTGGCGGTAATCCACGGATTGGTAACCGTCGGCTTGCTCATCGCACCTCCAGCCTCAACTCTTGGATCGGCTTTTTTATCGCATGCGGATTTCACGCGACTCGAACGTGCCCGCCGTCCGGGCGGCCGCACGCAGGTGGACGCCACTGCACCGTGGGTGGGTGATATCTCGAACGCGCCGATTATTCGCCCTTGTTCCGGCTCCGGAGACCGGTCCGGTCGCATCGGATTCCTGCGGCAAGAGTACAAGAGCGCAAGCGGCCACCGATTCGGTTTTCCGGTTACACATTGCACTGGCAAAGGGCCGGACAGGCGAATACGAGTTTCGATGTGCACAGTGAATGTGCGCGATGCCGTGACCGGAACGCGCCGGCGCGGCACCCGACCGGATGTTTGCAACTGCAACGATGGTGCGATCGCCCGGCGGTGGACCTGCACGGGGTGGGCGGGGGTTGTAGGGGCACAAGTGGGCCGGTCATACGTGCTGTTAGTGCACAATCAGAGCAAACAGGGCATCGACAGACGCGCGAAGATTTCTACTAGCGAATCTCTTGTTTGCTACTGCAACTCGATCTACATTCCCGGACATGAGATCCAGAGCACTTCCGGCTTGCGCGGCCGCGGTCCTCACGGTCGCGCTCGGTGCCGCGTCGGCACTGTCCGCCGGGCCGGCCGCCCGCGCGACCGAACTCGAAGGACTGGCACCGGTGATGCTGGTGCTGGACGCCTCCGGTTCGATGAACGAGCGGGCCGCCACGGAGACCAGGATCGATGTCGCCAGGAAGGCGATCACGACACTGGTCGACACCGCGCCGGAGGGCTCCCGACTGGGACTGACGGTGTACGGCACCGGGCAGAGCGGATCCACCACCGACCGGGCCGACGGCTGCCGTGACGTCACGGTGGTACAACCCGTCGGCAGCGCCCGCGGACCGGACCTCAAGGCCGCGGTGCAGGAGATCCGACCGATGGGCTGGACACCGATGGGGCCGGCCCTGCGCAAGGCCGCCGCGGCGCTGCCGACGGAAGGCCCGCGCTCGATCGTGCTGGTCTCCGACGGCGAGGACACGTGCGCGCCGCCCGAACCCTGCCAGGTGGCGCGGGAACTCGCCGCCCAGGGCGTGGACATGCGGGTGCACACCGTCGGCTTCGCGGCCGACCCCAAGACCCGCGCCCAGCTCACCTGCATCGCTCGCGCCTCCGGCGGCACCTACGCCGACGCCCCGGACGCGGCCTCGTTGGAGCGTGAACTCACCCGGGTGACACAGCGCGCGCTGCGCGGCTACGAACCGACGGGGACCGCGGTCGACGGCGGCCCGGATCCGGCCCGCGCCGCGGCGCTGGCTCCCGGGAGCTACCTGGACGAGTTGGCCGACAAGGAGGTGAAGTACTACGGCGTGGACGTGCCCGCGGGCTACACCGCCTACGTCTCGGGCACCACGATCAGCAGGATCAAGGGCCTCGAAGCGCTCGACGTCAAGCAGATCGGCGAGCGCGGTTCCGGCTTCTGCACCTCGGACACCGGCCTCGACCAAAACCTGTCCAAGGTCGTCACGGCTTCCGTGCGCTGGACGGCCTCCGGTACCGGGGCCAACGGATGTGGTCGACCGGGAAGGCAGGTGTTCTCGGTGACCCGCCGCGGTACGGGGCCGCCGGCGCCGCTCGAACTCCAGGTGCTGCTCGAACCGCAGGCCCTGGACCCGGGTCCCGCCGAAGCCGACATCGCGCGATACACCGAGCCGGGTGGCGCGGCGCGACCGGTGGTCGGCGGTGGCTCGTTCGCCTCGGCCACCACCCTCCCCGGTTCCGGCCACTACACCGACACCCTCGCCCCGGGGGAGTGGGCCTTCTACCGGGTCCGCCTCGACTGGGGCCAGAGCCTCGCCTTCCAGACCCGGGTCGGCGGTGGGAAGGAGATCATCGGAGTACAGACCCACTTCTACAATCCCATCCGCGAGCAGCTGGCCCAGGACTCGTGGGGCGTGCACGACACCGAGCACATCTTCGCCAAGGGGCTGGATCCCTTCGCCACCCGCCCAGTGCGCTTCCGCAACCGCAGCGACCGGCAACAAGAGGTCGCCGACATGCTGCCCGGCTGGTACTACATCGCGGTATCCGCCCAGGGCGAAGGGGAGTTGCGCTCGCTGGCCGTCGACGTGTCGGTGACCGGCAGCAAGGAACCCGGCCCGGTGTACGCGCACGCTTCCGGATCCGCCGGATCCTCGACCCCGCCGGCGAACGAGTCACCGACCACGCGCAACCCGATCCGGACCGAACCCGGGCTCACCGACTCGTCCGGGCGGGACGAGAAATCCGCAGCCTACGGCGGCCCGCTGGTCTGGGCCGGACTGCCCGCGGCGATCGTGCTCGGCGCCGGTCTCGCCGCGCTGTTGCTGCGGCGACGATCCTCCCGGAACGCGTGAACCTGTGAACGCGCACCCGAATCGCACCACGAACGCGAAGGACGAGGAGGCGACTTCCTCTCTCGACATCAGTGCTGCACCGACGCTCGACCCGAGTCCCGCGAACCCGAGTCCCACGAACCCGAGTCCCGCGAACCCGAACCCCGCGAACCCGAACCCCGCGAACCCGAACCCCACCAACCCGAATCCCATCACGAACGCAAAGGACGAGCAGATGACTTCCTCCCCCATGCCGCACAGCCGAGGCCGAGGCGGCGGTACCCTCCGAGGCGGCTTCCGGGCCGTCGGTCCCTGGGCGCCGCGTGGCTCGTACGGTTCGCACCCCGGCCTTGCTTCGGCGTACGACGACGCGACGTGCTGCGCACGGCCTGCCCGAGGCAACTGAGACGCGAAACCGGACGCCGACCCCCCACGGGGGTCGGCGTCTTTCGTCGTCCCCCGGCTCAGGCCGACCGCGAGACCATCTCCTCCGGCAGCATCCGGATCAACCAGTCGCGCACCGCCTCGGCCATCTGCGTCTCCTCGATCCCGCGCCGGTCGAAGATCCGGAACCGCTCCGGGTCGTCCGCCGCGAGCAGCCGGAACAGCGCCACCTTCTCCAGGAGTTGGCCAGGTTCGGGGGTCTGCTCTCGGTCCTGGTGGCGCAACCGCTCGACGACCGCCTCCGGTTCGTCCATGCTGAGCAGCACCACGTCGGGCAGCGGACGCCACTCGGCGACGGTGGACAGGAAGCGTCGGGCCGCCCAGTGCGCGCGGTCCGAGTCGCCGGGATGACGGGTGACGGCGTCCTCGATCGCCGCGCTGTACACGCCGCGCTGCTCGACGACGGTGCGGCCGGCGGCCAGGAACAGCCGAGTCGATTCGTAGCGATGAGTCTGCATCGCGACCAGCGTCAGGGTCTCGGAAGCGGACCGTCCCCCGCGGATGTACGGCTCGCCCCCGACCGCATCGGCCAGCGCCATCAAGGTGGCGAAGTCCGGTCGGGCATTCGGCTCGCGCGCCGACCCGACGAAGATCCGCGGAGGAGAGGAGATCGAACGCAACAGCGCGGAACCGATGTCGTGCGCTTCCAATCCCTCCACTCCCAAAAGCAGGCCGGGGCGACGGGTTCGAGGACCCGCCGGTGTCGTGGATTCGCGTTTGCGTGTTGCCTCTTGAGCATTCTGCGGCATGCCCATATCCTCGCGAACCGCGACGGTGCGACAAAGGTCGCGACGGGCACCGGGGACCGGTAAACACCCGAGTAATAAAGGGAGTTCGCACCCTCGGCGACACCTGGGCGGCAGACTCCCGCCGGCATCGCGCCGAAGACCACCGTGACCGCGGGACGAGTCACCGCGGCCACGGGGTCGATCGGATCGCGGCCGCCGACCACTTCGCACCACGCGCCGGGTGGTCCGGCCCACGGCAGGAGGTCCCCGAGGCATCCGGGGCCTGCTCGCACAGCGTCTCCTGAACCGGGCCGGCGGGACCCCGACTGGGCCGGGTACCCGCGGGCTCCCGCCGCACCACCTTGTCGCTCCGGACCATCCGACGGCGTCCGGGCAACGGTGTTCATCGTTGCGAACCGCCGGCCAGGTGGGAAAGGACGGCGTGGGTACCACGGTCCGGTAAATGCGCCGGTAGCATCCGCGCTCCGGCCATGCTCCGTCGACGCGCTACCGATGCTGCGCCGATCTCCGCCGACGCCGCCGCCGACGCTCTACCGCGTCCGTTCCGAACACCGGCCGTACGTCGACCGCGACCCGGCCCGAGCCCCCTCTACAGACACGAACGCCGGGAGGTGGGCATGCCGCGCCCTCCGCTCGAACACTGCCACCTACCCGCCGGTGGCGGCTTGACGGCGACCCCCGCGTACATCCACTGCCGGTCGGCGTGGACGCGCGGCAGTCGGTCCGTGCGCCAGGACGCGACCGGAACCACGCCGGGTTCGATCAGGGTCAGCCCGGCGAACAGCGCGCCCACCTCTCGAGCGCTGCGCGGGAACAGCGGGGTCGCCGACTGCCGGTACGTCGCCGCGGTCGCGCGGGCCGCCTCCGGGCGCAGATCGGCGGCGGCGTGCGAGAGCAGCAGCACGCTGCCCGGCTTGGTCGCGGCCATCACCTCGGCGACCGCGGACCAGGGATCGTCGGCGTCCGACAGGTAGTGCAGGACCGCGGTCAGGACCACCGCCACCGGCCGGTCGAAGTCCAACCCGTCTCGCCCGGCGGCCTGTTCCAACAGGGCACCGGGATCGCGCAGGTCCCCGTCGACCACGGACACCCGACCGGGGCGGGCGGACAGCGCCCGGGCGTGCGCGAGGACCATCGGATCCCTGTCGACGTACACCGCCCGCGCGTGCTTCGTCCCGAGCAGCGCGCACTCGTAGGTGTCACCGGCCGTCGGGAGACCCACCCCGATGTCCAGGAACTGCCGGATCCCGACCCCGGTCGCGAACGACACCGCACGGCGCAGGAAGGCGCGATTGGCGAGGGCCATCGCGCGGACTTCCGGCGCCAGGGCGAGTACGGTCTCGGCGGTGCCGCGATCGACCGCGAGGTTGTTCTTGCCGCCGAGGTAGTAGTCGTACATGCGGGCGGCATGCGGGAAATCGGAGCGTATTCGCGGCGGTCGTGCCGAGGGCACCTGAACCGGCAAGTGCTCCTCGGGCAGGCACCCGACGGAGGAGCGGCAGTCCGTGGTCCGCTGGGACATCACCATCATCGACCTTCCCGATTCTCGGGTCGCGGTTCGGCCCGACCATCGGCGCGGACGGCGCGGCACAACTCCTCGCCGCCGAACCGCCGTACGCAGGGCAGGGCACGTGTCTCCTTCGGCATCGGCCATGGGGTTGCCGACCTGCGTTCCGGCAGTGTGCGCGAGCGGACGCCCTTCCACCAGTCGCCGGAGGGGGGTTGCAGCAACGTTGCAACCACGGCCGCGTACCGGCTCCTTGCCCGTCGCGTGGAAGGGCCGGCACGGAACGCGTGATGCCCCGGTGGATCGGCCACCGGGGCATCACGTGGGCGCGCGGGCCCGGAATGCTCTGTCGTTGTGGGGCGTAGGTCGTAGGAGGTAGCCGAAGCCGGTGGTTCGCAGCGGGTGGTTCGTAACCGGTGGTTCCGGTTCGCAGCTCCCGGCCCGGGATTCGCGGTTCCCGGCTCGTGGTTCGCAGTTCGTGGTTCAGTGCGAGTGCGGCGGGGTGCCGGGCGGGTGCTCCGGGCGGCGGGGGGTTTCGAACGCCTGGGTCACCTCGTGCGATTCGGGTGCCGTGCCCGGGGCGTACGTGGCTTGGTCGGGTCGCCACGTCGTCGAGGGTGGCGCCGGGTCGGGGTGTTCGGGCCGAGGCTGCGCCACCGGGCGGGTGGGTGGCGGCGTGTCGGGGTGTGCGGGGCGCGGTTGCGCGACCGGGCGGGTGGGTGGCGGCGCGGGAGCGGACACCGTGGGTCCGGTGGACGGCGACGGGGATGCCGCGGTGGGTGGGTGCGTCGGAGCGGTCGGCGACATGTGCGCGGTCCACGGCGAGGCCGATGGTGCGGGCGCGGTGCCGGCGAACCGACGGCGCAGCAGGTAACCGAGGCCCGCCGCGAGCAGGAGGGCGATCACCGCGCCGCCCGCCGGCGTACTCCAATCGGAGGCCACCGACGACGAGTTGCCGCCCGTACCCGCCACCGGCGGCGCGGTACCGCTCGCGAGTGTTCGCGTCGTCCCCGAGGGAGGTGCCTCGGGGACCGTGCCGCCCGTCGGGCGAGGGTCCTCCTCGGGGCCGGCCGGCTGATCGGGACGTTGGACCACGGTGCCCTCGACCGACACCTCCAGCTTCACCGGCACCACGATGCCGCGCTGGGGCCCCTGGGCGCCCGAGATGGACATCTGGATGTAATAGGAGCCGCGCAGCGCGTACTTGTCGTCCTTGAACTCCTTGAACGAGCCTTTGGTGCCGTCGAAGTTCTCGTACTTCTTGCCGTCCCCCACCGTCCACGCACCCGAGGTGGCCTCGAAGTGGGTGGTTCCGGGCAGGATTTGGTTCGTCGGGTTGTCCAGGAGCGGAATGGCCTCGCGCAGCGGGTTGTAGAGGTTGAGGACGAACCGGGGACCCTGCTTGTGTGGGAAGTCGGCCGGAATGTCGACGGACCCCTTGATCGAGAGCTTCTGTCCGGGCTGCACGAACACCCGCCAGAAGAGAAAGTCACCCACGACCATGCTCTCGCGGTGGACCCCCGGTCCGATTTCGCCGGCGCTGTTGAAGGAGAATCCGCTCGGGCCGTCGGCAGCCGCCGCGGGAGTGGCGGCCACCACGCCGACGACCGGCACGGCCAGGACCGCGGCGACCGCAGCCAGTGCCCTGCGTACGCGCATGACGCCGTTCACGCCTGCCCCCTCTGCCCACGCCGGGAACCGGCCAGGAACGACCCGAGCCCGCCGCCCAGCAACACGGCGCCGGCGATCAGGCCGACGGTCACCGCGGTACCGGGTCCGCCGTCGTCGTCCGAGGACGCGGTGACCCGGGCGCGGGTGTCGGTGCCGGGTGCCCCGGAGGGCGCGCCGCTCGCAACGGGTGCCGAGCGCTCGGGTGCGGGATTGTTCGCGGCGTTCACCGCACCGGGACGCTTGGGATGGCTGATCAGGAGTTCGAGCAGGATCCGGCGCTGCGGATCGACCTCGGCGTTGTGCGAGATGCGCAGGCAGCCGATTCCGTCCGGGGCCCGGGCAGTGCTGTTCGACCCGCCGTTCGCGCCGGTGGTGACGATGTTGTTCGCCTCCAAGGCGACGCCCTCCTTCAGGATCCAGCTCTGGGGTAGGTCCGCGGGACCCGAACGGATGAACAGGTGGGTCAGAAAGGCCGAGTTCTCCCGGTCGTCGCCCGCGCGCATGCGTTCGGAGAAGATCGCGGTGGCGCCGATGGCAAGGTCCTCGTCCGGGTTCTTGCGAATGCGGTACCACAGGTCCCGACTGGTGACGAAGGCGTCGAGGTACTGACCGTCCTCGACCATCGGCGCGTTCGCACAGCCGGTCGTCGCCCCCCGGATGGGTCGGCCGGACGCGTCGTAGGGGGTCCAGGCCCGTCGAAAGAGACTGGACATGTTGGAGACCAGCGAGTCGGTGTCGTTCGCGTCGGCGTAGACCCCACCGCCGGCGGTGGAGATGCACTTGAGTTGCTCCCGGGCGGCCCCGGAGACGTTGAAGCCGACCGTGTCGACCGTCAACTTCGTGCCGCGCGCGTTCAACTCCCGAGCCACCTCGCAGGGTTGCGGAGGTGCGCAGGTGTCCTCGCCGTCGGAGACCAGGATGACGTGTCGCTCGCCCTGGGTGCCGAGGTCGTCGGAGGCGGCGCGCAGGGCGTTGCCGATCGGAGTGAAGCCCACGGCGTTCAGGGCGGCGACCCGCTGCCTGGCCGCGGTCTTGGCGCCCTCGCCCATCACCGCGACCGGTACCAGGAGTTGGGTGTCGGCGCAGCCGGCGGCCTTGTCCGCGCCGGGATACGTGGCGCCGTAGACGCGGATGCCCACCTGGGCGTTGGCCGGAGCCGCGTCGATGATGCGGTTCACCGCCTGCTTGGCGGCCTCCAGGCGGGTCTGCCCGCCGGCGTCGTTCTGCTTCATCGAACCGGACAGGTCGAGTACCAACTCCACCTTGGCCGGCACCGCCTCGGCCGGTGGAGCGGGGTCGGCCGCCGCGGCGGACACCGGCCCGTACAGCGCCAGGGTCACCGCGCCCAAGGCGACGGCCGAGCGGGTGCGTAGGTATCGGATCACGAAGTCGATCATGGGATCCAATGCCTCGGATGCCAAGGGGGAGGGCCCATCACGGTTCCCTCACAGCACCATGAGGGATCGGATGGTGCCGAGCCCTGGACGGCGGTCGCCGTTCCGTGCTTCGCTGTCGGCGGTCGACCACCGCCACCTGGCGGCGACTTGCGGGGAGAGGAGCGCCGGGTGGTCTCGTAGGACACGCAAGGGGAACGTCGCCGGGCGGACGCGTAGGACACGTACGGGGAGCGCCGCCGGGCGGACGGGTAGGGCTCGTAAGCGGAGCGCCGAGCCGGCCGAGGGGAAGGGGCGCCGGGGCGGTCACGTGCCTTTCCGCTCGCGCCTCCCGCGTGCCCGGCGGGGTCCTTGCGACGCCCGTGCCGCCTGCGGACCCGCGCCGGACGACGGGGGACACGACGAGCAGGCTCGCACGGTCGGTCTCGGTCACGGCAGCGTGAACCAAGCCCGAGCCTGTTCGCGGGTCGGCCTCATCCTCGACGTCGCCGTCCGCGATCGATAGCCATATCGCGCACCGATCGGCCCCACAGTGTGTACGGGCCCGTGCGCGGGGTGACGAACGGGATGCGTCGCCCCTTTTCGTGACCGTGCGCGATCGAGGCCCAGAACCCGGCGCGCTGAGCGCAAGACTTCCTGGACCCAATGGGACTTGGCAGCGCGGTCACGGGGTCGCAGTCTTGTCCAACGGCCTTGTAGGTCAATGGGTTTCGGGCACCTCGGACCGTCGGCACAGACTTGCGCGAGCCGTCGGCGCCGGTTGCCGCACCGAATTCGAGCAGTCCCGTTCCACGGGTATGGATCCGGCGCCGCCATCGGACGCGCCGCGCACGACAACCGACGCGATACACATCTCAGGGGGACATATGTCGATTCGGACTGTGGGTGTCGAAGAAGAGTTCCACATCGTCGACCGACGGACGGGGCGGTTGACCCCGGCCGGTACGGAACTGCTCGCCGAGCTTCCGGCGGTTGGTTTCACCGGCGAAGCCAAGGAAGCCTCCATCGAGACCAACAGCGAACCCCATCTCGAACTGGCGGATCTGCGCGCCAACTTGATCCGCTCCCGCACGCTCTTGGCCGAGGCCGCGGAGAAGATCGGGGTCGCGGTGATCGCCTCGGGGACCGCGCCGTCGATGGAACTGACGGACTCGCCACAGGCCGCGGGGGATCGTTATGCCGCGATCAAGCGCGACTACGCGTTGGTGGCGGACGAGCAGGTGGTGTGCGGTCTGCATGTGCACGTCGGCGTGGAGGATCGGGACGTGGCCGCACGGGCGATGTCCTGGATCTCCCCGCATCTGCCCACCCTCCTGGCGCTGTCGGCGAGTTCCCCCTACTGGCTCGGCGTCGACACCGGGTACGCGAGTTGGCGCAACATGCTCTGGCAGCGGTGGCCCTCGGCGGGCCCGGCGGACGACTTCGCCTCGGCCCGAGAGTACGACGACATGTTGGAGGGCATGGTCCGCTCGGGGGTGATCCTCGACCTCGGCATGCACTACCAGGACCTGCGCCTGTCCTCGCACGTACCGACGATCGAGATGCGCATCTGCGACGCCTGTCCCGACGTGGACACCTCCGTCCTGATCGCCCTCCTCTTCCGCGCCCTCGTGCAACGCGGCGTTCGGGCGGCCGAGAACGGCGAACGACCCCGACGGCATTCCCAGGCATGGTTGCGCGCCGCGACCTGGCGGGCCGCCCGCTCGGGACTGGAAGGCCTTTTGATCGACCCGACGACGATGGCCACCGATTCGGCGCGCGTGGTCGTGTGGCAACTGATCGAGGAACTGATGCCGGACCTGGTCGCCTCCGGCGACCTCGCCTTCGTCCGGACCGTCGCGCGACGGCTGTTGGAAGAGGGCAGCAGCGCAGCCCGACAACTGCGCCTCAAGGACCCGTCGCCGCGCGCCGCCGTGGAGCTGCTGCGCGCCCAGACCCTCACCTTCCCCGACTTCCCGGGCGCCTTTGCGAAACCCCAAGGCGGCGCAACGCCGAATCCCACGACCGCGGTCCCGACCCGGACCGCCGACTCGTCGACGCTGGTCGCCTAGGCTCGACGCCTTTTTTGTAGTCGACGCGGTCGGCGGAACGGCGCGAGCGCGTGACCCCTCGGCGATCGTCACGACCCACGTGATCCTTCGGCGACCACCACGACCCCACGAAAGCAGCGCGCTGGAACCGGTGCCTACCGCCCCCCGCACCGTTTCCGGCGGCTTTTGCTCGGGCCTGTCGTCGGGCAGCCTGCCGACCGGCCGGGGACGACCGCGGGTCTACGACCCCGCCGCGGCCGAGCGGCGGTCCAGGGAGTCGCCCACGAGGTGGTAGACGGCGTTCTGCGCCGCGACGTGCTTGTCGACCTCGGCCGGCGTGCGATCCGTACCGTCCACACGACCGGTGATCTCGTAGATGAAGTAGCGGTACAACGATTCGCTGACCCAGCTGTACGCGGCGCCGTCCTCGAACGTCCTGGTGATCGGATCGGTCGGCTGTACGACCTGGTTGTACCAGCCCGCTTTGCTCTCGGCGAGCGTTGCCGCGGCGGTCGCGGTGGGCATCTCCAGCACGCCGACGGTGGTCTGGACGTTGTTGGCCTTGTCCACGTACAGCGCCGCGACCGCGCGGGTGCACCCCAACTTCCGGATCAGTTCGGCGGCTTCGTCGGTGGCGATCGGGGCGCAGGTGTCGAGGATCTTCACGCACGTCCGGGTCAGCGTGCCGCCCGGATATTTGTACGGGAGTTCGGGGAGGCCGAAGACCTCGTCGCCGGTCAGCGGCACGGAGTCGGTCGAGGCCGAGCGCAGGTCGTCCTTGGTGAGCGTGCCCCGGGTCGGCTTCGCGGTCGCGGTGACGGTCGCGCACGGCCGCGGCGCCGGGCCCGTGGAGCCCGTCGGGGCGGCGCCGGGTGAGGCGAGGGTGGAGGCCGACGCCGCGGGCGTGCCGGGCGCGACGGGAGGTGCCGACGACCCGGGCGGGCGGGTGTCCGCAGCCGGGGAAAGGGCCCTTTCCCCGTTGCCACCCCCACAGGCGCCGGTCGCGGCCAGGACGACCAATACACAGGCGACCACCGCGATACCCCGGACCTGCCTCCGTCGGGTTGCGGCGACCGAGGACGCGGTCGCGGCCGCAGGGCGCCGGTGGTGCCATGGCCGCTTCGGGCGCGCCGGGGATGTGGCGACCGTCGTGCGGCGGGCGTCGTGCGCATGTTGCGTACCGTGCTCGGACATCGGGACTCGTTTCGCATCACGGCCGCCGCCCGGCAGACCCGATGAGGCGGCCGGATCCGGTCGCACCGGCTGACAATCGCGGAAAACCTACCATCAGGTCACCCAACAAGATCCACTTCCCGGACCGATACCCCGAACCCCGCGCGAATTGGACGACGCGCAACCCCCACGGCCACCAACGACGGACCGGACGGAACCGTGTGGTCGGTCGGCGAGCGAGTGAACGCAGGGGCGTCGGGACGTACGGTGGGCACCGCTATCGGCGGACCCGCAGCGAGGGCTCGACACCGGCCGAGCGCGCCGCGTTCGGGTCGTGGGTGGGGTTGGGAAGAGCGGAAGGGTCGGCTCGTCCTCGGACGGCACCATTGCCGTGCTCTGTACCGTCTGGACCAGACCGTCGGGGATCACCCCGGCCCGCTGCTCGCACTCCGACAACGCAAGCGGTTCCGCAACCGTTCCGGTATGTCGTGCGGCTGCTTGGGGCGATCAGATGCCGACTGCTCGGACGAGGTCCTTGACGCCGACGGCCCTGGGGCGGCGTCGTGCGAGATCGCGGGTCAGCGCTCGCATCGACGGACGATTGCGAACCTCCGCAGGTGCCTCACGCAACGCGTTCATGAGGGCCACGATGGTCTGGTCGGGCTTGTCCCACAACCACCAGGCACGCGCCATGTCGGTGTGGAAACGACCCCTGCGCTCGGAGGTGTCGAAATGCCGCGACGCGAGGTCGCGGCCGGCGTGGACAGCGGCGCCGGCGTCCCCGAGCGCCCAGTGCACACCCACCTCGTACAGGGCCACCGATGCCGGGGTGACCTTGAATGCCCTGGTATCCGTGCGGCTTGTCGGGATTCGTGCTGCGGCGCTTCGGGCGCTTCGCATGAGTTCGATCGCCGTCCCGCGATCTTCCACCCCGGCAGCCGTGTATGCGCAGGTGCACAACATCTGCGCATACGTGGCGGCCTGTTCCGATGTCCGCAGGCCCGTCTGCTCGACGCGTCCGGCCGCCTCCAGTGTGATGCGCTGCGCGATGCTTCCTTGGCCCTGGTGCCGCAGCACGATGCCGAGCATGCGCGCCGACGCGGCCTGCGCGAGCGGAGATCCGGATTGATGGGCGTAGACCGTCGCGCGGTCCGCGGCACTGCGCGCCGCGCCGTATTTACCGAGCTTGGACAGGGTCTGGGTGCACAGGTCGTAGCAGGCGGCGAGGCGGGTCAACACCGCTTCGTCGGTGGCCTGTTGGACTGCGGTGTGCGCGGTGGCAAGCAGATTCGGCATCGCGGCCGCGAGTCGTGCGTGATCCCCGACGTCGTAGAGCGTGCGGGCGCGACCCAGGAGTCGGACAACATCCGCGGAGGTCGCCGGGCCGGCGGTGGTGGGAATGGACGCCAACGCGTCGTCGACGCCGACCAGGAGCGCCGTCGGGACGGCGGCAAGCGAGGCGGTCAGCAGCGAACGTCGGCGCACGGGGTCCTCCTCGTCCCGCCGGTCGGCGGTCCCAGCCACCCTAGCGGGTAGCGACTCCGTCACGCCGAGTACTGCCGCAAGGACGCGCGAAGGCATCCCCACGGCGACGGCCGCGGCCCGCATCTTTGCGAAATCGTCCTTGCACCGACCCGATTCGAGCCTGGACACGGCCGACGCCGAGTATCCGATCAGGAGCCCGAGATCCGCCTGTCGCATACCTCGCGCGGTGCGCCCGGCCCGCAGCAGGGGGCCGATGCGACGCTCGCGGACGAGCGCGCTCACATGCGGCGAATCCCACAGAGCGTCTGCCATCCATGCCCCCGAGAGACGCAGGGATATTCGTCTCACCGTAGCCGGATGATCACGCTCCGTCGAGACGATGTGCAGGATCCGCATATGGCATGCGCGTTCTGCACATCCCGGACGCAACCGCGCGAACCGGTGTTGTCCTGATGTGGGGACGGCACCACCGTCTTCCTCAACTCCAGGAGGCACACGATGAAGCAGCCCGCCACCCGCAACACCCGTCCCGCGCGCGTGATCCTGCCGGTTGCCCTCGGCACCGCCGGCGTCCTCACTCGGGGCGGCGACACGAGCGGCAGCGAGAACAAGCGCAAGATCTACAGCTCGACCACGCGCTGACCCCGAAACCGTCGGCCGCCCCCGCACGGCGAGGGCGGCCGAGGTCGTTCACGCTCACTTCCCGCACAGCGATGCCCAAGGAGCTACGAGCATGATGATCGGTGGGTTCGTTTCCAGGACGTCCCGTGCCACCACGCCCGTGCCCGTGTCCGCGCTCGCCCACGACCGGCTCCCCCTGTGGTCACTCGGCGACGGGCCATGGTCGAGGATTCGCACCGGGTACTCCACCCATCGGGCGGTCTGCGTGCTCGGCACCTGCGGAGCCGACTACAACGACCTGACCGCGCTCGCCGCGCGCGGGGTCCGGCCGGCGGACCTGTGGCGATGGCCGGGCGCCTACTCACTGATCGAGATCACCGACAGCGGCACCGCCCTATACGCGGATCTGGCATCGGCGGTGCCCGTGTACTGGACACAGGCGGCATCCGGCTTGGCATGGTCGACATCGGCCCGAGCGCTCGCGGGTCTGGTCGGTGCCGACGTGGACACCACGTGGCCGGCGGTACGGATGCTGACCCCCTCGTGTGTGACGGCCATCCCCACCCGAACGGCGTTCTCAGGCGTTCACCGCGTTCCCGCCGGACACCGCGTAGACCTGTCGGCCACGCGGGCGTCCGAGCCCGTCCCACTGTGGTCCGCCGAGCCGACGACGGGTCCGACCGAGGCGGCCGTCCGGCTCGGCGTGGCGCTGACCGCGTCCGTCGAGCTGCGCGCGCTGACGTGCGAACGCCCCACCGCCGACTTGAGTGGCGGTTTCGACTCCACCGCCGTGACCCGCCTGGCCGCCGCCGCCCTCGCCCCGCAGGGAAGAACCATCGGCGCCGTCACCCTGCACCACGAACACGCCACGACCGGCGGCGATCCGGAGTACGTTCCCGCCGCTGCGGCGCACTCGGCGATCGACCACCGCATGCTCGCGCTCGACGACCGCCACCAGCCCTACACCGATCTCGACGCCATCCTCCCCGCCACCGACGAGCCCGCCCCTGCGATGCTCGGCCACGCCTTCTTCGCCCACCAACTCCGCTTCGTGCGCGACGTCTTCGGCAGCGACGGACACCTGACCGGAGACGGCGGCGACACCCTGCTGTGCCCACCCCTGCTCTACCTCGCCGACCTCCTCCGCGCCCGCCGGCCACAGACCGCCATCACGCACGCCCTGGGCTGGGCACAGGTCCGCCGCACCCGACCGCTCCCACTCCTGCGCCAAGCCCGCACCGCGGCGCACACCTCGCGCTCCGCAGCGCTCCGCCGAACCGCCCAGGTGCTGACCGGAACGGCGCCCGGCCCCGGCGGCCTCGCGCTCCTCCCCGTCGAACCACCGGCGACCTGGGCGACCGACCACGCGCGACGCCTCGCGGCGTACACCTACGACCAGGCAGCGGATCTCGCCGAGCACACTGCGATCGGCGACCTGGCGAACGCGGTCAGCTGGGACCAGATCGGCGAGATCGGTCGCACGGCCGCCGCCGACGCCCACCTCGCTCACGCCCTCACCGGGGTATCCCTGCACAACCCGTTCACGGACTCGCACGTCGTTGCGGCGGTGCTGTCCTGCCCCTCTCCCAGCCGCACCAGTCCCGACGCCTACAAACCTCTCCTGACCCGGGCCCTGCCGCACGTCCTCCCCGCCTCGATCGCCGCGCGCGTCACCAAGGGGACCTCGACCAGCGATCACATCCGTGGTTTGCGCACCCACCTCGACCGTGTACTCGCCCTGGCCGACGGACACCTGGCGGCACTTCAGCTCGTTGACGTCGAGGCCCTGCGGATGGCCGCCCGGCACACCGCCGCCGGCATCGGCCGCGGGGACCTCGACGCCGTCCTTGCCCTGGAAATGTGGCTGCGCGCCCACCGGGAAACTCCGGCCGTCGCCTGGCATCAACGACCGGACATCCATCCCTGGGAAGCCGCGTGAACACCCACATCATGGCCGGCCGGCACACCCACGCCGTGGAATTCGCCGGGCCCGGCATGCCCGGCATCGTCGTGCTCATGGACACCCGTGACGGCATGGTCCAAACCCTGATGGAACCCGCCGCCACCTGGTGGCGCACCCTCGCATCGACCGGAGATCCCGCCGCGGCCGCACGCGCCGCGAACCTCTCCGCCACCGAGGCGACAGGGCTCACCCGAGCGCTGACCGCCGCAGGTTTTCTCACCACCACCACCACCACCCGCCCCGCGCCCTGGCCGGCGCTCATCGTGGGGCTGGACCCCGGCCCGAGTTGGGGCAGCCAAACCGCTCCGGTCGCGCTACCCAAGCACCCACCGAGCCGACGGGCACTCCGCGCCACGGCCTTCCTCGTGATGGCTGCCGTGCTGACCATCACCCGATGCGGCTCACACCACCGATACTTTGACCGGCACCTGAAAGCCGTGCGTGCCGTGGCCCATTGGAACGCGCTTCGGCATGCGCCCTTTGCGGATCCGGCGACCGCCGCCGAATCCGTCGACGCCGTCCGGCGCGCCGCCAGATGGTGCCCCGCCCGAGCGGTGTGCCTGGAACAGGCGACCGCCGCGATGGTATTGCTCGCGCTCCGGGGACACTCGGCAACCTGGTGCCAGGGCATCGCACCCGATCCAGTCCGCCTGCACGCGTGGATCGAGCACACTGACTCCGGGGAGCCCGTCGACGAACCGGCGGACACCGCTGCCTACACCACCGTCCTGCGTATCCCCGGGAGGCGATCACCATCGCGCACCTGACCGGCCCCGACCTACTCCGCTCCACGGACACCATCGCCATCGGCCCACTGCGCCGCGATCTCTTGGACGTGTACCTGCGTTGGACCAACGATCCCGTGTCCATGAGGGGCAACGGCCGCGTTGATCCCGAGACGCGCGAAAGGCTGCGCGCGGGCCTCGACGTCATGATCGCGGGGGACAACGCGCACTTCACGATCTACGACCCGGCTCGCCAGGATCGCACCGGCGGCCCTTTGCCGGTTGGCACAGCGACTCTGTCGATCGACCGTCCTGTCGCGGCGGCGGAGTACCTCGTCACCCTGGGCGAGGAAGGTCGAGGGCGGGGGCTCGCCGCTCCCGCGACGCGCCTTGTTCTCGACTTCGCCTTCGAGGACGCGGGCTTGGAGAACGTGTACCTGACCGTTCTGGAGCCCAACGTCGCCGGCATCCGCGCCTACACCCGAGCCGGATTCCAGCTCATCGGCCACCGTCGCCGCAGTGCTGTGTGGGCGGGCAAGCGCGTGGACGAAATCCTCATGGACGCGATCCCCCCGTCGTAACGAACGGACATCTGACGTCCGTTCCGGGGGCAGCCGACGTCGGGTCCCCTCCAACACCGGTTGCCCGAGCTGTAGCGTCGCGCGGCGAGTGTGTGGGTTCGCTGGGCCCGAGCCGTCGCCTCGTCGTACGGTGCAACGGTTTCGAGGCAGCCGTACAGGATGCCGTCGAGTCGGTTGGCGGGTCGACGCGGGCGGGTCGAGCCTCGGTAGATCGTGTCAGGGAACACGCCTGGTCCGTGTTGACCTTCGAGCCGGTTGACGTCCGACGATGGCGGGGTGCCGAACTCCGAACTGATGCCGATCGGGGTCTTCGCCCAACGCAGCGGTCCGACCCCGAGCGCGTTGCGGTTCTACGCCGACTACGGGGATCCCACTGCATGAAGCACGACATCGCGCTTCTCACCGTGGGGGACGAGGTCGACTCGTCGCCCGCGTGCGGCAGCCCCTGTTCTGCCGCTCGACCAACGCCCCTCCCGTCGCCCCTCGACCTGCCTCGACTCGACGTGCGGCAGCCCCTGTTCTGTCGCTCGACTCACGTACGCTGCCTCCCGCCTCGCCTCGACCGGCCCCCACGCGCGGCAACCCCCGCCCTGGCGCTTCGGCATGCTCAGACCGTCAGGGTCCGTTCGGCGCGGAGCGTCGCTGCGATCTCGACGCAGCGGCGGGTCTGGGTCCGGGCCAGGTCGAAGGAGAGCATCGTCGGGTCCTCCGTGCCGCCGGCGGGTGGGGATGCGGGGGTGGGTGCGGCGACCGAGTGCTTCGGTCGGCTGGTCGAATCGCCGGTTACGGGCCGGTAGACGATGCCGAAGCTGCGCATCAGGCCGCCGTGCAACGTACCGGGGGCGGGCGCGGTGACGAACACGCCGAACACCTTTTGCTCGGTGCGGCGTTCCCATTCGTCCCGCATCTCGTGCGCGGCCGGCGCGGTCGCCGGCGCGGTGGCGGAGTCGGCGAGCCGGCGCAACAGCGCGACGACGTCGCCGTCCCGGGCCGGGGCGCCGAGCACCACGACGTCGGCCCAGGTCAGATCCCGCGTCGTCGCCGGTGGATCGGCCTTCGCGTCGGTCGGTGGCCGGTCCGGCGTCGGCTCGGGCAGTCTGCGCAACCGCACCTCGGCGCCGGTGTTCCAGGCGACCGCCGCCACCGCGTCGGCCAACGCCCGAACGCACTCGGCGGTGTCGTGATAGATCACTGCGACCTTGATACTCATTCTTCTCGTCTCCTCTGTCGGTACTCCGACGCCGGCCCGCGTTCGCGGGCCCGGGCCGGGCTCACCTCACGCTATGCGCGGGCGGACCGTGCGGAGCTGCCCGTACACGCCACGAAGAGGACCCCTCGCGCCAGACGGTTCGTCGCCACACGCCACCACCCGTTCCGGGTCGATCGAGCCGGGCCGATCGCGCCGGGCCGATCGACTCGGCCGTCCGCCCTCACCCCACCGTCCGTCACCTGAATCACCGTCAGCCGACTCTGCCGAGGCAACTCGCCCCGCTCGCAGGCAATTCGCCCCGTCCGAATGCGGAACCTCCGGCCGGTTGCAGTCCCTCGCCCGCCGCCCCGCCCGGCCCACCGGAGCGCGCGGCAGCTTCGAACGATCAGTTCGCCGTCCACCAGATTCTGCGGGGACGTCCACAATCCGCGCTCGCCCTTTTTTGCCTCGGCCCGCCGGCGAGGCAAGCCCGCACACACCCCGCCCGCGTCGCCGCCGACGACATCGCCCGGATCCGGCCGCGCAACGACCACGGCCGCGCAACGACCACGGCCGCGCAACGATCACCGCCGCGCAACGACCACCGCACCAACGGCCGCAACCCGGAGCCCGCGTCTCGGCCCCAAGCGTCCCTCAGCGACTCCCCGCGACTCCCCGCGACTCCCCGTGACTCCCGACAACCCGAGCCGGCCACGCAGCAGCCCCACAACAGCCCCGCACCCAAGCCCCGGTGGGCTACCGTCACTGTGCCCCGTCCGCCCGCCCCCGCCGCCCCGAACCCCGCCAGACCCGCCCGACCCGTTCGACCCGTTCGACCCGCACCCAGGAGACCCGATCGATGGCGCTGGACCCGTTGGACAGCCGAATCATCACCGCGCTCATCGACGACGCGCGCTCGACCTACGCCGAGATCGGCACGCGGGTCGGCCTGTCCGCGTCCGCGGTCAAGCGGCGGGTGGATCGGCTGCTCGCCGCCGGCGTGATCACCGGCTTCTCCGCGTCGGTCGAGCCCGCCGCGCTCGGCTGGACCACCGAGGCGTTCGTCGAGCTGTACTGCGTCGGGCGCACCTCGCCGAGCGAGATCGGCAAGGCGCTGGCGAAGTTCCCCGAGGTGGTCTCGGCCAGCACCGTCACCGGCGATGCGGACGCGGTGGTCCACCTGCTCGCGGCCGACGTGCAGCACTTCGAGCGGGTCCTGGAGCGGATCGCCGCAGAGCCCTTCGTGGTGCGTTCGAAGAGCTGTGTCGTGCTTTCCAGGCTGGTCAGGCGCAACGGAACAGCCTGGCAGGGAGTGGAGACGCAATAGATCGGCGTCGGCGCGCAAGATCGACCTCTTGGCCCGATCGCACGCATGTACGTAGGGTTTGAACTGCCGGTGCAGACCGACCCGGCATCCTCATCCGGCTTTCGTGAGAACGCCACCCGCGGGGGAAACGCCCTCCCCGCGGGCACCCAACCCTGCGCGGGTGCCTCGCCCGAACGCGCCGAGAGATTGCCGAGCCCACATGCGCATGCACCGGTACGATCCCGCTCTCGCCGACCTGGTCTTCGACTACATGCGGGAGCGGCTCGCCCTGGACCCGGTGCCGCTGGACCACCCCGGGCGCAAGGACAAGCTCGACCGCGCGCTGGACGGCCTGATCGGCGCGCACGGCAACGACCCGAGCGAGGTGATGTCGGTCTACGCCGACCAACTCGCGCCCGCGGTCATCTCCTGCGACAGCCCGCGCTTCCTGTCCTTCATCCCGGCCGCGCCGACCAAGGCCGCGCTGCTGTTCGACATGGTCGTCTCGTGCGCGTCCCTCCAGGGCATCTCCTGGCTGGAGGCGGCCGGCGCGGTGGCCGCCGAGAACCAGGTGCTGCGCCTGATCGCGGACCTGGCCGGACTGCCCGCGGGCGCCGGCGGGTGCTTCGTCAGCGGCGGTTCGGCGGGCAACCTGTCCGCACTCGTGGTCGCCCGGGACATGGGCCGGCGGCGTACCGGCGCCACCGCCCGGGATCGTCTGCGGATCGCGGTCAGCGACCAGGCGCACTCCTCGATCGGCAACACGCTGCACATCATCGGCATGGAACCGCTCGTGGTGAAGACCACCGACCACCGCCTCACCGGCGAGGCGCTGCGCGCCGCCCTGGCCGCCGATCCGGACGCGGACGACGTGGTGGGCGTGGTCGCCACCGCCGGCACCACCAACGCGGGCATCATCGACGACCTGGCCGGGATCGGCGCGGTCGCCCGCGAGCGCGACCTGTGGTTCCACGTGGACGGTGCCTACGGCGGCGCGGGCCTGCTCGCGCCCAGCGTGCGCGCCCGCTACGACGGGATCGAACTGGCCGACTCCTTCGTGGTCGACCCGCACAAGTGGCTGTTCGCGCCGTTCGACTGCGCGGCGCTGGTGTACCGCAACCCGGCCCCGGCCCGCGGCGTGCACACCCAGGACGCGTCCTACCTCGACGTCCTGCACACCGACGCGCCCGAGGAGTGGAACCCGACCGACTACGCCTACCACCTCACCCGGCGGGCCCGCGGCCTGCCGTTGTGGTTCTCGCTCGCGGTGCACGGCACCGACGCGTACACCGAGGCGATCGAAGTCGCGCTCACCCTGGCCCGGGACACCGCGGAGCTGATCCGCGCCACCCCGCACCTGGAACTGATCCGCGACCCGGAGCTGTCCGCCGTGCTGTTCCGCCGCACCGGGTGGAGCGCCGACGACTACCTGGAGTGGTCGCACCGGCTGCTCGCCGGCCAGGTCGGCTTCGTCACGCCCACCGGTTGGGAGGGCGAGACGGTGGCCCGCTTTGCCTTCCTGCATCCGGGTACCACCATGGCTATGGTCGAGGAGATCCTGGCCACGATGGTGTAACGCACTGCGGCCTGCCGCTCGCGCGTTCGGGTTGCCGTGGCCCAGACTGGAACCCGAAGGTCGGCTTCCGGGGGCCGGGCGCCTCACGGGACCCGGGGCTGGAGAGGACAGGCGTGGCGCTGGACGAGTATGCGGACCCGCCGATGACGGTGCCGGAGGTCGACGCCGTGACCGGTGCGGTGGCACGCCTGGTCGGGGCGAACGGCAGCGACCCGCGCGAGGCCGGCGCGTACGCGGTGCTGCAGGGTCTCCTGGACGGCACCCGCGCCGCGGTCGCGGTGATGAGCCCGGGCCTTCGCTACCTCTACGTCAACCCGGCCCTGGCCCGGATGAACGGCATCTCCGCCGAGGAGCACCTGGGCCGGACCATCGGCCAGGTGCTCCCGGACGTGGACGCCCAGGAGGAGATCCTGCGCGCGGTGCTCCGCGACGGCGTGGCCCGCGAGGCCACCTCCACCGGGATCACCCACGCGGGCCCGCGCGACCGCCGCTGGTGGCACGGCGCCTACCACCGCCTGGAGCACGAGGGCGAGGTGGTCGGCCTGGCCGGCGTCATCCTCGAAGTCTCCGAGTCCCGCCGCACCCAGATGGAACTGGACGCGGCCCGCCGCCGGCTGGCCTTCCTGGACGCGGCCGCGACCCGGGTCGGCACCACCCTCGACCTGGTGGAGACCTGCGAGGAACTGGCCGAACTCTTCGTCGCCGAGCTCGGCGACGTGGCCGCGGTGGACGTGTTCGCGGTCGAGGGCGCCAACGGCACCCCGCACGCGCCGCAGGACATGGTGCGGATGTGGCGTGCCGCGCTGTCGCATCGGCCGGGGATGGCCGAGCAGGCCGCGATCCTGCGTCGGCCCGGCGAGAACGTGGACTACCAGCAGGGCTCGATGGTGCCGCGCGCGCTGAGCGAGCGCAGCCCGGTGGTGGTCAACCGGGTCAGCGACGAGGAACTGGCCCGCGAGGTGTCCAGCCCCGACCGGGTCGACATCTTCCGCTCGGTCGGCCTGCACTCGATCGTGGCGCTGCCGCTGGTGGCCCGGGGCAGCGCGATCGGCATGGTCACCCTGGCCCGGCACGGCGTGGCGCAGGCGTTCTCCACCGAGGACGTGGTGCTGGCCCGGGACCTGGCCCGGCGCGGGGCGATCAGCGTGGACAACGCCCGCCGCTACGCGCACGAGCACGACATCGCACTCGCCCTCCAGCACGCGCTGCTGGCCGCCCCGGACGCGCCGCACCCGGACATCGAACTGGCCTCGCGCTACCGGCCCGCGGGCAGCAGCGTCGAGGTCGGCGGCGACTGGTACGACGCGGTCGCGCTCAGCGGCGGCCGCACGCTGCTCGCGGTCGGCGACGTGATGGGACACGGCGTGCAGGCCGCGGTGGAGATGAGCCAGTTCCGGGCGCTGCTGCGGGTGCAGGCGCGCTCCGACCTGGAGCCGCACGAGATCCTGGCCGCGGTGGATCGCACCAGTACCAAGGCGGGGATCGAACGGGTGGCCAGCTGCCTGCTGGTCCTGGTCGACCCGGCGGCGGGCACGGTCACCTTCGCCAGCGCCGGCCACCTCCCGCCGCTGCTGGTCGGCCCGGGCGACGCGGCCGAACTCGTCGACGTCCCCGTGGGACCGCCGTTGGGCACCGGGTTCGGCGGCTACACCTCGGTGCGCCGGCGCAGCGAACCCGAGCGGGTCCTGGTGATGTACACCGACGGCCTGATCGAGCGCCGGGGCGAGGACATCGGCGAATCGCTCCAGCGGCTGACCCGGGTGGGACTGAGCGCCGAGACCCCGCTGGTGCGTCTGGTGGACACGCTGATCGCGCGCATGGTCACCGACAAGCCGGAGGACGACATCGCGGTGCTGGCCGCACGCCAACGACCGGCGGGCGGGCCCGGGGCCGCGGGGGCGACTCCGGGTCGGTGATCCGCGCGGTCGTCCGGGCGCGGGGCGTCGAGGGCGGCCGGATCCGCCCCCGGACGGTCGATCGTTCGTCGGCGTGCCGGCGGGAGAGCGGAGATCCCGGACGGCGGGCCAGGCCGTGTCCGGCGGATCCTGGTGGGGCCGCGTCGCCCGGCACCGCACCTCGCCGCACCGGCGAAACAGCCGAATGGAACCACCATGCGGCTGCTTCTGCGGCACGCCGAGCCACGGCACGGGACGACGCGACCTCATCCACCAGGATCCGCCGGACCCGGCCCAGGTGTGCGTCCGCGCGGTGCCCGGCGCGTGCCGTACCCACTCACCCGGAGCCCGCCCGCTCGCGGCGCCAGGTGTGTCGGGCGCCGTCGACCTCGCGTCGCGCCCGGGGCTCGGGGTTCGGCGCCACGGGCATGGGTGCGGGCGCGGCCACCAGCCGGCCGGCGATGGTGTCCTCGAAGCGGCGACGGATCGGCTTCCAACGGGCATCGCGACGGGCCGCCCGCGCGGTGGCGCGACGCAGCCTGCGGGGCTTGTCGCGGTAGTACCGCCGGGCCCACGGCGAGCCGGGTCGGGCCAGCCGGATCCCCGCGACGATGTTGACGATCGGGATGAACACGCCGATCACGCCGGTGCCGACCTTGCCCTTGGCGAAGGTGATCGCGGCCATCACCACATCGAGCAGCAGCACGATCGACCAGGCCACCAGATCGTCGAGGGTGTGGCCGTCCGGCGTCGCGTCGAAGGGCACGAAGCCGCTCGCGGCCAGGCCGACCGCGGCGGTGGCCAACACGGTGGCCTCGATCGAGATCCGGCCCTGCTCGGTCCAGTACACGTCGGACAGGTGCACGATCATCCCGAACTCGTCCAGCACCAGCCCCGCGCCGATCCCGAGCAGCACGCCCGCGATCGACCGGGCGACCAGGTATTCGCCGCTGCCGACCGCGAGGAAGCCGCCGATCAGGGCGAGCACGATGCCGGGCACCACGTGATGGATGTGCACACCGCCGCTGCCGATGTTGTGGAAGGGACCGCGGCCGGCCCGGATCAGTCGGGTGATCGTCCGCGTCACCAGGAAGGTGAGCAGCAGCGACGCGAACGCCAGGCTCATCGGCAGCCGACCGTCGTGGATCATCGGGCCGCGCTGCCGGGCGGCCGGTTCCGGTGCTCCGCCATCGGCACCCCTCCTCCGGGTCGGTGCTCCTGTTCCCGGTGCCGCGGCGGACTACGAACGCCGAACAGGTGAACCGGGACGTCTCGGCGGGCGCCGCGGTGACCAAGTGCACGCGGTCTCGTTGGGCGGGACATGATCAAGCGCCTCGCCACCGCCGCCCTGGTCGGCACCGCCCTCGCCGTGTCCTGCGGCGCCTCCGCCGCCCATGCGCAGGAACCGACGCCGAACACCGGCCGGGTCGCCGGCGTCCCGAGCGCCGTCTACCCGGACGGCCTGAACAACCTGAACGCCGTCAACCCGCTCGCGGGCACGCTGCCGCTGTAGGGGCTGTCCTGCGCTCACGGGCCGTCCTCCACCCTCGCCGAGCACCGCGACGCCGGACGCCCGGCACGCCCCCTTCGGGCTCCTCGCTGCGCTCACCTCGCCGCCTCGGTGAAACACCCGAAGAGAACCATGCGCGCGTTTTTCGGCACGCCGACGCACGGCCCCGGGCGCCGCGGAGCCCGACGCGGGATGGAGAACGGTCCCGGGGGCGCGGCCCGCGCCGCACACCGGCGTGGTGTCCCGGTCCGGCCCCGAGCGGGGACACCACGCCTTCGGCGTACCGCAGCAGGACTCTCCCGGGTCCCGGCTACTCGTCGTCGAGCGCGCGGCGCAGTTCCTCGGCCTCCCGGTTGGCGGCGGCGAGATCCTCGGTCATCCGGCGGGTGCCCTCGGCCACCCCCGCGTCCCAGATGCGTTGCACCAGGGCATTCGCACGATCCTGCGGCAGGTCCGTCTCGCGCATCAGCAGCTCGGTCAGCTCGATGATCGGGTGTTTGGGATGCATGGCCCCAGCAGACCCGGCCCGGGAGCCGGCCGCACCCGGGCACGGCCGGTCGGGGGAGTCGCCGAGCCGGGCCCGGGCCCGGGCACCGGTGACACCGGGGCGGGTCCTACGCCTTGAGGTGCTCCCAGGACTGCGGATGGGTGGTCAGGTAGCCGGCCAGGTTCTGCGCGGGCCGGCCGGTCAGCATCGGGACCGCGGTGGAGACCTTGGCCATCTCGCCGGTGGCGATCGCCTCGTACGAGGTCACCCAGCCCGCCATCTCCCACGCCGGCGCGTTGTACCGCGCGCGGGAGGCGTAGGCCTGGTCCCGGGATTCCGCGACGTACTCGATCAGCCGCCCGGTGAAGCGGGTCAGCTCGGCCGCCGCCTCCGCGAGGGTGATCGCCTCGGGACCGGTGAGGTCGTAGGTGAGGTGGTCGTGCGCGTCGCCGCCGAGCAGTACGGCCGCCGCCGCGTCCGCGATGTCGTCGTGCGCCACCGCCGCGACCCGCCCCTGCCCGCCCGGGCCGCGAATGGTCCCGTCGGCGCCGACCATGGCGGGCAGTACGGCCAGGTACAGACTGTCGCGCAGGAACGTGTGCCGCAGCCCGGTGTCCCGGATGTGCTGCTCGGTGTGCCAGTGGTCGCGCGCGAACGTGAACGTCGCATCCGGCGCCGCGCTCTGGAACGACACGTAGACGATCCGCCGGACGCCGACCGCGACCGCGGCGTCCACGGCGCAGATGTGCTCACGGACCCGATCGGCGCTCTCGCGGGCCGAGACCAGGAACAGCGTGTCCGCCCCGTCCAGGGCCCGCCGCATCGCCGCCGCGTCGCCGTACGACGCGGGCGGGGCGTGCACCGCACCGTCGAACTCGGGCAGCCGGGACGGATCCCGACCCACCAGACGCTGCGCCGTGCCGGCCTCGGCGAGCCGGCGGGCGACCCGGCCGCCGATCTGCCCGCTCGCTCCGGTGACCGCGATGACTGGTCCCATGACGACGTCCTCTCCCGGCCCGAAGGCCCGACGGTCCGGCTCCGCGTTCGACGGCCGCACGGCACCCGCGGCTCGGGCACCGACCCTACTGCCCGGTTGTCCGGCTTTCCTCGAACCGGGCCGGTACGGCGCGCCCTTGCCCGGTCGGCCGATCCGGGACCGCGGCTCCGCGTCGGTGTCGCGGTCGGGTCAGCCCAGGTCGTCGAGCGGGCCGAGGACCAGGTCCAACACCGGCCGGGCCCGGTCGACCAAGTCGTTTGCCTGGTCGGGGTATTTCGCGGCGAGGATCACCGCGCAGATCACCACCGGCAGCAGGAGCACGCCGCCGACGCCCGAACGCCCGCTGCGTCGGCGCCGCTGATCGGCGGCGGACATCTGCTCCCGGAAGACCCGCCGGTCGACGTCGTTCCGGAACGCCCGAGCCTGCCGCGCCGCCTGCATACCCGAATCGATGGGCATCTCGGCCACCCTCCCCCTCGCCCGCGCGATCGCGAGTCGATACCTGGGACGGGCCGGGCAGTTGCCGCGGTTCGTCGTCCGCGCGGTTGTCACCGCGTCGGGACGATTCCGTGACCCGTGACCCGTGACCCGCGACTCGCAATCGACGACCGGACGGCATCGTGACCGCAGGGACTATTCGTCCCACCAGCGGTCGCCGCGCTCGCGACGGTTGGCCACGATCACCGCGAAGGGCGGGATCGCCATCGCGACGATGGTCATGCCCGCGGCGGCCGGGAACGACCAGCGGTAGACCACCGTGCCGGCGAGCAGGAACAGCAGCAGGCAGATGCCCATCATCACGAAGTAGCGCTTGCGTCGACGGCGCTGGGACGGAACCGGCCCGGACGGGGTGGCACCCCCTCCACCGGGGCCGCCCGGATCGTTGGTGCTCATCTGTTCACGGTACGTCTTCGGGCCGGCGAACGGGCCCGCGCGGAGGGCGCGGCCGGCCGGTCCCCGGGAGTTACCCCGAGATGACAATATTGGTATAGACCTTTCGGGTCGAACGGTGTTGACTGGCGCCCAGGCGGGACCGCGGGTCCGTGCCGATCGCCGGAAAGGAATCAGTCGCCATGACGACCGTCTCCCCTCCGTACGTCGGCGCGCCCGTCGCCTACCTGCGGTGTTATCCCCGTGACCCCTGGGAGATGGCCGCCCATCGCAACGCGTTGACCGCGTACGCGCAGGGCCTGGGGCTGAGCCGGCCGGTGGTGTGTCTGGACAACGGCGTCTCCTCGCGCGAGAAGCAGCCGGAGTTGGAGAACCTGCTGGCCAACGTGATTGCCGGCGTGGTGCGGACGGTGCTGATACCGGGTCCGTGGGTGTTCGCCCTCGATCCGGAACGGGCCCGGGCCACGGCCGAACGCCTGCGCGCCGCCGGCGCCGAGATCATCGACCTCCCGGGCCGCTGGCACGAACGAGACGGCCGCCGCATCGCCCGCTGGTGACCTTTCGACGCCCCGGGCCGACCCCGACCCGGGCCGACCCCGACCCGAACCGCAACGCACCCGGTGTCGATCCTCGAACCGGCGGCCTCGTGCCGCCTCGTGATGCCTCGTGCTGCCTCGTGCACAACGGGCGAGCCGAGCGTCGATCAGCCCGTCCGGCGTTCGACGACACCGGCCGCAGGCCGGGGTCATGGCCTCATGGCCCAGGCCCACGGCCCACGCCCACGACTCAGGGCGATGCCGCCGCGCGCACCGTGTGGCTCAGCAGCAGCGCCGTCGTCACCGGTCCCACGCCGCCCGGCACGGGGGTGAGCGCGCCGGCCACCGCTGCCACGGACGTCGCGTCCACGTCACCGACCAGGCCGCCGTCGGCGGTGGGGTTGGTGCCCACGTCGACCACGACCGCGCCGGGCGCGACGTGCGCGGCGGTGATCAGCCCGGGTCGGCCGACCGCGGCGACCAGCACGTCCGCCGTCGAGGTCAGGCCGGCCAGGTCCTTGGTCCGCGAGTGGCAGATGGTGACCGTGGCGTTGCGGTCCAGGAGCAGGTGCGCGGCGGGCTTGCCGACCACCGTCGAACGGCCGACCACCGCGACGTGCCGGCCGGCGAGTTCGATGCCGTGGTGATCCAGGATCGCCACCACCGCCTCGGCCGTGGCCGGAGCGAACGCGGGCAGTCCGGCGGCCAGTCGGCCGAGCGAGAGCGGGTTGGCGCCGTCCACGTCCTTGCCGAAGGCGATCGCGCCGGCCAGGTCCTCCAGGGACGCGCCGGCCGGCAGCGGGGTCTGCAGGATGATCCCGTGCACACCGTCGTCCGCGCCGAGCGCCTCCAACGTGCCGCGGATCGCCTGCACGGTCGCGTCCGCGCCCAGGTCGACCACGTCGCACGTGATGCCGACCTTCGCGGCGGCTCCGGCGATCGAACGCACGTACCACGCACTGGACTCGTCGGCCGTGGCCACCACGACCGCGAGGGTGACCGGGGATCCCGCCTCGGCGAGCAGCGCGGCCCGGGTGGCCGTCTCGGCGCGGATCGCGGCGGCGAGGTCCTTGCCGGAGAGCACGGTCGCGGTCATCGGACGATCTCCTTGCGCACGGCCGCGGTGATCTGATCGGCGCGCGTGGCGAGGCCGTCCACCCGCGTGGCCTGCGTGGTGAGTTCGGTGCGGGCCTGCTCGTCCCGGATCCCGCCGAGGTTGATCTCGATGTTCACCCGTGCGGTGGTCGCCGCCGCCCGCGCCGCCTCGGCCGCCGCCGCCACGTCGGTGATCACGTTGGGATTGCCGATCGGCAGCAGCTTTTCGGCCAGTTCGATGCACGCGGCGGCCACCACGAGCACCTCGGCCGGCGGCTTGGCCGCGCCGACCAGTGCGGCGGCGATCGTGGCCGAGCGCACGGCCTTGGCCTCCTCGGTGTCCCGGGGCAGCTTGTACGCCTCGGTCACCGCGGTGAACGCGGCCGCGTCCTCTTCGGCCAACCGCAGTGCCACCGCCCGCAGTTCGTTGGTGAGCGCGATCACCTCGGTGATCGAGGAGGCGTGCTCGGCGTACTTGTCGCCGGTGGTGTACCGGGCGACCATCCCCAGCAGCGCGGCCGCCTGTGCCGCGTGCAGCGCGGCGGCGGCCCCGCCCCCCGGCGCCGGTACCCGGTCGGCGAGGCGGTCCAGGTATTCGCTGATCTTCTCGTCGCGCATCGCGCTCGTCCTTCGCTCGGTGGGGGCTACCGCACGTTCGGAAATCCTCGCACGGAGCACCGCGAAGCCTGGAATCCGCCACCGGGAGGGAGTCGCGCGCCGGCCGAGAACCGGTCGTCCGGGTCGGGCAGGCCACTACAGTCGGCGGCATGACGCTTGCGCATGACGGGGACGGTGCCGGGCCGGTCGTGGTGTTGTTGCACTCGTCGGTCTGCGACCGGCGGATGTGGGATCCCCAATGGTCCGTGCTGGTCGACGCCGGGTACCGGGTCGTGCGGCCGGACCTGGCCGGCTTCGGACGCACGCCGCCCACCACCGACCCGCGGCGCGACGCGGACGACGTGCTCGACCTGCTCGACACGCTCGGGATCGCCCGCGCGACCCTGGTCGGCGCGTCCGACGGCGGCACCGTGGCGCTGGAACTCGCCGCCCGCCGACCCGATCGGGTCGACTCGCTCGTGTTGCTGTGCGCCGGCCGCCCGGGTCACACCCCGTCCCCGGCGCTGCGCGCGATCGAGGCCCGCGAGCGGGCACTCCTGGCGGCCGGCGACGTGGCCGGGGCGGTGGAGTTCGTGTTGGACACCCGGTTGGGGCCCTCGGCGGACGCGCTGACCCGCTATCAGGTGGGCGTGATGCAGCGCGACGTCTTCGACGGACGGCTCGCCGCCGACTCCCTGTCCGCCCCGAGCGTGCCCGACGTCGACGTCGACCCGTCCGCGATCACCGCGCCGTGCCTGGTCGTCTCCGGCGCGCACGACCTGGCGGACTTCCGCCGGATCGCCGCCGAGTTGTCCGAGTCGCTGCCGAACGCGCGGCACGTCGAACTGCCCTGGGCCGGGCACCTGCCCTCGGTCGAGCAACCGCGCGAGACGACCGCACTCCTGGTCGCCCACCTCGCGGAGCACCGGGTGCGTGGCGATGAACGGGCCGAGCCCGGTGCGAACGTGCGGGCGACGACGAGCGTTCAGGCCGGGGAGTTCTCCGCGGGGTGATCCGCGCGACGATCGACGCACAACACGATCGCGGTCGCGTTGTCCCGTCCGCCCGCCTCCAGGGTTGCCGCGAGCAGCCGGGGGACGATCGTGGTGGGCGCCTCGGGAGCGGCCAACAGGGCTCCGAGCGGGCGGTAGTCGACCTGTTCGGCGACGCCGTCGGTGCACAGCAGGTACACATCACCCGGCCGCAGGCTCACGTTCAGCACATCGGGCTCGGGACGACCGGGATGGCCGACGTAGCGGCTGAGTCGATAGCGCGCGGCGGCGGCCTGCGCCGAGTCGGCCGGGTACCAGCCGTACAACGCGCCCAGCCACGCCTCGGTGTGATCGACCGTCAGCAGGTCCAACTGCCCGGCCCGCAGCCGATATGCGCGCGAGTCGCCGATCTGGACCAGCCACGCGGCGGCCTCGTCGGAACCGGGCGGGACGTCGGGTTCGGCGAGCAGCGCGGTCAGCGTGCATCCGGTGAAGCCGGTCAGGCCCGCGGCCTCGGCCAGCACCAGG
Source organism: Embleya sp. NPDC050493 (assembly GCF_044458105.1). Lineage (NCBI taxonomy): Bacteria > Bacillati > Actinomycetota > Actinomycetes > Kitasatosporales > Streptomycetaceae > Embleya > Embleya sp. NPDC050493. The sequence continues at coordinate 229,868 of NZ_JBITHP010000003.1, forward strand.
TCCTGGATGCCGGCCACGCTCGCGCGCAGCGCCGCCGGACCGGCCCCGGGTCCCTCGGTCGAGGCCCGGCGGATCGCGGTGGTGAACGCGCTCATCGTGATCCGCCCGGCCGCCGTGCTGCCGGGACCGTCGCCCATGCCGTCGGCGACCGCGGCCAGCCGCAGGTCCGACTCCAGGGCGAGCACGTCGAAGTTGGCCCGATACCTGTTGCCCACCACGGTGCCCGCCGCCGCGCGGACCCGCACCGGCCCCACCGCGAAGTCCGCCGCGACCGTGCTCCCCGTGTCCTGCCGGTGTCGTCCGAACATCGGCGCCCCCTTCGCTCCGTTGGCGTACCGCGGCACGCTATCGGGCGATCAGAGCACGGTGCGGAAGTGTGTGGTCAGTCGACCCCGGTCGTCGAGCACGTGGAACGCCAGCGCGGGCGGCAACTTCGCGTCGACGAACGGGGAGTCGTCGTCGGCCCGCTCCCACGGCAGGTTGATCGTGGACACCACGCCGGGTGCCACGATCAGCGGCTTGCCGGCGAACGTGGTGGCCGCCGGGGTGTGCGCGTGCCCGCACAGCAGACCCGCCACGTTGGGACGCCCGGCGACCACGTCGGCCAGCCGCTCGGCGCCGAACTGGCGGATCCGGTCGATCTCCGGGCTGCCCAACTCCACCGGCGGGTGGTGGAAGGCCACGAACACCGGTGTGGTGGACGGGGTTTCGTCCAGCACACCGGTCAACCAGGACAGCGTCTCGTCGGCCAGCAGGCCGTCCGCGCGGCCCGGAACGGACGAGTCGCACAGCGCGAACACCGCGCCGCCGGCCGTGCGGTGCACCCGGTTGATCGGCTCGTCCGTCGCGGGCTCGTCGAACAGTCCCACCCGGAACGGCCCGCGGACGTCGTGATTGCCGGGCAGGATCAGCACCGGATGCCGGGACTCCAGCAGGGCCCGCGCCTCGTCGTATTCGGCGGGCAGGCCGTTGTCCACGATGTCGCCGGTGACCAACACCGCGTCCAGGTCGTGGGGGAGCGCGTTCAGGTGGGCCATGGCCGCCCGGGTGCGCTCGGCCGCGTGCGGGCCGCCGTCGAGGTGGGTGTCACTGAGGTGCGCGAACACGATCATGCGGGAGTCCTTGCGGGAGGCGGATGCGGTGGTTCCGGTGTAGCGGGCCGCGATGAAGGCGACGCTACGCGGGCCACCGGACCATCGTTAAGATCCAGTGAAATGTTCGAGGACTGGTCCAGTTTCCCGGTCGACGCGATCGACCTGCACGTCGAGGTGGACACCGCGGAGGGTCGCCGCGTCGGCCTGGAGCGCGCGCTGCGGGCGGCGGTACGGGCCGGGCGGCTGGCGCCGGGTACGCCGCTGCCGTCCACGCGCGGGCTGGCCGCCGAGTTGGGCTTCGCCCGCGGGACGGTGACCGCCGCGTACGACCAACTGGTCGCCGAGGGGTACCTGATCGCGCGTCAGGGCGCCGCGACCCGCGTCGCGGACCTGCCCGAGCCGACCGCGCGGGACGCGGGGAAGGGTGCGTCCGCGCCAGCCGCGCCCCGATTCGATCTGCGACCCGGCATGCCGGACGTGTCCGCCTTCCCGACCTCGGCCTGGCTGCGGTCCACCCGCCGGGTGCTGACCACCGCGGCGCCGGCGGACGTGCACGGGGTGGGCGATCCGCAGGGTCGGCTGGAATTGCGCACCGCGCTGGCCGAACACCTCGGGCGTACCCGCGGGGTGCTGACCACGCCCGACCGCATCGTGATCACGTCCGGCTTCTACCAGTCGGCCGGCCTGCTCGCGAGCGTGCTGGCCGAGGCCGGGGTGCGCGCGGTGGGCATGGAGGACCCCGGGCACGACGTCTACCGCGACGTGATCCGCCGCGCCGGGCCGAGGGTGTTGCCGCTGCCGGTGGACGCCCAGGGTGCGCGGCTGCCCCGGCCGGTCGACCCGGCGATGGGCGCGGTCGTGCTCACCCCGGCGCACCAGTACCCGACCGGCGTGCCGCTGCGGCCCGCACGGCGGCACGAGATGTGCGCGTGGGCGCGGGCGAGCGGCGGGTTGATCGTGGAGGACGACTACGACGGCGAGTTCCGCTACGACCGGCAGCCGATCGGCGCGCTCCAGGGCATGGCCCCGGAGCACGTCGCCTACTGCGGATCGGTGTCCAAGACGCTCGGCCCGGGCCTGCGGCTGGCCTGGATGGCGCTGCCCGGGCATCTGGTCGAACCGGTGGTGCGGGCCAAGTTCCGAGCCGACTGGCACACCCAGGGGCTGGGCCAACTCGTCCTGGCCGACCTGATCGCCCGGCACGACTACGACCGGCACGTGCGCGCCGCGCGGCTGAGCTACCGCCGGCGGCGGGCCTACCTGGTGCGCCGGTTCGAGGCGGAACGGCGGGCGGGCGTACTGCGGTTGTGCGGCGTGCCGGCCGGGCTGCACGTGCTGATCACCTTCCCGGCGGGCGGGCCGGCCGAGGATCGGGTGCTGGCGCGCAGCGCGGAGCGCGGGATGGCCCTGCGCGGACTGCGCGAGTTGTGGCACGGGCCGGCCGCGGAACAGGGCGTGCTGGTGGGCTTCGCGGCGCCGCCGCCGCACGCGTGGGCGGCCACCGTCGAGGAGTTGGCGGCGGTGCTGCGCTGAGTCGCGGGCACACGCCCTCAGGTCGGGCGGACCACCCGGAAGTACAGGTGCGTGACCCGCCGGCCCTCGATCACCCGGGTCGCCGCCAACTCGACCGGGGTGTCGGCGAGATGGTCGAAGAAGCGGATGCCCGCGCCCAACAACACCGGTACCAGGTTGACCACGATCTCGTCGACCAGGCCCGCGTTCAGGCACTGGCGCACGATGTCCGCGCCGCCCACCCCCACCGACAGGTCGCCCGCCGCGGCCCGGGCCCCTGCGACCGCGTCCCGCACGCCGGTGGTGACGAATGTGAAGGGCGCATCCGGATGCGCGTCGACCCAGCCGTGGGGTATGTGGTGGGTCACCACGAACACCGGCACGCCGATCGGATGGCTGCCGCCCCACCCGTCGGTGCGGTCGAACAGCCGGCGTCCGGTCACGACCGCCCCCGTGTTGACGAACAGCTCGCGCAGGTGCCGGGCGCTGGCCTCCGAGGTGCGGAACGTCATCCCACCGCCCGGCGCGGGCGTCTCCACGTTCCCGTTCGAGTACCACCCGAACAAGTGCGCCACGTCGTCCGACGGGTCGGCGATGAACCCGTCCAGCGACATCGTCTTCTCGGCCCTCACGGTTGCCATCCGGCTGCCCTCCTCGGCGGTGGCCCGGCCGGCGCCGGCGGTACCGGCCGGAGCCTGCTCTTCCAGTCTCGGTGAGGTGGACCGGGACCGCGCCCGAAACACGTCGATGCGGCCCGCCCGCAGCCGGTGTCCGGCGGTTTTCCGGAACGGCCGCGGCGAATGGTGACCGATTGTATCGTCACGACTACCATCCGATCGGTGAAAGAGGCCCACATGTCGGACACTCCCCGAATGCCGGACGACCTCGAACGTTTCCCCGGCGCCGGGTCGCTCTCCTGGCGCTATCTGGGCCAATGGCGCCTGCTGACCACCATCGGTCGGGCGATCGTGCTGGAGACCGCGCATCCGGTGGTCGGCGCCGGTGTGGTGGAGTTCTCCACCTACCGGCGGCATCCGTGGCGCCGGGTCGAGCAGACCCTGCTCAGCCTCCAGCGACTGCTCTACCAGGACCGGGCGGACCGCGAGCGCGAGGCGGCCCGGCTGCGCCGGCTGCACGGACACATCAACGGCGTGGATCCGGACGGCCGGACGTACTCGGCGCTCGACCCCGAGGCGCAGGCGTGGGTGCACCTGACCGTGTTCGACGCGCTGGTGCTGATGTGCGAGCTCGGCGGTGATCCGCTCGACGACGAGCGGCAGGCCGAGCTGTACGCGGAATGGCTGCTGGTGGGGCTCCAGTTGGGGGTGCCGGCGAGTGAGATGCCGGGCACGGTGCCGGAGTTCCGGGTCTGGTTCGACGAGATCGTGCGCGAGAAGCTGGTGGCCGGACACGGCGTCGAGCAGCTCCTGGACGCGCTCGGTCGGCTGCCCGCGCCGGCGCAGTTGTCCTTCGTCCCGGAGGCGGTGTGGTCGGCCGGGTGCGCGGTGCTGGGTACCGCGATCCGCACCGCCGTGGCGACCACCCTGCCGCCCGACTATCGGGAGCGGCTCGGCGAGCGCGGCCGGGTCCCGTTCGGCGCCCGCACCGTGGTCTCGCTCGCGTGTCGGACCGCCGCGGTGGCGAGCGACCTGCTGCCGACGAAGTGGGTGTACATGCCGCTCGCGGCGACCTATATCGCGGCGAAGCGGGAGGCCGGGCGCGGGCTGCGCCGATTCGGTCCGCGCGATCGCTCGGGCGATCCGGCCACGCAACTCGCCGACCTGTTCGTGCGGATCCTGGACCAGACCGGCGACGGGGTGTTGTCCTGGCCCGATCTGGCCGCACTCGCCCGGGTGTTCAGCGATCGACTGGACCTGGCCGCGGTGGACGAGGAGGTCATGTACGCGGCCTTTCACGCGTGGTGGGACGAGTTGCGCGCGACGGTGGATGCGAATGGCGACGGCGTGGTCGACGCCGACGAGTACCGGGTGCTCGCCGAGGCCGCGCCGGGCGCCGCGATGGCCGCGCTGATGGTCCGGGTGGCCGCTGCGGTGGACCGGGACGGGGACGGCCGCATCGATCAGGCCGACTACGCGCGGCTGCTCGGTCCGGACAGTGTGGACACGCATCGGATCGGGTGGCTGCACGCGATGGACGCGGACGGCGACGGGGTGGTCACCGTAGAGGAGTTCGCCGAGGCGCTGCGGGAGAGCGTGCTGGGCCGGGCCCGTTCGGACACGCTCGAATACGTGCTCGGCCGGGCCTGAGCGTCCCGACCGAGGTGTGCCGGCGACCGGCGCGGCCCCGTGGCCGCGCCGCCCGCCGCGCGATCCAGCGCCCGGGCGGCCTCGGCTTCTTCGATTGCGACGCGGCGGACGCGGTGCGCATCGCCAACGACGTGATGACGTCCCGGATGCGCCGGTTCGAACACCTCGTGGAGCACGAACTGCCGCTGCTCTGCCAGGAATCGGCGCTCGACGACGAGGCCCGACACGAACTCGTCCGGTACGTCGAGACGTTGCGGAACCGGATGTCGGGAATCCGGTAGTGGCACGAACTGCCGGCGCTACGAGGAGGCGGATCTGCGCTGTTCCGGTGTCCCGGTGTTCGGTGTCGGGTATTTCGCGTCGGACGTGCGCCGCGCGTACGCCCGGCGGGCAAAGGTCACGCGGATGATTCATGCGATAACCGTGGGTGTCCCGCGCATGGAGGAAATCACCCCGTGGCTGATATCGTGAGCTACGAGGATAAGCCTGCGGCTTTGTTCGGGAAGCGCCTTTCTCATCCCCGCATTCCCGCCGGTCAGGCCGGTCGTCCTGTGGATCCGGGTCGAACGCCGGTGTTTTCCGGCCGCTTTTCGTGCCCGGCCTTCCGGTTGTGTCCGGTTCGTGTTCGAATTATGCACGGTGCCTTTCTGTTCGGTTCTCCGGTTCGACGTGCGGTTCGACTTGCGATTCGAGACATGTGACAGCAGGAGGCGGCTCATGAGCATTTCCGACGAGGAGCGAAGCGCGTTCACCGACTGCGATGCGCGCATCCTGTCGGCCGTGGGCGGCATCACCGATTCGGCATCCGAGGGCCACGCCTGGACCCGTTTCGCGGACGCGATGGGCCGGACGCTGTACACGTTCGACCGTGAGGGCCCGCCGGCCCCGGATCCGGGGCCGCCGGCCGACCGGTCGCCGGTCGCGGCCGCGATCGAACTGCGGGTACGGACCCGGGAGATCCACACCGCGGTGCTCGGGCTCGGGGAGGCGGTGCGACGCGCGTTCCTGGTGCTCGACGCGCTGCTCACGGGCGGCGCGTGGCAGCGGCGACCGGAGGCGCTGATCGCGCTGTCGCTGGCCGCCGGTCACGCACGCGGGCTGGACGACCGGCTCGTCCACCTGTCGAGTTCCATGTCCCCGCGGCCGACCGCGCTCGCCGCGGCGCTCGGGACGGCACTGTCGGACACCGGGCGCGCGCTGGACACGACCCAGGGTCTCCTGCGCGAGTTGTCCGAGCCCGACGGGTCGGCGCCACCCGCCGCGATCTCCGGCACGGCCGTGTTCGCGGCGGTCGCAGCGGCGGTCCGGCTCGCGACGTGCCTGGAGGACGACGTCCGGGCCGAGGCGGTCGACGCTTCGGGCGTGGACCTGTCCCGACTGGACCCGGTCGACCCGGCCCTGCTCGCCGGGGTGATCTGGTCCCGAACGACGGTGTGGCCGGCCTGTCTCGCGCCGGTCCTGCGGGGCCGGTCCAATCGGGTCGCGGCCGGGGTGTACCAGGTGCGGCGGGTGTACGACACGCGGGACGGGTGAGCCGCCCGAACCGACCGCGAACATCAGCGGTTCGGTCGGTGCTCACGAACTCCTCGGCAACGCCCGGCAGGGTCGGCGTCATGACCGACGGCGACGGCGACCGGACCGTCGACCGGGCGCGCGCGTGCCCGGGCCCACGACCGGTCCGCTGCCCAGCGGCCCGCCCCCGGCTCGGTAGCCGCGGCTGCGCGGGACGAGCCCCCGGGCCGACCGGGAAGACGCGGGCCGGCGGTCATGTCTCCCGGCTCCGAATCCGGGTCACGTGGTCCAGTGGGCGGGGCGGGTGAGGGCCGGCGGGAGGATGGTGCGGGAGTCGCCCTTGGCTGCGTCGAGTTGGGACTGGATCAGGTAGAGGGCGTCGGTGAGGTCCGCACCGCGCAGGTCCGCGTCGCGGAAGTCGGCGCCGATCACGTCGGCGAGCCGCAGGTCCGCACCGCGCAGGTCGGCGCCGATCAGGTAGGCCCCGCGCAGGTTCGCGCCGCGCAGGTCGGCCCCCTTGAGCCGGGCGCCGATCAGGTCCGCACCTCGGTGGTCCTTCTTCTTGCCCCCGATACCCGCCCGGACCAGCTCGCCGGCCCGCACCAGCAGCGGGTTGAGTTGTCGCCGCAGCGCTCCGATGTCGATCCGGAGCAGCTCGGCGGGCTCGCCGAGGGTGAGCCGCTCGGTGTCCGCGTAGGCGGCCCGCAGCTCGGCCCGGATCGGGCACGCCGCTGCCGGTGCCTGTGCCTCGTGCAGATACCGGAGCAGTTCGTGCAGGTCCCGCATGATCGGGAACACCCGGAACATCTGCTTCGCGGTGTGCGGCGCCCGACGCCAGTCCTGCCCCGCGTAGGTGACCTGGGCGACCTTTTGCCCCGCCCCGAAGCAGTCGTAGACCGTGCAGCCGGAGAAGCCGATGTCCCGCAGGCGGGTGTGCACGCCGCAGCCGAAGTCGTCCGAGCGCAGATTGGGGCAGGCGCGGCCGGCGGGCTTGTCGATGGCGAAATCCGCCGAGGCTGCGAAGGCGGGCGCGACACAGCACAGCGCGAAGCAGTTCGCGCAGTCGGCGCGGAGGCTCTCGGCTCGTTCGTCGACGAGGCCCGGGTCCCGGCCGGGTGCGGAGGATTCGCGCTGGTCGGACACGGTATGGGGACTCCTGCCGGATCGGGGATGCCGCGAGCCGCCGCTCGGACGCGCACTCGGGTGATCTCCCATTGTCGCCGATCGCATACCGGCCCCGCGCCGGGGCGGGTCGCCGGTGCCGGCCGCCCTCCGTGGCGACGACCGGGCGGGCGATGCCGACCGGCGATGCCCACTTCGGGTCAGGTCGCCTTGGCCGGGGTCCAGGTGCCGGGGCGGACGACGACGGCCGTGGTGTGGATCGGCGGGCTGTGCCGGAAGCGGAGGGTGAACGGGACGATCTGACCAGGGGTGAGCCTGGGAGGGCTCCCCAGCATGATGTTGGCGCCGCTCGCGGTCATGCCCAGAAGGCCGTCGGCCGGGATCGGCAGGGACTCGGTCATCCACATCCGGCCTGCGTAGCCGGTGTAGGTGTGGAAGCTGAATCCCACGTCGGTGCTGATCGGGGTGCTGACCGAGACGAGTTCGTCGTCGGCGGCGCCGGAGTTGCGGATGGTGAAGTAGGCGGAGGTCGCGTCGGCGTTGGTCGCCATGTGCACGCGGCCGTCGCTGATCGCGAGCCTCGGGGCGCTGCCGGCTTGTCCGCCTGCGGTCCAGGCGGTGAGCAGGGTCAGTGCGAGGGCGGCTGCCACGAGGGGGCCCGCGACCGTCTCGAGCAGGGCGAGGGGCTTCACGTCTGATCCTGGTTCGTGTCGTCGGAGTGGCGGTCGGAGCGGGAATCGGCGCCGCGATCGGCGCGGGCGGCGGTGCTGCGACCCGGTCGGGGGGCGGCGCCGCGGTCGGTGTGCTGCTCGGGACGGCGGTCGGTGCGGAACCGGGTCAGTCGCAGGCTGTTGCCCACCACCGCCAACGAACTGACCGACATCGCCGCTGCGGCCGACATCGGGTTGAGCAGGCCGGTCATCGCGATCGGGATCAGCACCACGTTGTAGCCGAACGCCCAGCCGAGATTGGCCCGGATGGTGCCGGTCGTGCGCCGGGAGAGCCGGATCGCGTCGGCGAGCGCGGTCAGGTCGTCGCCGACCAGCGTGACGTCCGCGGCGCCGATCGCCGCGGCCGTTCCGCCGCCCATCCCGATGCCCAGGTCCGCCTCGCCCAGCGCGATGGTGTCGTTGATGCCGTCGCCGACCACCGCGATCGCCCGGCCGGGCTGGTCCTGGCGCAGGCCCCGGACCAGTTCGGCCTTGTCGTGCGGATCCAACTCGCTCAGTACCTCGTCGATGCCCACCGCGTCGGCGATCGCGCGGGCCGGCCCCGGACGGTCGCCGGTGGCCAGGACCACCGTGATGCCGAGGCGGCCCAGTGCCCGGATCGCGCCGGCCGCCTCCGGACGCACCGTGTCGCCCAGCACCAACACCCCCGCCGGGGTGCCGTTCACGGTGGCGAGTACGGCGGTGTCCCCGGTCGCATCCGCCTCGGACAGCGCCGCCCGCAGGTTGGCCGGCAACGACGTGACGTCCTCGGCGCCCGGTCGCAGCACCGCCACTCGTGCCCCCTCCACCAGGCCGCGTACACCGGTGCCCGGTTCGGCCGCGAAGTCGGCCACCGGCGGCAACGCGCCGAACCGCTCGGTCGCGGCCCGGGCCACGGCCCGACCGATGGGATGCGCGGAGGCGGCCTCGACCGCGCCGACCAGGGACAACAGTTCGCCCGCAGCCATGCCGGGGGCCGGCTCGTGGCGCAGCAGGCTCATGCCGCCCGTGGTCAGCGTGCCCGTCTTGTCCACCACGATGGTGCCCACGCGGCGCAGCCGTTCCAGGGCGGCGGGTTCGCGGATCAGTACGCCCATTCGGGCCCCGCGGCCGGTCGCGGCCAGGATCGCGGTGGGCGTGGCCAGACCCAGTGCGCACGGGCAGGCGACCACCAATACGGCCATCGTCGCGCCGGCCGCGGCCTGCGGATCGCCGCCCGCGCCGAGCCAGAACCCCAGCACGGTCACCGCCGTCGCCAGCACGGACGGCACGAACACGCCCGCGATGCGATCGGCCAGGCGCTGTGCGCCGGTCTTGCCGGCCTGGGCCTCCTCGACCGCGGCGGTGATCCGGGCGAGCCGGGTGTCCGCGCCGACCGCCGTGGCGCGTGCGGTGAACCGACCGCCCTCGTTGACGCTTCCGCCGGGAACCGGGTCCGCCGGGCCGACCTCCATCGGCCGGCTCTCCCCGGTCAGGTGGGACACGTCCAACGCGGAGCGACCCTCGACCACGACCCCGTCCGCCGGGACCCGGTCGCCCGGACGCACCACGAACACCTGACCGACCGTCAAGGACGCGGTCGGCACGGTCACCTCGACCTCCCGGCCGCCCCGGCCCGGGTGCAGTACCGCCGCCTCGTCCGGGACCAGCGCGGCCAACTCGCGCACCGCCGATCCGGTGCGTCGCCGCGCCCGCTCCTCCAGTCGACGGCCGAACAGGACGAACAGGGGTACGGCCACCGCGACTTCGAGATAGGAGTGGGCCTCGGCGTCGGTCCCGGAGGAGACCAGGCTGAACGCCATCCGCATTCCGGGTTCGCCCGCGCCGCCCACGAACAGCGCCCACAGGGACCATCCGAACGCGGCGAGCACACCCAGACTGACCAGGGTGTCCATGGTCGCGCCCGCATAGCGCAGCCCGTGCAGGGCCCGCCGGTGGAAGGGCCATGCACCCCAGGTCGCCACCGGCGCGGCCAGCATCAGGCACAACCACTGCCAGTTGGTGAACTGCCAGGCGGGCACCATGGACAACACCAGGACCGGGATCGCGAGCGCGGCGGTCGTCAGCAGGTCCCGTCGGCCGTGGTCCGCCTCCTCGGCGCCGGCCGGTCGGGCCGCGGCGGGCGTCGCCGTCGCCAGGGTCGCCGAGAAGCCGGCCTCGGTGACCGCCGCCAGCAGGGCCACCACGGGCACCGACGCGGGGTGCAGCACCCGGGCCCGGCCGGTGGCCAGGTTGACCGTCGCGCTGACCCCCTCCAGTCGGCCCAATCGCCGTTCGATGCGATTCACGCAGGCGCCGCAGGTCATCCCGGACACGGTGACGTCGGTGGTGAGCAGTGCCGCCGAGGTGGTCACAGCGCACCTCCGCCGCGCGGAAGGGCGGCCGCCACGCGGGCGGGTGCGCCGAGCGCGAGAGCGGGCGCCGCGCCCGCGGGTTCGCCGAGTCCCATCCGGCCGTGTCCGCCGCCTCCCTCCTCGCCCATCGGTACCGGTGCTCGGGGCGGACCCGGCTTGCGCAGATCGGGCGCCACGGGTCCGGCCTGGCGGCCGACCGCGAACGCGACGACGAACAAGAGCAGGAGCAGGCCGAGGAAGGCGAGCACGGTACGGGCAGCCGAGGTCGACCGGGTCGGTCCCGAGGCCCCGTCGGCGGCGGCACGCGCGGCGGCGGTACGCAACGACAGGGGCCAGGGGCGGTTCCGGGCGTCGGGTCCGCCGGCGAACACGGGCATGAATCGGGCTCCAGGGGTCGAACGGCGGGACGAGGGCTGCACGCGGGTCGGGCGCGGGCATCCCGGTAGTCGGGCGGCGGTGATCTCCGGTTCCCTGCCGGCCGGGATTCCTGCGGGGGGAGCGGGAATTGGCCGAATCATCCGGAATTGCGCGCTATGTCATGGACTATTGGGGAACGAACCCGGAACGGACCTGACCCGAAGACGCGTTCGGGCGTGGTTCGGGCTTGATCGGGTCCGGCGTGGCGTGGACTGTCTCGGCCTCGCGTGGGCTTTGTTCGGAGCCCTCCGGGTCCGTTCGCGCGGTCCGGGTGCGATCGGGCGCAGTGGCGGCGCAGTCGGGGCGGGGGTGACGATGTGCCTCGGGCGTGGTTGCGCGTGGTTCGGGACGGATTCCGGAGAAATTCGGGAAGCGGCCGGGCACCCGAGGGTTCCGGTGGGGTCGGCGGATGGGAACATGACGTCACCATGCCTGCCCGGTCCGTGCTTCGAGCCGTTCGCGCCGCGATGTTCGCGGTGATCTGCGTGCTGCTCGCGTTGTTCGGACACACGTTGATGTCCGATGCGCCGGTGCACTGGGCCGCGCCCGTCGGCGCCGGCGTCGGGATCGGCATCCTGGCCTGGGCCGTGGCCGATCGCGAACGCGGCCTCGGCGTGATCACCGGCGCGGTACTGGCCGCCCAGGCCGGTCTGCACACGTTGTTCACGCTGGCCCGCCAACCGGTTCCCGAACCGACCGGCGCGGCCCGCTTCCGCGACCAGTGGCTCCAGGTCCTGCTGTGCAACGACGACCGACCCGGCGATGCGCCGACCCGGTCGGTCGCCGAACTCCTGATCCGGATGCGCCTGGACCCGAACCTGGCCGGGCAATCGCCGGAGGCGGCCGGCTTCGGTCGCGCGCCGTCCGGTACGCACCACATGGCCGCTGCCGGTGGGATGAACCACGACGGCGCATGGATGGGGATCCTGGGCCACGGCGCCGGCGGCATGTTCGCCGCGCACGTGCTGGCCGCGATCGGCTGCGGTGTGTGGCTGCGGCACGGTGAGAAGGCCGTCTTCCGGTTGCTGCGCGTGCTCGCCACGATGGCGGGCACCGTGGTCCTCGCCCTGGTGGGCGCCTGGACGGCGCCGGTCGCCACCCGACTGCCGGGGATGCCCCGCGCGCGCGATCGCGGCGAACGGGCCATCCCCAAGTGGGTCTGCCGCCCGCTGCCGGGCCGCGGGCCGCCCGTCGCGCTCTTCGCCTGAGCCGTCCACCCGACCCGCGTGCGTCCGCACGACCCGGTCGCGTTCGCCCCGCCCTCGGCGCGGTGACCGTGTCCGGGGCCGTGTCGACGAGTGCGTGTTCGCGACTGCCTGCCCGTGCGTGCTCGTTCGTGGCCGTCGTACGACGCCGGGCCGCGCCCGCGAGGGGCGTCCGGTCCGTGTCGGCGCCGTGCCCACGAGTGCGAGTACCGCGCCCGTGATCGGGTGCCCGTACATCGGGCCACGTTCGCGCCGAGCAGCCGCGACCGAGCACAGCGCAGGTCGCGACGCCGACCCGGAACGCATCCGCGGTGCCGTCGGTGGACCTCGGCGTACCCGCCACCCGAGGAGCGCCCACCGCGCCGACTCGCCCGTCGCCGGGTCCCGACCCGACAGCGCGCCGAGCGGGCCGGTCGTGTGCCGATGCGCCGTCGGGTGATCCGCGCACCGCCGTCGAGACCGAGCCTGCGGCTTTCGTGCCGCACTCGGCTCCGGCGGGCGTCCCGCCCACCAGCTCGGCATCGATCCGCCTCGGGCCGATCGATCGCCGCCCGCATGACGAGGACGTGAGACGTGACTTCCCTGCACCCTTCCGACCACCCGGCACACCGGGCCGACCATCCGCCGGCGCGCGACCGACACCGCGCACATCGTGCACATCGTGCGCACCGCGCCCACCCGACCCGGGTCGGGCCGGCGACGCGGGACGACCGCACGTCGCCCATGGATCGGGCCGCGAGAGCCCTCACGCCGATCGACCACGGACCCGCGACGACGCATCCGGCCGGGCGACCTTCGACCACGGACCGGTTCGCGTTCTCGGACCGGTCCACGACCACGAGCCGGTCCGCGTTCTCGAACGGGTCGACGTCCTCGAACCGTTCCGTGTGCCCGAACCGCTCTACGCGCCGCGTCCAGGGTGTGGGGGTATCCGGTGCATGACCTCGATCTGACCGCACGGGCCCTGGCGGGCGCGGCTGGCGACCCGGACGCCGTGGACGACTTCGTCCGGGGTACGCATCGCGACGTGTGGCGCTTCGTCGCGTATCTGACCGACGTACAGAGCGCGGACGACCTCACCCAGGAGACGTATCTGCGCGCCTGGACGGCCCTTCCCCGTTTCACCGGGGCGTCCTCGGTCCGCACCTGGCTGCTGTCCATCGCCCGTCGCACCGTCGTCGACCGCTATCGCGCGGCGGCGGCCCGGCCGCGCACCGCCGCGGTCGAGGACTGGGTCGAAGTCGCCGAGCGTCGCCAGGACATCTCCCGTCCGGGCTTCGAGGAGGGGCTCGCCCTGGACGACCTGTTCGGCGCCCTGCACCCGGCCCGCCGGGAGGCGTTCGTGCTGACCCAGGTGCTGGACTTCGGCTACGCCGAGGCCGCCACCATCGCGGGCTGCCCGATCGGTACGGTCCGGTCCCGCGTGGCCAGGGCTCGAAGCGACCTGATCACCCTGCTGCGCGAAGCCGAGGCCGGGGCCCGGGAGGTGCCGGACCACCGACCGGTGGCCGCCACCCGTCGAGCCGGCTGAACCCACCCGCCTCGGGCGAGGGCCCCGTCTCGCGCCCTCGCCCTCGCCCGAGGCGGCCACGCGCTTGCGCCGCCGGCTCGGGCAGCCGTGTGGGTCACGCCTTGCGATCGGCGAGGGAGTACGACGCGGCGGCGACGGTGCCGGCCACCGCGAGTACCGAGGGCCAGGCGCCGATCTTCTTCGCGAGCGGGTGGGAGGCGCCGAACGCGATCGTGTACAGCCCGGTCAGTGCCGCAGCGGTGGGCGTCCCGGCCCGCTCGCGCCACTCCTTGGCGGCGAACACGCCGGCCGCGGCGAGTACCGCGCCGCCCAGCGGGCGCTTCTTCGTGAAGCGGGCAACGGCGTAGCCGCCGACCAGACCGCCCGCGGCGACGGCGGCGGTGGGGATGCGGGCCATGGGAGACACTCCTCGGATCGACGTGCAGACCTCGCCCGATCGACCCGCCACGAGGCGACCCCGCCACGCGGATCGACCGGCACCCCACGAACCTAACGCCCCCGAATCCACTGCCTCCGGGCAGGGAGCCGGGTGCCTTCACTTCCGGTCCGAGTCGACTCGAAGCAGTCCGACTCGGCTGCGAGCAAACCGCCCGCACCGAAACGGCTCCGAGGTCGAGCGCCCGGCGAGACACGCACACGGCCCAACGAAGCCGCGCGCGCACCTCTGGACCGGAAGCACGACGGCGTGCGCCCGATGGGCGGGCGCGGGCGCCTGGCCATGCCACGCCGCGTCTTGCCTCTCCGCGCCTCGCCCTGCCTTGCCCAGCCTGGCCTTGCCCTGCCCAGCCTTGCCTTGCCGAGAATCCGCGATACGTCACCGCGACACCCCTCGACGGTGGCGATGCAGCCAAGGCTCACCATGTGCGCCGCGACACGCCCGCCCGGCCGCCCCGGCCCCTACGCACTGGGCGTGTTGTCGGTGTGGGCCGGTAGGGTGCGGCGGTTGGCGGGTCTGTCGCTTGTGGGTGATTCGTCCGTATCGGATGCGTCGGGAGGAGGTCGGTCGTGGATCGGGTCGGGTGCGGTGTGTCGGCCGACGGCGTGCGGTTGCGGGCATGGTGAGGTCGGTTCCGCCTCGGGTGGCGGTGGCGCCCGACGCGTACGGGCACGGAGGTCGGCTCCGGCCGTTGCGCGATGACGGCGTGCCACTGGGGCCCGCCACGCAGGTCGGCGACCTGGTCGCGGCGATCGCCGATTTCGAGGCCGCGCCCGTGCCGCCGAGATGGGTCTGGGCTTCGGCGGAGAGCGCGTACGCACCATTGCTGCCCACCCGGGTCGCGCGCTGCCACGACCTCGCGCTGGTCGAGTCGTTGTTGCTCGCGCACGAGGGCCGGTTCGGCGAGCCGCGTTCGCTCGGCGCGGCCTGGGCCCGGCTCGAGGGCCTGCCCGTACCGAACGACCTGCCGATCGGCGCCGCCGACGCGCAGGACAGCCTGTTCGTCCCCGACCGGCAACGGCTGCCCGCCGGCGCCGACGCGCTCGATGCCGTGGTCGCGGTACACGCCGACCAGTTGCGCCGCATCGAGGCGATCGAGGATCCGGCTCGCCGCTCGCGCTTCCGGCTGCTGGTCGCCGCGGAGTCGGCGGGCGGCCTGGTCGCGGCCGAGATGGCCGCCGACGGTCTGCCCTGGCGGGTCGAGGTGCACAATGCGCTGCTCACCGAACTGCTCGGCGCGCGACCCCGGGTGTCCGGGACGCCGCCGCAGCGACTCGCCGACCTGGCCGAGCAGTTGCGTGCCGCGCTGGGCGGGCGGCCGTTCAACCCGGATTCGCACACCCAGGTGATCAAGGCGTTCGCCGACCAGGGCATCCGGCTCACCTCGACCCGCACGTGGTACCTGCGCGATCTCGGCCACCCGGCCGCCGACCTGCTGATCAAGTACAAGGAACTCGCCCGCCTGCACGCCGCGCACGGCTGGGCCTGGCAGGACACCTGGGTGCGTGGCGGTCGGTTCCGCCCCGAGTACGTGGTCGGCGGCGTGGTCACCGGCCGCTGGGCCGGACGCGGCGGTGGCGCGTTGCAGATCCCGCGGGTGCTGCGCGGCGCGGTCGTGGCCGACCCGGGCCGGCGGTTGGTGGTCGCCGACGCGGCCCAGCTCGAGCCACGCATCCTGGCCGCGATGTCCCGGGACGCCGGCCTGGCCCGTTCGGCCGCCGCCGGCGACCTGTACGAGGCGTTGGCCAAGGCCGCCTTCCAGGGCGACCGGGCCAAGGCCAAGCTCGGCCTGCTCGGCGCGATGTACGGGCAGACCAGCGGCGACATCGGGCCGCTGCTGGCCACGTTGCGGCGGCAGTACCCGGACGCGATGGGCTACGTCGAGGCCGCGGCGCGCACCGGCGAGGAGGGCGGCATCGTGCGCTCGCGGCTGGGCCGGACCTGCCCGCCACCGTCCTCCGAATGGCTGGACCTGGCCGAGAGTGGCACGGGCGAACCGTCCGGTGACCGGGGCGACCGCGGCGGCGACGATGCCGGCGTCCGGTCGGCTCGTGCCCGAGGCCGCTTCACCCGCAACTTCGTCATCCAGGCCAGCGCGGCGGACTGGGCCCTGGCCCTGCTCGCCGCCCTCCGGCGCCGACTCGCCGCGTACGACGCGGCGCCGTCGGGGCGTCCGCACCTGGTCTTCTTCCAACACGACGAGATCATCGTGCACAGCCCGGCCGACCTCACGGACGCGGTGTCCGCCGCGATCGTCGAGGCCGCGGCCGAGGCCCGCACGCTGGTGTTCGGCGATACACCGGTGCTGTTGCCACTGATCCCGACGGTGGTCAACACGTACGCGGAGGCCAAGTAGGAAGACGCCGGGGTCGCCCTCGGGCCGACGCGGTCCGAGCGCTCGCGGCATTGCCGGGCCGGCGCCGGCCCGCTGCGCGTGCCGATCCGTCCCGGGTACGCCGCTCGGTTCGCCGCCACCCGACCTGGTGGCCGCCCCGCGTCCCGTCGCCCCGCGCGGCCCGTCCCGTGTGCCCGCGTCGCTCCACCCGTGTCGTCGCGTTCCTGCCGGGCGGGTGCCGGGGCGTTCGGTTGTTCAGGTCGGTTCTGTGAGGTTGGAGACGAAGGTGCGGAAGGCGGTGCGGTAGGTGGTGGGGGTGGTGCCGGTCAGGCGTTGGAAGTGGTGGCGGAGGTTGGCGGGGGTGCCGAGGCCGGTGAGTGTGGCGATGCGTTCCACCGGGTCCTCGGTGCGTTCGAGGAGCCATTGGGCGCGTTGGATCCGGGTGCGCAGCAGGTACTGGAGCGGGGTGAGCCCGGTTTCGGCGCGGAAGCGACGGGTCAGGTTGCGTACGCCCAGGCCCGCGTGGGCGGCGATGTCGTCCAGCGTCAGCGGGTGCCGGAGGTTGGCCTCCATCCACCTGGTGGTGGGGGCGATGTTGCTGCCGGGCGGGGTGTAGGCGCTGCATGCCGCGTTTGCCGTGGAATGGCCCGCGAGGTCGGCGCTCGGGTCGTGGAGTTGCAGGAACAGTTGGCGTTCCGTCTCGATGGCCACTGCCATGCCGTGGTCCAGGGTGATCAGATCGAGGCAGAGATCCACGCCCCCGAGGACGCCCGCGGCGCTGTGAAAGGGTTCGTCCGCGACCACCGAGCCCTCGGGGTCGACGTGGATCAGCGGGTGACGACGGGCCAGTTCCGCGGTGTTCCGGCGGCTGGTCGCGGCGCGGCGGCCGTCGAGGAGGCCGGTGGCCGCGAGCGTGAACGTCCCGGTGCCGATCGCACCGATCCGGCAGCCGCGCGCGGCGGCGGCACGGAGGGCGGCGACGATCTCCGGCGACGGGTCGTCCCGGAAATGGTCGTGGCCCGGCAGCAGCACCGTGTCCGAGTCGTCCAGGCTCGCCAATCCGTCCAGGCCCCAGGGGGTCTCGATGCGGAAGGATGCGAGGCCGCCCGTCGCCTCGAAGCCCGGAGCGGTGCAGATTCGCACGTCGTAGGCGACCGGCGGGTGATGCCGGGCGGCGGTGCCGAATGCGAGTCCGGGTGCGGTGAGCTGGTGCCCCGGGACCCCGTCGAGGACGAGGACGGCGATCACTGGCATGTCCGGAATCTAGCCGAGGATGACATCGGAACGGCTGTTTCCGTGTGTGGCGCGGCGCGGAGGATGGCTGGGACGAGGGCGGAGGCGGGAGGACGTCCGGCCCGCGCCCGAAGAGCGGAGAACCCGCCGGTGGCCTCCGTTCCGGGGCACCGGCGCGGTCCGCGAGCCGGCCCGGGTCGACCCGCCCATAGCCGAGCCCGACTCGGGACCGACCCGACCCGGGACCGACCCAACCGGGCCGACCCGACCCGACCCGGCCGGACCGACTCGACCCGGCCCGGCCGTCCGGCCCCCGGCCCGGCGCGGTCGGCCCGTCCCAAGCGACCGCGGCACTGGGCCCCGCCCGAATCGACCACCGCACTCGGCCCGGCCGAAACCAACCAACCAACCCAAGGCGCGACCCCCGGCGTGATCCCCAACGTGCCCTCCCGGCACACCGCCGGCCCGGCCCGATCCCCCGACGCGCGCCCCGCCCACCGCCGCACCGGTGGATTCGAGGCACGGCGGCGCTAGATTCCAGGTATGTCAGTGATCGCCGTCCTCGCCCTCGACGGGGTCCCGGGGCATCAACTCACCACCCCCGGCCTGGTGTTCGGGACCGCCTGCCGTGACCACCCGGACGTGACGTACGAACTCAGGCTGTGCGCGGCGCCCGGCCTGCGGGCCACCGGTGCCCCGTCCCCGCTGCGGATCGCCACGCCGTTCGGCCTCGACAGCCTCGCGGACGCGGACGTCGTACTGGTTCCCGGGCACGACGGTCATCGCGACGAGCCGCCGGCCGGCGTCCCGGCCGCGTTGCGTGCGGCGGCGGCGCGCGGGAGCCGAATCGCCGCCGTCGGCACCGGGACGTTCACCCTCGCCGCGTCCGGACTCCTCGACGGACGCCGCGCCACGACCGGATGGCGGTACCTGGAGGAACTGGCGGGCCGGTATCCCCGAATCGACGTGGACCCGCTCGGCACGGTGGTCGAGGACGGGCCGTTCCTGACGACGGCGGGCGTCTTCGGCGGCATGGACCTCTGCCTGCACGTGCTGCGCAGCGACCACGGCCGGCGCGTGGCCGACGAGACCGGCCGCGAACTGATCACCCCGCTGCACACCTACGCCGACGACGTCCGGGACACCATCGACCGGGAAGTCACCGAAAGCGTGGGCCTCGAACCCACCCTGCGCTGGCTGGAAGCCAACCTGCACCACCCGCTGACCCCGGCCGACATCGCCGACCACGCGCGGACCAGCGTCAGCAGCATCACCCGCCGCTTCCAGACCCACACCGGTCTGAGCCCGCTCCAATACCTGCTCCGCGCCCGCCTCCACGAGGTCCGACGCCTGCTGACCGAAACGGACGTCCCGATCGAGCGCATCGCGGCCCGCACCGGATTCACCTCACCGGCCGCCCTGCGCCGGCACTTCCGCACCCTCACCGACACCACCCCGCGTGCCTACCGCCGAGCGCATCGCGGCTGATACCGCACGGTCACCCACCACCGCCAAGTCACCCACCACCGCCAAGTCACCAATCCGGCAGGGCACGGGCCAGGCGTCGGCTCATGCGCCCGGGATGTCCAGCGCCGTGCCGTACAGGCGACTGACGGCCAGTCGGATCACCACCCGGCGCTCCGCGACGGCGCCGGCGAAGAAGGTCGCCTCGTCGGCCGGGCGGAACTCGGCCGGAACCATGGCGAGCAGTTCGCGGCCCGTGGCGTCGCCGGGGACCGTGGTCGGCTCGGTGACCTCGGCGTCCCCCTCGGCGACCGCGAACGACCATACGTTGCCGCCCGACACGTGCAGCGCGGCGTTGGCGTTGCGTCGGACGTGGTGCGGCTTGGCGCGGTCGGCAGTGGTGGAGAAGCGGATCACCCGGGCGGCCGGATCCCAGGCGAAGAGCATGTTGGACAGGTGCGGCCGACCGTCCCGCTTGATCGTCGCGAGCGTGCCGATGCCTTCGCGGGCCAGGATCTCCAGCACCTCGTCCTCGGTCAGCGGTCGGGGCGGGGGACCGGCCGGGGCTTCCTCGGCGGGGCCCGAGGCATCCGCGGGACCCGCGACGCCCGCCTGATCTGCGGGACCCACCGGATCTGCGGGATCCGTCACGCCGGTTTGCTTCTGCGGGGTTTCGATGGCGTTCATGGTCTCTCGTCCTCACGCTCGGCGGTTGCTTCGTTGTTCGCTGAGCCGATTCTTTGTGACCATGGCGGTTCGCGTAAGGAGGCACCTTGACGTTCCGCAGTAACAACGATGTACCCGTCCAGGTCACAGAGGTTCCGGCCGCCGAAAATACCGTGGAGGGCGACCGGGATCGGGAGCCCGAAGCCGACCCCAACCGGGTCACCTGGGCGAATGCGTGTCAGGTGGTCGGCACGCTCGATCACGTCGCGGGCAAGTGGAGCATCGGCATCCTGGTGTCGGTCGCGGAGGGCCCGATCCGGTTCACCGAGTTGGAACGCGCCGTACCGGGGATCAGCCGACGCGTGCTCACCCTGAACCTGCGCCGGCTGGAGCGTGACGGGCTCCTGACGCGCACCGTGTACCCGACCGTGCCGCCGAAGGTCGAGTACACGCTCACCGACGTGGCGCGCGAGCTGACCGCGTCGCTCACCGGCCTGGTCCGCTGGGCCGAGCGACACGGCCCGACCATCGAGGCGGCCCGGCAGGTGTACGACCGGGAGCAGGCTGGGCAGGAGTAGCAGGGTCGAGGCGGTCGGGCGTGGCAGTCGGGTGGGCCGGCGCGCCGGGTGTCGAGCGGACGAGCGGAAAACGAGGAGTTCGATGAACAGCGCGGAGCTACTGGTCGACGGGTTCGGTCGGGTGCGCGAGGTGGTGCACGAGGCGGTCGAGGGCCTGACCCCCGAGCAGTCGGCCGAGCGGCTCGACGACGACGCGAATTCGATCGCCTGGCTGATCTGGCATCTGGCCCGGGTCCAGGACGACCACGTCTCGGACGTCGCGGGCCTGGAACAGGTGTGGACGGCGCAGGACTGGCACGGCCGATTCGAACTGCCCTTCCCGGTCCGGGCGATCGGATACGGGCACGACACCAAGGCGGTGGCCGCCGTACGGGTGGACTCGACGGCGCTGCTGACCGGTTACTACGACGCGGTCCACGAGCAGACCGTCGGCTTCGTGCGCGGATTGTCGGCCGCCGACCTGGATCGGGTGGTGGACGAGGCCTGGACGCCGGCGGTGACCCTGGGCGTGCGGCTGGTCAGCGTTATTGCCGACGACCTCCAGCACGCGGGACAGGCGGCGTTCATCCGGGGCATCCTGCTGCGCCGTTAGTGGGCGAAGCCGGGAGGCCTCCATCCCCGCTCTCGCTCCCGCTCCCGCGCACCCCCGCATCACCGTTCCGTGTTCCGCCGGCGAAAGGACGCCCCTCTCCATGAGCCCCGAACCCGCCTCGCACTCTCCGCTGGCACACGGTCCGGAGTCCCCGGCCGCCGCCCTGTTCGATGCCGTCGGCGCCGGTTACGAGACCGCCTTTGCCGATTTGCCCGAGCAACAGGCCGCGTTGGACTGGCTGATCGCCGAACTCGGGCCCGGTTCGAAGGTGCTCGACATCGGGTCCGGGACCGGCCGCCCGACCGCCGAACGGCTGGTTGCGGCCGGTCATCGGGTCACCGGCATCGACGTCTCGGCGACCATGGTCGAGCTGGCCCGGGAACGGGTGGCGGGTGCCACGTTCGAGCAGTTGGACGCACGCGATCTGGTCGACGACGACGGCGCGTGGGACGCGGTGTGTGCGTTCTTTCCGTTCCTTCAGCTGCCCAGGGCCGATCTGGACGCCCAACTCGACCGGCTCGGCGCGCGCCTTGCGCCCGGCGGTCTGCTCGCGTTCGCGACCGTACCGGCCGAGGCGGACGGCGTGGAGATCGAGTGGCTGGGCCACCGGGCGCGGGTGACCAGCCACGGCACCGAGGAACTGCTCGTACGGTTGCGCGCGGCGGGCCTGGAGATCGTCCACCACGGGATCAGCGTGTTCCAGCCGAACCACCCCACGGCCGGCCCCGAGGAGCAACTCTTCGTACACGCCCGCAAATCCACGATCGGCTGAATACGCCGCCACCCGCGCAGGTCCGCGGCGGACCGGGTACGCGACCACCCCCGCACTCCGCAGTGAGGCCGGCCACGCGACCACCCCCGCCTCCGCAGTGGGACCGGCCACGCGACCACCCGCGCAAGCCCGCCGTCGGCCGGCCCCCGGTCCGCCGAGCGCTCCTCGACGGCCTGGAGTCGGCCACCGGTCCGCACGGGCCGGCGCGGCGGTTCGCCCGGGCCGACCGGGCCGGTCGTCGTTGCGTGGCAGGGGCTCGATAACGTGGTCCGCGAAGCGGAATGCCGTACTCGTCCGGCCCCGCGTGCCTTGTCCGTTCACCTCGCCTCGTTCGGAATCCTGTGATGACCATGACCGAACCCGAGGATCCGAAGGGCAGCGGCCGCGCCGACGGTGCGCGGGATACCGAGGACGGCGGCGCCCGGTCGGGCCGACTCGCGCCGCCCGAGTGGCTCACCCTGACACTGCGAGCCAACCCCGGCCCGATGCCGAAGGCGGCCGCGGTGCGCGCCGCGATCGGTATCGCGGCGCCGCTCGCGGTCGGTGTGGCGGTCGGGGACAGCGCGTCCGGCGCGTTGGTGGCCATCGGCGCGCTCGGCGCGGTTTTCGGGGACACCGCCGATGCCTACCGGCTGCGCGTGCTCAACATCGCCGTACCGCAGATCGTCGGTGCGATCGGACTCGCACTCGGCAGTTGGCAGTTCGGACACGGCTGGTCCGCCGTCGCGATGTTGACGGCGGTCGCCCTGGTCGCCGGGATGATCAGCACGATCGGTGCGGTGGCCTCCGCGTCGGGCCTGAACCTGCTGTTGATGGCGGTGATCGGCGCGGGCCTGCCGATGCCGTCGCCGTGGTGGCGGGCGCCGATGTTGACCCTGCTGGGGACCGGGTTGGTGCTGGTGATGGCGCTGCTCGCATGGCCTGCGCGCTCGCGCATCCCCGAACGGGTCGCGGTGGCCGATGCCTACGACGCCACCGCGGACATGTTGGCCGCGGCCGGCACCGCGGACTGGGAGGCGGCTCGGGCCGAGGTGACGCTGACCCTCAACCACGCGTACGACCTGCTGCTCGGCCGACGAGCGGTGGCCCCCGGGCGCAGTCGTGGCATGTCTCGCCTGGTGGCGCTGTTGAATTCGGTCGGTCTGCTGGTCGAGGCGGCCACCGCGGTACACGCCGAGGACCGCACGGTGGGCGAGACCGAGGTGGCCACGGTGCGCGAGATCGCGGCGGGGGTCCGCGCGGGTACGGTGCCCGCCGGCGTGTTGCCGCCGGCGGCGGTGACCGACCCCGCCGACCGCGCGGTCGCCGCCGCGATCGCGCACGCACGGGAGACGCTCGCCGGTGCCTACCGCGCCGCCGATCGGGTCGGCCGGCCCGGCGCGCTGCCCGAGCGGCTGGCCGCCGGCGCGCGCGACCTGCTGGTGTCGGCGGAGTCCTGGCGGTACGGGCTGCGGCTGACGTTGTGCATCGGGGTGGCCCAGGCGCTGGTGTCCACGGTGGATGTACCGCGCTCGTACTGGGTGCCGCTGACCGTCACCTTCGTGCTCAAGCCCGACTTCGGCTCGGTCTTCTCCCGGGCGCTGCTGCGTGCGTTGGGCACCGCGGCGGGGCTGGTGGTCGCGGGGGTGATCCTGGAGTTCGTGCCGCGCGGCGGGTGGGAGGTGCCGGTCGTGCTCGTGCTCGCGGCGGCGCTGCCGATACTCTCCCGGCGCGGCTACGGCTATCAGACCGCGGTGATCACCCCGCTGATCCTGATCCTGTCGGACCTGCTCGGGCACCAGGGTGTCGGGCTGCTGGTGCCGCGTCTGGTGGACAGCCTGATCGGCTGCGCGATCGTGTTGGTCGCGGGCTATGTGTTGTGGCCGGAGAGCTGGCACACCCGGGTGGGGGCCCGGTTGGCCACCGCGGTCGAGGACACCGCGCGCTACATCGAGTGCGCCTTCGACGAGCGGAGCGATCAGGCCGCGCGGGCCCGGACCCGGCGGCGGATCTATCGGGATCTGTCCGATGTGCGTACCGAGTTCCAGCGTGCGCTGGGCGAGCCGCCGCCGGCCGGTGCCCGGGCCGCGGCGTGGTGGCCGCTGATCGTCGCGGTCGAGCGGGTGATCGACACCGGCACCGCGGCGGCGGTACGCACCGCGCACGGCGCGCCGCCGCCCTCGCCGGAGGCGGCCGCGCACATGGCCGCCGAACTGCGTGCGCTGGCGGCCTCGATGCGCACCGGCGAGTCGGCCGCCCGCCCGGCGCGGCCGGCCGCCGCCGAGGATCCGCACGACGCACTCACCGACGTGCGCCGGGAGGTGCGCTCGGCCCGGACGATGCTGGACGGGCCGGCGGGGCCGGGGGAGGGGCAGGGCCCGACGGGGGCGACGGACGGAGCCCGGTCCTGACCGGCGCCGTGCTCGCTCGCCGCGAACCGCGTGCGGAGCCGGTGCCGCCGGCGCCGGTCCGACCTGCGCGGATCCGTCGGGCACGAGGAAGGGGCATCGGGACATCGACCCAATCGTCAACTTGTGGTTGACGAACCTAGATCGTCAACCTACGGTTGACGCATGGAGAATCCCGTGCGCATGACGAATCCGGTTCGGCTCGACGACCTGATCGAGACCATCAAGAAGACCCATTCCGACGCCCTCCACCAACTGTCCGACGCGGTGATCGTCTCGGACCACCTCGGCGAACTGGCCGATCACCTGATCGGGCACTTCGTGGACCAGGCACGCCGATCGGGGGCGTCCTGGAAGGACATCGGTACGAGCATGGGCGTGACCAAGCAGGCGGCACAGAAGCGCTTCGTCGCGAAGGGGTCCGGAGAGGCCGACCTCGATCCCAGCCAGGGCTTCGGCCGCTTCACCGACCGGGCCCGCAACGTGGTGATGGCGGCGCAGAACGAGGCCCGCGCGGCCGGCCGAGCCGAGATCGGGCCGGCGCACCTGGTGCTGGGGCTGTTGGCGGAGCCCCAGGGGCTCGCCGTACGGGCCGTCGTCGCCCAGGGAGTGACCCCGGAGGCCGTGCGGGAGGCGGTGCTCGCCGGATTGCCCGCACCGAGCGGCGAGGTGCTGCCCGACCTGATCCCGTACGACGCGTCGGCGCGCAAGGTCCTGGAACTCACCTTCCGCGAGGCCCTGCGGCTGGGCCACAACTACGTGGGCACCGAGCACCTCCTGCTCGCCCTGCTGGAGTTGGAGGACGGCACGGGGGTGCTCACCGGCCTGGGCATCGACAAGGCCGCCACCGACGAGTACCTCGTGGCCGAACTGGCCGCGATCATGGCGCAGCGCAAGCAACAGCCCTGACGCCGCCCGCCCCGGCGCCTCGGCCGGCGACTGCCGCCCGGCGTCGCCCCGATGCGATCGGGCCGGCCGATCAGACGCGTTCGAGTGCGCGGTGCGGCGGCGGGGGGAGTTCGACGCGGATCGGGTCGCCGGGGCGGAGGTCGCCGCCGGTTCGTACGACGGCCATGATGCCCGCCTTGCGGACGACGTTGCCGGCTTCGTCGCGGCCGACGACGGCCTTGAGCAGGCCGTTCCGGAAGGCGTTGATCTGGGGACACGGGTTGCGCAGGCCGGTCACCTCGACCACCGCTTCGGCGCCCAGGTGCAGCAGGGTTCCGGTGGGGAGGCCGAGCAGGTCGATGCCGCGGGTGGTGATGTTCTCGCCCAGTTCGCCCGCCGCGACGGTGAAGCCGGCGACGGCCAGTTCCTCGTGTAGTTCGGCGTGGATCAGGTGAACCTGGCGCAGGTTGGGTTGCGTGGGGTCGACGGCGACGCGGGAGCGGTGCCGCACGGTGACGCCGAGGTGCGCGTCACCCTCGACGCCGAGCCCGGCGAGCAGGCGGATGCTGCCCTGGTTCGGCTTCGTGAACAGATGCTCCGAGCTTCGACTCACCGCCGTCACCGTACCGTTCACGACCACCCACACCCCTCGGTATCGATTCGATACTCACTACCCTATGGCATCGTCACCGTCCGGCCGGGGCCCGGTGTGCGGGAAACGACGAGCGCCAAGCGGGGTCCGACCGCAGAATGCTTTTCAGGGAATCCGGCGCGAGGGTCGGGCGCGGGGCCGCCCGCCGGCTTGCCGGCGGGCAACGGGCCTGGTGGGAGGCCCGATCGGCGAATGGCAGGGGCCCGGCACGCGGCGAATTCCGCTCCCGATGACGTCGCGTGACAAAGATTACAGGTGTCGTTTCGCCGGTGAATACGGCGATTTGTCGCGCCGATCGTGCCGTGCATGCGGCCATCGCGTCGACCCCCTTCCGCGCTTCCATCGATTCGGCGAAACGTCGCGCCGCGCGATAGGCATGGGGCACTTCCCCCGCTGCGCCGACCGGTCCCCGGTCTCGGGCGGGGTGCCCGACCGGAACCGGTCCCGTCGATGCGTCCGTGGAGGATCCCGATGCCTGCCCGCAGCCCCCGTGAACTGGCCCAACTGCCGTACGCCCACCGGCTCGTGGCCTTCGACGGCGATCTCGACCGGGACGGCGACCACGAGTTCGCGCACTTCGACGGCGATGCGTTCGCGGAGGTGGAGGCCGGCGGGTCCGCCTTCACCTCGTCGGCCTTCTCGACGGTGACGTTCACCGGAGGCCGGTATCGGCGTTCCCGCTTCGACGACGTATGGCTGCACGGCGTGCGCGTCGTGGGGGCCGACCTCGTGGAGACGTCGTGGATGGACGCCGAGTTCGCCGCCTGCGTGCTGGCCGGGATCGAGGCATTCGGCGCCACGATGCGACGAGTGGTCTTCCACCACTGCAAGTTCGACTCGGTCAACCTGCGCAAGACCAAGCTTCGGGAGGTCGCCTTCGTGGACTGCCTGCTGCGCGACGTGGACCTGGCCGGCGCGACGCTGACCGACGTGTCCTTCCCGGGTTCGACCCTGGAGCGGATCCGGCTCGACAACGCGCAACTGAGCCGGGTCGACCTGCGCGAGGCGGGCGCCCCGGACATCGCCTCCGGGCTCGACGCCCTGCGCGGCGCGACCATCGACAGCGCCCAACTCCTGGACCTGGCCCCGGCCCTCGCCCACCTCCTCGGCCTGATCGTCGAGGACCGCTGACCCAGGCACGACCGGCACCCGCCGTACGGACCACCCCGCGCGCGGCCGAGCCGATCGGCGACCGGATCGTGGTGTCGGGGACAGCGGGCGTCGACGATGATTATCGTTGGCGGCCCCGGCCGCCCCGCAGGCGGTGCGACCTGTGAGGATGTGCGCTTGTGGGGGAGCCGACAGTGGGCGGGACGCAGGGGCCGGACCGGACGGATGCCGAGCAGGACCCGGCGGCCGACTCCGGACTGCCGCTGCATCCGCGCGGGCTCGTCGACCTGCGCGGGCGAGCGCGCGGGCCCGCCGTGTTGGGCTATCCGACCGGCGCCGTCGTGGTGGTTTCCGGGTTGCCCGGCAGCGGCAAGAGCACGCTGCTCGACCGTTGGTCCCGATCGGCGACGGTGATCGACCCGCGCACGGCGCACGTCGAGTATCAGGCCAGGATGCCCCGATGGTTGCCGTACGCGGTCTACCGCCCATGGGTGCGCCTGCAACACGTGCGACGGCTGCGCGCGCACGTGCGCGACGGGGGACCGGTACTGGTGCACGACTGCGGCAGCCGGCCGTGGATGCGCCGCTGGTTGGCCCGCTCCGCCGCCAGGCAGCGCCGCGAACTGCACCTGGTGCTGCTCGCGGTGGACGCGGCCGACGCGTTGGCCGGCCAGCGGAAGCGCGGGCGCTGGGTTCCCGGACGGGTCTTCGACCGACACCGGCGCGGCCTCGCCCAATTGTTGCTGGCGCTGTCCGTACAGGGCGGTGCGGTGGTGCCGGAGGCGGCCTCCGTCGTACTGCTCGACCGCACCCTGCGCGAACACGTGGTCGCCCTGGAGTTCGGCCCGGATCGCACCCCGCGTCCGCTGCCGAAGCCGCTGCCGGAGCCCACCGAACCGCCGCCCGTCCTGCCCACCGGCCCCACCGCGCGCCTGATCGCCCGACGGGACCCGCGCACGCCCGAACCGACGCCTTGACGCTCCCGCGTCCACCGACCGGGCGGGCGCGCTCACCTGCGTGCCGGCCAGGCGCACCCGGTGGATCCGGCTCGTCGCGTACGGCATGACCACGCCGCTCACCGCGCCGACAGGTGCCGGTGCATGTCGCCGACCTCGATCACCGCGAGGGTAGCCACCGCCGCCGCGCCCACCCGCGAGGTCGTGCGCAGTCGCCCGCGCACCGGCGGAGCGGGTCGGCCCACCCTTTCGGTCCGCCCCGGTTGTGCCGCCTCGTCCGCCCGTCGAGCGTGGAGGGGCACGGCACATCGCACCGAAGGGTCGGTTTCATGTCGCAGGAGCACGTCGTCGCGGTGAATCCGATCTTCGCCCGTCCCGGCGAGGCCGTTGCCGTCGAGCGTTACCGGATGCCGATCGGCGAGATGTTGCCGGAGACCGCCTACCGGATCGTGCACGACGAGATGATGCTCGACGGGAACGCCCGGCAGAATCTGGCCACGTTCGTCGGCACCTGGATGGACGACCACGCGGCCCGGCTGTACGCCGAGTCGGTCGACAAGAACATGATCGACAAGGACGAGTACCCGCACACCGCGACCGTCGAGGACCGCTGCTGGAAGATGCTGGCCGAACTGTGGAACGCGCCCGACCCGCAACACACGATCGGCACCTCCACGATCGGCTCGTCCGAGGCCTGCATGCTCGCCGGGCTCGCCTTCAAGCGCCGCTGGCAGCACGCCCGCCGCGCGGCGGGCAAGCCCACCGACCGGCCGAACCTGGTGATGAGTTCCGCCGTCCAGGTGGTGTGGGAGAAGTTCTGCAACTACTGGGACGTCGAGGCCCGCCTGGTGCCGATCAGCGAGGAGCACCGCACGCTGGACGGCCACGACCTGGCCGCCTACGTGGACGAGAACACGATCGGCGTGGTCGCGATCATGGGCGTCACCTACACCGGCGACTACGAGCCGGTGGGCGAGATCGCCCGGGCCCTGGACAAGATCCAGCGCGACACCGGATCGGATGTGCCGATCCACGTCGACGGCGCCTCCGGCGCGATGATCGCACCCTTCCTGCACTCCGACCTGGAGTGGGACTTCCGGCTGGAGCGGGTGCACTCGATCAACACGTCGGGGCACAAGTACGGGTTGGTCTACCCGGGCCTGGGCTGGGTGGTGTGGCGCAGCGCGGACCTGCTTCCGGAGGACCTGATCTTCCGGGTCAGCTACCTCGGCGGGGTCACCCCCAGCCTGGCGCTGAACTTCTCCCGTCCCGGCGCACAGGTCCTGCTCCAGTACTACCAATTCCTGCGCCTGGGCCGCAGCGGCTACCACGCCGTGCAGAAGTCCTCCCAGGACGTGGCCCACCGGCTCGCCGCCGGGATCGACGCGATGGACGCGTTCGAACTGTGGAGCGACGGCTCGGACATCCCGGTGTTCGCGTGGCGGCTCAAGGCCGGCCACACCGAGAACTGGAACCTGTACGACCTGTCCGACCGGCTGCGGATGAAGGGCTGGCAGGTGCCGGCCTATCCGATGCCCGACAACCTCGCCGACGTGACCGTGCAGCGGATCGTGGTCCGCAACGGCCTCGGCATGGACCTGGCCCGGGACCTCCTCGACGACATCGACGAGGAGGTCACCTTCCTGGACCGCCTCACCGGGCCGATGCCGACCGAGGGCCGGGCACCGGGCTTCCACCACTGAGCCCACCGGGCCGCCGCCGGGGCCGCCCGGGTCGGGTACGGCGGCACCGACGCCGCCGGCTCCGGGCGGGTCAATCCGTCGACGGCTGCCAGGTCGGCGGCCGGCCGGCCAGGGCCACCACCCGGTCGAGCAGCGGGGCGTCGCCCGGTACCGGCACCGGGGGGTCGAACAGGCCCTGCGCGTCGGGAGAGTCCTCGGCATCCGGCAACGGGGTCAGGAACGCCAGCGACGTTTCCAGGTTCGCCGGGTCCACCGTGTAGTCCCGGCCCAGGGCGCGGGCCAGATCCCAACCGTGCAGCACGAGTTCGTTGTGGGCGACCAGCCCCATCACCTCGGCCGGCAGGGTCACCCCACCGGCTCGGGTGATGCCCTGCCACGCGCTCGGCTCGTGCCAGCCGGCCACCAACTCGTCCAGCTGCCGGGGCAGGATCATCCGCCAGTCCGGATCCAGCGGGGGCATCGGCCCGCCGGGGGCGGTGTCGGTCAGCGGGCCGAACTCCTTGCGGCCCGCGGCGCGGAACGCGGCGGTCAGGCCGACCAGGTGGGAGAGCAGATCGCGGACCGTGTAGTCCGTGCACGGGGTGGGATCGTCGAGCCGGGAGTCGTCGAGCCCGGCCACGAGTCCGGCGATGGCCGCGGCGGGCGGTTGCAGGTCCGGCGTCATGGGGTGACTCCTTGTGCGTCGTCGTTCGAGTCCATGAAGGGTGGACCGGAGCGGCCGGGAAAACTCATCGCGACTACCCGACCCCGACGGCGCGTATGCCGGATGCGGTGGCGGGATGCGGTGTCGACCGGGCGCGTCGGCCGTACCCCCGTACCGGCCGGCGCGCCCAGGGCCACTCACCGCGCGACGTGCTCCGCGCGATAGGTGATCAGCCGTACGGCCGGCGCCGAGACGACCTGGACGACACCGGTACCGGGGATGTCGAGGTGTGCGAAACCGCCCTCGATGGCGACCCGGGCGGCCGGCACCGAGCCGGTGGGTGTGCCGTCCGCGCCGATCACCGCATAGTGGTCGACGAGTTCGACGGACGCGTCGTGCCAGGTGCGAGTCATGCCTGTTGCTCCGATCGTGGTTGTGCTTCCGGCCGGGGCGGCGCCTCGGCCGTGGGTCGTACCTCCGGTCGTGCGCGCGACGGCGTTCGCGGCCGCGCCCGTGCCCGTGCCCGTGCCCGTTTCCGTGGCTCCGGTCATGCGCGTACCTCCGGGAAGTCCAGCTCCGGGCGGGCGAGGTGGTTGTAGTAGTTGGACAGCGTGTTCAGGGCGATGTGCGCGACGATCTCGGCCTGCTCGGCGTCGGTGACGCCGGCCGCGCGGGCCGCCGCCCGGTCCGCGTCGGAGACCCGGCCGCGGGTGCGCACGACGGCGCGGGCCAGGCCCAGGATCGCGTCGGTGTGCGGGTCCGCGTCGTGCCCGTCGCGGGTGGCCAGGAGTTGTTCCTCGGTCAGTCCGATCAGGCCGCCGCGGAGGGAGTGGGCGCTGACGCAGTAGGTGCACTCGTTCTCCTGCGCGATGAGCAACGCGAGCTGCTCGCGCAGGCGCGGGCGCAGGACACCCCGGGTGAGGTGATCGCGCATCGCGAGGTAGCCCTCCAGGGCGGCCGGGCCGCTCGCGAGCGCCGCGTACAGGTTCGGCACCCGGCCGAGCTGCTTGGCGACCCGGGCGAGGAGTTCCTCGGTGTCGGGCTGTTCGGGCCCCTCGGGCGTGGTGTGGGCGGCTGCCGGAGCGGTGGCCGGGGCGGGTGTGGACGACATGCGGACCCCCGTGGGTCTGGAGCGGATCAGAAACGGTACCGATTGGTGCCGTTTTGCAGACGGTACTGATCGGTACCGTTTTTGGTCAAGGGGAGTTAGGATCCGAACGTGCCTGTCAAAGCCCGAGACCGTCTGCTCGCCACCGCCGAGGAACTCTTCTATGCGGAGGGAATCCGCGCCGTCGGCATCGAACGCATCCTGGCCGAGTCGGGCGTCGGCCGCGCGTCGTTGTATCGGCACTTCCCGAGCAAGGACGACCTCGTGGTCGCCGTCCTGGAGGCTCGCGACCGGCGCTGGCGGAGTTGGCTCGCGGAGCGGGTCGATGCGCTCGGCGGCCACCCGCTCGCCGTCTTCGACGCACTCGCCGAGCGGTTCGCGCACAACGACTACCGGGGCTGCGCGTTCATCAACACGATGGTCGAGTCCGCCGACCCGGACAGTCCCGCGCACCGGGTCGCGGCGGCCCACAAGGAAAGCGTGGTCGCCTACCTCGAACAACTCCTGAGCACCGCCGAGGTGGCCGAACCCGCCCTACAGGCAAGGCAGTTCGCCCTCCTGATGGACGGCGCCATCGTCACCGCCCTGCGCGAACGCACCCCCGCCCCGGCCGCCCGGGCCCGCCGGCTGGCGGAAACCCTCCTCGCGGCCGGCGACCCCGGGCACTGACCTCCCTGCGCCGCGCCCGTGCCCGCGCGTGTGTTTTGTGGCCCTGCTTCGCGCGGCGCCCTCCGTCGGCGGCGCCGCGCGCTCTTGCTACCGCTCGCCCGCGGCGCCCGCGTCGGGGGCGACCGCGGCCAGGTCGGCGACCGTGCCGGACATGATGGTGCGCAGGTGGCGGGTGATGTGCTCGATGGGCCAGTCCCACCAGGCCAGTTCGAGCAGGCGGGCGATGTCCGCCGAGTCGTACCGGGCGCGGATCGGGCGGGCCGGGTTGCCGCCGACGATGGTGTAGTCCGGGACGTCGTCCACCACCACCGCGCCGGAGGCGACGATCGCGCCGTTGCCGATCCGGACACCGGGCATCACGGTGGACCGATACCCGAACCACACGTCGTTGCCGACCACCGTGTCCCCTCGACCCGGAAGCCCGGTGATCAGGTCGAAATGCTCGGCCCAGGATCCGCCCATGATCGGGAACGGAAAGGTCGAGGGCCCGTCCATGCGATGGTTGGCCCCGTTCATGATGAACCGGACGCCTTCGCCCAACGCGCAGAAGCGGCCGATCACCAGCCGCTCCGGGCCGTAGTGGTAGAGCACGTTGCGGGTCTCGAACGCGGTGGGATCGTCCGGGTCGTCGTAGTACGAGAATTCGCCGACGTCGATCAGCGGCGAGGTCACCAGCGGCTTGAGCAGGACCACGCGCGACTGCCCCGGCATCGGATGCAGCAGGGTGGGGTCGGCGGGCGGCAAGGCATCCACGGGGGCGTACTCCAGGGATCTCGCGGGGTTTTGCGGGACGTCGCTCGATGGGTCGGATCGGGTGGGTCGGATCGGGCAGGTCGGCAGGTCGGCAGGTCGGCGGATCGACGGGGCGTCGAGTGTGGGGGCGTCGGCCGGAACGGAGGTGGGATTCCCCGGTTCCGGCCGTTGCCAACCCCGATGCCGGCCGGTCGTCCTGCCCCCGGCCCTGCGGGCTATTCGTAGCGGTACTTGAGCGAGTCGGCCTCCGCCTGGCGGATGTCCTCGATGGTCAACCCGGGCATCCGCAGCTGGGCCAGGGTCACCTCGGCCGAACTCGGCTGCGCGTCGGCGGGCAGCCAACCCTCCGGCTTCCAGGCCGAACTGCGCAGCAGGGCCTTGGGGCAGTGCGGGTAGACCTCGTCCAGTTCGACCACGAGGGCGCTCACCGGCGGCTTGCCCACGGCGGTCAACCGCGTCAGCAACTCGGGTCGCGCGGACACGCATGCGCGGCCGTTGGCGCGCAGGGTCGTGGTCCGGCCCGGGATCACGAACAGCAGCCCGACCCGGCCGGTCTCCAGCACGTTGCGCAGCGTGTCCAGGCGCTTGTTGCCGGTGGCGTCGGGGATGGCCAGGGTGCGGTCGTCCAGCACGGTGACGAAGCCGGCCGGCCCGCCGCGCGGGGTCACGTCGCAACGGCCCTGCGCGTCCGCGCTGGCCACGAAGACCAGCGACGCGCAGCCGACCAGCGCCCGGGTCTTCTCGGTGAGTCGGTCCATCTCCTTGGCGGCCGCCGCCGCGCCGGGTTGTTCGTAGAGTTCGCGCAGGCCCGTGAGGTCGGTTATCGCGTCCGTCCGCAATGCGTCGAACAGACCGGTGTCGACGTGGCCGTCGGTGTCGCCGGTACTGCCCGAGGCGCCATTTTCCGTGCTCGTGGTCATGCAGCCACCCTAGGGTCCACCTCGATCGCCGACGAAGGGCAGGCCCGCCGGCACGCGACATCGGCGGCGGTACGGATCGCGGCCGACGGCGACGGGATGCGGTTGCGCCGCCCGGCGGGCCCGGACGCGGTGCGCGCCGCCCGCGGGACCGCGGGCCGCATTCGCGCCGTAGGGTCGGGCCATGCGTGACGATCTCGACCTCACCGTGCCCGTGCCGGCCGACGTGCGCCGGGTGGTCTCGCTCGTCCCCTCGCTCACCGAGGCGGTCGCGGCGAGTGCGCCCGGTCTGCTGGTCGGTGCCACCGACTGGTGCTCGCATCCCGCCGAACTGGACGTGGTCCGGGTCCGCGGCACCAAGAATCCCGACCTGGACACGATCCGTGCGCTCGCCCCGGACCTGGTCCTGGCCAACGAGGAGGAGAACCGCGCCGTCGATCTGGCCGCCCTGCGTGCGGCCGGAATCGCCGTCTGGGTGACCCGGGTTCGCGGTCTGGACGAGGCGTTCACGGCGCTGGAGCGCATGCTCGTGCACGGTTGCCGGCTGCCCGCCCCGCCCTGGCTGGACCGGTGTCGGGCCGCATGGGCCGCGGTACCGCCGGCTCGGCCGCGGCGGGCGATCATCCCGGTGTGGCGCCGCCCGTGGATGGCGGCCGGCCGGGACACCTTCGCCGCCGATGTGCTCTCCCGGTTCGCCGTCGAGAACGTGCTCGCGACCCACGCGGAGCGCTGGCCCAAGGTCTCCCTGGAGGAACTCCTGGCCACCGGACCGGACTTGGTGGTGCTGCCGGACGAGCCCTACGCGTTCGACGCCGAGGACGGCCCCGAGGCGTTCCCGGGCATCCCGACCGCGCTCGTCAGCGGACGCCACCTCACCTGGTACGGCCCGTCCCTCGCCGAGGCCCCCGCGGTGCTGGGCGCGCAACTGGGCCTCTGACCAAGGGAGCCGCGTCGGATCGCGCGAATCGGAGCCTCTCCGCAGCCGGGGCACCTCCGCACTCGGAGCGCTTCCGCAGTCGGAGGGTCGCCGCGGGCGGAGGTTCGTCGTGGCCGGAGGGTCTCCGCGGTCAGAGGTTGATCTGGTACAGCACGAAGCCCCGGTTCAGTGCCCCGGCCACGCCCCGCCCCCGGGCCTCCGGCGCGGTGAACAGGTCCTGGAGGTAACAGACGTCCGGCGTCGTGGTACTGGCATGCACGAGAAAGTGGGCGATGCCGACCAGTCGGCCGTCCACCTTCGCGCCCAGCGCGTGCATCCGGGTGTCGTCCCCTCGTGCGGGACCGCATCTGACCTGCGCAAATGCCGCGACCTCGACTAACGCAAACCCGCCTCGGCACGTCTCGGCCCGCTCCAGCCCGACATTACCCGGATCGGCACGGGCCCGTGCGCCCACGGGTGCACGGGCGGGCGAACCTTCGAACAAAGCAAAGGGCCCGGCGCCAGACACGGCACCGAGCCCCTGCTCAGCGGGCCAATCACAGCTTTGCGGAGCACGGCCACCCGCCGGCCACCACGCCCCCGAAGGGGCGGGCGACCCGACGCGCAACGGCAATGGCCGAAACACGTCTGTCTACGGTTAACGGATGAGCCCGAGCGTTCGTCACGCTCATTCGAGCGAGGCCCAGCAAGGCCGACTCTGCTCCATTACCTGGGCCGCCCGTTTCCTCTCGCGTCCAGGCTTTACGAGGGCTCGGTAGACGGCGACAGCACGCGATCCACGAGCCCGTCGAGCCGCTCGTCGAAGATCTTCTGCGCGTCGGGCGTGAGCGTCGCGAGTGCCACCAGCGTCGTCACCGCGACGTCCACCAGCTCTTTCCGCACGTCATCCCACGAGTGCGACGCGCCCTTGCGGGGGTTCGCGGCGAGAGCGCCATGCAGGGCCTCGGAGACCTCCCCGTACTCCTCGCCGATCTTGAGTACGCGCAGCAGCGTGCGTTCCCGCTCGGTCTGCTCGCCGGCGTTCTCGTCCAGCCAGTCACGAAGCCGGTCGATCTGCTTCCAGGTATTCGTGTCCATCCACTTCTCCCACGGTCGTACAGGTGTCAGAACAGGGCGGGCACGGGCTCCTCTGCCCGCGTCGGGTCGGTCACCGACAGCGGCACCGATGCGGTGACGGCGAGCCGCACAGTCAGCGCCGAGTGGTCGGTCAGCCGGTCCGGGCCGGTGCGTGGCTCGTGGACGTACGAGCAACCGAGCAGCGCACCGCTCAGGCCGGCCGAGACGTGCGCGTGGTCGTAGCGGTATCCGTCACCAGTCTTCCCGACCCACGAATACTCGAGTGCGTCCGCGTGCAGGGCTCGGAACGCGTCCGTATACCCGGCCCGGCCGAACGCCCCGTAGAAGTCGTACTCGAACGGGGCGAAGAAGCGGTAGCGCGGCGTGTGATCGGGTTCCAGGACGTTGAAGTCCCCGAGCACGACCCGGGCGCCGGTCCGGCCATCGGGAAGCACCGCAGCGCACTCCCTCAGCCACCGCTCCTTGCGTTCCCGCTTCTCCGGCGACGCGTCCCGCGACGGCACGTACAGGCCGATCACGTCGAGCGGCCCCCGGTCGGTGTCGACCGCGACCGCGACCGCGCGATGCGGCAGGTACCCGACCGCGAACGGCGCCGGGCGGGTGGCAAGACGACTGACGACCATCACGCCGCGCTCGCCGCGCTGCTCGGGCCGGGGGAACGCCACCGAATACCCGGCCGCGGTGAACCGCTCCTCCAGGAACGCGCACCCGGCACTGTCGGCCGTCTCGGTGAGCACATACACCTGCTCGGGCCGCGCCGCGAGACAGGCGAGCTGGCGCTCGGCCCGCTGCCGACTCGGGTTGTTCAGGTTGAACGTCAGCACGTCGAGCGTGCTCGGGCTGGTCATGAATTGCCTTTCATCCACGGGCCCCTGACGGCCGCGACCACGGCACTGGCGACGGCGGCCGGGCCGTCGTTGCTCGCGTCGAGCTGGAGGACGCGCACACCGGCGGCCATGAGGAAAGTAGCGGCCTCGCGGAACGCAGCGCATTCCCGCGCAGTGCCGGCGGGGTCGCGCTCGTACCGGCTGTGCGCGCCACGGCCGGTCAGCCGCCTTTCGATCACGTCGGTGCGGGCATTGAGGATCACGGCGACGTCGGGCATGTCGGCGTGCCGATTCAATTCCCACACCACATCGAGGTCCACGCCGTCCAGGACCTGGAGCACCAGCGACGAGGCGACGTACCGGTCACACACGACCGTCTCGCCGCGCGCAAGCGCCGGCCGGATCTCCTCGTCCAGGTGCGCGTACCGGTCCGCCGCGATCAGGCACGCCATCGCCATACCCTGGTACGTGTCGGTGCCGTTGCGCGCGAGCAGCCCCAGCGGGGTGTCGCTCGGTTCCCGGGTCTGGTACACCGCCACGCCGATCGTCCGCAACTCCAGCGCCACGGCGGCGGTCACCGTCGACTTCCCCACGCCGCCCGGCCCGTCGATCGTGAAGAACTCCCCGGCCATCACGCACCGACCACGGGCAGTATCCGTGCCTGCCTCGGGACGATCGGGCACTGCTCGGTGTCGACCGCGCCGATCCGTTCCCCGGCGGCCACGACCGCCGCGGGGCATCCCTTCCCGCACGACGCCGACATCGAGCAGGCCCCGCACGTCGAGTTGCCACCCAGATCCCAGCGGTCGCCGAACTTGCCGTACACGTCCAGCCGCGCCGCGACATCGTCGTGCTCCCACACGTTCCCGACAAGGAAGTCGGTGTCCGGGTGCCGGGAAACCTTTGCCCGGGCGGCGAACACCAGGTACGGGCAGATCGCCACACCGCCATCGGTGAAGACATAGATGATGTTTCCGGCCTCGCACGGCGCCAGCGGCTTAGCCGCGTTGGGGAACCGGATGTTCACCATCTCCAGGCCGTCGGCCTCGAACGGTGCGGTCATCCGCCGGATCTCCCGCATCTGCTCGTCGGGCGTGCGCAGCTTCTCTTGCGCCGACTTGGACGCGCCCCGCCCCATCGAGCCCAGCGGGTTCATCAGCACATACTTCGCGCCCTGATCCCGGGCGAACTCGACCAGCTTCCGGCACTCCTCGTCCTCCGCGAGGTTGTTCGGGGTGCACAGCAAACCCTGGAGGATGCCGGCCGCAGCGAACCGCCGGATCGTCCCGACCGTTTCCTCGAAGCACCCGGGGAGGCCGCGGAACACGGAGTGCGACTCCTCCGCGAACCCGTCCAGGCTCACGTTCATGTGGGCGTCCAGCGAGGCCAGCGCGGTCACGTCCGCGTCGCTCACGCCCGTGCCGTTGGTGCAGACGCCGACGGAGAGCCCGGCCTCGCGGAACTCCGCGACGATCTCGATCAGGTCCTCGTGGACGAAGGGCTCCCCGCCGGTCACCGTGACGCGCGTGACCCGGGCCGCCAGGAGGGCCGGGATCAACCGCTCCCGGATCTGGACGACGGACATGAACGTGCCGCGCTTCGTGGCGCTGACGAAGCAGTGGCGGCACAGCATGTTGCACGGCTCGCAGATCTGAACGAGTGCCTTGCGGTATGGGTGATCGACCGTCGTTCGGAAGTAGCAGGACGCGGCTTGATCTCCGGTGCTGATCGGACGTGCGGTCACGTGGACCTCCACGATGAGATGGGATGGGCCCCCTCGCCGGCCGGGGCGCAAGACAGCACGGCCGGGCGGGAGTTCGATGGGCTGATCAGGAGACGAGCCGAGCCGGCTCGATGACTTCGACGTTGATGCTCGTCGAATCGGCGATTCGCCAACCGGTGTCGATCAGGAACTGCCGGTACTCCGTGTACCAGTCGTGCACCTGAGCCGCGGTACCGACCAGCCAGCGGGGCCCGATGTCGTCCACGCCGG
The DNA here is from genome assembly GCF_044458105.1 of Embleya sp. NPDC050493. Taxonomy (NCBI): domain Bacteria; kingdom Bacillati; phylum Actinomycetota; class Actinomycetes; order Kitasatosporales; family Streptomycetaceae; genus Embleya; species Embleya sp. NPDC050493. Next base: position 268,288 of record NZ_JBITHP010000003.1, read on the forward strand.
TCCCCGCCGGCAGCACCTTGAACCAGACCGGCCCGGTGCCGTCGATCGGGAACTCGCGGAGCAGGGTGACGTGGGATCCCGTCGGGCAGTCCAAGGCGTCGTACATTCCGCCCCGGTCGGGGTGCTCGAACACCTCGGTCAGGTAGGAGTCGTGGGGCTCGCGAGGCAGGTACCACCCGGCGCCGGCCTCCGCGATTGCCTCGTCCAGACGGCGCAGTCTCTCGGGATCGACTCTGTTCCTGTTGTGCACTCGAACCAACCTCCTGCACGTTCTGTGGTCGGTGCCCCACGCCCGGCCTCGCGGTGGGCGCGGCTTCTCCGGCCGGGTGTGGGGCGATGGGAGACCGGCCCCGCAGCCGCGCAAGACGGTCTGCGGGACCGGGTGCCGCCCGTCTCATACGACCGGGAGCGGGCGGCGGCAGGGGACAGATCTGGGTCAGCCGTACACCGCAGTGGGCGGACGGACGTCGAGCCGGCCGGCGAACGCGTCCCTGACCGCGTCGTCCAGGCGCCGAAAGGTCTGCTCCCGTGCCTTCCGGGTCACTCGCCCAGCCACCTTCCGCGACCGGCGTTGACGAGCCGGGTCAATGCCTGTGTCGAACAGAAGCGTTTCGATTCCTCCACCGAGACCACCCACCACGGGCCGGTGCGCTCCGGCGCGTACCGATCGGGCGCGGGGATGAGCAGGGGCCGGTCAGCGGGCTCCAGGGTCGTCAACGGCACGACCCAGCGGCGACCCACGGAGTAGGGCACGAGACCCGTGTACGTGTCGTCGTCACTGCCGCGCGTCCTCGGCCGGTAGAACATCGGCCCGTCGACCACCGACGTGAGGTGTTCGGCGAACTGGTTCAACGTCCGCCAGTTGCCGATCGCGGCGTGAACCGCCCCGGCCGGGAGCGACACGGCGGAGAACACCGTCCCCGGCATGAACCAACCGGCCCGAGCGTGCGCCCACTCGGCGCGCGCCTGCGGCGCCAACGGGGCCGCTTCCAGCAGCCATTCCCACGGCTCACCCCCTCCGCTGACGTGTCCGAAGGAGCAGAAGAATCAAGGGACATCGTGGATTCCTTCACGACAAGGGCGGCGGATCGCTTCGCTATTCACTGGCCCGCTGGTCTTGGTAGGTGCGGACGAGGGCTTCGAGGCGGCGGATACACGGCTCGCAGGTGTAGAACGGTCCGGGGCCCTCGTAGTCGGTGTGCACGGGGCCGAGCCACAACACCGGCACGTCGACCTGCTCGCATCGCCAACACAGGCCGACCACCCATCGGCGATCCATGACTCGCCCCTCACGTGGGACCGTCCGCTGCGGTCACCGATACTTGGGCCCACACCCGCTTGCCGACAGGCAACGGATCCACCCCCCACCGGCCCTCGGACAGCGCGTCCACCAGCGTCAGGCCCCGTCCGCCGACGGAACCGGTATCCGGGGGCCGGACCAGCGGCATGACGTCCGACCGGTCGACCACGAAGACCCGCACCAGTCGCGGCCCCACCCGCCGCACACCGACGCGGATCGTCGGGGTAGCGGCGTGGAGGTGGGCGTTCGACACCAACTCGCTGATGACGACGAGCGCCTGGCCGTCGTCGTCGGCGAGCCCCCACGCGGCCAGCGCCGAGGTCACAAACCGGCGGGCCTCCCAGGCGGATTCCCGCCGGGACGGCAGGCACCTCGTGTAGACCTGGCTGCCGGCGGCGCTCGGGTGGCTCGTCGAGGCGGTACTCCTCACCGCAGCGCTCTCCCGTGCAGGTCCTACGACCCGGTGGACCGTGGCCCGTCTCGACGGCAACCATCGGCGCCTCATCACCCCGACCACCGCAAGGGTTCCGTGCGAGAGCGCAGAACGAGCGCGGTCAAGTCGACCGCCGCGCACAACGAGTCGCCGCCACCGGCGACAACCCACCAAGGACCCCCATCGGTCGCCGGCAGGTACCGGCCGGGCGCCGGCACCCACAGCAGCGCCTGACCCGAGCACGGTCGTGTCTGCGGCTCGCGCCACGTCCGTCCCTCGGCCACCGGCAGCAGCGCCGTGTACGACTCGTGCTCGGCCCCGGGGGGCTGTAGAACACCGGACCGGCCAGGAACCGCGCCAATGGCTCGACGCACTCTTCCGGTTTCCGCACCCGGAGCGCGACGTGAACCAGCCGGGCCGGGACAACGACGGCCGAGAACACCATCCCCGGGCGCAGCCATGCCGCGCCCGACTCGTACCACTGCACATGTGCCTGCGCCTTCGAAGGCGCGGCCGACGACAGCCATGTCCCGAACGCCACCAGACGTGCGGGACGTCCGGCGTTGAGATGGCGAACACCCGGCGAACGACTCGTCATCGCGAATCACCAGCCGTCAGCGAGGGCGCGGGGTATCGGGCGAGCCGGGCGCCGATGTGCGCGTGCAACTCCCAGAGCTGAGTCAGGGTGACGTCGAAGTCTCGGCCGTCGGGCTCGTCCCAATTCACCTGGAGCTGGAGCTGTACGGGCTGTCCCGGGTCGTTGGTCTCCAGGACACGAACCGCGGTGAGTCGATCACTCACGAGGGGCATCCTCCGCGTGTGTGCTCGGCATTGCTCTGCAACTTCCGAGCGGGTCGATGGCCAATGCGTGCTTGTCGAGCTTTCGAACCAGCCAACGCCCGTAGAACCGGTGCCACCGGACATTCCGGCGGACTTTCGGCCGGACCTTTCGTGGACAACGGACCTTGCGGCGCCCGGAGAGTCGCTACCGTTCGTAGTGATTCAGATCACGGAGGTGACGTAGTGCCGGAGCAGACGCCCTTCGAACACGCCTGTAGTGCGCGCGGCTGGGACAAGCCGGCGGACTTTCTGCGGGCCTTCCACACTGCGGCACACCTGCTCGGCGAAGCGGTCACCCTGACGGACCGCCAGTACCGCCGGTGGCGTCAACCCGACCCACCTGCACCCCGGGCGCGCGCCTGGAGGACTCTCCACGCCATGTTCGCCGTCTGCCCAAGCGAGATCGGGTTTCCTGGACCACCGCCAAGTGTCACCGTGGGGAGTGCACCACTCCTCGCACAGAAGGGCACCGGCGTGGACCGACGGGCGTTCCTGGCCGACTCCATCGGCGCAGCCTCCGCATTGAGCTTGCCCGCCCACGTGGTCCCCCTGAGCCCGGCCGGAGGCACCGGCGCCATCGGCACCACACATCTGCTCGAACTCCGGGCCGGCCTCCACGTCCTCTTCCAACTCGACGCGGCGTACGGCGGCAGCGACGTCCGATCCCTGGCCGTCCGCCACCTGAGTCGCGTCCGCCGGATCATCAACACCAGCAAGTACCCGGACACGATCGGTCGTCAACTCCGGCTTCTCTCGGGAGAGGTCGCCGAGCACTGCGGCTGGCTGTACTACGACGCCGACAAGCAAGACGACGCGCGACGCTATTGGGGCGAGGCCCTGACGACGGCCACGATGCTCCGCGACACCAACCTCGAAATCCTGGTCTTCTCCTCCATGAGCCTCCAGGCGTGCCACGAGGGACGGCCCCGCGACGGCCTCGACTCGGCCTGCGCCGCCCAGGACCGTGCGACCCGCCTCGGGTCGCCGATCCTGCAATCCCTCATCGCCGCCCGGGAAGCGCGCGCTTTGTCGCTGCTGGCCGACGACACCTCCGCTCGACGTCGCATGAGCGACGCCCTGCGGCTCGTCGACCGCAACGGGCGCGGCCGCCCATCGCCCGAGTGGGCCGCGTTCCACGGGCATGCCGAGCTGGACTACGCGCAAGGACTCCTCTACACCGAACTCGGCCACCACCAAGCGGCAACCGCGTTTTTGCGAGCCGCGCTTGCCCATCAGGAGGCCAACTACGGACGCAACCGGGCCCTGTACCGCCTCACTCTGGCCCGGGGCCTGATCGGCGCCGGGGAAGTCGACGAAGGCGCCGCCCAAGCCGTAGCAAGCTTGACCGACCTGGAAGAGGTGGAATCGGGACGCGTCATGCGACGTCTCACCGAGGTGGTCGGCTCGCTGCGCGCCGTCGACGCCGTCTCCGCCCGGGAGGCCACCGCCGAATTGGCCGAATACGTGAAAACGAAGGGGGCAGCGTGATGACCGAGACCGAGGTGACGTACGAGCGATACCAGGGCCAGGAGGCCGCAGGACAGCTCGACGCCTTCCTGCCGGCCTACGAGGAGGTCTATGCCGAACCGCCGTACAGCGAAGGCCCCTCGGACGTAGCCCAGTTCATCGACCACTACCTTTTCCACACGCAACGGCCGGGGATGCGTCTGATCATCGCCCGCGACGGCGAAGACGTCATCGGGTTCACGTACGGATACCTTCTCCCCCGCGATACCGGGTGGTGGAACAACGTGGATGAAGTCCTCGCGGACGACTTCAAGCGCGAGGACGGCAACCGCACGTGGGTGATCCTCGAACTCGCGGTCCGTGAAAAGTGGCGCCGCCACGGTATCGCCGCTGCTCTCCACGCCGCGCTACTCGAGGGCCTGCACGTCGAACGGGTGACACTCACCGTCCGCCCGGAACCGGAGGCAGCCCCGGCGCAGTCCGCGTACGCGTCGTGGGGATACCGCACCGTCGGCGTATCGCACCCATGGGAGGGCGCGCCGTTCTACAACGCCATGGTTCTCGACCTCGCTGACCGGCCCGCCCAAGCCTGAACGAGGATCCCGGACCGTGCTGCGCCACTGCACAATGAGATCTTGGCCGACCGACCGATGTTCAGCGGCGCATACATTCCCTAGGGGATCATCCGCGGTCGGAGGTTGATCTGGTACAGCACGAAGCCCCGGTTCAGCCCTACCCGGTCGTAGAGCCGCCGGGCGGTGGTGTTGTCCTGGTGGGTCGACCAGTACACCCGCGAGCACTCCCGCTCGCGGGCCCATTCGGTCACCGCGGCGATCAGTGCCCCGGCCACGCCCCGCCCCCGGGCCTCCGGCGCGGTGAACAGGTCCTGGAGGTAACAGACGTCCGGCGTCGTGGTACTGGCATGCACGAGAAAGTGGGCGATGCCGACCAGTCGGCCGTCCACCTTCGCGCCCAGCGCGTGCATCCGGGTGTCGTCCTGGAACGCGGCCCAGGCCCGGTCGAACAGCTCGGGGGCCAGGGTGCGCTCGTAGAAGGAGTTGTAGCCCTCGAACAGGAGCTCCCAGTCCGCCCGGTCCGCCGGCGTGAGTCTGCCGATGTCGACCACGTGCCGCCTCCTTGGATGGTCCGAAAGACGAACCCTATCCACCGACGTCCGCGGGCACCCGCCGTCGTCTTCGGGTGCCCGATGCCGGCGTCAGTCGAGTTCGCGAGGCCCGTACAGGGCTGCCTCGGCCCCGGTGGCCAGGGCCCAGTAGCGGTCGCCGTAGGACCAGTGCCACCACTCGGTCGCGTAGTTGACCAGGCCGGCGGCGGTCAGCGCGGTGCCGAGCACGTCGCGGTTGGCCCGGGCGGTCGCGGTGATGTTCTCGGCGCCGGTGTAGCACGCGCCGTCGCTCTCCTCGGGACTGGCGTTCATCGGAGTGCCGAGGTCGAGTTCGTGCCCGTCCGGGCCCACCAGGGTCAGATCGACCGCCGCCCCGGCGCTGTGCGGGGCGATGTCCGGCGGCGAGACGTAGCGGCTGGCCGCGACGTGGATCCGGTCGGCGGACCAGTCCGGGTTGGCGGCCCGCAGCTCGGCCGCGTACTCCTCGAAGTAGAGCCGTTGCAGGGACGGCGGCCGATATCCCTCGACGAACAGCAGTCGCAGCCCGTGCGGCAGCGCCTCCTGGGCCTTGATCAATCGGTCGAGCACGCCCACGCGCAGGAACGCGAAAGCGGCGGCGTGCTCCTCCTGCCGCGGGTCCACCGGCAGCGAGCCGTCCACGCGGACGTCCACGAGCGGCTCGTCGCAGTCCCGCACCGGGATGGCGGCCACGCGTGGATCGGACATCAAGATGATCTGGTGCATGCGGTGATCATCTCGCGTCGGCCGGGGGCACTCGAGTGCGGCCCGGTCGTCGCGTGTGCCCGGCGACCGTTCGGTTCACGGGCGCCGAGGCGGAGAGCCGGCATGATCGGTCGATGGACCACGTGGACGCGGTGCCCGAGGCGGAGTTGCTGCGCGCTGCCGGTCGGGGTGACCAAGCGGCGTTCGAGCGGTTGGTGGCGGGATACCGGCGCGAGTTGTCCGCGTACTGCTATCGCATGCTCGGTTCGATACAGGACGCCGAGGAGGCGTCGCAGGCATCGCTGCTCGCCGCGCTGCGCGGCCCGACCGGCTTCGAGGGCCGCGCCGCGCTGCGCACGTGGCTGTACCGGATCGCGACCGATGTGTGCCTGCAATCGAGTACCCGCCGACCCCGCCGATTGCTGTCCCCGGACCACGGCCCGGCCCGTAGGGACACCGCCCGGCTCGGCGAACCGGTGCCCGGGCCGATCTGGCTGGAGCCGTGGCCGGACGAGGAACCGGCCGGGGTCGACCTCGACGCGGACCCCGCCGCCCGGTATCTGCGGCGCGAGAGCGTGGAGTTGGCCTTCGTCGCGGCGCTCCAGTCGCTGCCCGCGGCGCAGCGCGCGGTGCTGATCCTGCGTGAGGTGCCGGAGTTCTCGGTGTGGGAGGTGGCCGACATCCTGGACAGCACACCGGCCGTGGTCGACGCCGCGCTCCAGCGGGCCCGGAGCACGGTCGGTCGGCGGTTGCCGGCCGCATCGCAGCAGGACGAGGCGGCGCTGCTCGGCGAGGCCGGCCGGAGTGCGGCGGTGGCCGCGTTCGGCTCGGCGTGGGAGCGTGCCGACGTGCCGGCGCTGCTCGAACTGCTCGCCGCGGACGCGCGCCTCACCATGGCGCCGTTGCCCGCGTGGTTCGACGGGCGCGAGGATGTCGGCCGGTTCTTCGCCGAGCGGGTGTTCGCCGCCGGGTGGCGGCTGAAGCCGTTCCCGGCGAACGGACAGCCCGGGTACGCCTGTTACACCCGCGAGCCGGGTGCCCGCTCGTTTCGGCTCGCCGCGGTCAACGTACTGACCCTCAGGGGCGGCCGGATCGCCGAGATCACCGGTTTCCTCGACCCCGACCTGCACCGGCGCCTGGGCCTGGCGACGCACTGGCCGGAAGACGAGGACGGCTCCGCCGCGCGGAATTGATTCGGCACTCGCGGCGAGGCGGGGGATATCCCACTCGGCCTCGACTCGGCGTGAAGTCGGATGGTGATCGATCCCGCCACGCGGCGCGCCCGAGTCGTACAGCCGGCACCCGCCCACCATCGAATCCGGGAGACGCCGAGGTGCCGCGGCGCCGTCGGCGGGTGCTGTCGGGCCCGGCGTACGGTGTGGCCGGTTTGTCGGTGTGGTCGGTGGGTGTCGCCGGGCCCGGTGCACGGCGTGGTCGGTGTTGTCGGTGGGGCGGGTGCGGGGGCGCAGGGTGCGAGGGGAGGGGGCGGGCATGGCGGTATGCCTTTCCCCCGGGTGTGCCGCGTGTGGGCGTCGATTTCTCCGGCGTGGCGCCGGCCCGGCGGCCGTGCGCCTCGGGGGTGGTGGCGGGCACAATGGTGATATGTCCAACCTTGCGCAGGATGAGATCTCTTGGCTCGTGGCGGGCGATATCGGTGACGTCGCTGACGTCCGCGCCGACGACGGTGCAGCGACGGAGCCGGTGCCGGCGGAGCACCGTGCCGGGCGCGAACTCCCATTGCGGTGGCGGTTGGACTGGGTGACCGGACCCTGGGCGGCGGCCGACCGTTCGGCGGCGCCGGGCGGTGCCTCCTCGCCTGCCGGTGGTGCGGACGCCTGCTCCCCTGCCGGTGGCGCGGATGTCGGTGCCCCGGAGGCCGCGCCGGAGGTCCGCGCGCTGGTTCCCGAGCGGCCCATCGGCGAGCCGCTGATCGGGCACGACGGACGTGTGGACGCGGTGACCACGGCACTGGTCGGCGGCCGTCCGGTCGTGGTCGCGGGTACCGCCGGGTGGGGTGCGACGGTGCGGGTGTTCGATCTCGATGGTGGGCACCAGCTGTGCCGGCCCCTGGTCGGCCGGACCGCCTGGGTGGGCGCGGCACGGGCCGTCGTGGCCGGCCGTCCGGTCGCGGTGACCGGCGACGCGGCCGGCGTACGGGTATGGGATCCGGCCACCGGCCTGCCGGTGGGCGAACCGCTGAGCGCCGCGGTGTGGGCGGTGGCGACGGCCGTGCTGGACGGGCGTCCGGTCGTCGTGGCCGGTGCCGAGTCCGGCCCCGACGCCGGATGCGAGAACGCGGTACGAGTCTTCGACCTGGCCACCGGGGCCGAGTTCGGCGCACCCCTGGCCGGGCACGCGTGCGTGGTCACGGGCGTGGCCACGGCCGTCGTCCGGGGCCGCCCGGTCGCCGTGACCGGCAGCTGGGATGCGGCACGGGTATGGGACCTGACCACGCGCGAGCCGATCGGCGAACCCCTGGCCGAGCACGTGTCGGCCGTGGCCACCGGATTGCTCGACGGCCGGCCGGTCGCGGCGATCGGCGGCTCCACCGGCGCCCCCGACGAGCGCGGCACGGTTCGCGTATGGGACCTGACCACCCGCACCCCAGTCGGCCCCTGCCTGCTCTTCCCGCTGCCCGTACACGCCCTGGCCGTGGCCCCGGGCAACCGCCTGGTGGTCGCCTTCGGCCCCGAACTGGCCACCCTGCACCACACCTGAGCCCCCACCCGTGCGCGTCACGGCCGTGGCCCCGGGTCAGTCGCCCGGTGGCCGCCTTCGGCCACGAGCCGGCCACCTTGCTGAACGGGCCGCGCACGCGACACCGGACCTGCCCTGCCCTGCCCCGCGCGATGCAGGCGGGGCGGGGCGGGTCCGGCGGGTGGCGTCGGGACGGCGGCTACTCGCCTCGCCCTGTCGGCGTGCGTTCGTCCGCGAAGGGGCGGGCGCCCGCCGGCGTGTCGGCCCAGCGGAACGCCGGGGCGCCGGCCGCGCGCCGGAAGGCGGGACCGTCCCGATCGTGCCAACCGATCGCTCGGAGGGGGAGCCGGCGGCCACACTGGTCGATGCCCCGGTGCTCACCGGATCCGCAGCACCAGCTTCCCGGTGTTGGCGCCGGAGAACAACCGCAGCAGCGTCTGCGGAAACGCCGTCACGTCGCCCTCGACCACGTCCTCGCGCGAGCGCAACCGCCCGTCCGCGAGCCACCCGGCCAACTCGGCGCTCGCCTCGGCGTAACGATCGGCGTAGTCGAATACCACCATGCCGGTCATCGAAGCCCGATTCACCAGCAGCGACAGGTAGTTCGCCGGTCCCGGACCCGGTTCGGTGTTGTTGTACTGCGAGATCGCGCCGCAGATCACCACGCGGGCACCCCGAGCCAGCCGGGTCAGCGCGGCGTCCAGGATCTCGCCGCCGACATTGTCGAAGTACACGTGCACGCCGTCCGGGCAGTGTTTGCGCAGCGCGGCCGTGACGTCCTCGTTCTTGTAGTCGACGGCCGCGTCGAAGCCGAACTCCTCGACCAGGAGCCGGCACTTGTCCGGGCCGCCCGCGATGCCGACGGTTCGACAACCCTTGAGCCGGGCGAGTTGCCCGACCACGCTGCCCACCGCGCCGGCCGCGCCGGAGACCAGCACGGTCTGTCCCGGTTGTGGGTCGCCGATGTCGAACAGCCCGAAGTACGCGGTCAGTCCGGTGATCCCGAGCGCGCCCAGATAGGTCGACAACGGCGCCGCGGCCGGATCCACCCGGTGCACACCGGTCCCGTCCGAGTCGGCGTACTCCTGCACGCCGAACGGGCCGTACACGTGCTCGCCGACCGCGAAGTCCGGGTGCCGGGACGCGATCACCCGGCCGATCCCGCCGGCGCGCATCACCTCGCCGATCCGCACCGGCGGGATGTACGAGCGCACGTCGTTCATCCAGCCGCGCATCGCCGGATCGAGCGAGATGTGCGAGACCTCCACCAGCAGTCGGCCGTCCGCCGGTTCGTGCACGGGTTCGTCGACCAGGTCCCAGTCGGTGGGCTTGGGCAGACCGAACGGGCGTGCGGCCAGTCGGATCTGCCGGTTGGTGCGGTCGGCGGGCAGGGTCCCGTCGGCGGGCGTGGTCATACGCAACGCAACTCCTTCTTCATGATCTTGCCGGAGGGGCCCTTGGGCAGTTCGTCCAGTATCCGCACGACACGCGGGTACTTGTACGCGGCCATGCGTTCCCTGCAGAACGCGATGATCTCGTCCGGGTCGGCCGCCTCGCCGGAGCGCAGCGCCACCACCGCGACGACCTCCTCGCCGAGCCGCTCGTCCGGTCTGCCGACCACGGCTGCCTCGGCGATCGCCGGGTGGGTGTACAGCACTTCCTCCACCTCGCGGGGGTAGACGTTGTAGCCGCCCCGGATCACCAGGTCCTTCTTGCGGTCCACCACGAACAGGAAGCCGTCCTCGTCCAGGTAGCCGAGGTCGCCGGTGTGGAACCAGCCGTTGCGGAACGCCTCGGCGGTGGCGTCGGGGGCGTTGCGGTAGCGGGTGATGATGTTGTGCCCGCGCAGCAGGATTTCGCCCACGTGCTCGGCGCCGGGCGGCAGCGGCACGTCGTCCGGGTCCGCGACGCGCAGTTCCACGCCCCAGATCGGCTTGCCCACGGACAACACCCGCCGGTCGTCGGCGCTGCGGTTGAACGTCGCGGTGCTCGCGCTCTCGGAGAGGCCGTAGCCTTCCAGGATCACTATGCCGAACGCCTTCTCGAATTCGCGGATCACCTCGCCGGGCATCGACGCCCCGCCCGAACTGCCCACCCGCAGCCGGGACAGGTCGCGCCCGGTGCGGTCGGCGGCCAGCAGCGCGACGTACATCGTGGGCACGCCCACGATCACGCTCACCCGGTCCCGGACCATCTGGTCGAGCACGCTCTGCGCCTCGAACCGCAGCACCAGGGACACGGTTCCGCCGTAGCGCACGCTCACGTTCAGCACACTGGACAGGCCGTAGACGTGGAACAGCGGCAGCGCGCCGAGCGAGACGTCGCCGGGCAGCACGTCGAACAGGTCGCCCGAGGTGGTGCAGTTCAAGTACAGCTGGAAGTGCGTGAGTTCGGCGCCTTTGGGACGGCCGGTGGTGCCGCTGGTGTACAGCAGGACCGCGGTGTCGTCGCCCGACGTCGGCTCGATGTCGCCGCGGATCAACTCGGCCCGATCCGGCGGGCCTTCCGGCAGCAACAGGGCGAAGGCGAGGGTGCCCTGCGGCACCGGGCCGTCCTCGGCCAGGGTGACCACGTACACCGTCGTGCCGGATACGGCCGCCGCGGCGCCGAGCGCCTCGGCGGCGAACACGTCGAAGGCGATCAGCGTGCGGGCGCCGGAGTCGGCGAGGTGGTACGCGATCTCGGTCGCCTTGAGCAGCGGACTCAGCGGCATCAGCGTGACGCCCGCCTTGAGCGCGCCGAAGTAGGCCACCACGAATTCGGGCACGTTGGGCAGGCATATCGCCAGCACGTCGTCCCGGCCGAGTCCCTTCGCCCGCAGCCCGCGGGCGAACCGGCTGCTGAGGTCGTCGAGTTCGCGATAGGTGATCGACCTGCCCTGATAGATCAGACATGCCGTGTCGGGGGTCGCGAGGCGGGACTCGCGCAGCATGACGGCGAGGTTGAAGCTCACTCGTGATCCTTACCTGTCAAGGTGCCGGAGGCGGCCGGGCGTCGGGGCACGACCGGCCGGGGTGCTCGGGCCTGTCCGCAATCCCGTCTCGCGGTGCTCGGCGGGGATCGAAGACAGGCCCTACGGGACGAGCAGGGAGCCGGGGTGCTACGGGACGAGCAGAGAGAGGGTGTCCGCGACGCATGCGGGCTTGGCGACGCCCTCGATCTCGACGGTGTGCCGCACCGTCAGCCGTACGCCCTGCGCGGTCTCGACCGCGTCGATCAGGACGGCGTGGTTGCGCACCCGGGCGCCGGCCGGGACCGGGGCGGGGAAGCGCACCTTGTCCGAGCCGTAGTTGACCCCCATTCGCACGCCGCGCACGGTGAACAGGTCGGCGGCCAGCGCCGGGATCAGCGACAGGGTCAGATAGCCGTGCGCGATGGTGCCGCCGAACGGCCCGGCCTTGGCCCGCTCGACGTCCACGTGGATCCACTGGTGGTCGCCGGTGGCCCGGGCGAACGTGTCGATCCGTTCCTGATCGACGATCAACCAATCGCTGGTGCCGAGCGGTTCGCCCCGGGCGGCGAACACCTCGGGGATGTTCTCGAAGACGCGCATGGTGCTCCTTCGTGGTGGCGCCGGCGGGATCCGGGGGCGGGTGTGCCGCCCCCGGGCCGGGTCAGGCGGGCAGGTCGACCAGCCGCGCGAGGATCGCGCGGTGCCGGTCGGGAGTGCCGAACGCGAGCGCGTCGGCCTTGGCGCGCTTGAGGTACAGGTGCGGGTGGTGTTCCCAGGTGAAACCGATGCCGCCGTGCAGTTGCACGCATTCCTCCGCGGCGCGCACCGCGATCTCCGAGCAGTGCGCCTGCGCGAGGGCGACCGCGACCGCGGTGTCCGGGTCGTCGGCGGCCACGCAGGCGGCGGCGTGGCGGGCCACCGCCCGGGCCTGGGCGATCGACACCCACAGCGCGGCGAGGCGGTGCTTGGGCCCCTGGAACGAGCCCACCGGACGGCCGAATTGGTGGCGGGTCTTCATGTAGGCGACGGTGCTCTCCAGGCAGTACTCGGCGACGCCGAGCTGCTCGGACGCCAACAGCGCCGCCCCGGTGGCGAGCGCGGTCGCCACCGCCGCCTCGGCCTGCTCGCCGCGGGCCAGCACGGTGCCGATCGCACCGGTGAGCACGAGGTCGGTCAGCGGCCGGGTCAGGTCGAGCGAGACCACCGGGCGTCGGTCGACGGCGTGTTGCCCGGCGTCGACCGCGTAGAGCACGGGCCCGTCCGCGGTGTCGGCGGGCACGACGAGCACGTCGGCGGTGCCGGCGTCCACGACCGAGGTCACCGTGCCGGTCAGCACGTCGCCGTCGGCGCGCACCGGGTACGGCACCAGCACGCCGGGAACGGAGGCGAAGGAGAGTGCCAGGGTCGCGCTGCGCCGGCCGCCGGCCAGATCGGCGAGCAGCGCGCCGGCCCGCACCGTCCGCAAGGCCGCGGTCGCGAGCACCGCGCTGCCCAGGAACGGGGTCGGCGCGACCGCGCGGCCCAACTCCTCCATGACCACGGCCGTTTCGCGCCAGGAGGCGCCGCTGCCGCCGTGGGCGTCGTCGATTGCGAGCCCGGCCGCGCCGATCTGCTCGGTCAGCACGCGCCACAACTTCGGGTCGTACGGCTCGTTCGTCTCGATCCGCGCGAGCAGCCCGGCCAGGGGCACCCGTTCGGTGAGCAGGTTCCGAACGCCGGACCGCAGTTCGCTCTCGTCCTCGGTGTAGAGGAGGTGCTCGGTGACGCTCATCGAGGCAGGTCCTTCCACGCGGCGTCCTTGTCCACCCGAGGCTCCGCGGGCAGGCCCAGGACGCGCTCGGCGATCACGTTGAGCAGGATCTCCGAGGTGCCGCCCTCGATCGAGTTGCCCTTGGCGCGCAGGTAGCGGTAGCCGGGGGAGCGGGTGGTGAAGTCCACCGACGCCGGGCGGCGCATGGTCCATTCGTCGTGCCGCAGGCCCTGTTCGGCCAGCAGGTCCAGTTCCAGACCGGAGATCTCCTGGTTGAGCCGGGCGAACGCGAGCTTGGCCGCCGATCCCTCGGGGCCGGGTTCGCCCGCCGCCGATTGCAGGCGCAGCCGTGCCGAGGTCAGCCGGGCCGCCTCGGCCTCCACCCACAGTCGCATCAGCCGGTCGTGCAGCCCGGCGGTGCGCAGTTCCGGGCGCCTGCGCCAGGTGTCGGCGACGATGCCGATCATGCCGCCCTCGCGCGGCCCGGTGCCGCCGCCGATGGCGACGCGTTCGTTCATCAAGGTGGTGCGGGCCACGCTCCACCCGTCACCGACCGCGCCCAGGCGGTGGGCGTCGGGGATGCGCACGCCGGTGAGGAAGACCTCGTTGAACTCGGCCTCGCCGGTGGCCTGGCGCAGCGGTCGCACCTCGACGCCGGGCGCGCTCATGTCGCAGACGAAGTAGGTCATCCCGCGGTGCTTGGGCAGTTCGGGGTGGGTGCGGGTGACCAGGATGGCCCAGCGCGCCTCGTGCGCCATCGACGTCCAGACCTTCTGGCCGTCCACAACCCACTCGTCTCCGTCGCGCACGGCGCGGGTGCCCAGCGCGGCGAGGTCGGAGCCCGCGCCGGGTTCGCTGAACAACTGGCACCACACCTCCTCACCGGTCCACAACGGCCGCAGCCAGCGCGCGCGTTGCTCCGCGGTGCCGTACGCGAGCACGGTCGGCGCGGCCATGCCCAGCCCGATGCCGATCCGACCCGGGTCGTTGGACGGCGCACCGGCGGCGGCGAACCGCGCGTCCACGGCTGGCTGGAGCGCGCGCGGCGCACCGAGCCCGCCCAGGCCCACCGGGTGGTGCACCCAGGCCAGTCCGGCGTCGAATCGCGCCCGCAGGTAGCCGAGCGCGTCGTCGGTGTCCGGATGGGCCGCGATGAACTCGTCCACCCTGTCGTCGAGTTCGGCCGTGGTCAGCACAGCGGGCCGCCGGCGACGTAGATCACCTGGCCGGACACGAAGCCCGCGCCCTCGCTCGCCAGGAACGCGATGGTGTTCGCGACGTCCTCGGGCCGGCCGACCCGGCGGACCGGGATCTGCTCGGCGGCGGCCTGCTGGAAGGCCTCGAACTCCATGCCGACTCGGGCCGCGGTGGCGGCCGTCATGTCGGTGACGATGAACCCCGGTGCCACCGCGTTCGCGGTCACGCCGAACTTGCCCAGCTCGAACGCCAGCGTCTTGGTGAAGCCCTGCAGGCCGGCCTTGGCCGCCGAGTAGTTCGCCTGGCCGCGGTTGCCCAACGCGGACGAGCTGGAGAGGTTGACGATCCGGCCGTAGCCCGCCGCGGTCATGTGCGCCTGGACCGCGCGGCTCATCAGGAACGCGCCGCGCAGGTGCACGTCGATCACCGTGTCCCAGTCGCCGTCGGACATCTTGAACAGCAGGTTGTCGCGGATCACGCCCGCGTTGTTGACGAGCACGGTCGGCGCACCGAGCGTGTCGGCCACGCGCGCGACGGCGGCGTCGACCTGCTCGCCCACGGTGACGTCCGCGCCGACGGCCAGCGCGCTGCCGCCGGCCGCGACGATGGCGGCCACGGTGTCGGCGCAGGCGGCCTCGTCCAGGTCGAGTACGGCCACGGCCATGCCCTCGGCGGCGAGCCGGCGCGCGGTGGCGGCACCGATGCCGCGGGCGGCGCCGGTCACGATCGCCACGCGCGCCGTGGTCGCGGTCGCGGTCGCGGGAGTGTTCTCGGTCATGGGTGCTGGATCCTCCGGGTCGTCACTGGTCACGAGGTCGGCCTGGCGAATACCGCGGCCCGCCGTCCGAGCCCCGGCGCTCGGGGATGGGACCCGCGCGTCCGGTCGATGAGGTGCCGACCGGTCGGTATGCACGTGCGTCGGAAGCGGCGGAGCGGGATTCGTACTGCGCCTGTCACGGTACCGACCGGTCGGTATCAAGGCTAGACCGCAACACGAACTCGTTCGGGTGGTCGCCGCGAGTACGCCCCGCCGAACCGTCGCGGAACGCCGCGAGACGGCTTCCCGCCGCTGTGGATCGGCTCGGCGATGCCGCACGATGGCCGGGGGCGTGGTCGAGCGGTCGAGCGGGATCGGCTCCGCCATGCCGCGCGGTGGCCGGGGGCGTGGTCGGGCGGACGCCAGGAGTCGTGGTCGAGCGGATCGGTTGCCCGATGCCGCGCGCCGGCCGGGAATGTGGTCGAGCGGACTCCGGAGGTCGTGGTCGAGCGGATCGGTTCCGGGCTGCCGCACGGCGGTCGGGACTCGCCCTTGCTCCCGCCCTCGGCCGAGCCGGCGCTACCCCGGCGACCCGTCGGTCGGGGCCACCGTCTCCCGGGCCAGCACCATCAGCGCCGCATCGTCGGTGAGCCGGCCGCCGCCGTGCGTCAACAACGCACGTTGCAGCCGGCCCAGCAGATCGATCGCGGACAGGCCCGGCTCGACGTGCCGGGCGACCCACTCGCGCAGCGGAAAGAACCGACCCTGGGCGTCCCGGGCCTCGGTGGTGCCGTCCGTGTACAGCAGCAGCAACTCGTCCGGCGCCATCCGGAACCGGTAGGCGGGCGACCGCTCCGCGGCGGAGAGCAACCCGGCCAGCCCGAGCGGCAACTCGGGCGGCACATCGATCCAGCGCACACCGGACGGCCCGATCAGGGCCGGCGCCTCGTGGCCGTGGTTGACCAGCTCGACCAGGTCGTCCGGGCCGAACCGGGCGATCAGCGCGGTGGCGAACCAGTCCGTGTCCGGCTCGCCGAGCAGCACCTGGTTGCGGCCGAACCGCTCCAGGGCCTCGCCCATGCGATCCCCGACCCGACGCAGGTCCGGCTCGGTGAACGCGGCCTCGCCGAAGGTGCCGACCAGCGCCGCACTCGCGCCCACCGCGGTCAGCCCCTTGCCCTGCACGTCGGCGATGAACGCGCGCGTCCCGTACGGCGTGGCCACCACGTCGTACACGTCCCCGCCCACCTCCGCGTCGCGTTCGGCCGCCAGATAGCTGCGGGTGACCCGAACCCCGCCCACCACCGGCGGCGCCGGCGGCAACAGCGCGCGCTGCACGTGTTCGACCACGTTGCCCAGGCGCGACACCCGCTCCTGCAATCGGGTCCGCAGCAGGACCGTGGCCACCGCGATCGCGCCGCCGAGCACCACCACCACGAACCCGGCCCAGTCGTGCCGGTAGCCGGTCGGCGCCAGCCACGGATCCAGGAGCAGGAACGTCCACGTCGCGAGCACCGCGTAGACCGCCGTCGCGCGCACCGTGGTCAGGCTCGACGCGGACATCGGCACCAGACACAACATCGTGTCGGTCCGGAACTCGTCGGGTGTGCCGAAGTCGACCGCCACGATCACGACATACAGCAGGGCCGGCAACAGCGGGATCAACCGCCGCATCGGCCGGCCGCCACCCGCGTCGACCGCCGGGGTCTCGCTCATCGGGAAGGCACCGTCCTGGTTCACCCGCAGTGGGCCGGTCATCGGTCATCGGTCCTCCCCGCCCTTTCCCGATCCGGTCCGCATCCAGCTACGCCACACGGTTGATCGGCCGCGCGGGCGGTTCGACGGGCGGCTCGACCCGCGTCGGGGTGGGGCCGGGTCGGGGTGGGGCCGGGTCGGTGGCGGCGAGCACCGGCGTCCGGCCGGCCGGACGGGGCGGATCCGGACGACAACGGGGCCCGTCCGCCCGATCCCGAAACGTCGTCCGGCCGATCCCAAGCATCGTCCGCCCGATCGCGAAACGTCGTCCGCCCGATCCCGAAGCGTCGTGAATGGCACGGTCGAGCCCAACCGCGACGTCTCGTTGTAACCCGCACGGACCGCCGATAACCTCGCGCCCCCGCACCGCCACGAAGCTCCCGCGATCACTTGGAGGCGCAGATGCTCGGCTCCGAACGCGTGACAGGATCCCTCCCCGAGCCGCCCCGCCGCGCCCGCACCCGAGCGCGCACCCGATGGGGCATGTTGGGTCTGGCCGTGACCATGGCACTGACCTGGGCACTGCCCACCCCGGCCGCGGCGGCGGCCCGGCTGCCGGTCCCGTACAGCTTCGCCGCCGGCATCACCGCGCAACTCCTGACGCCGAACAGCTCGCCGCCCGGTGCCAACGACTTCGACTGCCGGCCGAGCAGCGCGCATCCGCGCCCGGTGGTGCTGTTGCACGGGACGCTCGGCAACATGACGGACAGCTGGCAGGCACTGTCCCCGCTGCTCAAGAACAACGGCTACTGCGTCTTCGCGTTGAACTACGGCGGCGAACCCGGCGGGCTGTTCCAGGGCTACGGTGACATACCCACCAGCGCGGCCCAACTGGGCGCCTTCGTCGATCGAGTCCGCGCGGCCACCGGCGTGGACCGGGTGGACCTGGTCGGACACTCACAGGGCGGTGGCGCGCTGCCGCGGTACTACCTCCAAGTGCTCGGCGGCGCGGCCAAGGTGCACGACCTGGTCGGTCTGGCCCCCGGCAGTCACGGCGCGTCCCTGGAGGGCATCCTGAACCTGCTCGACGCCTTCCCCGGCGGCCGGGACGCCTTCGAGCACCTGTGCCCGGCCTGCGCCCAGCAGGACATCGACTCACCGTTCATGCGGGCGCTCAACGCCCTCCCGGACACCGTGCCGGGCGTGCGCTACACGATGATCGCCAGCCGCTACGACGAGGTGATCGTGCCCTACACGCTCGGCTTCCTGACCGGCCCGGACGTGCGCAACGTCACCGTCCAGGACCACTGCGGCCTGGACTTCTCCGACCACCTGGCGATCATCTACGACCGGGTCGCCCTGAACGAGGTGCTCCGCGCGCTCGACCCCGGCCGCACCGACCGAGTCTGCGCACTGTCCCTGCCGGTGCTCGGCGGCTGACCCTCGATTACCCCGGTACTCCCGTATTTCGTTGCTCGGCGGCTGACCCTCGATTACCCCGGTACTCCCGTATTCCGTTGCTCGGGGGCTGACCCTCGATTACCCCGGTACTCCCGTATTCCGTATCCCGTTCCCCGTACTTCCGGTTGCACCGTCCCGCCGCGCCGCCGCACACGTTCGGCGGCGCGGCGGAATGCGTTCGCCCTCGCGGGAGTTGCGGTTCCCCGGAAGCCGAACTCGAACCTGGGGGTAACCCTGATGCGCGCTCTCGTCGTCGACCACGCCGTACCCGGTCGACTCAGGATCGACACCGTGCCCGATCCGGTTCCCGAACCCGATCAGGTCCTGGTGCGGATCGCCGCGATCTCGCTGAACTTCGGCGAGTTGCCCAGGGTCGACGGCGACACCCCGAACGGCACGATTCCCGGCTGGGACGCGGCGGGCGTGGTCGAGCGGCCGGCCGCCTCCGGACGCGGCCCGCGGGTGGGCGAACGGGTGGTCACCTTCGACTGGCGCGGCGGCTGGGCCGAACTGCGCGCCGTAGACGTGAACGAACTGGCCGTCCTGCCCGACGAGGTCACCTTCGAACAGGCCGCGACGCTCCCGGTCGCGGCGGTCACCGCGCTGCGGGCGCTGCGCCGGGCCGAGGTCGTGCCGGGCACCCGGGTCGGGGTCACCGGCGCGGCGGGCGGGGTGGGCACGTTCGCGGTGCAACTCGCCCACCTCGCAGGCGCGCACGTGAGCGCGTTCGTCGGCAGCCCGGAGCGCGGCGAGGGCCTGTCCGGCTACGGCGCGGACCGGGTGCTCACCGACCCGGCCGAGGCGGACGCGCCGCTGGACGTCGTCCTGGACAACGTCGGCGGCCCACTCCTGACCGACCTGCTGGGTCGGCTCGCACCGGGCGGACGGGTGATCGCGATCGGCGCCGCGTCCGGCGAGCGGGCGGACTTCTCCTCGTACAGCCTGATCGGACCCGAGACCTCGATCATCGGCTTCAAGCGCGGCGGCGACTCGGCGGCGGATCTGGCGTACGTGGCCCGCCTGGTCGCGGACGGACTGCTGCACGCGCCCGTCGACTGGCAGGCCGACTGGACCAGGGTCGACGAGGCCATCACCCTCCTGCTCGGCCGCCGGATCCGGGGCAAGGCGGTCCTGACTGTGAGCTGAAGTCCTGGGCGGGCTAGGGGAGTTCGATGCCGGGGCTTCGGTGGGTGATGGCTGGTTCGGTCGGGACCGGTAGTTTCGGATCCCTGGAACTGGACCTGGACCTGGACCCGGTCCTGGCCCTGGCCCCGGTCCTGGCCCTGGCCCCGGTCCTGGCCCTGGCCCCGGTCCTGGACCTGGACCCGGTCCTGGCCCTGGCCCCGGTCCTGGACCTGGCCCCGCTCCTGGCCTTGGACCCGGTCCTGGCCCCGGCCCCGGACCCGACCCCGGACCTCGGCCGGGTGGCGCCCAGGTCGGCCGTGTCCTCGATGGCGCCCGGCCGGGCGTATCGCGGGCGCGCCGCGAGCGGGTGCTGCGCCCGCTGACGTAGGCGGGCGCGCGGGGGCCGCGCGGAGCCGGGCGCGTGGGGCCGCGCGGAGCCGGGCTGGGATCTCGCGGGCGGCGCCTCGTGGTTGCCCGCCTCGGAGTCGGGCGCCCGGCCGCCGCCCGGCATCGCAGCCGCCGGCCCGGTTGCCGGGCGCCTGTCCGACCGACCGCCGGTCGGGCCGCGTTCGTGGCCCGTGGGCTCGTTGCCCCGTGGGCTCGTTGCCTCTTGCCTCGTTGCGCCGTTGCCCCGTCGGTCCGTCGGGCCCGGCTTCGCTTCGGGGGCCGTCAGGCCGTTGTTTCCGATCCCGGTTCCAGTGGGTTGTCCAGCAGGCGGGCGAAGGCCAACTCGGCGGCGCCGTACAGCGGGGCGTCGTCGCCGAGCGCGGCCGTGCGCAGCTTGAGGTGTTCGCGGGTGACCGCCAGCGAGGTCCGGTTGAGCCGACTGCGCACCTGCGCCGCGGTGGCCAGGTACACCTCGCGCAGCGTCCCGCCGAACACCACCATCTGCGGATTGAGGATGTTGACCAGATTGGCCACGCCGAGCCCGAGCCAGTCGCCGACCCGGCGCAGCCCCTCCTCCGCGTCCTGATCACCGCGGGCCGCCGAGTCGGCCAGCCCGCCGATCGCGTGCTTGGCGGTACCGCGGGTGAGCGCGAACTCGCCGATCTCGGTCTCCCAGCACCCGCGCGACCCGCACCGACACGGCCGGCCGTCCGGGTTGACCACCATGTGCCCGACCTCGCCCGCGTATCCGTCGCCGCCGGTCACCGGCCGACCGGCGGACAGGATGCCGCCGCCGATGCACACGTCGCCGTGCAGGTAGATCACGTCGTCACAGCCCACCGCCGCACCCCGGGTGTGCTCGGCGACCACGCCCAGGTCGGCGTCGTTGCCGACCATGACCACCGTGCCGATCGCCGTCGACAGCCGCTCGCCCAGCGGCTCGTCGCGCCAATCCGGGGTGTGCCCCTCGGGAATCGTGCCGTCCGAACCGCGCACCATCGCACACACCGCGACCCCGGCACCCACACACACGCCGTCGCGCGGCGCACTCAGCCGCATCTGCGCGACGAACCCGCCGAGCGCCTCGGCCACCTCCTTGGGCGAGAACCCGCTTCCCGGACGCTGTATTTCCCGGCGATCCAGGATCACCCCACCGAGCCCGACCCGGGCCGCGACCACCCGGTCCACGCCGATCGTGAACGCGTACACGTACACCCGCTGCGACTGCGCCCGCACCACGAGCGAGGGCCGGCCGCGCCCACCGCCGGAGGTGTCCCGCGGGGCCTCCTCCACGACCAGGCCCGCCGCCGCCAAGTCGGCGGTGAGCGCGCCGATGGTGCTGCGGTTGAGCCCCATGCCCGCGGTCAACTGGGCGCGTGAGGTGGGGCCGAGCACGTGCACGTGGCGAAGCAGCGCCCCCAGGTTCTGCCTGCGGATGTCCTCCTGGGTGGGCGCTGCGCGCATCGGGCTGCGGACCCTGCCTTTCTCATCCGTGGCGTCGATCGAGGGGGAGGGCGGCGTCACCGCAGCCCGGCGGCTTCGGCCCGCCGCCGTGACAGGGCGTCGACCCCGGCGGCGAGGAGCAGCACGACGCCGGTCACAACGTACTTGACGCCGGCGCTGTACCCCATGAGCCCCATGCCGTTGTCGATCACCGCGACCACGGCGCCGCCCAGCACGGCGTCCAACACCCGGCCCTTGCCGCCGAACAGGCTGGTGCCACCGATCACCGCGGCGCCCACGGCGTACAACAGCACGTTGCTGCCACCGGTGTTGGAGTCCACCGAGTTGGCCCGCGAGGCGGCGATGATGCCGCCGATGGCGGCCATCGTGGAACAGATCACGAACGCCGAGATCCGCACCCGGTCAACGTTGATCCCGGCCCGCCGGGCGGCCTCGCGGTTGCCGCCGACCGCGTACAGGCTCAGCCCGTACGGCGTGCGGCGCAGCACGAACGTGCCGATCAGGAGCAGCACCACCAGAACCGGTACCACGATCGGCACGCCGCGCAGCGAGGAGATCACCACGTTGCGGCTGCGCTCCTGGTTGAGCACGTACACCGCGACGCCGACCAGGACCGCCAGCGCGCCCACCCGGATTCCGGTGATCGCGATCGGTTCGGCGCTCAGCCCGCGGCGCATGCGGTTGCGATTGCGGCGCAGTTGCAGCGCCGCGTAGCCGCCCACCGTGGCGGCGGCCAGCAGCCAGCCGACGATCGGCGCGAGGTTGCGGTTGGAGATCGCCAGGATGGTGGAGTCGCGCACCGGCACGTTGGTGCCGCCCTTGACCAGGAGCAGCGATACGCCCTGGAAGGCCAGGAACGCGCCCAGCGTGACCACGAAGGAGGGGATGCCGACCTTGGCCACCAGTACGCCGAGCACCAGGCCGATCACCGCGCCGACGACCAGGGCGGCGAGTACGCCCGCATACCAGGGCCAGCCGTGTTCGGTCAGCAGCACGGCGAGCACGGCGGCACACACGCCGCTGGCGAAGCCCGCGGACAGGTCGATCTCGCCGAGTACCAGAACGAAGATCAATCCCATCGCGATCACGGTGACCGCGGCGCCCTGGGTGAACAGGTTGGCGAAGTTGCCCGCGCTCAGGAACCGCGGACGCATGATCGCGAAGACCGTGCACAGCACCACCAGACCGAGCACGGCGGGCATCGCGCCGGTGTCGCCGCCGCGCAGGCGCGCGACGTAGTCCTTGATGTGCGTGACCACCGGCGACTCCGGCGTATCGGAGTCGCTCTTGTCGGCGAGAGGCAGGACGCTGCTCGTCATCGGTTGACTCCGTTTCGACCCGCGCCGGGACCGAGTGCCTCGGTCTGCCCCGACGTGATGAGTTCGACGATCTGGGAATGGGTGATCTCGCTGGTGCTGACCTGCGCGGCGGTGCGGCCCAGGTAGAGCACCGCGATCCGGTCGGCGACCGCGAACACGTCGTTCATGTTGTGCGAGATGAGGACGACGGCCAGCCCGTTGTCGGCCAGGCGGCGCACCAGTTCGAGCACCTGAGCGGTCTGCGAGACGCCCAGCGCGGCGGTGGGTTCGTCCAGGACGACGACCTTGCTGTTCCACAGCACGGCCTTGGCGATCGCCACGGTCTGGCGCTGGCCGCCGGAGAGGCTGGAGACGCGCTGGCGGATCGAGGAGACGGTGCGTACGGACAGGCCGGCCAGGGTCTCCTCGGCGATCTGTTCCATGCTGTCCTCGTCCAGCACCCAGCCGCGCCGGCGCTCGCGGCCGAGGAACATGTTCTGCACGATGTCGAGGTTGTCGCACAGGGCGAGGTCCTGGTAGACGATCTCGACGCCCAGATCGGACGCGTCGCGGGGGCTGTTGACGGTGACCGGCGCACCGTCGAAGAAGTACTCGCCGGAGTCGGCGGTGTGGATGCCGCCGATGCACTTGACCAGGGTCGACTTGCCTGCGCCGTTGTCGCCGACGAGCGCGGTCACCTGGCCCTCGTACACGGACAGGTCCACGTCGCGCAGGACGTGTACGGCACCGAAGCTCTTGTTGATGCCACGCAGTTCGAGCACGGGATCGGACGCGGGCGGCGGGGCGGGGGTGGGGGACAGGGCCACTGTGCGGGCTCCTCGCGTGGGGTGGCGGCAGGGTACGCGCCGGCCGGAACCGACGCTCGTGGGTGTCGAGCGTCGGCTCCGGCGCAACTGCGCGGTCCGGGTGGCTGGTTCCGGGTGGGTGGTTACGGAAGGCCGGTTCCGGGAGGCCTGTTCAGGGAGGCCGGTTCCGGAAGTTCGGTTTCGGCAGGCCGGTTCTCGGGTGGCTAGTTGATGCCGAACTCGGTGCACTTGGCGGCGTAGGCGCCGGTGCACAGGGTGTCCTTGGTGACGTAGCCATCGGTGACCACGTCCTTGACGTTCTCCTTGTAGATGGCCACGGGCTCCAGCAGCACGGAGGGCACGTCGCGCTTGCCCTCGGGATCGCGGACGGTGGCGGGCACGGCCGGCTTCTGGCCCTTGGCGAGCGCGACGGCCAGCCCGGAGACCGCGTCGGCCTCCTTCTTGATCGCCTTGTAGACGGTCATGCACTGGTCGCCGACCAGGATGTTCTGCAGCGCGGTGGTCTCCGCGTCCTGCCCGGTGACCGGGACCTTACCGTTGAGCTTCTGCTTCTTCAGGATCGAGATCGCGGCGTTGCCCAGGCCGTCGTTGGCCGCCACGACGCCGGATATGTTCGGCGACTGGGTGAGCATCTGCTCGAACATGTTGGCGCCCTCGGTGTTGTTCCAGTCCGGGACGGCCTGGTCCGGGCCCTTGACGTACTCGCCCGAGTCGAACTTCGGCTTGAGCACCGCGTCGTAGCCCTGCTTGAGCAGCGTCGCGTTGTTGTCGGTGGCCGAGCCGTTGAGCATCGCGACGGTGGGCTTCTGCGCGTTCGCGGCGGACAGGCACTTCTCGAGGCCCTGCCCCATCAGGGTGCCGACCTTCACGTTGTCGAAGCTGACGTAGTACTGCGCGCTGCCGCCGAGGGTCAGCCGGTCGTAGTCGATGGTCGCGACACCCTGGGACTTGGCCTTGTCCAGAACGGCCTTTCCGGTGCCGCTGTCCAGGTTGACGATGATCAGGACGGTCGCGCCGTTGGTGATCATCTGGTCGGCCAGCGTCTGGAACTGGGACTTGTCCCCCTGCGCGTTCTGGATGTCGTAGTCGACACCGGCGGCCTTGAACGCGTCGGTGAGGTACTTGCGGTCGTTGGTCTCCCACCGGCCCGACGTCTTGCTGTCGGGCAGGATCACGCCGATCTTCGCCTTCTTGCCACCGCCGTTGGTGGAGCCGGACGATCCGGTGCCGGAATCGTCCGAGCAGGCGGAGAGGGTGCCGGCGGCCAGTACGGCGCAGGCGGAGACGGACACGAGGAACCTCTTGCGCATGGTGGATCCCTTCGGGCACGCGCCGGTGGAGCCGGCGGGGGACGTGGAGACGTGCAGACGTCGTCGTCGTGGGGGTGGTGCGGCGTCGGGGGCGGCGGGGTGTGGCGTTGGGGTGTGGCGGTTGGGGTGTGGCTGGGCTGTGCGGGGTGCGGGGTGCGGGGTGCGGCGTGCGGCACGGGGTGCGGGGTGCGCGGGCGGGGCGGGGGTGCGGACAGGGGGATCTGCAACAAGTGAAGGCGGTGTCGCCTTAAATGTTGTGGGCGACAACGTAATAGCCCGAGAGGGTGTCCGCCAGACCCCGGAAGCCCTGAGAAATGCCGGCTTCGGTAACGGTTGGGAAACGCAGGTGAACCAAAAACCGGTTGTTAGCCATGAAGATCTTCAAGAATCAACACCAAGCGGCCAAGGTGGCGCCGAACGGCTTCGGATCGCGAACCCGGGTGGGTGGGGTGGGGTTGCAGATTAAGTTCCGAGCCGCAACTTAGGTGGTTCGCGGGAGGGTTGGGGTGAGCCGGGCGGACGGCATGGGCGTCGGCGGCAACCTTTTCGCACGCGGGCGGCTTGCTCGGGCGGTGGCGTTCGTGCCGCGGTGTTCGCGTTCGAGAGCACCACTCTCGTTTCGGCCGGGCGCTCTTGCCTCAACCCTGCGCTCCGGCCGTGAGCGGCGGGTGCTCGTGTCTCGGAGCGGTGCTCTCGCTCTGGTGGAGACGTCTTGCTTCGGGTGCGCGGACGCGGGCGCGGACGCAGACGCGGGGGCGGGCAGGGCGCGGACGGGCCACGGTCGTGTCCCGGTCCAGTGGTATTCGTGGTCGTGGTCGTGGTCGTGGCCGTGGTCGTGGTCGTGGTTTCGGTCTCGTGCTCTGGTTTTGGCCAGGTGTTCGCATCGTGGAGCAGTGCTCTCGTTACGGTGGAGGCGCCCGTTGCCCTGATGCCTGCGTCGGGCCAGTGTCCGCGTTTCGGAGCAGTGCTCTCGTTTCAGGGCAGTGCTCTCGCTTCGGCCAGGGGGTCTCGCCTCGGTCTCGCGGTTCCCGCCTTTGGGCAGGCGCTCGCGTCCCGGAGCGGCGCTCTCGTTTCGGCCGCGTGCTCTCGTCCCGAGGCTCCTGCCCTGGCATTGGCCTGGCGCTCACGTTTCGGAGCGGTGCTCTCGTGTTGTAGAGGGTCGCCTCGCTCCTCGCGCGGATGACCTTGGCGAGGCTCGCGTCCCGCGAGCGGTGCTCTCGTTTGCGTCAAGGGCCTTGTTTCGCCCTCGCTCAGGCGTTGGCCGGGTGTTCGCGTCGTGGAGCGGTGCTCTCGTTTCGGCCGCTTGCTCCCATCCCGGAGTTGCGCTCTGGCTTTGGTCTGATGCTCACGCTTCGGAGCGGTGCTCTCGTTTCGTTGAGGGTCGCCTCACTCCTCGCGCGGATGACCTTGGCGAGGTGCTCGCGTCCCGCGATCGGTGTTCTCGTATCCGTCGAGGGCCTTGTTTCGCCCTCGTTCAGGCGTTGGCCGGGTGTTCCTTCGTGGAGCGGTGCTCTCGTTTCGGGCGCATGCTCTTGTCCCGGAGCTGTGTCCTGGCTTTGGTCTGGTGCTCACGCTTCGGAGCGGTGCTCCCGTTTCGTTGAGGGTCGCTTCGCTCTCGCGTGGATGACCTTGGCGAGGTACTCGCGACCCGGGGAGCGGTGCTTTCGCTCTTATCGAGGGCCTTGTTTCGCCCTCGTGTTCAGACGTTGCCCCGGGGTGTCGCTTCGTGGAGCGGTGCTCTCGTTTCGGCCGCTTGCTCTCGTCCCGGAGTTGTGCTCTGGCTCTGGTCTGCTGCTCGCGCTTCGGAGCGGTGCTCTCGTTTCGTTGAGGGTCGCCTCGCTCCTCGCGCGGATGGCCATGGCGAGGTGCTCGCGTCCCGCGAGCGGTGCTCCCGTTTCCCTTGAGGGCCTTGTTTCCCTCGTGCAGGCGTTGGCCGGGTGTTCGCGTCTCGGAGCGGTGCTCTCGTTTCGGCCGCGTGCTCTTGTCCCGGAGGCGTGTCCTGGCTTTGGTCTGGTGCTCACGCTTCGGAGCGGTGCTCTCGTTTCGTAGAGGGTCGCCTCGCCCCTCACGTGGCTGGCCATGGCGAGGCGCCTCGCGGCCCAGAGCGGTGCTCTCGTTCTCATTCGGGGCTCGTTTCGCCCTTGTGTCCCGGCCTGGTCGGGCACGCCGCGCTTTCGGAGCAGTGCTCTCGTTTCGGTCGGGCGGTCTCGTCTCAAGGCTCGTGCTTTGGCCTTGGGCCGAGGCACTCGCGTCCTGGAGCGGTGCTCTCGTTCGGCGCCCGAGTGGTAGCCCAGGGTCGCCGTGGGCGACCTGGGCGATCACGACAGCAGCGCGGTCGAGCGCTCCTGTCCCGGTGCTGTGTTCTGGTGTTGGTTGGGTGCTCACGCTTTGGAGCGGTGCTCTCGTTTCGGTGGGAGTTCTTTCGCCCTAGCGTGGTTTGGCTTTGGCGAGGTGCTCGCGTTCCAGAGCGGTGCTCTCGTTCTGGCTGAGCGGTCTCGGCTTGCGCCCGTGTTCTGGCTTTGGGCAGGTGCTCGCGTTCCGGAGCAGGTGCTCGCGTTCCGGAGCGGTGCTCGCGTTCCAGGTGGGTGCTCTTGGCCGTTGATTCCGTGTCTTCACCGTTGGGGTGGGGTCGAGGAACGTGGTCCCGACCGTTGGCGCGTCGACGTCGATCCATTGCCGTCTGCCGAACGCCTCGACCCAGTTCCGCCGAAGATCTGTGGCGGGTCCCCGAGGGGTGGTCAGCGCGGTGGGCGGCGGCGAAGGAGGCGGGGGAAGAGGCGGGGGCGGGGCGGCCGGCGGTTGTGACTCCGGCGGTCCGGGGCGCTCGGATGGGCCGGTTCGTCGTGATGCGGACGCCACGGGTCGTCGGGGGATCGCATCGGCACCTTGCGCTGCGCCTGGACCTGGATCTCGATGTGGGCGTCGTTCGCGGTGCCGTGCAGTGCCTCGTCGTAGGACGCCATGGCCGCGCGGATGGCCGCGCCGGCGACACCTCGACGGCGCACATGGGCGGCCATCCACGCACAACAGCCCAGTGTCGTGGCGAGGCAACCGGCGACCAGCAGGAATCCCAGGAATCCACCCATGGCGTCGAGACTACGTGCGTCGGCGTCCCGCCTGCGGTGCCGCCGCCGGTGGTGAAGTCGATCGGTATGGATGTCGGCGGTGATGTCGAGAGGCGGGGTTCGGCTCCGACCGTCGGGCAACGGGAACCGCCCGAATGTCAAAGGAGAACACCGATGGACACCACGATGCACTCGACCTCGGCCGATCGTATGGCTGCCGCTTGGGAATCGCGGGCGGTGTGGATGGTGAGTGTGGCTGCGGGGGTGGCCGCCGCGATCGGAACGGAGGTGTACGGGTTGCTCGCACGGGGCCTCGGCGTGCCGATGCGGGCCGGCAACATCGGGGCGGAGACAGCGGACCCGATCACCGTCGGGATGTTCGCGATGGGCACGGCCGTGAGCCTGTCCATCGGGACGGTACTGGCCGTACTCGTCGCCCGTTTCGCGGCCCGCCCGGCGCGGACGTACCTGGTGGCCACGGTTGTGTTGACCGCGCTGTCCATGGCCGGCCCGCTGTTGGCCGGCGACACGCCCGCCTCGACCAAGGCGATGTTGTGTGGTGCGCACCTGGTGGCCGCGGCGATCGTCGTTCCGGTGGTGACGCGCAGGCTCGCGAGCGCCCCGGGGCGTGGTGCTCGCGGCTGACCGCGCCGGGGAGGGGCGGCCATGGTGCCGGTGGCGACGGACGAGATGGCGGGGGCGAGATGGCGGGGAGGCGATGGCGTCGGTCGGATCGGGATCGTCGGCGAGTGCGCGGATCCCGATTCGGAGGGCCGTCGTCGATGCGAAAGTGCTTTGCGGGCACCGGGAACCGGAGGGGCTTTCCGGGGCCGCTACGCCGCGGGCGGGCCGGTCGTGACAGTCGGATCCTTCGTGACGCTCGTGGCCCGGCAGCGATGTGCTTTGCGGGCGACGGGAGTTCGGTACCCATGGCCGGGGACGGCCCGCCGCGGCGCGCCCCGCACCGCCCCGCGCCCCGCTACGCCCCGCCTGGTTGGCTGGGCGGGTGTTTGTGTGTGTCGTGCGTTGTGCGCGGATTCGTGGTCGAACTTGCTTTGGTGTGTGGGCGGTTACTTGTCGAAGCCGGCGAAGTAGCCGGCCGCCATGTCCTTGTCGCCGTGGCCCTGTGCGGAGGCGCGGCGGAAGCGCTCTGCGCCGGCGGCGACGACGTCCATGTGGATGCCCGCGTGGTCGGCGGCCTGAAGCACCAGTCGGGCGTCCTTCTCCGCGTTGTCCACCGAGAAGCTGGTGGTGTAGTCGTCGGAGAGGATGGCGGCGGACTTGAGTTGGAAGTACGCGTTGTCCATCGGGCCGCCGCCGACCACTTCGAGGAACAGTTGCGGGTCCACGTCCAGCCCCTTGGCGAGGGCCAGGGCCTCGCCGACACCGTGGGTCAGCGCCAGGACCCAGGTGTTGAGGACGAGCTTGAGGCGGGTGGCCGCGCCGGAGGTTCCGTCCTCGCCGACCCACAGGGTGCGCCGACCGATCGTGTCGAACAGCGGCTGGACGACCTCGCGGCTCGCCGGCGCGCCCGCCGCCAGTACGACCAACTGTCCCTGTTCGGCGGGCCCTCGGGTGCCCTGCACCGGGGCGTCCACGAGAAGCAACTCGTGTTCGCGGGCGAACGCGGACAGTTCGTCCAGGGCGTCGACGCCGACCGTGCTGATCTGTACCCATACCGCGCCGGCGCGCAGCCCCGGCACCGCGGCCCGCATCGCGTCCAGTACCCGAGGGCCGTCGTTGAGCACGGTGACCACGATGTCCGCACCGGAGACCGCGTCGGCCGGTGTGTCGGCTGCGGTCACGCCGTCGGCGGTCAGGGCGGCGGCCTTGGCGGGCGTCCGGTTCCAGGCCCGCACCGTGAAGTCGTTCCGGGACAGGTTGCGGGCGATGGCGGCGCCGATGATGCCGGTGCCCAGCACGGCGACGGTGGGGCGCACCGGGTTCGGCTGGGCGGTGGGCGGGGTGTTCGTCATGGTGCACTCTCCGTCGAGTGGTTCGAAAATCTTCGTACCCAGGTACCGTAGACACCCACGGCATGCGCCGGCAACCGTGGATCGAGGGAAGGAGCGGATGCGGGATGCCCGTCCAGATGCACCACCCGTCGCTCGACGAGGTGTCGCTGAGCGCGGTCTTCGCCGCGCTGTCCGACGACCACCGGCGCGGCGTGGTCGTCGCGCTGGCCGCGGACCCGACCCGCGAGCAGCCGTGTTCGATGTTCCCGGTGCCCGGCACCAAGTCCACGCGCTCATACCACTGGAAGGTGCTGCGCGAGGCGGGCCTGATCATCCAACGCAACACCGGCACCGGCATGATGCTGCGCCTTCGCGAACCCGAGTTCGAACAACGCTTCCCCGGCTTCCTCGCCAACCTCCTTCACCTTGAGGCCCGTCCACGATCCCGCGCGGACGGCACGAACGAGAACGAGAAGGGGAGCGAGGACGAGAACGAGGACGGCCTGCCCGACCGCTGATGCGTGAGGCGCCCGCGGGCTGAGGTCCGATGCCCTACTCGACTCTCCGCCTCCCCGATTCGACCCTCGCTTACACGACTGCGGCGCCGCCGGCTCACCATGCCCACGCCACGCCGGCGGCCGGCGCCCGCCCCGGTACGTCTCTCCGTACTCACCCCACCACGCACTGCGCAATTCACCCTCTACGCTCCACGCTCGATGCCACGCGTCCCGCGCCGACCCCCGCCGGCGCCTGGCGCCGCCCCTTCCGAACCCCACGCCGTCCGTCCTCTCTGCACCCCACCCACGCGCACCCGGTCCCGGCTCCCTGCACCACCCGTCATGCACGCCGCCGCCCCGTCGTTGCCCCGCCACCCCCCGCCCCGTCCCACCCACCAGGTGCCGAGCCCTGCCCAGGTCCCGACTCCGGCCTGCCGGCTTGGTTGGTGGGTGATCAGCGGGTGGTGTCGCGGACGAGGACGGGTTCGGTACCCATCCGGCATCGAGCAGCGAGCAGCGA
Source organism: Embleya sp. NPDC050493 (assembly GCF_044458105.1). Classification (NCBI taxonomy): domain Bacteria; kingdom Bacillati; phylum Actinomycetota; class Actinomycetes; order Kitasatosporales; family Streptomycetaceae; genus Embleya; species Embleya sp. NPDC050493. Next base: position 299,135 of record NZ_JBITHP010000003.1, read on the forward strand.
GCAGCGCCGGCGCGGATCGGTCGGAGGTGAGTGAGGCCGTCGCGAGATGGGCTCGGTGTAGACATCGTGCGGCCGGGAAATGGGTCTCGGCGTAGGCATCGCGGCGTCCGTGGTGCCCTTCACGTGTCACGGCCCGACCGGGACGACGGTCGTGTTCGTCGAGGTCGTAAAGCGGTGGACAACCTTCCGGTACTGGGCGAGCATCTCCGCGGTGAGCACCGAACTTCTCTCCTCCCCCAAGCGCGTCCGCTTCGTCGAGCTCGGCGCCAAGGCGCTGCGGGCGCTCGCCGACGGTGACCTCGCCGGCGGCAGCGCCGAGGCCGGGGTCGCCCTCGACGAACATTTCGTCTGCGACCGGGCCCGCTGGATCTTCGGTTATCGCGCCGACCAGCTCGCGAAGGACCCGTCTGCCGCGCCCTGGATCACGCGGGCCGCGGTGTCCGAGCCGGACGGGGTCGTCGTGGGCGATGCCGGGTTCCACGGGCCGCCGGACGAGGCCGGCGTGGTCGAGGTCGGCTACACCGTGGTACCGGGGTACCGCCGCCAGGGCTATGCCCGCGCCATGCTGGCGGCGCTGCTCGACAGGGCCGCCGCCGAACCCGGTGTCACGACCGTGCGGGCCACGATCGGCGCCGACAACAGCGCATCCCTGGCCACCATCGCAGGCTTCGGCTTCACGCGCGTCGGCGAGAAGGGGAACGAGCGCGACGGAGTCGCGTTCGTCTTCGAGGTCCCGGCAGACGCGAATCGTCCAGCGGAGTAGCCAAGGAGTCATGTAGCCGAGGGGGCCGAGCAGTTGAGGAGTCGAGCAGTTGAGGAGTCGAGTGGCTGAGGTGTCGAGTGGCTGAGGAAACCGATATCCGAGGAGTCGAGTAGCCGAGGAGCCAGGGAACCCGAGGAGCCAGGGAACCGGTGAGCCAAGGAAGCCGGGGAGCCGAAAAGCTCTCCCGCCTCAGCGGACATGGTGATCGTCCCGGTCGGGCCGCGACGGGCGAAGGGCCGCTCGGGTGGGGTGAGTTGTGAATGCACTCAAGGCCGCTGCAGCCTCTTGGATTCCCGCACGGGATGCTTCGGTGACCCCGTGTGGGCGAAGAGGAGAGGGCGCGAGGACGATCACGACGATTCTGTGACTGGTCGAGATGGTTGTCACTTGGTCGAGATATCTGTCACCGGCGCCAGTTCGACAGCCTGCCATCTGTGATCCGGCTACCCGACCACACCATCATGCTGAGATGGCCCAAGACAAAGTGTTCTTCCTCGCTCCCGACGACGAGACTGCCGCTGCGACGCACCCGACCGGACCCGGACGGGCCTTCGAGGCCGTGACCTGCCGATTCATTGAGCCGGACAGTGCCATAGCCGAGTGGGACATGTACTTCTCGGAGCCCTCCGCGAACCTCCCGGCGCCCGAACTCCTCCACGGGTGGTGGCCGGAGTGGGTCACCGGCCCCTCCAACGACGGCGTCGAGGTGTTCGCTCTGCCGCAACGGTTGATCAGGGCGTTGGCCGACGCCGACTCCACCATGTTGGCGGAACTGGCGGATCGCTGGCGGCTGCGAGACTCAGGGCGGCTGATGGGGACGATATGACCGACGATGATCTGCCGGCGGTCCTGCGTGGAGTCGCCCGGCTCGCGGCGGCTGCGGTGGGCACGGGTGGTGGCGTCTACAGCTGGAGCTTCTGACCGTCCGGTGGAACCTCTTCGGGCAGTGAAATCGCCGTCTGCTGGGCCGGCAGGCCGGCTGACGGGTCGGAGCAGGTGACAACAAGACCGACGACCATCGAGTGACGAGTAGCGTGACCACCGAGCCGCTGAAGCCGAGGTCAGCCGCTGAACTGGTGACGTCTGTCTCGACCGGTCACAGATTCGCACCCGCTCGACACCCCAATACCGCGCGCGACGACCCGAGTTCGGCGGAATCCGTCGACGCATCGTTCGGCGGAAGCCCTCGACGTCGCCCGGAGGCGGAATCCCTCGACGTCGCCCAGTGGTGGAAGGCAATGCCCCGTAGGCGAGCGGCGTGCGCTCGCCTACGAGGCGGTCCCTCACCGGGGCGACGTGTGGTCCGGATCGGCGTATCCGATCGGCCGTTCACCTTGCTACGCCACCACCCGGCCGCCGAACCACCACCCGTGTCGGGGCGGGACAGCCCGGGTGCGGGCGGCGGCGAGTCAGGGTCGGGCGGCGAGGGCCTCGACCTCGAACAGCACGTCGGGCGTGGCCAGGCTCGCGACGCCGATGAGGGTTTGCGTGGGCGGTTTCGTGCCCCAGCCCTCCTGTACGGCCCCGGCGATCGGCCCCAGCTTGCTGACGTCGTGGTTCACCACATACGTCCTGAGCTGGACGACGTGACCGAGGTCGAGCCCATGGGCGGCGAGAGCGGTGCCGATGTTGCGGAACGTCTGCTTCACCTGCTCGGCGAAGTCGGTCGAGACGACCGCACCATCCGGGCCCGATCCGTACTGACCCGCGACAAGCACCAGTTCGGTACCTGCGGGGACGGTAGCGGTGTGGCTGTAACCGAACGGGACCGGGTCGTGCAGACCGTCCGGGTTGACGATGGCGTGTGCCATGTGGATCACCTCTCGTGTGCGATGGGGCTTTGTCGCGCTGGTAAGCCTCGCAACGAATCACGACATCCTGTGTCGTGTATTCCCGTAGAGTTTTCGGATGCGCGCCGATCGGTTGGTATCGCTGGTACTGCTGCTGCGGCAGCACGGTCGGCTGTCCGCGGCCGAGCTGGCCCGTGAGTTGGAGGTATCCACCCGCACCGTGCTGCGCGACGTGGAGGCGCTGTCCGCAGCCGGTGTTCCGGTCTACGCCGAACGCGGTCGGCACGGTGGTTTTGTTTTGCTGCCCGGTTTCCGGACCGAACTCACCGGACTGAACCACGACGAGGCACTTGCCCTGCTGGTCGCCGGATCGCGGCGCGGCGCGCAGGCATTCGGACTCGGTACGGCGCTCGCTTCGGCCATGCGCAAGGTGGTCGACGCGCTACCCGAGAGCTATCGGGCCACCGCGGCCGGCGCGGCTCAGCGACTGCTCATCGACCCGGAGATCGACCTCCTCGCGCGTCGGCCGGTTGTCGAGGAGGTGCCCGACGCCATAGTGGCCGAGGTCCGGCGCGCGGTGTTCGCCGGACACAAGCTGCGCATTCGCTATGCCGCTGTGGACCAGGCCCCGAAGTGGCGCACGGTGGACCCGATCGGCCTGGTGACCGTACGCGACCAGGGATACTTGCTGGCCACCCGATCCGGCGCGGACCGCACCTACCGGCTGTCCCGGGTCTTGGCCGCCGAGGAACTCGCCGTACCGGCACAGCGACCGGACCGGGTCGATCTGGACCGGGCCTGGCAGGAACGCAGCACGCGGTTTCGGACCGGCGGCGACCAAGTCACCGTGCTGGTACGGGTGGACCCGGCGCGGCGGCAGGACCTGGTGGGCACCGCGCTGGCCATCCGCACCGAAGAAGCCGACGCGGACGGGCGGTTGCGGCTGGAGGTGACCTTCCAAGACCCGAGACACGCCGAATGGGCGCTGTGGCATCTCGCCACGAGCGCGGAGGCCCTGGCCCCGGAGTGGTTGCGCGACTCCCTGCGCAACCGCGCCGCTGCGATGGCCACTTGCTACGGAGAGTCCCCCTGACATGCCTTCTGCCGAACCTCGCGCCCACGGCGGTCCTCGGGACCGGGACGCCGGATGCATCGACCGATTCAACCGATTCAACCGATTCGATCGGTTCGATCGGGCGGTGCTCCACATCGCCGCCCGCCGGAAGGGCAACCCGAACGACCGGGCCGCTTCGGCGCTGCCTGTCCCCGGAAAGCGGTTACACCTGATGAGACATCCGGCGGCCCACCGGGGGCCGTGGGAGCCCCAGTGACCCCGCGCGTGGTACCGCGCGGCCCCGCGTGACCCCGCGCGGCCCCGCGTCGGGTTGCGTGTTCGGGGTGAGCCGGCCTTCGGGGTTTGGTGAGTGGGGTCTCTGGTCTCCGGTGGATGGCGGGGGTAGCATCACAGAGACAGGTGCTTAATCGTGTCAGCAGAACACGCGACAGAACAGACAACAACCAGACGGATCGTGATTGAAGGGTGGCTTCCGTGAAGCTTCATGTGCACGAGCGTGGGGTCGGGGACAAGGTTGCGGTGCTTGTCCATGGGGGGATGTCGGACCACGGGACGTGGCACGCGCTGACGGACGTGTTGGTCGAGCGTGGCTATCGGGTGTACGCGCCGGACCTGCGTGGGCACGGGCTGAGCGAACGTGCCGAGTACAGCCCGGAGTCGATGGCCGACGACCTCGTGGAGAACCTGCCGGTCGGTGCCGATGTGGCGATCGGGCATTCGCTCGGTGCGCTCGCGTTGTCGCTTGCGGTCGAGCGGTTGCGGCCGGCGAAGGCGGTGTACTCGGACCCCGGATTCCGGATGGGTGCGGTGCCCGCCGGTGCCTTCGAGGGGATGCGGGCGATGGTGGCCAATGCCTCCCTGGAGAGCATTCGTGCGATGAATCCGCGATGGTCCGCGGCGGATGTACAGGCCGAGCTCGACGGCTTCCGGAGGTTCGACCAGGGCCTCCTGGCCCGGCTGGGCGACTTCGACCAGGACTACGTTCCGGCCTCGCCCGTGGTGCCGAGTCTGGTCCAGTCAGCGGCGGACAGCTTCATCATGACGCCCGCGCTGAACGAGGAACTGCGCGGGAACGGCTTCGAGGTACGGGTGGTGGACAACGTCGGCCACTGCATCCACCGCGACGACTTCGACGCGTTCCTGAAGTCTCTCGACGGCTGGATCTGACGCACCGTCGGTTCTGATCCCTCACCGCCCCTCGCCGCCCCTCGCCGACCCCTGCCGCCCCCCGCTGTCCCCTGCCGTCCCTCGCACTACCTTGTCGTCCCTCGCACTCCCTTGCCGTCTCTCGTTGTCCCCTGCGGGAGGGACGCCGTGGAACCGGAGTAGCCCGTCGCCCGATGCGCTGCGTGTCGGAGCGGATTGCCGTGCGGTACGCCGCGGCCTCTCGGAGCACCTTCCCGCGCGGTACGCCGCCGTTTCGGGGCACCCTCCCGCGCGGTACGCCCCCTGCTGGATCGTCCCGAGCAGGCGCGGCGCGCTGCGCTCCGAGCGGGCGGGAGGCGCCCAGAGGCATGTACAGCGTCGCGCGAGCAGCCGTAGCGCGCGGGATTCGGAACCGTGTCGGTCCATTCGGCCCGGAGCGAACGGCGTTCCGTCGATGTCCGTCGCACGGATATGGTCCGAATATGGGTGAATCGAGTGGTGCATCGAGCACGGTCGAGATCGACGGGGTCCGCCTGGCGTACGACGTGTGGGGTGTGCCGCAGGCCCCGCCCCTGGTGCTGCTGCACGCACTTGGCGAGGGCGCCGCGCACTGGGCGCGGATAGCCGAGTCGCTGGCCGAGGAGTGGCGGGTGTACGCGGTCGATCTGCGTGGGCACGGGCGCAGCGATTGGCCCGGCGACTACTCCGTCGAACTGATGCGGGACGACCTGGTCGGCTTCCTCGACGCACTCGGCCTCGATCGGGTCGACCTGATCGGGCACTCGCTGGGTGGCATGGTGGCGTACGTGTTCGCGCAGGAACATCCGGATCGGGTGGGCCGGTTGGTGCTCGAGGACGTCTCCGTCCCGTTGCCGCGCGACCCGAACCCGCCGACCAGGCCCGAGGGCGAACTCGGCTTCGACTGGGACATGGTCGTGGCACTGCGCAAGCAGGTCGACACCCCCGATCCCGTGTGGTGGGAGCGTCTGGCCCGGATCACCGCCCCCACCCTCGTCGTTGCCGGCGGCTCGGCGAGCCATATTCCGCAGGACCGCGTCACCGAATGGACCCGCCGCCTTCCCGACGCCCGGGTGGTCACCATCCCGGCCGGCCACCTGATCCACGCCGCCGAGCCCCAAGCCTTCACCGAGGTGACCCGGGCCTTCCTGCGCACACCCGCCGGCCCCACCCGCCACCACTCTCCACGCTGATCGGCACGCCGGGGCGCAGGCGACGGGCGGGCGTGGCGATGCCGGTACTTGCCGCGAAGGCGCGTTGCGATCTCGGCTTGTTACGCGCCGAAGCGTAGGGTTTCGCCGGTTTCCAGCACCGTCTTGAGGTTGGACAGGATCATCGGCCAGCCCTCGCGGATGCTCTTGAGCATTTCGGAATCCGGTGCGAAGCCGTCGTGCAGGACACGCAGCGCGACCACCTCGCCCAGCGGCACCAGGTCGAAGGAGACCCGCGAGATCGGCTCACGGCGGTGTTCGGCGAGTTCTTCCGAGCTCCAGCCGAACATCTCGCCGATCTCGGGCTCGTAGTTGTGCCACGTGTAGGCCAGTCGACGCGGCGGTTCGGCCGCCAGGACCACCTGACCGGCGTCCCGTGGCGCCGTCCGCGGTGACATCGACCAGCGGACCGGCGAGCCGACCTGCCAATCCGATTCCGGTCCCCAGCCGTCGAAGTAGCGGGTGATCTCGGTCCGTTCGGTCAGCGCGCGCCACAACTCCTCGGGGGTGGTGCGGATGTAGGTGACATAGGTGAACTGCGTGTCGGACACAGGGTTTCTCCCAAGAGGGGCGGCATGGGACGCGGGCGCGACCGATGCCCGGGATCGCCTTCGTTTCACTATCCGCCGGCTCGGCCCGACAGTCCGGCACCGCGCGCACGCCACGCCGAAGGTCCGCACGGAACCACGGCGGACGTGGTCCGATCGGCCGATCGCACAACCGTCGGCAGGATGGGACCCGTTCCGCCGCATACCCCTACGGCCAATCGGAACGATCCGTACCCGGTACCGGGCCCGGGGAGACCTCCTCCGCTTCCTTCCCCATCGGGTCGAGCGCCGGTGCCGAGGCCGAGGCCGGTCCCGCCGCCGGTGCTGATGCCGATGCCGATGTCGGTGCGGCCCCCGGCGCCGGCCCGGGCTTCGCCACCCGTTCCGGCATGCGTTCCGGCACCGGTTCCGGCACCAGTTCCAGGGCCATCGACACCGAGTCCACGTAGCGGCCGTCGAGCAGGAACTCGCCCCGGGCGATGCCCTCGACGATGTATCCGCCCTTCTCGTACAGCCGCCAGGCGTGCGAGTTGGTCCCCAGTACGTGCAGCGTGATCCGGCGTGCGTTGCGGCGGACGGCCTCGGCGCGGGCGGCGGACAGCAGCAGGGTGCCGATGCCGCGGCCCTGGTGGTCGGGATCCACCGCGAAGCCGTTGATGTATTGGACATGCCCGCTGGCGGCCATCCGCGATGGGCGTATTTTGACGAAGCCGCGTACCTCCGACCCCTCGTGCGCCACCAGCACGTTCGCCGGCGGGGTGTCGGGGTCGAAGAACGGGCGCGCCGGCGGCTGGGGTGGTGTCGGGGTGACCTGCGGACTCCAGGTGTCGCGGTCGATCCTGGCCAGCGCGGGTTCGTCCGCCGGTACGGCGACGCGTATCCCGATGTCGGTGCCGGTGCCGGTGCCGGGCCGGTGCCGGGATGCGTCGTCGGTGTCCCGGGTGTCTCGATGCATGCGCCCAGGGTGATCGGCGTGCGCTCGCCCCGGCAAGGCCTTTCTCGGGTCCGGACCACGTGGCGCCCGCGAATCGCCCCGCCTCCGCCCCGGCCCGGCCCCGCCCCGGCCCCGCACCGCCCGCCGAGGAAGCCGGGCCCGTCCCCCCGCCGGCCCCGGATCCATCGGCCACGAGGGGGCCGTATGCCTCCGGGGAGGTATGCCGAGCCCGGGGCGCGGTGCGACCGATGGCCGATGTGCGGCACCGGACGCGGAGCCAGGATCGGGACATGACCCGATCCTCCCCGACCTCGAAGGTCGCGCTGTCCGCGTTCGTTCTCGCCCTCGCCCTCGTATCGGGCCTGCCGACCGCCGTGGCACCCCCTGCCGCCGCGGCTTCCGCCCCCGCAGCCTCCATCGACTTCATTCCGGCCGAGGCCGACGCCCCAACGCCCGCCGGCCGGACCTCGCTGCCTCACCCCACCGGCTCGTTCGCCGTCGGTCGGGAGTCCCTGCATCTCGTCGACCGGGCCCGACGGGACCCGTGGGTTCCGGAGGCCGGAGCACGCGAGCTGATGGTCGGCATGTACTACCCCGCCCAGCCCGGCAGCGGCACGGGTACGCCCGCGCCGTATGCCACCGTCGAGGAGGCCCGCCTGCTGCTCGCGGACCGGGGGTTGGGCGACCTCTTCCCCGCCGAGACGCTCGCCGCCACCGGAACCGACGTCAAGGTCGGTGCCCGACCCGCGCGTGGCCGGTTTCCGCTCGTGCTGCTGTCCCCGGGATTCGGCGTCTCCGCGTACACGCTCACCGGTCTGGCCGAGGAACTCGCAAGCCGCGGCTACGTGGTGGCCGCCGTCGACCACGCGTACGAGTCGGTGGGAACCGCCTTTCCGGGCGGCCGGATGCTCACCTGTGTCGCGTGCGAAAAGGTCCGGACCGAGGAGGACCTGGCCGCGGTCACCGCGGGGCGGGCCGAGGACGCGTCCTTCGTGCTGGATCGGCTCACCGGATCGCGGCCGACCTGGCGGCACGCCGTGGCCCTGATCGATCGGAGCCGAATCGCCATGGCCGGCCACTCGATCGGCGGCGCGAGCGCTGCGGCGGCGATGGCGGCCGACCCCCGAATCCGGGCGGGCGTCGACATCGACGGTGCGTTCCACTCCGCGGTGCCCGAAACCGGCCTGCGCGGACGCCCGTTCATGATGCTCGGCACCGACGACGACACCCACCGGCCGGGAGGCGCGGATCGCAGTTGGGACGAGGCGTGGGGTCGTCTCGACGGCTGGAAAAGGTGGTTGACGGTGGTCGGCGCAAATCACTACAGCTTCACCGACGTCCCGGTCTTCCTCGACCAACTCGGCCTACCCGGGGGCGGGTTGCCGGCCACGCTCACGGGACGCCGCGGATTGCACCTGACCCGCGCCTACGTCGGAGCGTTCCTCGACCTCCACCTGAAATGCATCCCTCAGCCCCTGCTGACCGGTGTGACACCGGCCAACCCGGAGGTCAGGTTCAACAATCCGGTTCGGTGACCGCCGCGGCCCTACTGCGTACCGACAGTGATCACAGCGGAAGCGAGCGAGGCGAGCAGGGAAAACAAGGCGAGCAGGGAAAGCAAGGCGAGCAACGCAGGCAGGCAGGGCAGCAACGCAGGCAAGCAGGGTAAGCCACGGAGGCCTGCAAACGGAGGAAGCCTGCAAACGGAGGCAGGCGATGGAGGCCTGCAAACGAAGACAGACACACGACAACAGACATACCGAGACACACAAAAGCGCGCCCGTCAGCCCCGGTAACCAAGCCGACGTACGACGCGCATCAAGACCTACGAGGTGGGCTCCCTGCGCCGGCATTGTCCGGATCAGGTGCTAGGGGTCGCGTTCCGGTCCGACCTCGACCTTCACGCCTCTCAGCCCGACCGCCCGACCTTGGCTTGAGCCGAAGCTCCCTTCTCCAAGACCAACCACCGGTAGTCGAACTCCCTCGCTCGCCCCGTAGGCCACTAACCACCATACTCCGGTGCAAAAGCCCCGGCAAGGGTCGGCATGGTAGGTGGCAAGGGTCGGCATGGTAGGTGAAAGGCGGTTGGCGTCCCGAGGCTGGTGGGCTTCGGGACGCCAATTGTGGTCAGTGGGCCGCGTGATGGCTGCGTACGAGTTCGGGCAGCGGGGCGGGCCCTGCCGTCCACGAGGGTGGCCCGGCGGCGTCGCGTGGCCGCCGCCGGGCTCGGGAGGCACCGGCCGAAAGGGGGTCGACCGATGCCGGCAGGTGGGTTCAGCCGGTGCTTCTCAGTGGTTCGGTGGTTGCCTCGGCCGTTGCCTCGGCACCTCGCTCAACCCGTGAAGTTCTTGAAGAGATTGGTGAATTCGTACGGGGCCTGGCTGATGCTGCTGCACGTCGGTGAGACGCCGCCGCCCGGGCAGGAGCCGTTGTCCCGGCCCACCGACCAGAACGCCAGCCGGCCGATGTGGTTGGTGTTCGCCCACGTGACCAGCTTGCTCGCGTCCGACTGGACGAAGATCTTGCCGTTGTAGTTGCGGCCGATCATCGGGGTCACCGCGAGCATGCTCTTGAGTTCGGCGTCCGACTTGGCGGGCCAGATCTCCTTCATCTGACGCAGCGTCGATTCGGCGGCGGTGATCACCGCGTCACCCCACACCGGGCGCGAGGTGCCGAACTCCATCGCCATCGGATTGACGATGTCGACCCGCACGCCGTTGTCCCGGGCGTTCTTGAGCAGGTCCACACCCAGGGACGGGGTCAGCCCGTAGTCGTCGCCCTGCACCATCAGGGTGAAGCTGACGGTGGTGGCGGGTCGGTCCCGTTGCACCTTGGCCAACGCCTTGTTCATGGTGTCGATCGGGATGGACGCCTCGATGTCGATGTCGAGGTGTTTGACGCCGAGGGTGTCGATCACCTTGGTGTACGCGCCGGCGAGTGCGGTGACACTGCCGCAGGACGCCTCCAGGTACGGGCCCGCCGCGCCGCCGAAGGCGACCACGACATCACCGCCCTGGGCGCGAAGTGCGTTGATCTGGTTGACGATGCGCGGTTCGTCGAGCGCGATCGTACCGCCCCACTTGGGGTCGCAGCCGCTGTTGCTGCCCAGGACGAAGGCTAGTGTGAACAACTTCTGGCCGGTGGCCGCGGCGACATCGGTCAGGGTCGGGGTGGGTGCGGTGATGTCGATGTACGGGACGCTACGCACCGATCCCGGCGGGGGATTGCCGCCGCCGGTCGTGGTGGTGGCGATCAGTTCCGGAGTGAACGGGGACACGTTGCCCGCCGGGTCTTTCGCGCGCACCTTGACCGGGTAGCCGGTGCCGGGGGTGAGTCCGGACAGTGTCACGCTCGGGCCCGCACTGGTCGCGGAGGGTACGCCGTTCACGTAGACGTCGTAGCCCGCGACCCGGTCGTCGTCCGTGGACGCCGTCCAGGACAGGGTCAGCGCGGTCGGGCCGGCGTTGGCCACGCGCAGGTCGGTGGGCGCGCTGGGCGCGGTCGTGTCGGGGCCGGCCGGTCCGACACACGGGTTGCCGTTGAGCTTGCAGTTGCCGGGAGTTCCGGCACCTGCGCCGAGGAAGCCGAAGGTGGCCGAGGCGCCGGGGGCGAGGGTGCCGTTGTACTCGCGGTTGGTGAAGACGTAGTGGCCGCCGCTCGATCCGGTCTGTAGGGCATCCCAGTACGAGCCGACGGTGGTTTTGGCGGGCAGGTCGAACTCGACCCGCCATGCGGTGAGCGTGGTGGTGCCCTGGTTGCGGATCGTGTACTGACCGGTGAAGCCGGAACCCCAGTCGGACGCCTTGGCGAACGTCGCCTCGGGGGTCGCGGCGTGCGCGGAGCCGGCGGGCAGGACGACCAGTGCGAGCGGTGCGATGACGGTCGCGGCCAGGACGCGGGCGAGTGCGCGCAGCGGCCGACGGGTGGGTCGGGGCGCGGCGCTTGGGGAGGAACGGCGGTCGGGGGGAGGCGAGTTGCGGCGAAGTGCAGGGAACGCAGAGATCATCGAGCCGGCTCCTGGACACGTCTGGGACACGAGTCGGGGGACGAGAGTGGTGCTGGAATGCCGTGCGCACGCCGCCGGTTGGCGTGCACCACCGCTCGCGGCCGGGCGGTGGGGCAGTCGGTGCGGGGGTGCCCGGTGCCGGTGCCGGCGGCGTCGGGCGGTGGGGCGCTTGGGGCTCGGGTGGTTCTCGGTGGCGTTGGTTCGGCGGTGCTCAGTGGTTCTCGGTGGCGTTTGATCCGGCGGTGCTCAGTGGCTCTCGGTGGCGTTGGTTCGGCAGGGTTCGGGTGGTTCTCGGTGGCGCCCATCTTCCGGTGTTCGGGGTGGGTCACGTCGGCGCCGATTTTCCTGGCGCCGATCTTCGAATCGCCGGACGATCGCCGTCCGCATCGCGCCGACGAGCGTCCTTGCACGGACAATGGTCTATACCAACTGTGTTCCCGTCCATAGTGTGCGAGCACTTTTCGGGGTCGCCCGGCAAGTATTGGCAAGGCGGCCTCCGATCGCGGAAAATTTTTCCGCGCCACAATGACGACACAACTGACGGCCAGTCAGAAACAGAGTCGCGCAGGCCATCCCGACTTTTCGGCGTCGTTCGCGACGCGTCGGTTGGGGAGTAATGACGGTCCAACCGCGCGATGCAATCGGAAAGACCGGCTCCGCGCTCTTGCGCGACCGGACGAGCGCGGCGACTCTGAGTACCGCCGCAGCCATTGGTCTATACCTGTCCCCCCGGACCGCAGGCGGCGGTACCCGTACGCCGGAACACCCGGATCCGTCGCGGCCATCGCGGATCCCCGTCCCACCCGTGCCGACTCACCCCAGCCGTGCCGACTCACCCCGTCCGCGCCGACCGTCCCATCCGCGCCGATCCGCCCCATCCGGAGGCTCCCCGTACGGGGAGCTGCCGCACGAGGCCCCCGCACGTCCCCGATATCGGCAATTCCCTTACCCGGAGGGCTTCATGAAGTCTCGCCGCAAGGTCGCGGCGTTCGCCGCGGCCTGCTGTCTGACGCCCCTGACGATCGCCGCGCTCGCCACCGGAACGGCGCAGGCGCACGGCACCTTGAGCAATCCGCTCAGCCGCACCGGCACGTGTCGCGCCGAGAATCCGGAGAACCCCACGTCCGCCGCGTGCAAGGCGGCTGTCGCGATCGGCGGCACGCAGCCCGTGTACGACTGGAACGAGGTCAACCTCGCAGACGTTGCCGGCCGGCATCGTCAAGTGATCCCGGACGGCAAGTTGTGCAGTGCCGGGCGGGACAAGTACAAGGGCTTCGACCAGGCGCGCGCCGACTGGCCGGCGACCGCGGTCTCCGCGGGCAGCACCTTCAACTTCCTGTTCCGGGCCACCTCGCCGCACCGCGGCACGTTCGAGTTCTACGTGACCCGGGACGGATACGACCCCACGGTACCGCTGAAGTGGTCGGATCTGGAGCCCACGCCGTTCCTGACCCAGACCGACCCGCCGTTGGACAACGGGTCGTTCGTGATGAACGGGCGGATGCCCGCCGGCAAGACCGGTCGGCACCTGATCTACGTCGTCTACCAACGCACCGACAGCCCCGAGGCGTTCTACTCGTGCTCGGACGTGGTCTTCGGCGCCGCCGCCGCGCCCGCCGCCGCGCGGGTGAACCCGGCCACCGCGCCGCTGGCACACGAGACCGGCGCGCCGTACATCGAACCCGCCGGGCGCAACCACGAGACCATCAACGAGGCGCCGGCCGCGGCAGCCGTACCGGACACCGGCCCCGCCGGCGTCCCGCGCGCGGCGACCATCGGCGCGGCGGGCGCGGGTGCGCTGATCATCCTCGGCGGCGGCGCCGTGATGTCGACCAACCGGCGCCGAGAGGCCCGTGCCCGGCGCTGATCACGCGCCCGGCACCCCATAGATGCCACCTCCGGTCCGGACGAAGCCGACGGGCCCGACCAACCCGACGACCGCCGCCGGGCCGGAGGTGGGCCATTCCCAGCCAGACCGCTCCGCCGCTTTCCCTCTCACCGCTTCCCCTCTCACCGCCTCATCGTCTCGCCGCCTCGCCGCCTTACCGCAGTTCCAAGGCGCGGCCCGAGTCGCCGCGAAGCGGCGGGCACACACCCCGTCCCGCACACCCGTCCCGCACCCCCGTCCCGCACCCCCGTCCCGCACCCCCGTCCCGCACCCCCGTCCCGCACCCCCGTCCCGCACCCCCGTCCCGCACCCCCGTCCCGCACCGCCTTCCCGTCCCACCGAATGCGGGAGTACCCATGCGACGACCAAATCCGCTCCGTACCCTGGCGACCGTGCTGACCACCGCGGCCGCGTCGTTGGGGCTCGTGTTGTCCGCCGGCGGCGCGGCGCAGGCCGCCCCGCAGGCCGCCCCGCAGGCCACGCTCACGCAGGCCGCGGCCACTCCGATGCCGGCCCACGTGTTCGCGCCGTACTTCGAGGCGTGGACCGGAGAGAGCCCGGCGACGTTGTCCGCGCAGTCCGGCGCGAAGTACCTGACCATGGCCTTCATCCAGACCCCGAGCAAGGGGTCCTGCACGCCGTACTGGTCCGGGGACACCGGGATGCCGATCTCCCAGTCCACGTTCGGGGCGGACATCGCCACGATCCGTGCGGCCGGCGGCGATGTGATCCCGTCGTTCGGCGGCTATACCGCGGACAACACCGGTACCGAGATCGCGGACAGCTGCACCAACGTCAACTCGATCGCCGCCGCGATCCAGAACGTCGTCTCGACCTACGACGTCAGCCGGATCGACCTCGACATCGAGGACAACTCGCTCACCAACCCGGCCGGTATCGACCGCCGCAACAAGGCGATCAAGCAGGTACAGGCATGGGCGGCGAGCACCGGCCGGCCACTGCAGATCCAGTACACGCTGCCGACCACGACGCAGGGCCTGGCCCAGAGCGGCCTGGCCGTGCTGCAGAACGCGGTCTCCAACGGGACCAGGGTCGACGTGGTCAACATCATGACGTTCGACTACTACGACAACCAGCCGCACCAGATGGCCAACGACACCAAGACGGCCGCGACCGGCCTGAAGAACCAGCTCGCGCAGCTGTATCCGAACAAGACCCAGGCCGAACTGTGGGCCATGGTCGGGGTCACCGAGATGCCCGGCGTGGACGACTTCGGTCCGGCCGAGACGTTCACCACCGCCGACGCGGTCACCGTCTACAACTGGGCCAAGACGCAAGGCATCGGCACCCTGTCGATGTGGGCCCTCCAGCGCGACAACGGCTCCTGCCCGGGCGGCGGGGCGGCCGACAACTGCTCCGGAATCCCGCAGGACACCTGGTACTTCACGCACACCTTCGCGCCGTTCACCAGCGGTGGAGGACCGGTCACCAACGACTTCTCACTCGCGTTGAACCCCGGGTCCGGGTCCGTTGCCAAGGGCGCCGCCACCTCGGCGACGATCAACACCGCCGTCACGGCGGGTACCGCGCAGAACGTCGCATTGACGGTGACCGGTGCGCCCGGCGGGGTGGCCGCCACGGTCAGCCCGACGTCGGTGACCGCGGGCGGATCGGCGACCCTGAACATCGCCGCCTCCGCGTCCGCGACACCGGGCACCTACCCACTGACCATTACCGGTACCGGCCCGTCCGCCACGCACACCGCGACCTACACGCTCACCGTCACCTCCGGACCGGTCACCGACGACTTCTCCATCCAGGTCGTTCCGGCGTCGGGCACCATCGCCCAGGGCGGCAGCGCGTCGGCGCAGGTCGGCACCGCCGTCACCGCGGGCGCGACCCAGAACGTCGTCTTGACGGTGACCGGTGCGCCCAACGGGGTGGCCGCCACGGTCAGCCCGACCTCGGTGAACGCGGGCGCGTCGGCGACGCTCACCGTCAGCGCCTCCGCGACCGCCACGCCCGGCACGTACACGCTCACCGTCGCCGGCGTCGGTCCGTCGGCGTCGCACAGCGCGGTGTACAACCTCACCGTGACCGGCGGGCCCGGTGGCGGCCTGCTCAACGCCGACCTGGAGAGCGGCGCACTGAGCCCGTGGACCTGCCAGCCGGGCGGTGCGGTGGTCACCTCCGTCGCGCACGGCGGCACCCACGCCATCGAGGCCGCGGTCGGCGCGGCGCAGACCGGCGAATGCCGGCAGACCCTGCAACTGGCTCCGAACTCCTCCCACACGCTCACCGGTTGGGTCCGCGGCAACTACGCCTACCTGGGCGTCAGCGGCGGCGCCACCGCGAGCACGTGGGCCTCGCCCGGGGCCGCGTGGACCAAGCTGACCATCCCGTTCACGGTAGGCGCCTCCGGCTCGGTGACGGTCTACCTGCACGGCTGGTACGCGCAAGGCTCGGTCTTCGGGGACGACTTCGCGATCAGCTGAGACCGGGCGGCCGGGGCGGGCCGCGCGGATCCCACCGGATCCCACCGGATCCACGCCGCCCGCCCCGAATGCTCCGCCGATCGCCCAGGAACGCCGGACGTCGGCTCGTGACCCCACCGCGAGCCGGCGGCCGGTTGCCCACGTGCGCACGCCGTGCCGCCCGCCGCGGAGCGAACCGATCGGCCTTCGTCACCACCGCCCGCCGGTCGGTTGCCGGCGGGCGCCAAGCCGTGCGCAGCCGACGCCTCGCTGAGCCGCGAACTCGGCCGCGAGGTAACGGTTGCCGAGCCGAAGCAGCCGCCGTGGGCGCGGGAGACGGGGGAGCCACGGTGGCCGGACGGGCTGCGCCTGTCGGGCTGCGGGGGCGGAGTTCGGGTGTACGGAGCACCTTGGTTTGCCAGTTCGTGACGGAGTGTGCGAAGTCGCCGACGGCGGGTATCGAACGGTTTAGCGTGACCGCTGATCGAGCGCCGGCCGCATCGTCCGAGAACCGCCAGGGGGCCGACATGGCACGGGATTTCCGCAGGAACAGCAGGCCGGGCAGGCCCGACGGACCAGTCGGGAGGGGCCGATGAGCTCACCCACCCAGCTTCGACCGGCGGTCCCGCTGCATCGATTGGACGTCCCCGCGCCGAGCATTCTGCCGTTCGCGATCGGGTCGTTCGACACGATCGGACCGATGTCCCGGGCCGACTTCCCCCATCGGCACACCTTCTACGAGATCGTCTTCGTGACCGGTGGGCGCGGTACGCACGTGGTCGATCTGGCGCCGAGAACGGTCAATCCGCCGCACCTGTTCTTCGTCGTGCCGGGCCAGGTGCACTTCTGGCACCGCATGCAGGGACTGACCGGCTGGGTCGTCCTGTTCAACGACGACTTCCTGTTCACCCACCCCGAGGACCGGGACACGATCCGCGAACTGGCCGGGTATCCGCGGCTGCGGCCCACTCCGGACGCGGCGCCGGGACTGGCCGGGGTGGTGGCGGAGATGCGCCGCGAATACGCCGAGCAGGGCGAGGGGTTCATTCCGATCCTGCAGGCATACCTGCATGTGCTGATCCTGCGTGCGGCCCGACTCGCGGCCCAGGACGGCCCGGACGCCGAGCCGGAACCGGACCCGGGTCCCACCGCCGTCATCGCGCAGCGCTTCGCCCGGCTCCTGGACGGGCCGGTGGACCTGGATCCCCTGGAGCGTACGGTCGGTGCGTACGCCGCCCAACTGGGCGTCTCGGTGGGTCATCTCAACCACGCGGTGAAGAGCGCCACCGGCCGTACGCCCGGCCAGATCATCCGCCAGACCCAGGTGGTCGAGGCCAAACGGCTGCTCGCGGGCAGTGATCTGACGGTGCGTCAGGTGGCTGATCGGGTGGGTTTCGCGGACCCCGCGTACTTCTGCCGGTTCTTCCGCCGGGAGACCGGAAGCACCCCCGGCGAGTACCGCCGGGAGATCAACGCGAAGCACCACGAGAGCCTTGCTTTGTCCATCGACGCGCCCGATCGCCGCGCATAGGTTCAGACCAATCGCGAGTGGGCCGGATCGATTCGCCTCGACCCGGCCCACCCGTCCCCTCGCCGAGAAGAGGTCGCTGTGGACACCGACAACACCGATCAGGACGAGCCCGTCCGGCGCGGCATCACCCGCAAGAGCCTGCTCAAGGCGGCCCTGGTGGCCGCACCTCTACCGCTGCTCATCGGCGGTGTGCCCGCGTTGGCCCGGGCGCAGCGCGACCAGGGTCACACCCTGGAACCGACGCCGTTCTGCCACGACGGCGACGAGCCGACGATCGACCAGACCGAGGGCCCGTACTTCAAGCCCAACTCGCCCGAGCGCTCGGTGCTCACCGGCGCGGGCACGCTGCTCACCGTGTCGGGGTACGTGTTCGGTCGTCAGTGTCAGCCGCTGGCCAACGTGCTGCTCGACTTCTGGCAGGCGGACACCAACGGCAACTACGACAACGTCGGATACACCTTCCGGGGCCACCAGTACACCAACGCCCAGGGCGCCTACAAGCTCACCACGGTCGTGCCCGGCCTGTACCCGGGCCGCACCCGGCACCTGCACATGAAGGTCCAGGCGCCCAACCGCGGCATCCTCACCACGCAGACGTACTTCCCGGGTGAACCGCGCAACAACACCGACACCATCTTCGACCCCCGGCTGCTGATGACGGTTCGCACCGTGGGCAACGGCAAGGAGGCGTCCTTCGACTTCGTGCTGAACGTCAACGGCGTACCGCCGACGACCACGCCGCCGACGAGCAACCCGCCGACGAGCGAGCCTCCCACCAATCCGCCGGGCGGCACCTGGCGTGCCGGCACCAACTACGCGGCCGGGGCCACGGCGAGCTACGGCGGCCAGAACTACCGCTGCCTGCAGGGCCACACGGCACAACCGGGCTGGGAGCCGCCCAACGTGCCGGCTCTGTGGCAGCGGGTCTGATCGACCAACCTCGGGGGGAGGCGAGTCGATCACGGGCCCCGGCGGCGCCACCCGCCGGGGCCCGACGCATGCACACGGCCGGCCACCGGCGCCGGCCGATCCCGGGGTGCCGGCGGCGGATGCGGCCACGGCCCGGCATGCCGAGCGGGGTCGCCGGAGAGACGGCCGTTGCATGCCGAATCTCCGGTCGGCCTGGGCCCGTACGCGGCCACGTTCGCGCGTTCCCGCGTTCCCGTGTTCCCGCGTTCCCCCGGTGCCCGTGTTCCGGTGCCGGCTGTTGCGTGCGCGTTCGCCGATTCGGCGCCCCGGCTATTCCGGGTGTGCGCCGGCGCGATGCAGGGCCAGGGCTGCTTCGGGGGGTTGCCAGGCCGGGTCCAGGCGGGCGATGGTGACGAATGTGTCCAGGAGCAGCATCACCAGCAGGTGGTGCACCTCCTCGCGCCCCAGTTCCCGGCGGACGAGCCAGTCCAGGGTGACCCCCTCGACGCAGTACAGCCAACCGACCAGCGCGGCACGGGCGATCGGCGACAGGTCGGCGCGGCCGTAGGCGCCTTCGGCGAGTGAGGTGAGCATCTCCTCGCGGACGCGTTCGCGGATGGTGAGCACGTCGGTGTCGAAGCCGACCCCGCCGCTGACCACCGTGCGGTAGGCGGCCTGGTTGCCCTGCGCGAAGCGCAGATAGCCGTCGAGCACGTTGCGCAGCCGGTCGGCGGCCGGTTGGTCCGCGTCGCTGCGGGCCCGGGCGACCAGGTCGGCGACCGAGTCCTCGATCACCGCGAGGTAGAAACCGCGCTTGTTCCGGAAGTAGTAGTAGAGCAGGCCCTTGGCGACGTTCGCCCGGGCAGCGATCTCGTCCACGGACAACGCGTCGTAGGACGTGTCGGCGAACAATTGTCGTCCGATGGTTACGAGTTCGGCTCGGCGCGCCTGCGAGCGTTCGGACTCGGGCGGGGTCCGGCGGCCCTCCCGGCGGGATCGTTGACTTTGATTCAAATCGACGCCTAGTCTCGGTCGCGGCAAGGTACGTGCACGGTTGGCAGCAACGTGGCGGGGGCATCGCGCCCCGCGTGCCACGTCCACGGCAAGAGTACCGGCGCAGCCCTCGGGCGGATCGGGGATCTCCATCCCGGTCGCCCGCTTCGAGACGAGACGCCTGCATCGTGGTGCCTTGTGCTCCACGGCACCCGCATCGTCGTCGGTCTCGCTCCACGGCATCTCCATCAGCGCGACCGATTCCGACGAGGACGGACTCGACATGGATTTTGGATCGTGGCCGGACCGGGCCTCGCCTTCCGCTTTCCTGGCGGCGGCGCTTCCGATATTGATCGCGGTATCCGTACTCGGCGGCCCGAGCGCCGAGCGGGCGCGCGCCGAGCGAGCCGGCGCCGAACAAGCCCGCACCGAGCGGGTCCGCGCCACGTCGGCGGGGGCGGTGGCCGCTGCGCCGGCGCCGGGTGCGCGGGCCAACGCGAAGCCCGTGGAGATCACCGCGAGCGTGTTCGCGCCGAACGGCTTCGCGCTGGCGGGGGTGACCACCATCGACACCGCCGCCGGTCCGCGCAAGGTGCTGGTCCTGACCATGAACTCGGCGCACCTGAAGAACTATTCCTTCACCACCGCGGACGCCGCCGGCAATGTGCGGTTGACCACCCGCAGTCTGGATCTGGTGGGCAACGTGCGGATCTACCTGACCCGGCTGCACGGCTGCATCGAGGGCCTGCTCTGCCTCGACTTCGCCCCCGATGCGCTGCCGCTGCCGCCGATCATCCCGCCGTTCGTGTTCATGACCGACGTGCGTGCCCAACAGGCCTTCGTACACGCGGACAAGCTGACCACCGACATCGTGCTCAAGCCGTTCTGACCGCCGTTCCGGCAGAGCGGACGCGGGAGACGAACGATCGGAGTATTGACTTTTATTCAACACTCCCTACTGTGGGGTAACAAGAGTCCTTCCGATGAAGGAGCACCGCCATGTCCTCGGCTCCCCCCGCCGCAGCGGTCCCCCGGATCGTTCGGCGCTCGACCCGAACTCCTGTCAACGGCCCGGCAGTTCGTGCCGCCGAGCACCGCGACTTGGCGCTCGACCCGCGCGACGTGCGATTCGACTGGTCGCGCCTGCCGATGTACTGGGTGCCGGGGGAGCCGATGGCCACGCACACCATGAACGTGTTGCACCTGCTGCTGCCCGAGGGCGAGCGCTGGTTCGTGCGCACGTTCCAGGAGGCGTTGCCGCTGATCACCGACGAGCGGCTGCGCGAGGACGTGATCGGCTTCATCGGCCAGGAGTCCGTGCACGCCGAGGCCCACCAGGGCGTGGTGGACCTGCTGCTCGCCAAGGGCCTGGACCCGGCGCCCTTCGTGCGCCAGGTCGAGTGGCTCTTCCGTCGTGTGCTCGGCGCCCGGGCCGAACTCTCCGGCGCGGCCGGCCGCGAGCACCTGATCGAGCGGGTCGCGATCATCGCCGCGATCGAGCACTTCACCGCGTTCCTGGGCGACTGGGTGCTCAACGCACCCGGCCTGGACCGGGCCGAGGTGGATCCGGTGATGCTGGACCTGCTGCGCTGGCACGGCGCCGAGGAGGTGGAACACCGCAGCGTCGCCTACGACCTGCTCGTGCACCTGGACCCCGGCTACCTGCGCCGGATGCGCACGATGGCGGTCACCGGGCCGGTGCTG
Source organism: Embleya sp. NPDC050493 (assembly GCF_044458105.1). Classification (NCBI taxonomy): domain Bacteria; kingdom Bacillati; phylum Actinomycetota; class Actinomycetes; order Kitasatosporales; family Streptomycetaceae; genus Embleya; species Embleya sp. NPDC050493. The sequence goes on from NZ_JBITHP010000003.1 coordinate 320,086, forward strand.
ACCTGGCTGTGGGTGCGCGGGGTGCGCTTCCTGATGCTCGCCGACCCCGAGGCGACGGACCGGAGCAAGCCGACCTGGCGGGCGTACGTACAGGCGTCGCGGCGCGGTCTGTTGCCCGGGCCGACCGGAGCCGTCCGGTCCGCCGCGCGCTACGTCAAGCCGCGCTACCACCCCACCCAGGAGGGTTCCACGAGCCAGGCCGTCGCATACCTGGCCCGTTCGCCCGCTGCCCGAGCCGCGGCCCGGTGAGCCCACCACCGGCCGCCGCCATCCGCACCGGACGCCGAGGATGCCGAGGATGCCCATGAGCCCGTCCACGCCGCCGACTTCCGCGATATCGCCGACCACCGCGCCGCCGGATCTGTACGGCCGCGAGCGCAGCGACCGGATGATGCGCGCGCTGACCGTGCTCGGCCGGCTGCACACCGAGGCGGTGGCCCATCGGGGACGACGTCGAGCCCGCTCCGCCGGGCCGCTCGACCCCACCCCCGGGCCGCTCGAACTCGTGGTCCGCGAACGGGTCGTCGAGGCCGAGGACGTGCTCTCGCTGCGGTTGAGCGCACCGGCCGGCGGCCGACTGCCCGGCTGGCAACCCGGTGCCCACCTGCTCCTGGAACTGCCCTCCGGACGCCGCCGACACTACTCGCTGTGCGGCGACCCGCAGGACCGCTACACCTACCGGATCGCGGTCCGCCGACTGGCCGCGGGCGGCGGCGGATCGGTGGAGATGCACGACGCCCTGCCGGTCGGCGCGACGTTGCGCACGGCGGGACCGCGCAACGCCTTCCCGTTCGCCGCCGAACCGGCCGTGCTGTTCCTGGCCGGCGGCATCGGCATCACCCCGATTCTGCCGATGGTGCGCCAGGCCGCCCGATCCGGCCTGGACTGGCGGCTGATCCACCTCGGGCGCACCCGCGCGTCGCTGCCGTTCGGCCTCGAACTCGACGAACTGGGCGGTTCGGAAGGTCGGTTCGAGGTGCGCGCGGACGACGAGGAAGGGCCGCCCGATGGCGCCGAGCTGCTCGGGCGAGCACCTGCCGGGGCCGCGGTGTACTGCTGCGGACCCACGCCGATGTTGGCCGGGATCCGGGCGGCGATCGACGCGAGTCCGGCCGACGGGCTGCACTTCGAGCGGTTCGCGCCGGCGCCCGTGCTCGACGGGCACGCCTTCGAACTGCGGTTGGGCCGCAGCGGGATCGACCTTTCGGTGCCCGCCGATCGATCCGCCCTCGACGTGCTGCGCGAAGCCCGGCCGGATACCGCCTACTCGTGCCGGCAGGGGTTCTGCGGGGTGTGCCGGGTCCGGGTGTCGGCCGGTGCCGTCGAGCATCGTGATCTGCGCCTGACCGACCACGAGCGGGCGGCGGGGGCGATGTTGGTGTGCGTGTCGCGGGCCGCGGCGGGCGAGCGGCTCGTGCTGGATCTCTGACCGGCCGGGCGCGGCCGCGAACGGCCGCCGCCCACCCACTCGGCGTCGTCCGACTCGGCGTCAACCAATCTTCACGAAGGCGGAGTTGATGAGCACACGGCTACAGGTTCCGGCGGTGCGGCCGCCCCGGGGGATCCCGGTATTCGCCTTCGACGAGGTGGACCTGGATCGTTTCCGCGACGTGCAACGGTTGGCGTACCGGTGCGCCGAACGCGTCGCAGCCTGGATCGAACCGGGCGTGACGGAGCGTCAGGCCGCCGCACGACTGCGCCGGGAACTGGTGGCGGAGGGTGTCCAGGACTTCTTCCACATCCCGTTCGCGTGGTTCGGCGACCGCACCGCGTTCCGCAAATTCCGCACCCCGCTCCAGTTCTTCGCCACCGGCCGGGTACTCACCGAGGGCATGCCGTACGTGCTGGACTGCGCGCCGATCGTGGACGGGTACACCGCCGACATCGGCTACGCCGGCAAGGTCGGCGAGAACGCGGTGTGGGATCGCCTCGTCGGCGACCTCGGCGCCTACCGCGACCTGATCCTGCGCGAGGTCAAGGCGCGCAGACCGCTCGACGAGGTGTACCGCACGGTGGACGAGCTGATCGTCGAACACGGCTACGACAACCGACATCGGGTCTACCCCGGCCGGGTGATCGGCCATCGGGTCACCCGGGTGACGCTGCGCGGGCCGGTCGGGGTGAATGTCCTGGGCTTCGGCGTGCGCACGCTGCGCACCCTGGGTCGGGAGCTGATCGGTGCGCGACTGCACGGGCGTTCGCCGCTGTGGGCGGACGGCCGAGCCTCGCGGCACGCGCCGACGCCGGGGTTGTGGGCGGTCGAGCCGCATATCGCCCTGCGCGGAGTGGGCGCCAAATTCGAGGAGTTGCTGGTGGTCACCGACGACGACGCGTACTGGCTGGACGACGACGTGCCGCATGTGCGCCGCGCGCGTGCGGCGGCCGGCCGATGACGGCGCCGGCCGCGATGCCCGCCAAGCGCGTCGTGGACGTGGTCGAGGGGCTGCCCACCCGTACGGTGGTCTCCGGCGGGGTCTCCCTCGCGGTGTACGAACAGGGCCCGGAAGGGGGTCCGTTGGTGCTGCTGGTGCACGGCTATCCGGACACCCATCACGTGTGGGACGAGGTGGCCGCGGACCTGGAGCGCGATCATCGGGTGGTTCGCTACGACGTCCGCGGCGCGGGGGCTTCGGGCGCGCCCGGGAACCGGTACGGCTACCGGCTCGAACAGCTGGCCGCCGACCTGTTCGCGGTGTTGGCCGCGGTCGCCCCGGATCGGGCCGCACACGTGCTGGCCCACGACTGGGGCTCGATCCAGGCCTGGGAGGCGGTCACCGACCGGGCCGGTCCGCGCCGCATCGCCTCGTACACCTCGATCTCCGGACCGTGCCTGGACCACGTCGGACACTGGGCCCGCAGCCGGTTCGCCCGGCCCACCCCCCGACACGTGCGTCAACTCGCGGCGCAGTCCGTGCGCTCGTGGTACATCACCGCGTTCCACCTGCCGGTGCTGGCGCCGGCGGCCTGGAAGCTGGGCCTGGCCGCGAACTGGGGCCGGGTGCTGGCGCGGGCGGAGGGGATCCGGCCGCGCGCCGGCCATCCGCGGCCCACCCTCGGCGACGACGCGGTGCGCGGAATCGCGCTCTACCGGGCCAACATGCTGCCCCGGATGTTGCTGCCGGGCCGACGCGAAACCACCGTGCCGGTACAACTGATCACCCTCACCGGCGACCGCTACGTCGGCGCGGCGCTGTCCGAGGGCCTGGAGCGCTGGGTACCCCGACTCTGGCGGCGATCCATCGCCGCCGGCCACTGGTCCGCCCTGCTGGAGAAGGGACCGACCGTGGCCGGGATGACCCGCGAGTTCGTCGAGCACATCGAGCACGGCACCACGACACCGGCCCTGGACCTGGCTCGGCAACCCGAACGCCCGCTCGACAAGGGCCCGTTCGTGGGCCGGCTGGCGCTGATCACCGGCGCGGGCGGCGGGATCGGGCGAGCCACCGCGGTCGCGTTCGCCGAGCAGGGCGCGGACCTGGTGCTGTGCGACGTGAACCTCACCGCCGTCGAGCGCACGGCCGAACTGGCCCGACTGTACGGGCGAACGGCGCACGCGTATCGCATGGACGTGGCCGACGGCGCGGCCATGGACGCCTTCGCGGCGGAGGTCGCCCAGGCCCACGGTGTCCCGGACATCGTGGTCAACAACGCGGGCGTCGGCCACTCGGGCACGTTCCTGGCCACGACCGCCGCCGAGTGGAAGCGGGTACTGGACGTCAACCTGTGGGGGGTGATCCACGGCTGCCGCGCGTTCGGCACGTTGATGGCCGAGCGTGGCACCGGCGGTCACATCGTCAACCTGGCCTCGGCGGCGGCCTACACGCCGTCCAAACAACTGGCCGCCTATGCGACGAGCAAGGCCGCGGTGGCGATGTTGTCCGACTGCCTGCGCGCCGAACTCGCCGGGTCCGGCGTCCGGGTGAGCACGATCTGTCCGGGCATCGTGAACACCGGCATCACCCGCACCACCACCTTCTCCGACACGGACGACACCGAGCAGAACGCCCGCCGCGAGCGCTTCTCCCGACTCTACGCAAGGCGCAACTACCCCCCGGAAAAGGTCGCCGACCACATCGTCGACGCCATCCGCCGACACCGCCCGGTGGTCCCGGTCACGCCCGAGGCGAAGCTGGGCCGACTGCTCAGCCGCCTGTCTCCCGCAACCATGCGAGCCCTGGCCCGGATCGGGACGGGCTGACCTGTGCCGCCTCCGCCGGCTCGACGCGAACCTTGCGCCGTCCGACGGTTGCGTGCGGGAGCGGCGGCGGTGGCCGGGGACGACCACCGCCGCCGGAGCCCGAGAGGCCCGGGTACTGCTTCTGCTTCGGGGCGTTCGGGTGGTGGGGTCGGGGGTCAGGTGCGCTGGTGTGCCCCGGGAAGCTCGGGCGCCGCCGAAGCATGGGTGGTTCGGCTGTCGGGCAGCAGGGTCGTGGCCAAGGCCGCGAACATCAGGGCTGTGCTCACCCATAGGGGCGCGCGGTAGCCGAGGCCGGCGTCGATGGCCAGGCCGCCGAACCAGGGGCCGAGGGCGGCGCCTACGTTGAAGGCGGCTGTGGCGGCCGCGCCGGCCAGTGCGGAGGTGGGCGGGGCGAGGCGAAGTACTCGGGCGATCAGGGCCGTTCCGGTGCCGAACGCCAGCATTCCCTGGATCGGGACGAGCACGAGCAGGACGGCCGGGCGGTCGGCGGTCAGGGCGAGTGCGGCCCATCCCGTGGCCAGGGCCGCCGATCCGACGGTGATCAGTGTGTTCGGGCGGGCGTCGACGATCCGGCCCGCGATGGTGACGCCGACGAACGAGCCCACCCCGAACAGCGCGAGGGTGAGCGGGACCCAGCCGTCATCGAGGCCGCCGACCTCGGTGACGATGGGTTCGAGGTAGGCGAAGGAACCGAAGGTGGCGCCTTGCACGAGGGCGCTCAGCAGCAGCGTGCGCAGCAGGGACGGCGTGGCGAGGGACCGCAGTTCCCGACCCGCGCTCATGCCGCCGGTCACTCCGCCCGTGCCGTCGTGGCCGGTCGCGTTGCCCGCCCGGTCCGACCCGGTCGCCGCGCCCGTGCCGCCCGCCTCGGTCGACTCGGTTGCCCGGTTCGGCACCGTCCGGGCGATCGCGAAGACGGCCGGCAGCGACACCAGGGCCACCGCCCAGAACGCCGCCCGCCATCCCCACCAACCGCCGAGCACGGCACCCGCAGGCACACCCACCACGCACGCGAGGGTGACGCCACCGACCACCACGGAGGTGGCCCGGGCCCGTCGTTCGGGCCCGACCAGGTCGATCGCGGTGACCAGGGCGACCGCCCAGAACCCGGCGTTGGCCAGGGCGCCGAGCACGCGGGTGACCAGCAGGATCGGGTAGTTCGGGGTGAGTGCGCCGACCACATGCACGGCGACGAACACACCCAGGAAGAACAACAGCGCCCGCCGACGCGGCCGGTTCCGGCTCAGCAGCGCCATCGCGGGCGCGCCGATCACCATCCCGATCGCGAACGCAGAGGTCAGCAACCCGGCGGTGGGGACGGACACATGCAGGTCGGCGGCGATGTCCGAGAGCAGGCCGGACAACATGAACTCCGAAGTGCCCTGGGCGAAGACCGCGAGCCCGAGCACGTAGACAGCAAATGGCATGACGAAACCCCATGGACGTGCGATGGATCCGGGATGGATCCGACTGGGCAGGGGTGGGCCGCACACACAGGTTCCGCGCAACACGCCGGGAAGCCACCCAGGATGCCGGAACGAAGGGGCGCAGGCCCACGCTTCGCGATTCCGGTGCTGCCGGTGGCCAGGCCGAGCCCGAACACGCCCCTGACCTGATCAGGCCGGGCGGCTCGCTTTCATCGGCTCGTCAACGAGAGATCGGCCACCGCAACACCGGCGGCCGCCGTCTGTCCGATTCGGGGCTGGACACGCCCGAAAACCTACCAGCCACCCCCACCACCCCTCCACCCGTTTCCGCACCGGTAAATCCGTACCGCTCCTCGATCTCGATACTGCATGATGATACCGATCGCAGAATATTCATGCACCATCGCCGAGCTTCGAATCGAGGTCGACCCATGGGGTATTCCACCCTCAGAGGCCGCAGCCTGCTCTCCCTGCGCGACGTTTCCCCCGACGAGATCATCGAGTTGCTCGACCGGGCCGCGGACACCAAGAAGCGGGCCGCGCACGGCGAACGTGTTCCGGTCCTGGCCGGTCGCAACATCGCGCTGATCTTCCTCAAACCCTCGTGTCGTACGCGGGTCTCGTTCGTCGTCGCCGCGACGCAGTCCGGCGCGCATCCGGAGATCTTCGGCCGCGAGGACATCCGGTTCGGTGTCAAGGAGTCCGTCCGGGACATCGCCCGGGTGTTCGGCCGGGTCTTCGACGGGGTGATGTTCCGTGGTTTCGAGCATGCGACGATCGCGGAGTTCGCCCGCTACGCGGGCGTGCCGGTGTGGAACGGTCTGTGCGACGAATACCACCCCACCCAGATCCTCGCCGACCTGCTCACCCTCCGGGAGAACTTCGGCCGGCTGGAGGGCCTGCCCGTGACGTACGTCGGCGACGGTCGCAACAACGTGGCCTGCACGCTGGCCATCGCCGCCGCCAAACTCGGTCTCGACCTGCGCATCCTGACTCCCGAGCCGTTGCAGCCGGCGCTCGAGAGCATCGCCGAACTGTCGGCCGGCGCCGAGTCGCCGCATGCCTCGATCACCGTCACCGCGTCCCCGCATCGGGCTCTGGCCGACTCGGCCGCGGTCTACGGCGACGTCTGGGTCTCCATGGGCGAGGAGGAGCAAACCCGGCAACGCATCGACCTGCTGCGCGACTTGAAGGTCACTCCGGAGTCGATGGCGGCGACCGGTCGAGCGGACACCATCTACCTGCACTGCCTCCCGGCCTTTCACGACCTCGACACCGAGACGGCGCGCACCCACCCGGACATCCTCGAAGTGCACGACGACGTCTTCGAGGGCCCCCGAAGCCGCGTCTTCGACCAATCCGAGAACCGCATGCACACCGCCAAGGCCCTGATGCAGCTCACCATCGCGGGCTGACCGAAAGGCGAACCGGGCGCGGGTGTCGGAGCCCCGGTCGAGTGGTGTGGGGTTCGGTGGTGTCGGGGGTGGGTGGTTGGGGGCGTGTCATCCCAGCGACGTATGCGCTCACCCGCAGGGCGCATGGGTGTCGGGGTGAGGTTCGGCCGTGCGGCGATCGTCGGGGCTCGGGTTGCCGGCTAGCGTTGAGGGCAGATCGGGCGTTCGCCCGACGGCCCTTCGTTCGGAGGCGCCGAAGCACCGGAGCCACGGAGACGGCAGCGATGATCAAAGCCGACGCACTCACCAAGCGTTACGGGTCCAAGACCGCCGTCGACCGGCTGACCTTCACCGTCCGTCCCGGCATCGTCACCGGCTTTCTGGGCCCCAACGGCGCGGGCAAGTCGACCACCATGCGGATGATCCTGGGCCTGGACCACCCCAGCTCGGGCACGGTCACCGTCAACGGCCGTCGCTACGCCGACCACCCGGCCCCGTTGCACGAGGTCGGCGCGCTGTTGGAGGCGAAGGCGGTGCACACCGGGCGCTCCGCGTACAACCACCTGTTGTCCATGGCCGCCACCACCGGAATCCGCACCCGGCGGGTGCGCGAGGTGATCGAGATGGTCGGCCTGGACGAGGTGGCCCGCAAGCGGGTCGGCGGCTTCTCGCTGGGCATGGGCCAGCGGTTGGGCATCGCCACCGCGCTGCTGGGCGACCCGGCCACGCTGGTGCTGGACGAGCCGGTGAACGGGCTCGACCCGGAGGGTGTCCTGTGGATCCGGACACTGCTCAAGTCGCTCGCCGCCGAGGGCCGCACGGTCTTCCTGTCCTCGCACCTGATGAGCGAGATGGCGCTGACCGCGGAGCACCTGATCGTGGTCGGTCGGGGTCGGCTGATCGCCGACACCTCGGTCGCGGACTTCATCCACGGCGCCGCGCCCGACCAGGTCCGGGTGCGCACACCGGACGCCGATCGGCTGCGCGCGCTGCTGTTCGGCCCCGAGGTGCGGGTCACCGGCTCCGAGGTGCGGGTCACCGGCCACGAGCGCGACGTCCTGGAGGTCACCGGCGTGTCCAGCGACGACATCGGCCGACTCGCGTCGGCCCACGGCATCACCCTGTTCGAACTGGTCCCGCAGCAGGCTTCGCTGGAGGAGGCGTTCATGGAATCGACCCGCGACGCGGTCGAGTACCGAGTATCCGAGGACGAGACGGGACCGGTGCGGGCGGCCCGTGCCGACCGCCGGCGAAACGGGAAGGTCGCCTGATGTCGACCGGTACCGTCGCCACCGGCACCACCGGCCCCCGGTTCACCTCCCGGGCCGCCGACCGCGGCCGGGTCACCTTCGTCCGGGTGCTCCACGCCGAGTGGATCAAGCTGCGCAGCCTGCGCTCGACCTTCTGGGTGCTGGTCACCGCGGTTTTCCTGGTGATCTCGCTGGGTCTGCTGGTGTGCGTGGGCACGGTCAGCCGCTGGCCGGACATGAGCGCTGGCGAGCGGGCCCGGTTCTCCGCGCCGAACGCGAGCCTGACCGGGCTCTACCTGGCCCAACTGGCCATCGGTGTGCTCGGTGTCCTGGTGGTCAGCGGCGAGTACGCCACCGGCTCGATCCGGGCCACCATGGCGGCGGTGCCGCACCGGCTGCCGGTGTTGTGGGCCAAGACCGCGGTGTTCGGGGCGGTCACCTTCGCTCTGATGCTCGGCACCTGCCTGGTCGCGTTCCTGAGCGGGCAGGCGGTGTTGGCCAAGGAGCACATCGACGTCTCGCTCGGCGATCCGGGCGTGCCGCGCGTGGTCGTGGGCGTCGCGGTCTACCTCGCCCTCACCGGTGTCCTGGCGATCGGCATCGGCGCGATCGTGCGGCACGCCGCCGGCGGCATCGCGATCGTGTTCGGGCTGCTGCTGGTACTGCCCGAGGTGGTCCGCGCGCTGCCGTCCGACTGGCAGGACCGCATCACCAAGTACCTGCCCAGCGAAGCCGGTCAGGCGCTCAGCCGATGGCATCCCGGCGAGGGCGCACTGTCCCCGGGAGCCGGCATCACGGTGTTCGTGCTGTACGCCGCGGTGACGCTCGCGGTGGCGGCGGTGTTGCTCCGGAAGCGTGACGCGTGAACACGCTGCTTCGACGGTACGGCGGCGAGCACGGGCTCGCCGCCGTACCGGCACGTGTGGTGGCCTTCACCCGCAGCCATGCGATCTGGGCCGACACCACCCTCGCGGTGGCCGTGCTGCTGCTGTTCGAGGTCGGAAACCTGCTGCGGTCGTCCGGCTGGGTGGTGATCGGGGCGGCGTTGACGCTGCCGCTCGCGCTGCGCCGCCGGGCCCCGGTCGCGGTGTTCGCGGTGATCGCCGTCGTGGCCCTGGGCCAATGGGTGATCGACGCGCGGACCGGCGCGGACGCGAGCCTGCTGATCGCGCTGTACACCGTGGCCGCGAATTGCGACCGGCGTCGGACGGTGTACGCGCTCGCCGTGGTCGAGACGGGCATCGTGCTGGCCGTCGTGCGCTGGACCGTCGACGGGTACCGGTTCGGCGCCTTCGTCGGACTCAGCGCGATGGCCCTGACCGCGGCGGTGCTCGGCGCCAACCTGCGCACCCGGCGGCGCTACCTGGTCGCCCTGGAGGAACGTGCCCAACGCCTGGAACGCGACCAGGAACAGCAGGCCGAGCTCGCGGTGGCGGCCGAACGCTCGCGGATCGCCCGGGAGATGCACGACATCGTCACGCACAACCTGTCGGTGATGGTGGCTCTCGCGGATGCCGCCTCGATGACGGTGCACACCAAGCCGGAACGCTCCGCCGCGGCGATGGAGCAGGTTTCCGGTACCGGTCGGCAGGCACTCACCGAGATGCGCCGCTTCCTGGGTGTGCTGCACGAGGACGAACCCGACGCCGCCCGGCACCCACAGCCGGACCTGGCCCGCCTCGGCGCGCTCGCCGAGCAGGTGCGCGCGGCGGGCCTGCCGACCACGCTCACCGTGCAGGGCGATACCCGCAACGTGCCGCCCGGTGCGCAGTTGGCCGTGTACCGGCTCGCCCAGGAGGCGCTGACCAACACCCTCAAGCACACCCAGCCCGGTGCGAACGCACGGATCCGGGTCTCCAGTTCGGCCGATCGACTGGAACTGAGCGTGATCGACGACGGCCGCCCGCGCCCGAGCGGCATCGGCGAGCGGGACGAACCACGCGGTGGACGAGGACTCGCCGGCATGCGGGAGCGGGCCGCCGTCTACGGTGGCGATGTGGAGGCCGGGCCGCTGCCCGGGGGCGGCTGGCGAGTGTCGGCGCTGTTGCACCTGACCGATCCGGGAGGATCCTGACGTGGCCATCGAGGTATTGGTGGTGGACGACCAGCCGTTGTTGCGCATGGCGTTCACGATGGTCCTGGACGCCCAGGACGACATGACCCTCGCCGGCGAGGCCGACTGCGGCGAGGAGGCGGTCCGGCTGGCCGAGCGGTTGCGCCCGGACGTGGTGTTGATGGACGTACGGATGCCCGGCATGGACGGCATCGAGGCGACCCGGCTGATCAGCGAGCGCTGCCCGGAGACCAAGGTGCTCATCCTGACCACGTTCGACCTGGACGAGTACGCCTTCGCCGGGCTGCGCGCGGGCGCCTCCGGATTCCTGCTCAAGAACGCGCTGCCCGCCGAACTCCTGGGCGCGATCCGCTCGGTGGCGGCGGGTGATGCGGTGGTCGCGCCACGGATCACCCGCCGGCTGTTGGAGACCTTCGCGCACCGCCTGCCGCACCACGACGTCACACCCGGCGCGGAGGACCCGCGGCTCGCCCAGTTGACCGAGCGCGAACGCGGCGTGCTGATCGAGGTCGCACGCGGTCTGTCCAACGCGGAGATCGCCGCGCGCCTGCACCTGTCGGACGCCACGATCAAGACGCATGTGAGCCGGGTGCTGGCCAAACTCGGCGTCCGCGACCGGGTGCAGGCGGTCGTGGTCGCATACGAGAGCCGCCTGGTGCAGCCGTTGTGAGCCCCCGGCGCCGGGGGGGGGGGGGGGGGGGGGCCCCCCCCCCCCCCGCCCGGGGCGCGGCGGGGGCCCCCCCCGGGCCCCCGCCGGGGCGGCCCCCCCCCCCCCCCCCCCGCCACCGGCGGATCCCACGCCGCCGGGCCCGACCCCGGACCCGGTCGGGCTCGGCGGCCCGGTTCAGTGCAGCGTGCCGCCGGTGGCCGGGGTGCGGCCCGCCTTCATCACCGCGGCCAGCACCACGCACACCACGCCGGCGGCGGCCACCGCCCAGAATCCGATCGTCCAGCCGTCGTCGGTGTACACCTGCGGGATGTCGAACGTCTGCGCGGGCGCCCCGGGTTGGGCGACGGTGGAGACCTGGTAGGTGTGCGCGGACAGGATCGCGGTCAGGATCGCCGTACCCACCGCGCTGCCGAACGACTGGGTCAGCGCCAGCATGCTCGCGCCGATGCCCTGCTGCTCCTGCGGCACCGCCTCGATCACCAGGTTGTTGGCGCAGGCGTAGTACACGCCGAACGCGAGCCCGTAGACGATGCCGATGATCAGCAGCACGCCCCACGAGCCGTGGAACATCGCGTACAGCGCCATCGACAGCGTCATCACCGCCAGACACGCGATGTACGGGCGACGCAGCCCCACCCTGGTGGCCCACTGGCCGGCCGCCGGTCCGGTGAGCATGCCCGGGATGGACTGCCACGTGGTGAGGTGCACGGCCAGCGCCATCAGGCTGAAGCCGAGTGCGTAGCCGATGTCGCCCTGGAAGATCAGCCCTTGGCGCATCGTGTCCACCGGGATGCCGGCCTTGGCGGCGAAGCCGGCGATGGTGCCCTCCTTGACCACCTTCTCGTCGATCTGGGCCATGTAGGACACGGCGTAGAACTGCACGCCGATGATCATGTTGGCGAACAGGCCGATGGCCAGCACGATGGACACCCGGGGCGCGCGCAGCAGTTTCGGATCCATGATCGGGTCGGCGGCGCGGTGCTCCCAGACGTAGAAGGCGATCAGCAGGGCGATGCCGAGGACCAGGTAGATCCAGGCGGTGAACCGGCCCCAGCCCCACTGTTGCCCGTTGCTGATGTAGATCAGGGCGAGGGCGACGCCCGCGCCGATCAGTACCGAGCCGAGCCAGTCCAGCCGCTGACGCGTCCTCAGTTTCGACTCGGGGACCACGAGCCAGAAGATCGGGATCAGCACGAGCATGTAGATCATCAGGAACCAGAACAGCGACCTCCAGCTCCAGTGGTCGGTCAGCCAACCGCTGAGCAGCGGTGCGGTCAGGGCGGACACGCCGAATCCGGTGGCGATCACGCCGATTGCCATCGGCACCATCCGGCGTGGCATCAGGTCGCGGATCAGTCCGGCGGCCACCGCCGCCATCGCGAACGCGACCGCCTGGAGGCCGCGGCCGACCAGGAACATCGCCCACGAGTGGGTGAGCGCACACAGGATCGAGCCGGCCAGGAACGAGACGCTGCACGCGAGCAGGATCAGCTTCTTGCCGTACAGGTCGGCGAGTTTGCCGATGATCGGCGTGGTGGCGCCGCCGACCAGGCCGAGGATGATGATCATCCAGCCGATGTTGTTGCCGGCCGACGGGAAATCCAGGCCGATCTTTTGTACGGCGGTGCCGATCATCGTGTACTGGAGCGGTACCACCTCGGAGAAGAGCACGATCACGCCGAGCACCGAGAAGATCCGGAGCTTGGACGCGCCTTCGAGTCGGCCCGGGTCGGCGCCGTCGGTGGGTGCGGACCGGGGCGGCTGTTCCGGTGGCGGGGTGCTGTCGATGGTCTCGGTCACGCGATTACCTCCCGAACACGGCGTCGCCCGACGGCGGCGCGCTCGGTGATGGCCGGTGCGGCCTGGCGGATGGCGTACGGCATACGGATCGGAACCGGATGCTCCGCTTCCGAGTCGTTCACGTCGAGGCCGACCGGCGACTGTTCCCCGGCCGACTCGACACGTGCTGACCTGCATCTACGGCAACCAACGGGTCCACCGGAAGGCGCGCCGGGCCCGAGCCCGAGGCCGGGCGAACCCCGGTGGATCAGGCTCCGGTTCGGCGCCTGGTGCACCTTGGCACGAACCGGCCCAGCTGTGAAGCCATCATGACCAACATGGTCACGATGGCTTCGACTCCCACCCGAACGACTACACACGGTGACCCGAACCGGTACTTTTCCGACCCCGGGACGCCGCCCCGGACGCGCCCGGACGCGGGTGAATCCCCCTGGCGCCGTGCTCCGTTGCGGTGGGATCGCCGGAACCGGTCCGATACCGGCGGGCGTCGACGGGTGGAATCGGGCGCGGTTAGCATCGCAGGGCTGTCTCGATGCATCCGCGCGTGCGTCCTGTGGGGCGACGCCGAGCCACGGAGAACGCCATGTTGAAGACCTTCGCCGAACTCTCCACGCCGTTGGTGGCGGATGCGTGTGTGCGACACGGTGTGCCGCTTCGGGTCGCGCCGCCGGGGATCGGCGCCGTGCTGCCCGGGCAGCGCATCGCCGGTCGGGTGTTGCCGGTTCGGCACTACGGCAGCGTGGACGTGTTCCTGGAGGCGTTCGGTGCGGCCGAGCCGGACGACGTGTTGGTGATCGACAACGGCGGCCGTACCGACGAGGCGTGCATCGGCGACCTGGCCGTCCTGGAGGCCGAGGCGGCGGGGGTGGCGGCGCTGGTGGTGTGGGGGCTGCACCGCGACACACCGGAACTGGTGGAGATCGGCCTGCCGGTGTTCAGCTACGGCAGCTACCCGCCCGGCCCGACGCGGTTGGACGAGCGCGAGCCCGAGGCGCTGACCACCGCCCGGTTCGGGCCGCACCTGCTGAGCACCGACGACCTGGTCTTCGGCGACGCGGACGGCGTGTTGTTCCTGGCCGCCGATCGGGCCGACGAGGTGCTCGCGACGGCCCACCGCATCCGCGACACCGAGCGTGAGCAGGCCCGCCGGATCCGGGCCGGCGAGACGCTGCGCCGACAGACCACCTTCGACGACTACCTGGCCCGCCGCGCGACCGACCCGACGTACACGTTCCGCCGCCACCTGCGCAGCACGGGCGGCGCGATCGAGGAGTAGCCCGCCGGCGGCCGAACGGCGTTGCCGAGCACGCCGACCGGGCCGCCGACCGGCCCCGGCACAGCCGACCGCCGACCGCGCGTCGACCGACCCGCCGTGCCGGGGTCAGGGCGCGGGAGGGTGGTCCGGCGGCTCGGGGGCGCGCGCGAGCGCCAGGACCAGGGCGTCGTCGGCGAGCCGCAGCAGGCCGACGTGCCGCAGCAGATCGTCGCCCAACCGTTCCACCGCCAGGACCGGATCGGCGACGGTCGGACGCGCCTCGCAGAACAGTGCCCGGATCCGGTCGACCAGCGGATAGTGCCGGCCGGCCACGTCCCGCGCGTCCGCGAACCCGTCGGTCATCAACAGCAGCAGATCGCCCTCGTGAAACGGCACCACCCAGGGGCGCGGCGGCGCCGGATCCAGGTCGCCCAGACCCAACGGCACGCCGGGATCGGGAGGTTCGAGCACGTGCACGGCGCCGTCCGCCCGGATCGCCACCGGCTCCTCGTGCCCGCGATGGGTGAAGGCCACGTGTTCGGGGCGGACTTCGACCAGGAGCGCGGTGACGAATCGGTCCGCGGGCGCGTTCCGGCTCACGCTGGTGTCGATGCGGTGCGCCACGGTGCTCAGTTCGGGTTCGTCGTAGGCGGCCTCGCGAAACGCGCCGATCGTGATCGCGGCCGTGCGGACCGCGCCCAGGCCCTTGCCGAGCACGTCGCCGATGATCAGCCGCACCCCGAACGGCGTGTCCAGCGCGATGTAGAGATCACCGCCGAGTTCGGCCTCCTCGGCCACCGCGAAGTAGCGCACCGCCAGGCGCAGGCCGCCCAGTTTGTCGCTCGGCGGCAGCAGGATCGCCCGCTGCGCGGCGACGGCCACCTCGGAGACGGCGACCAGGGCCCGTTCGCGCCGGATGCGGGCGGCGGACAGGTACATGGCCAGCGCGGTCGCCATGACGTACATCCAGGTACTGACCTGGAAGAGGTCGTCGTACGCGGGGCCCAGGTAGCCGTCCCGCGAGGCCAGCCAGTAGCGCAGCGGCAGCGAGATGCCGCCGATGACGAGGATCGCCGGGGGCGGTGCGGTGGCGGCGGCCAGGGTCGGCGCCAGGAGGAGGAACGGGTAGTAGACCGCCGAGGATCCGGTCGCCAGATCCACTGCCGTGACGACGACGAGGATGCCCACGGGCAGCCCGACCTGCCGGATCAGCGACCGGGTCGCCGCCCCGACCCCACGCTGCGGTGCCAGGTTGCTCATTGTTGCGTCCATGATCGTGGGGAAGGCGGCGACGCGTCGGTTCGCGGCACCCGCCGAACAGGTGAAGCCGCCCGAACACCCGCCGGGGCGGTGCGGAGCCGCCGGCCCCCGGGTACCGATCGCCGTGTCCGGGGTCGCCCCTCGGCGCGACGTGCGTCGTCCGGGCGGAACGACCGGGCCGCGGGGGTGTTCGTCGGTGGGCGACTACCCGGGCTGGGGTGCGCTCCGGATGATCGCGAAGGGGGCGCCGAAGGGGTCGGCCAACCAGCCGAGGCGGCCGACCTCCGGGACGTCGGCGGCGGGCATGAGCACCGAGCCGCCGTGGCCCTGGGCCCGCTGCACGACGTCGTCGGGGTCGGCAACCTCGAAGTACGCGATCCAGTGCGGATCCTGGCCGTTCGGGTCCGGCACGATGCCGCCGAAGGATGCTTCCTGGGGGTCGCCCTCGGCCGTGGACAACACGGTGTAGGTCATCCCGGGCATCTGGAACTCCTGCGAACGCCAGCCGAACAGCCCGCCGTAGAAGGTGAGCGCCGTGTCCAGTTCCACGCCGTGCAGCTCGACCCAGGCCAGTGAGGTGGGCTCGCCCAGCAGCTCCGAGCCCCGGAAGGTACCGGGCTGCCAGACGGCGAAATCGGCGCCGGCCGGGTCGGTCAGCGGGGACATCCGACCCATCTCCATGACATCGAACGGCTCCACCCGAACCGTGCCGCCGCTCTTCTTGACGGCCGCGGCGGTCGCGTCGGCGTCGGGGGTCTCGAAGTACACCGTCCAGGCGGACGAGGCGCCCTCCTCGGTGAGCGGACCGAGCCCGGCGATGGTCTTGCCCTCCTGCTGGAAGAGCCCGTAACCGCCGGCGTCGGGCCCGGCGGATTGGAAGTCCCATTCGAAGACGGCACGGTAGAACTCGGCCGCCGCGGCGGTGTCGGGGCTGCCGAGGTCCAGCCAGTTCGGCGAACCCTTCACAAAGTCGGTGCTGAGCACGTCGCTCCTTCGCCGGGTCGATTCAGACCCGAATGACATGAGTCGTTGTGACTTGTCCAGTCTGACTCCGGGAACCGGCGCCGGGCCGGCAAGCGCGCGGCGCCGGCCCGGGGTGTCGCCGTTCCTGCGCCGTACGGGTGACCCGCTCGCTCAAAGCGGTGCCAGGCTCCCGGGCGTCGCGCTCAGGGGATGACGGTGACCGGCCAACGGGCCGAGCGGACCAGGCGGATCGCGAGCGAGCCGATCAGCCGGTGGCCGAAGCGTTCGGAGGCGCCGACCACGACCGCGTCGGCGCGCACCTCGTCGGCCACCTCGGCGATCTCGTGCGCGACGTCGCCGCGCGCCTCGACGAAGCGGTGTCGTACCCGCAACTCGTCGGCCCGGCGGCCGATGTAGTCCGCGATGTCGCGCACCGCGTCCTCGTGCGCCTGCTCCATCACCTCGGCGCCCTCGGGCGTGGTGGCGGCGAGCCCGAGGGGAGCGCGGACGTACACCACGACCAACTCCGCGCCGCCGCGCCGGGCCTGGCCCAGGGCGTAGTCGGCGGCGCGGAGCGAGGTCCGGGAGCCGTCGACGCCGACCAGTACGGCCCGTGGCCCGTCCGTACCGAGTTCGAACGTCGGCGGCGGGGCGGGGCTGGTCACGAGGGCTCCTCGGGAAGTACGGCGGGTCGCTCGATCGACGGCCTAGTCGGAGTCGGCGCCCTTGCGGTGCTCGACCACCGAGTCCGGGCCCGGCGACATGATCGATTCGTGTCCGTCGGCGGCGCGTACCCGATACGGCGGAGTGCCGTCGGGGCCGAGGACCTCGATGATCTCCACGAAGTGGTCCTGTCGGCCGACGACTCGGCCGTGGATGAGAAGGCGATCGCCCTTGGTGGCGTGCATGCGGCCTGGCTCCTCTGGGTGGATGGCGTGCAACGAGACCCCGAGCATTCGAATGGTAACAGGATGATCACTTTGGGTGAGTGGGGTGAGCGAGGGTGAGCGAGGGTGAGGGGGCTGGAGTTCGGGCCGACTCGGTGGCCGGCGGGCGCAGGCCGTCCGCCCCCGCCGCCGGAAGGGGGGCGGCGGGGGCGGCCGGCCGGGGCGTGTGCCGGGCCGAGCGGGCCCGGGAGGGAGGAGGTCAGTGTGCCGCCGGGGCGGGGACGCGGCTCGGGGTGGCGGAGGCGGTCGTGACTGTGGTCGCCGGGGCCGCGGGGCGCTCGCGGAGCAGCAGGGCGGCGGCCAGGGCGACCAGGACGGCGGTGAGGCCGTGGATGCCGAGCGCCTTGGCGGCCGAGCCCTCGTTGCTCAGCACGATCACCATGTCGCCGGCAGGGATGAAGGACATGGCGAGCAGCGCCCAGCCCAGCGCTCGCCGGTGGCCGGTCAGCAGGAGCGCGAAGAGGATCAGCCCGCTGCCCAGATCCCGTACGCCCTTGACCGCCAGGAACGCGGTGCCCTCGTGTTCCGGCCAACTCGGCAGGCCGAACCCGGACGCGGTCGACTGCGGGGCGACCAGGTAGGCGATGCCGATGTACATGATGAACAGGCCGCCGAGTGCGGCCAGAGTGGTGGTGAGGTTCCTGATGTTCATGGTGGTCTCTTCCGTGAGGCGATGGTCCGGTCGGGCGGTTCGTGAGCGAACCGTCGGTCCGGGAGGCGGTCTTCGTCGTCCTGGAAGAACTCTCGCCGGGGAGTCCTGGAAGTCTCATGGAAGCGACTTGGAGCCCGGTCCGCTCCGGCCCGGCGGGTTGACCGGGGAAGTGATTAGGGACCATACTAAATGTTGTGGAACATGAACCGATGCCTGAGGACACCCCCACGCTCGACCAGGCGGCGTACCAGATCCGGCGCTACGGGCTCGATGTCGACCCGCAGGCCGTATTGGTCGCGGTGCGTCTGATGGCGGCCGGGGCGCGGCTCGGCCAGGCGGTCGAGGTGCACTTCTCCCGGTTCGGTCTGTCCGCCGGGCGCTACCGGCTGCTGGCCGCGTTGGAGGATGCCGACGGGGAGATGTCCCCTTCGGGGCTGGCGGACGTCCTCGGGGTGTCCCGGGCCACCGTGACGGGACTGATCGGCGGTTTGGAGCGCGAGGGCCTGGTGCTTCGCCGTCCCTCCGCCGAGGACGGCCGCTCGGCCGTGGTGGTGCTGACCGCCCGGGGGGCGCGCCGGATGCGCGAGTTGGCCCCGGAGCACTTCGGTCGATTGCAGGAGATGGTGGGCGCGCTCGATCCCGAGGAGCGCGCCGTCTTCCTGGACCTGCTCGGTCGGCTCGTCCGTGGCATCCCGGCGTTGACGCGCGAGCGTTCGGCGCCCGAGGAGTAGTTCCGCACGATCCGTTTCGGTCGCCGCCCCCTCGGCGGCACGTCGCGTCCGCGCGAGGTGTCGCCGGGGCGGCATTCGCTCGACCATATAATTAGGGAGCTAACTACATGGCAGAAATGGAGGCCGGAAACCGCATGGGACAAGGTCGTTCGTCCGCCGGGGGCTCCGGCCCACCGGCGTTCACGCTGTGGCGGGAGGTGCTCGTGGCGTACCTGGCTCCCGCACTCATGGCCGGCGCCGGCGGAGTGGCCTCCGGGCAACCGGATCTGGTCGTCGCGGCCTGCACCTCGATCGCGGGCACCTCGGCGATCGTGGCCGCGCTGGTCGGCGGCCGGCTGCGCCGGGCCGGTGCTCGGCGCACCTGGCTGACCTCGACGCCGCGCGTGGTCCCGACCCTGGTCCTGGCGACCGTGGTCACCGCACTGGCGGCCCTGATCGGCTGGTTCGTCGCCGGCCAGGTCCCCGAGAGCATCATCCCGCACCACGGCCCGTGGCCCGCCCGCCTCCGCCTGGACCTGCCGCTCTCGGCGGCCCTGGCCACCACCATCGTCACGTGGCGCTGGCGCGGGGCGATGCGGGGGCGACGACCGGCCGCATAGGCCGTCATGGCCACACAGTCCGGATCGGCCGAGTGGCCGGATCCGGCCCCAGCACCACTCACCGGAAAGACAGGACCCACATGATCGTCGTCATGGGCGCCACCGGCGCCACCGGAAGTGCCCTCCTGCACCGCCTCGTCACCCTGGGCATACCGAGCCGGGCGCTCGGCCGCGACCCCGAACGGTTGCGGGCCGGCCTGGACGACGCGTCGCGTCGCCTGGTCGACGTCCGGGCCGCCGACGCGGACGACCCGTCGTCGCTGCACGCCGCCTTCCACGGCGCGCACCAACTGTTCCTCACGATGGCCAACAGCCCCGCGCAGCAAGAACAGGAGCGCTGCGCCATCCGGGTGGCCGCAGCCGTCGGCATCGAGCACATCGTCAAACTCTCCGCCCCGGCCGCCACGGCGGATTCCCCGGTCGCGATCTCTCGATGGCACCACGCCATCGAGGAGACGCTCCGTCAGAGCGGTGTGCCGCACACGGTGCTGCGCCCGTACGCGTTCATGCAGAAGTTGTCGACGCTCGCGCCGATGGTCGCGGCGCAGAGCATCGTGCACGGGACGATGGGGGACGCGGCCTGCAACTACGTCGACTGTCGCGACATCGGCGACGTGGCCGCCGAGGTGCTGATCCGACCGGAACTCCGCGGGCGTACGTACACGCTCACCGGGAGCCGCACCTTCAGCCACCCGCAACTGGTCGAGCTGCTGGGGCGCCTCCTCGGCCGGCCGATCCGCTACGTCGACCTGTCGCCCGAGGCCATGCGGCACAACCTGATCGAACGCGGCGGCCTGCCGGACTGGCTCGCGGCCCACGTGGTGGAGATCCGACAACTGGCGGTGAACCGGCCGGAGGAGCCCACCGACACGGTCGCGCGCCTGCTCGGCAGGCCGCCCCGCACCGTGGCGGCCTACCTCGACGAGAACATCGGGCTCTTTCGCTGAGCGGGGTGTGTCGGGGTGCGGGACACCGCAACCGCACCGGCTGCGCGCGTGCTCGACCCGACCTCGCCCGGCTCGCTCATGCGGGCCGGCTCGGTGGCAGGGTGTGCAGGGTTCCGACGCCCACCATCGAGACCGTGCCGTCGACGGTGACCCGCTCCACGTGCTCGGGAGAGCCGTGTGCGGTGATCCGCAGGATGCTGGGACGACCGACGAACCGGCCCTGGGCGAGACCGAGTTCCACTCCGTCGCGGGTTCGACCATGGCGCAGCAGGTAGGCCGCGACGCACCCGGCCGCACTGCCGGTGGCCACGTCCTCCAGCAGGCCGTCGTTGTTCCAGTGCCGGCCCTCCGGTGCGTGCGCGTCCAGCACGTAGGCGAACTGGGCGCCGAGGGTGGCGAGGAGGGCCTCGAAGTCCGGATGTGCGATCCGAGCCCGGCCGAGCGGGCCGGTGCCGTCGACCGGGACGATCAGGTAGCGCAGGCCCGTGGAGACCACTTCCACCGGCAGCGTCGGGTCCAAGTCGGCCTCGTCCAGGCCCAGGGCCTTGGCGATCTCCGCCCGCCGGGCCCGGGCCGGTGCGGGGGTCCACTCCGGCCGGCCCTGGTCCAGCAGGGCGGACACGCGGCCGTCGGCATCGGCCCGGGTGCTCACCAGGACGGTCCGCTCCGGCAGGGCGATCGTCCAGTGGCGCTCCTCGCCGACGGCGGCGCCCGACCCGGCGTGCAGGACGGCGGCCGCGCCGAGGACCGGGTGCCCGGCGAACGCGAGTTCCTCGAACAGGTCGAACACCCGGGCCCGCACCGCGCCGCCGCCGGCCGAGGTGGTGACGAAGATCGTCTCGAAGTGCCGCAGCTCCTGGGTGATCCGGAGCATCCGCGCGGCGTCCAGGGTCGGCGGATCGACGAAGACCGCGAGGCTGTTGCCGGTGTAGGGGCGGTCGGCGAAGACGTCGACGTGGTGGTAGTCGATGGCGGTCGAAGGCATACCACCGAGCGTATGGGCACCCCGGGGCAAAGGGAATCTCGAAATGTCGAGGTCCGACAGGATCGGTTATGCGGAAGGATCGATCGTGATCGCGCGGACCGGGCACATCGAGGCGGCGGTGCGCACGTGTGCGGCGTACGCGTCCGAGGGGTTCGCGTCGTGGACCAGGTAGTCGTCCTCGTCGAAGGAGAAGACGTCGGGCGCGGCGAAGACACACTGGCCGTGGCTCTGGCACAGGTTCATGTCCACGGTGATGTGCATAAGGCAACTCCCTTGGCAGCCGAGGTGTTTCAGGAGACGGGCGGGTTGAAGCGGGAGTAGTTCGGCGCACTCCAGCGCAGGGGGACGGCATCGGCGATCTCCACCACGCCGGTGACGGTGAACTCGACCAGGCGCTGGGCGCCCGGCACCCGGGCGATCTCGTCCGCGTCCCAGAGGGTGCGCGCCGCGCCGGTCAGGTGCAGGGACGAGCCGGTGTCCCAGCCGGGCACCAACAACCCGGCGGCAGGATGCAGTTCGAGGTTGCCCAGGGTGAGGAACATGGCGTTGCCGACGTAGTCCGGCCAGCGCATCACGCTCGGGGACAACACCTGGACGAAGCCCGGATTGCCTCCCCGGTGCGATGCGTCGGTGTTGCCCGACTCGTCCGAACTGGCCACGAAGAACGTGTCGGTGGCCCGCAGGGTTCGCTGTTGCGCCGGTGTCAGCGCGGTACCCCGGCTGACGTGCCGGGTGCCTCCCGGTGCCGGGGCGGACCCCGAGTCGGAGAGGAAGCGGAATTCGCGTTTCTGGATGTACTTGGGGCAGTTGGAGATCACCTGGTCGAGGTCGACGCGCAGGCCGCCGGTCGTCGGCGTGGAGCGGCCGTTGATCCGCATCCTGCGTCGCGAGGTCGGCTCGATGGCGATCATGCCGACCGTGGCCGGTCCGGCGAGGACTTCGGCGAGCGGGTCCTCGGCGAGCGGCAGTGCGTCGACGAGGAGGGTACGCGGGTCGGGGACCCGCAGGAAGCCGGGGTCGCCGACCAGTTGCGAGGACCAGATCCGGCCGGCGGCGTCGGTGCCGCCGACGATGATCATGGGTTGCTCGGTGAGGAATGCCGCGGCAACCGGTGGGATGGACTCCCCGATGCCGCCGAGTGCGAACGACGCCTGACGAGTCAGGTCGGCACGGTCCTGCACCGCGCGTTCTCCGCGGTGATATCGGGTTGCCACGGCATTCCCTCCGAAGGTGGTCGTGCGGGTCACGCCGACGGGGCCGGCGCCTCGCGGGTGTGGGTCGGGTTCGGAATCACGGGTCGGGAGCGTGCGGGGAACGGGATGTCGACCCGGGTCCCCGCAGGACGGGGCTTAGAAGAAGCCGCAGGTCGGGGCACCGGCGGTGGGCGCGTCCGCGGGGTCGGCACCGGAGGGGGCGTAGATCTCCAGGCGGATGCCGTCGGGGTCGGTGAAGAAGATCCCGCCGGAGGTCCCGTGCTCGCCGTGCGGCACCACCCCCTCGTAGCCGAAGCGCGCGTCGAGCCCACGCAGGACCTGCTCGGCGGCCTTGACCTCGTCGATGGTCTCCACCTGGAAGGACAGGTGGTGCAGGCCCGGGCGGTCGACCGGGAACTCGCCCTCGCTCTGCTGCCACAGGGTGACCAGGAGCCTGCCGTCCCGGCCGAGGAAGACGAACCGGCGGTTCGCCTCGTTGCCCTCGGCCACCACCTCGAATCCGAATACGGCCCGGTAGAAGGCCGCGGAGCGGTCCGGATCGGTCACGTTCAGTCCGACGTGGCCGGTCTGAAGTGTCTTGAGGTTGCTCATCGTTGCTCCTGGGTGCCGGGTGCTGGGCCTGATGATCGAAACGGTGGTGGTACACGCGGCGTGGGCACATGCCGGTGGCTCGCAAGCCGGTGCGCCCCTCGCTTGATCTAATGATTGCACACTTGGTCAGCCATTAGAAAATGGGTGTCGTCCGCATGCGTGATCCGGGCCCGGAAACGGCTCCGCCCCGGACGGCGGGGCCGTCCGGGGCGGGCTGTTCGTCGTCGGGTGAGCTCAGCGGCCCAGCTGGGTGTAGGTCTTGAACGTGTACAGGCCGTCCAGGGTCACCGAGTTCGAGCCGGCGGGCGAGGGCAGTGCGTTGCGGTGGTCGAGGACGGTGCCGAGCGGGCCGCAGTTCGTGGCGGCGGGGATCGCGACGGTGTTGTCCCACAACGTGCCCTTGAGGACGGGCGGGTCCTTGGACACCCATTCGTTGGGACCCTTGCGCATCATGGTCAGCCGGATCGGGTGCTCTTCGGTGCCGATCGAACACCCCTTCGGCAGCAGGGGACCGCTCAGCGCGAGGGTCACATCGAGGCCGCCGGCGGCGGTGCCGTGGGAGAGGAAATCGAACCAACCGCCGTACCTGGTCTCGACGTTCACCCCCAACACGGGTGCCCGCTCGGGCAGTCCCGGGACGCCGAGCAGGCCGCCGGTCGCCGGGCTCGGCGTGGCGTGCATCGCGCCGAACACCTGTCCGGTCGAGCCGTCGGGCAGTGGACCCTCGGCATGGGTGATGGTCATCGGGCGGAGCGGGACGGTGAGTCCGCCGAGTCGCATCTCACCGGTGGCGACGTGCACTTCGCAGCGCCATCTGTCCGGGTCCGCGTCGGCCGGCAGCGCGGGGCAGTCGGTGAAGTCGAAGTCGGGCAGTGGTGCGGCGGCCGGGGCCGAGGCGGTGCGGGCTGCCGGCGGACCGTCCGCCAGGGCCGGTGCGGTGCACAGTCCCACGGCGCCGAGCGCGAGGCCGGCGCATGCGGCGGCCCTGGCCAACTTGCGGTTTCTGCTGCGGTCCACGGTGATCGTCCCTTGCCTTGGGTGGATGACTGACTCCCCCCGAAGGTAGGGAAGTTCACCCGCGGGCAGTATCCGGCGACCCCCAGGCCCGGCGCTGGTGCAGGCCCCCGCCCCGATGTGGTGCCTGCCGGCGCGGCGAGCAGGGCGGGCAGGGGTGGATCGGTGCGTGGATCAGGCCAGTTGCTTGTAGTAGAAGCTGCAATCCCGCAGCGCGCCGGCCGGGTCGGCCGCGTAGTGCGGGACCACTCCGTAGCGGGTCCAGCCGGCCACGCGGTAGAGGTGGTCCGCCGTACTCTCGGTCTCGGTGTCGAGCAGCAGAAGAGTGGCGCCCGCTCGGGCGGCGGCGCGTTCGGCGGTCGTGAGCAGGGCCCGGCCCAGGCCGCGACCGCGTGCGTCGCGGTGCACCATGAGCTTGACCACCTCGGCGCGGTGCCGGCCGTTGGGCTTGCGCTCCAGGGCCAGACTCACGGTGCCGGCGACGCCGTCCGCGCCGCGGGCGATCCACACGTGCAGGCTGCCGTCGGCGACGGCCGACTCCCGTTCGTGCCACCACCGCGCCGCCTCGGTCGCGTCGAACGGCGCCACGAAGCCGAGCGAGGAGCCGTCGGCCACGACCTCCGCGAGGAGGCCGGCCAGGCCCGGCACGCTGTTTCGGAAGTCTTCGGCGGTCAGCCGGGTGATGGTGTGCATCGAGGTCTCCATTACGGCAGCACGATCAGCAGGGCGTAGCGGACCGGATCCGGGCCGGGGCAGCGCAGGCGCGAGCGGCCCCACAGCCGAAGGCGCAGACAGTCCCCGGCGCGCACCTCGTGCACGCGACCGTCCGCGGTCATCTCCAGCACGCCCTCCAGCACCCAGATGTGCTGCTCCAGCCCCGGCACGGGCGGCCCGTCGTAGGAGATGTCCGCACCGGCCCGCAGGACACCCTCGACCACCTCGCCGCGCAGTCCCGGGTGCGGCGGCGACACCGAGCGCCGGGTGAAGCCCGAGGCGCGGTCCACCCACACCTCCTGCCGGTCGGCCCGTACCAACTGCGAGGGCTCCGACTCCACTTCGGCGAGCAACTGCGACATCGTCCGTCCGTACACCGCGCACAGCCGGCCGAGCAGGGCCGCCGTCGGGCTGATCTCGCCGCGCTCCAACCGGGACAGCGTGGATCGACTCACATCCGCGCGGTGTGCCAACTCGTCCAACGACCACCCGTGCTCCGCCCGAAGTCCGGCCAGCCGTCCGGCCAACCGAGCCTCCACCTCCTCGGGTGTGCCGCCGCCGGGCGCCGCCTCGGCGTGGGCGCCCGGGCCTCTCGGATCAGAGGTGTTTCTCATATCAGGGAGGATATCCCGAATACGAGACACGGGGGAAGGGGGCGCAGCGGAGTGCCCGGGCTCACCCCGTGCCCCGCGCTCTCCCGCCCGGATGCGCGGTCAGCGCCCTCGGTGTCGGCCCCGGGCCGCGGGCACCGAAGCCGGGGCGGGCCTGCCCCGCGCGGGCTTGCCGTGGTCGGCCGCGGCCAGGATCGCCGCCAGGCCGGTGGTCACCGGGACCGAGGCGACCAGGCCGATGCTGCCCACCAGGGTGCGGGCGATCTCCTCGGCGACGATCTCGCTGGTGGCCACGTCCAGGACGTCCCGACGGGCGATGGAGAACAGCAACATCAGCGGCAACGCCGCGCCCGCGTAGGCCAGGACGAGGGTGTTGACCGTGGACGCGATGTGGTCGCGGCCGATCCGGATGCCGGCCCGGTAGAGCCGACGGGCCGTCATGGTCGGGTCGGCCTGCTTGAGTTCCCACACCGCCGAGGTCTGGGTGACGGTCACGTCGTCGAGCACGCCCAGCGATCCGATGATGAACCCGGCCAACAGCAGGCCGTGCAACTCGATGTCCGGATACAGCGCGTGGACCAGGCCGGTCTCGTCGGAGGTGTTGCCGGTCAGGTGCGCCCACCCGATGAACAGCGACCCGAGCACGCCGATCAGGGACAACGACACGAGCGTGCCGACCACCGCGACCGAGGTGCGTGCGGACGGGCCGTGGCACAGGTACAGCGCCACGAACATGATCGCGCTGCCGCCCACGACCGCGACCAGGAGCGGATCGGAACCCTGCAGGATGGCGGGCAGGATGAAGAACGACAACACCGCGAAGCTGATCGCGAGCGCGATCAGCGCGGTCAGTCCGCGCAGTCGACCCACCACGATCACCGCGACCGCGAACAGGCCCGCGAGCAGCAACATCGGCGGGCCGCGCCGGACGTCGATCACCGAATACCGCAGGTCCTCCGGGGCGCCGGGGGAGTACGCGAGCACGACTCCCTGGCCGACCGAGAATCGGCGCAGTTCACCGGGCCGGACCAACTGCGAGATCCGCCGGCCCTTGTCCGCGCCGGAGGTGACCTCGATCGTGGCCCGGTGGCACTCGGCGGGCGCCGCCGAGGAGCCCGGTGCGCCGGGTGCGCCGGAGGCGCCGAGCGAGGGCGGCGGCCAGGGGATACCGCCGGGGTGGTCGGGCGGGGCGGTGCTGCCGGGTTGCCCGTCCGCACCGGAGGTTCCGTTGCCGCCGGGTGGGCCGCCGGCGTCGGCCGGGCCGCCGAAGACCTCGGCGTCCGCCTGCGCGCAGGGCAACTCCTCGACCCGGGTGACCCGTCCGTCCCGGGTCTCCTGGTCGAAGCCGACTCCGGTACGCGGGTGCGCCGGGGTGCCGCCCGGCCACAGCACCACCAGGCCCACCACCACGGCCGCCGCGAACGGGATCAGGACCGCGGCCACCAGGCGCCGCAGCCGGGCCGACGCGGGCGACGGCGGCCCGTGCGCGTGGCCGTGACCGGGTACGTGGCCGCCATGGCCGGCCGCGTGGTGTGCGTGGCCCGGCGCGGGATCGGATGTACCGGGGACCTCGTCCGTAGCGCCCTGATCCGCCCGTGTCCTGCCCATGGCCCAGCCCCTCCCGATCCGGTCGACGCGTTCCGGCGGACCTCGGCGGAAGCGTATCGGGCCGAGACCCCCGCCCCGCAGGCGCTCACGGGGATCGGCGCGCGCCGGAGGCTCGCGGCACCCGCGCAAGCAACTTGCGGTGGATCACCCTCGGGGCGCAAGATTCTTGCCTGCCGGTCCGGTTCATGGTCCGGCGTTTTGCGTGGCAGCGCCGAAGAGTGGAGCGTCGAGCATGGCCGAGATCGACAGCATCGACCACACGATCCTGCGCATGCTGCGCGAGGACGGACGGCGGACCTTCTCCGAGATGGCGGGCCAGATCGGCCTGTCCGTCGCGGCGGTCAAACGCCGGGTGGACCGCATGCGCGAGGAGGGCGTGATCACCGGCTTCACCGTCCAGATCGACCACGCCAAACTGGGCTGGGGCGTCGAGGCGTTCACCGAACTGCGCTACCCGGGCAGCATGCCGGTCGGCGAGATCGTGCGCACCGCATCGGACACGCCCGAGGTACAGGCGGTCTACACGATCGCGGGCGACCCCGACGCGCTGATCCACGTCCGCGTCCGCGACATCACCCATCTGCAACAGGTGATCGACCACCTCCGTCGCAACGGCAACGTCACCGGCACCAAAACCCTCATGGTCCTGGGCTCCTGGACCAAGGAGAGCTGACCCGCCGGCCCGCGCCTTCGCCGCCGCCCCGGCACGACGTCGCGGCCGGCAAATTCGGTTGAGGCGGAGCCTAGGGTTTGCGTATGAGTGAACGTACCTTTCGGATCACCGTCCGGGGCGCCTTCGACGGCCTGAGTGACGAGCAGCGGGCGGCGTTGGCGGCCGAGGCGGCCGAGCACGACGTCCTGCGGGCCGCCTTCACGGCGGAGGGGCACCTGACCTACGACGTGGCCGCGCGGCCCTTCTTCACCTTTCGTTTCCTGGACTCCGGGGAGGCGGAGGAGGACATCGTGCCGGCGACCGCCCGGGCGGTCGCCGGAGCCGAGGCGTGGCTGACCGAGCGGGGCTATGGCTACAAGAACCTCAAGGCCCAGGCCGAGGACCTCTCCCAGGCGGCCCTGTCCAAGCGCCAACGGCGGGCTCGCGCGGCCGGCTAGGGTCCGTCCTCATCCCGCGTCGTGGTGCTCGGCGCGGGATCGAAGACAGACCCTAGGGTCGGCCCCCGCCGGTCGCGTCGTTCGCGGTGCGCGGCGCGAAGGCGAACGAGTCCCGCACGGCCCAGTCGCCGTCGTCGTCGCTGACCACCAGGTCGAGTCGGTCGACCCGGGTGGGCAGCGGCAGACGGCTCGTCACCTCCTGCGCCAGGGCCCGCAGTTCGTCGGGGCCCTGGCCCAGCGCGACGGTCAGGTGCGGACCGACGTCGTCGGCGTCGTCCAGATACGCGCCCCCGTAGGGGAGGTAGTCCGGCCAGCGGCCGGTCACCGCCTCGATCAGGCGCAGCACCGGCTCGGCCGGATCGGGTGCCAGCCACAACCCCCGATGGAATTGGCCGACCCGGTTGAAGACCAGGTCCAGCGCGGGCTGCGCGGCGGCGATGTCGGCGAGCGCCGCGAGGTCCGCGGGGCCGATGTCCCCGGGCGGGAGCCACGGGTAGAGCACGGTGACGTGCGCGGGGATCCCGTCGGCGGTGCGCGGGTCGTAGCGTTCGCGCCAGGGCTCGACGACCTGTTCGACGTCGGGGACCAGCAATACCAGGGCACTCGCCGCGTTCCGTTCGGCCATTCCCGCAGTGTACGGTCCGTCACCGGGTATACCGGCCGATCGTCGGAACGCCGCCGGAGTGTTTCGACCGCCGGGGCGGGGCGAGGTGTTCGGGTGGGTTCGAGGCACCCGTTCCGGGGGCACTCGTCCGGGCATGGCTGTGTTGAGAACCTTCGCGCGTCCCATGCTCGCCTCGATCTACGTGCTCCAGGGCTACGACGCCGTGGTGCGTCCGGACCGGGTGGTGCCGGCCGCGGAACCCGTGGTGCGCCGCATCGCCGGATGGGTGCCGGTGGTGCCGGCCGACATTCGCACGGCGGTACGGCTGAACGGCGGCGTGCAGTTGGTCGCCGGCACGCTGCTCGCGCTCGGCCGGGTGCCGCGTCTGTCCGCGCTCGCGCTCGCGGTCACGCTGGTGCCGACCACGCTCGCCGGGCATCGGTTCTGGGGGGCCGAGACCGAGCAGGAACGTGCCGGGCAGCGCATTCACTTCCTCAAGAACGTGTCGATGTTCGGCGGTCTGCTGATCGCGGCCGCGGACACCGGCGGCAAACCCTCGCTCGCCTGGCGCACCCGCCACGGGGCACACGCGCTGCGCCACGACTCGACCCTGGCGCGCCGAACCGCCGAGGCGACCACTGCCTCGACCGGTGCGGCCCACCGGCTTGCCGATCTGGTGCCCGGCCACTGACCCGGGGCGCCCGCGCCCCCGGCGGGTCGGCGGCGCACCGTGCGGATGCCTCCGCGGCGTCGCCGGGAACCGATACCGGCCGGCGACCATCGAAGCGGCGTGACTTCGACGGATGACGGGGACGTCCCCGAAACACAAGGCGCCAGGAACGACGGGGGCGTGCCCGCAGCGGAACGCGCCGGCGATGACGGGGACGTGCCTGCGACCGCACGCGCCATCGAGCCGGTCCTGCCGGGTCGGGCAGGCGAAGCAGGTGACCCGGGCCGGCGCCGCCGGGCCGTGATCCGGGCCGTGCTCGCCGCCGGGACGCCGGTTGTGCTCGCCGCGGCGGTGCTGTGTGCCTGGCAGCCGTGGACCGACGACGTGGACCGAGCGCACGCGGGGTCGACCCTGGCTCCGGCGAGCCGGGCCTATCCGGTGCTTCCCGACCCCTTCGGCGACCGCTACGACGCCGGGCTGTCCTCCCGGCTGATCCGACAGCGGCAGGCGTTCCGGCAGAGCGTGGCCGATGTGCTGCAACGACACCTGCCGCCGGGAGCGGCGGTGGCCGTCAGCGAACTCTCGTTCGGCGACTACCGGGTCACCGTCGAGGGCAAGGAGTACCGGGTCGTGTTGTACATCGACCCGAGCCGGACGGGCGGACGACCGCCGGAGGGAGCGGTCCCGATGGCCGGCGAACTCGGCCCCCGTCTCGGCGCGGACACGTACGACCCCGGATGCAAGCCTCCGGCCGCCCGACCCGCCGGTTCCGGCTGCGTCGACGGGGCGCTGCCCGACGGCGAGTTCGCCGCCGTCCACTTTCCCGAACGGACCGACCTCCCGGTCGCCGACCCGGGAAGGGGCGGCCCGTCCTCGTCCTTCCGGTACCGGAACGGCACGGTCGCCCTCGGGATCCTCGCGCACGAGCCGTCCCGCACGGTCGCTCCGATCACCGGCGAGCAGTGGCTCGGGCTGGTGACCGACCCGTCCTTCGTCGAACTCGTCGACTACTGGCGCGCGCATCCCGCGCTGAAGGGTCACGGCTGGTAGGGGCGGGCCGAGACGGGGCGCCCGGTTGCCGAGCAGCCCCGTCTCGTCCTGTCCCTGTCCCTGCGCCTGGCCCTGCCCGTCGTGCTCGACCGGCACCGGTACGACGCGGGCGGTCCCGGAGTCCGCGCCTCGCGGCCTCGCGGCCTCGCGGCGCCGGTGCCGGTGCCGGTGTCAGAGCAGGGCGCGGGCGTCGCCGGCGATCAACCGGGCGCGATCCGCCGGGATGGTGCGCCCGGCCTGGTTGTCCGCCCACCGGGCGAGCGCGTCGTACTGGTCGTGGGCGAGCATGGTGGTGAGCGTGGCGATCGCGTTGCGGTCCGCGGCGGAGGTCAGGATCAGGTGCGCCAGGCCGGTCCTGGACGCGGTGAGCGTGAAGCCGGCCTCGACCGCCGTGCTGCCGCCCGGACCCTTGGCCTCGGCGCGCAGCGTGTGGGAGCCGAGCGGCAGCGTGCCGGAGTCGATCGGCACACCGGGCGGCAACTCCCGTCCGTCCAGGGTGAGTCGGACCGTCTCGGCGCCTGTGGTGTGCAGCGCGGGCACCGGGTTGCTCGCGCGCTCCACCCGGGCGCCGGGCGCGGGCGCGAGTACCTTGACCGTCGGTGCGGCGGGCGACACGGGCGGGCCGATCTGTCGCCACGCGGCGATCCAGCCGGCCAGTTCGGCGGGGCGGTTGGTGATGAACGCGTCCACGCCGCCCGCGTCCAGGGTCTTCCAGCCGGCCGCGTCGTCCACCGTCCACGCCATCACGGCGACGCCGGCCCGATGCAGGTCGGCGACCAGACCGGGGCGGGTGGCCAGGGCGGCGGCCGAGGGGTTGTAGGCCCTGAGGTCGAGCTGCCGGGCGAGGGCGACCGGGTCCGCGTCCAGCGTGCTGCGGAGCAGGCCGAGCGGAAGGTCGGGCGCCACCTCGTGGGTGAACACGAGCGCGTCGACCTCGAAGCTCTGGACGAAGACCCGTCCGCTCATCCCGGTGTCGCGGATGTCCTTGACGATCCGGGCGACCTCGTCCCTGGTGTGCCTGCCCTTGATCTCCAGGAGCAGGTTTCCGCCGCGCGTGCGCAGGTCGTCGAGTTGGGCGCGCAACGTCGGCACCCGGGCCCCGGCGTGCAGCGGGGAGAACCACGAACCGGCGTCCAGGCCCGCGAGTTGAGCGGCCGTCAGGTCGCGGATGCGGCCCTTGCCGTCGGTGGTCCGGTCGACCGTGTCGTCGTGCAGGATGTGCGGGATGCCGTCCCTGCTGGGCTGGACGTCGTTCTCGATCCAGTCGGTGCCGGCCCGGCGGGCGGTCTCGTCCGAGACGAGCGTGTTCTCCGGCGCGGCCGAGGAGGCACCGCGGTGTGCGATCACCGTCGGCGGGGCTCCGGGCGCGCGCAGGTAGGCGTTCGCCTCCGGGTCCAGGCGGGTGATCCGGACGTCGTCGAAGGAGACCCGCGCACCGTTGACGAGCAGCGCCTGCGCGCCGTCGGTGGACCGCTGGAGCCGGGTGGTGCGCAGCGCCTCGCGGCCGTCCACCAGCAGGCGGGCCCGGCTGCCGTGCACCTCGACCGCGACCCGCACGTCCCGACCGGTCCCGGCGGCGGTGGGCGCCGAGCCGGTGTCGGTCACGTTCCAGGTACCGGCGGTCGTGCGCTGGGCGAACTCAAGGCCGTTGGCCGCGGTGGTACCCGTACGCATGGTTGCGATCGACCACGGGGTCGTTCCGGCGGCGGGCACGTCCAGGCCGAAGGCGGTCCAGCGGGCGCTGTCGGTGGCACTCTCGAAGCGGACCACCGCCTCGAAGCGGAAGTCCGCCAGGTGCCGGCCGAAGGTGATCCGGCTCTGTTGGCCGGAGTTCGCCGAGGTGCCGACCAGTCGGCCGTTCTGCACCTGCCAATCGCCCTCGACGGCCCGCCACCCCTCGGGTAGTGCGGAACCGGCGAAGTCCTCCGACACCACCACGTCGCCGGCGGTCGGTGCGGCGGCGGGTTCGGCGGCCGCGAGTGAGACGTCGATCAGACCGGCGCCGGCGCCGATGCCGAGAGTTGCGACCAGGGCGCCGGCCCGGAGTCGGGAGCGATGCCGCCGAGGCAGCCGGAACGGGGACGAAGACGTTCGCGAGAACATGGTCGAAACGGTAGGAAGCGCGAACGAACCCCCGAACACACGAGGGCGAAGCTCTGCTCAACGGTTGCATACGGGCGAGCGTCGCCGGACGGATCGCCGCGTGCGAGCATCGCCGAGAGCGTTTCCCCAACCGCGCCCGTTGCCGCACCCCGTCGCGGTACGGGAGGCGCCGGGCGGGGGAGGGTCGCCGGGGGCGGAGCATCCGCGCGGCGGAGAGCGCGTATTCGGCTCCGGGATCCGGCGCGCACCAAGCGCGGTGCAAGGCCGGGGCGGTACTTCTTGAGCACCGTGACGACGGGCCGACGGGCCGACGCACACTTCGACGGAGCGGTCGACCGCCGACCGGCCCGAGGTTCGACGGACCGGCCGCCGGACCGACGGACCCCGCCCGAGTGATCGGCGCAGCACCACCCGGCGATCGACCGCCGAGCCACCGAGCACACCCGGCCGCGCCCACGCGGTGTCGCGGCCGGTCCGCCGCAACCGTTCGGGTGCCTCGGAGTCGCCGGCACGCCGACCACGCCCGGCCGCGACGGCGGCTTTCAGCCAACCCGAAGTAGTGAGGGGCAGATGCTAGGCACAGTCAACGCTTTCCTCCACGATCTCTCCGGGAGCACATCGTCTGCGCCGCCGACCACGAATCGGCACCAGGACACCTCAGGAGAGTCGATGAGTCCAACCGCTTTCCCAGCACTGGATCCGGCCGCATCCCTGGCCGCTCTGGTCGATACCCGGATCGAGCACTCGCCCGGCTCGATTGCCTTGATCGCCGGCGAACACCGGCTCTCCTACCAGGAGTTGGGGGAGCACGCCGACCTGGTCGGGGCGCGCCTGGCGGCGGCCGGGGTGCGGCACGGCGATCTGGTCGGCGTCTGCCTGCCGCGTACCCCTCACCTGCTCGCGACGCTGATCGCCGTGCTGCGTGCGGGTGCCGCGTACGTCCCGCTGGATCCGGAGTACCCACGTGAGCGCCTGGAGTGGGTGATCGGCGACGCACAGGCTCCCGTCGTGGTCACCGACCGCTCGCACGAGCACCTGCTCGCCGGCGCCACGGCCGGCCTCGTGTACGTCGACGCCGAGCCGCCCGCGGACCTGCGGCCGGCCCGTGCGCACACCGGCCCGGACGATCTCGCCTACGTGCTGTACACCTCCGGCTCCACCGGCCGGCCCAAGGGTGTGCGGGTGCCTCACCGGGGCGTCACCGCGATGCTGCGCTGGGCGGCCGACACCTACCGGCCGGACCAGGCCCGGGGGGTGCTGTTCGCCACCTCCGTGTGCTTCGACATCTCGGTCTTCGAGATGTTCTTCCCGCTCGCCGTCGGTGGCACGGTGATCCTGGTGGAGAACGTGCTCGCGCTCGCGGACGCGCCCGCCCGGGACGAGGTCACCCTGATCAACACCGTGCCCAGTGCGATGGCCGCGCTGTTACGCGGGCCCGGACTGCCGCGCGCGGTGCGCACGATCAACCTGGTGGGCGAGGCGCTCTCGCGTCGGGTCGCGGATCAGGTGTACGCGTGTCCGCAGATCGAGCGGTTGTACAACCTGTACGGGCCGACCGAGGACACCGTGTACTCCACCTGGGCAGTGGTGGATCGCACCGACCGGGCCGAGCCGCTGATCGGTATACCGCTGCCCGGCACCACCGTGCACGTGCACGACGAACACGGCGAGCTCGCCGCGCCCGGCGAAGTCGGCGAGCTCTACCTCGCGGGCGAGGGCCTCGCACAGGGCTATCACGGGCGCCCCGACCTGACCGCCGAGCGGTTCGTCACGGTGGCGGGGGAGCGCCGGTACCGCACCGGCGACCTGGTCCGCCGCCGGCCCGACGGCGCGCTGGAGTATCACGGGCGCGTGGACCACCAGGTCAAGCTGCGCGGGTTCCGGATCGAACTGGGCGAGATCGAGGCGGTGTTGACCGGCCACCCGGGCGTGCAGGCCGCCGCCGTGGTGCTGCGCGAGGATGCGGCGGGACCCTATCTGGCGGCGTTCGTGCAGTGCGCCGACCGGATTCCCGAACCCACTGCGGCCGAGCTGCGCGCGCACTGCCTGACCAGGGTTCCGACCTACATGGTGCCCGACGCGGTGACCGTGCTGCCCGACCTGCCGCTCACCCTCAACGGCAAGATCGACCGCAACGCGCTGCCCGCCGCGGCCCGATCCCGGATTCGGGACGTCGAGTTCGTCGCGCCGCGGACGCCGACCGAGACCCGGATCACCGAAATCTTCCGCGACGTGCTCGACGCGTCCCGGATCGGCGTGCACGACCCGTTCCTGGATTCGGGCGGCAACTCGCTGCTCGCCGTGGGGCTGCTCGCCCGGATCGAGCGGGCCTGCGGGGTGCGGATCACGCTCGACGCGTTCTTCGCCGGCCCCACGCCGGCCGCCGTGGCCGAGCGGGTGGAGCGGGCGGAGGATTCCACCGCCGCCCCGATGGTCGAACCACCGCACCGCACCCTGAACGGGCCCGCGCTGGTGGGCACCGTGCAACGCGAGTACGCGATGCACGAACTGGTCATGTCGGGCAGCGGGTTGTACAACGTGCCGCTGCGGATCCGGGCCACCGGCGCCCTGGACGTGGCCGCGCTGGGCCGGGCGCTGGGCGAGGTGGTGCGCCGACACGAGGTGTTGCGCACGGCGCTGTTGCACCGGACCGGCGAATGGGCGGCCGAGATCCGCCCGCCCTACCCCGTCGAGGTGCCGGTGCTCGACCTGCCCGGCGCGGACGGCGACGAGGACGCGCACGAGGAACGCCTGGATGCCGTGCTGCGCGCCGAGGCGATGCGGCCGCTGGACCGGGCCGAGGGCCGACTGCTGCGCGCCCTGGTGGTGCGGGTCCGCCCGGACCGGCACGAACTGCTGCTCACCGTGCACCACATCGCGATGGACGGCTGGTCGATCGGCCTGCTGCTGCGCGACCTGGCCTGCGCCTACCAGGGGCTGCCACTGGCCGAACCGGCCCTGCAATACCGCGACGTGGCCGAATGGGAGCGGCGCTACGCGGACGCCCAACACGAGGAGGCGCAGCGCTGGGCCGGTCGGCTCAAGAGCCTGGGAGGCGAGCAGCACCTGCCCGGCGACCGCGACCACCCCGACCCGTTCGACCCGAGCGGAGCCCGCCTGGCCCGTCGCCTGGATCCCGAACTCCTGCGCGCCGCCGAGGAATGGGCGGCGGGCGAAGGTGCCAGCCTGTACATGACCCTGCTCGCCGCGCTCGGCACGCTCGTGCACCGCGTCACCGGCCGCACCGATCAGGCGGTGCTGACCCCGTTCGCGGTCCGCCCGGTGCCCGAACTGGAGGACGTGGTCGGCCCGTTGCTCAACACCGTGCCGCTGCGCTTTCGGATCGAGGGCACCGACACGTTCCGTGAGGTGGTGCACCGGCTGCGGCCGGTGGTGTTCGACGCGCTCGATCACTGCGCACTGCCCTACCTGGAGCAGCTGCGCCTCGCGGGCGTGACCGGCGCGGAATCCTCGACCCCGGTGTCGCAGACGTTGCTCGCGGTCCAGAACCACCCGGGCGCCTCGGTCGAACTTCCGGGACTGAAACTGGAGTTCCTGAACGAGGTGTGCAACGGCGGGGCCAAGACCGACCTGTCGATGTTCCTCGAGTTCCCGGCCTCCGGACCGTTGTTGTCCGTGGAGTACCGCACCGGACGCTACGACCGGGCCTCGATCGAGACGATCATCGACCATCTGATGGCCGTATTGGCCGAGGTGCTGGCCGCGCCGGACCGAGCGATCGGTGAAACGATCATGCTCGATCCGGCCGAACGCGAACGCCTGATGCAGGCGGACAACCCGGCCCCGACCGCGCGGCCCGACCTGGGCCTGGCCGATCTGGTCGCGGCGCAGATCGCCCGCACCCCGCACCGGATCGCCGTCTCGGCCGACTCCGGCACGCTCACCTACGCCGAACTCGACGCGATCGCACACCGATTGGCCCGTGCCTTGCGCGCCCGCGGCGCCGAACGCGGCACCCTCGTGGCGATCGCGATGCCGCGCTCCCACCTGCTGCCCGCAGCCCTGCTGGGCGTACTGCGCACCGGCGCCGCGTACCTGCCCATCGACACCGAGCAACCCATCGCCCGCAACCGGGCGCTGCTCGACGACGCCAAGGTCACCCTGATCGTCGGCGAGCGGGCGCACGCGGCCGACACCCCGCTCCTGGCCGATCCCGGCTACGAAGTGGTCCTGGTGGACGGCCCGGAGGTCGCCGCCTCCTCCTCGGCGGCGCTGCCCGGACGGGCCGAGAGCGAGGATCCGGCCTACCTGATCCACACCTCCGGCTCCACCGGCCGGCCCAAGGCGGTGGTCGTACCGCACCGGGCGATCGTCAACTTCCTGCTCTCGATGGCCGACCGGCCCGGACTCGGCCCCGCCGACACGATGGCCGCCGTCACCACGCTCACGTTCGACATCGCCGCGCTGGAACTGTGGTTGCCGCTGGTGGTCGGCGCCCGGGTCGAGATCGCCTCCCGGGAGACCGCCGGCGACGGCCGCAGGCTCGCCGAGTGGCTCGCCCGCCGCGAGGTGACGGTGTGCCAGGCCACCCCGGCCACCTGGCGCATGCTGCTCGACGCGAACTGGCCGGGCCGGCCCGACCTGGTGGCGCTCTGCGGCGGCGAGGCACTGACCGGAGACCTGGCCGGCGCCCTGCTCGACCGCTGTGCGCGGGTATGGAACATGTACGGCCCCACCGAGACCACCGTCTGGTCCACCGTCCTGCGGGTGGACCGCACGCATGCCGCGCGACGCGTGGTCCCGCTCGGCACGCCGATCGCCAATACCCGGGTGTACGTGCTGGATGCGGCCGGACGGCCCGCGCCGATCAACGCGCCCGGCGAGTTGTGCATCGCCGGCGCCGGGGTCGCGCTGGGCTACCTGGGCCGGGCCGAACAGACCGCCGAGCGCTTCGTCCGCGACCCGCTGGGCCCGCCCGGCGCGCTGATGTACCGCACCGGCGACCTCGCCTGCCGCCGACGCGACGGCACGCTCGAATACCACGGCCGCGCCGACCACCAGGTCAAGCTGCGCGGCTTCCGGATCGAACTCGGCGAGATCGAGGCCGGATTGACCGCACTCCCGGGCGTCACCGGCGCGGTCGCGCGACTGTGGCAGGGACCGGCCGGGCCGACCCTGGTCGGCTACGTCGTGACCGAGGCCACCTTCGACGCCGCGGACCTGAGCGCCGCGCTCGCCGAACGGTTGCCCCGGCACCTGGTTCCGGGCGTACTGGTCCCGCTCGACGCGCTGCCGTTGACCCCGGCGGGCAAGATCGATCGGGCCGCCCTGCCCGAACCCCGACCCGGCGGCAGCGGCGCCCCGCCCGAGGGCGACTGCGAGGAGATCCTGGCCGAGATCTGGCAGGAACTGCTCGGCCCGCACCGGATCGGCCGCGACGACGGATTCCTCGCGCTGGGCGGCAATTCACTGCTCGCGCTGCGCCTGATGGCCGTCGTGAGCGAACGCTTCGAGATCGACTTCCCGCTGCGCGTGGTCTTCGAGGCGCCGACGCTGGCCGCGATGGCCCGGCGGATCGAGGACATCCTGCTCGGTGAACTCGACGAGCCCGCCGGCTTCGACGGGCTCGGTGTCCCCGCGGGGCCCGCCGCCTTCGGCGTCCCGAGCCCGTCGAGCAACCACGCCGGGCACGCCACCGCCGACACCTCGACCGACCTGGACGCGGGATGACCGACTCCGAGGAGATCCTGACCACCCGCCCCGAGCCCGACCCGGAGCAGGCCCGCCGCGAGCTGCTCCGCCGCCGACTGGCCCGGGCCCGCGTGGCGACACCCCGCACCGACCTGATGCCCAGGCCCGCGGACGTGCCCGCGCCGCTGTCCGCGGCGCAGCGCCGGATGTGGTTCCTCGCCCAGTACGAACCCGACGGCGCCGCCTACAACATGCCGCTCGTGCTGCGCCTCACCGGACGGCCGGACGAGGGCGCGCTGGTGGCCGCGCTGACCGACGTGGTCGCCCGGCACGAGGTGCTGCGCACGGTGTATCCCAGCGTGGACGGGCACGTGCTGCCGACCGTGCACGACATCGAGCAGTTCCGGGTGTCCGTGCTCGACCGGCCCGAGCCGGAGGTGGCCGGGCTGCTCGCCGCCGAGGCCCGCCGTCCGTTCGACCTCGCCGGCGAACTGCCGATCCGGGTGACGCTGTTGCGTTCGGCCGAGCGGTACGTGCTGAGCGTGGTGCTGCACCACATCGCGGCCGACGCGTGGTCGGTGGGCGTGCTGTTCCGGGAGCTGACCGCCGCGTACACCGCGCGATGCGCCGGCCATCCGCCCGAACTCCCCCCGCTGCCGGTGCAGTACGCGGACTTCGCGTACCGGCAGCAGACCACGCTCGCGGCCGAACTCGACCGGCAGACGGCCTGGTGGCTGGCCCGGCTGCGAGGCGCGTCGGGCACGGTGACCGTGCCGGAGGACCGCCCGCGCCCGGCCGTCGCGGACACCCGCGGCGAGCGGATCCAGGTCGCCTTCGGGGCGGAGCGCTCGCGGGGGATCCGGGCCCTGGCCGAACGCACCGGCGGCACCACGTACATGGTGCTGCTGACCGCGCTGCAGATCGTGCTGGGCCGGTACAACGGGACCACGGACGTCACGGTGGGCAGTCCGGTCGCCGGGCGCACGCACAGCAGCACGGACGCCCTACTCGGCTGCTTCGTGAACACGTTGGCGATGCGTACCGACCTGTCCGGCGAGCCGACCGTGCGGGAGTTGCTGGGCCGGGTGCGAGAGCACACCCTGGCCGCGTTCGCGCGGCAGGAACTCCCCTTCGACCGGCTGATCGACGCCCTCGGTCCGGACCGGGAACTCGCCTACACGCCGCTGTTCCAGGTCCTGTTGAACGTGCACAACCAGGCACCCGCCCGTCCCGTGCTGCCGGGCGTCGAGGTCGAGTGGTGCGACACGCACACCGGCGCCGCCAAGTTCGACCTGGCGGTCGCCGTGCTGGACACCGGACCCGGCGATCAGCTGGTCGCCGACCTGGTCTGGCGCAGCGTGCTCTACGACGAGGCGACCATCCGGCGGGTGTTCGGGCACCTGACCACCGTGTTGGACGCGATGATCGCCGATCCGGACCGGCCGGTGGACGACCTGCCGCTGCTGACGGCCGTCGAGGAACGCCGACTCGCCGGGTGGAACGACACCGCTCGGGAATGGGACACCGAGGGCACGCTGCATGCCCTGGTCGAGGAGCAGGCTCGGCGCACTCCGGACGCACCCGCCGTGCGCGGCGCCGACGGGGAGCTGAGCTACGCGGAACTCGACGCGCGGGCGCAGGCGTTGGCGGATCGGCTGCGCGGCGAGGGAGTCGCCCCGGATCGGGTCGTCGGGCTGTTCGTGGAGCGTTCGAGCGCGCTGATCGTGGGCATGCTCGGCATCCTCAAGGCCGGCGGTGCCTATCTGCCGCTGGATCCGGTGTATCCGGACGAGAGGGTGCGGGCGTTGCTGGGCGCGGCCGATGCGGTCGCCGTGGTCACGACCGGGGACCTACGGGGGCGGGTGGCCGGTTCGGTGCCGATCGTGCCGGTCGAGGCGGGGCCCGCGGGGCCGGAGGGCGATGGGCCGGGGGTCGCGGACCGCGAGGCGTCCGGCCCGATCGGCTCGGCCACGCCGCCCACCCCGGCCGATCCGTCCGCGCCGGGTGACCCAGCCGCCCCAGCCGCCCCAGCCGGCTCGGTCGCGGAGGCGGGGCCCGGGAACCTCTGCTACGTGTTGTTCACGTCCGGCTCCACCGGCACGCCCAAGGCGGTAGCCGTCGAGCACCGCAACTACCGCAACTACCTGGCCGGTCTGCGCGAGCGGGTGGGCCCGGGGCGGGCGGCCGACGGGCGGCCCCGGAACTGGGCGCTGGTCTCCACGTTCGCCGCCGACCTGGGCACCACCAATGTGTTCGGCGCGCTCACCGGCGGTGGTTGCCTGCACCTGTTGACCCGGGACCAGGCCACCGATCCGGACGCGTTCGCCCGGTATCTGAGCGCCCATCGCATCGATGCGATGAAGCTGGTGCCCAGCCACCTGGAGGGGCTGGCCGCGCTCGGCGATCGGCTCGCCGAGGTGCTTCCGCGCGAGCTGCTGATCTGCGCGGGCGAACCGCTGCGCGCCGATCTGGTGAACCGGATCCGGGCGGCCCGGCCGGAGTTGACCCTGCACAACCACTACGGCCCGACCGAGACCACCGTCTCGATGCTCGGCGCGCCGGTGACCGGCGTGCCGGCCGGGGCGTCGAGTGCCCCGCTGGGACTGCCGTTCGGCAACGTGGGCGCGCACGTGGTGGACGGGTGCGGTCGCGTGTTGCCGGTGGGCGTGCCGGGGGAGTTGTACGTGACCGGGGCCGGGCTGGCCCGCGGCTATCTGGGTCGGCGGGAGACGACCGCGGAGCGCTTCGTCGAGTGGGCCGGTCGGCGCGCGTATCGCACCGGGGATCTGGTCCGGCGTCGTCCGGACGGCCTGATCGAATTCCTCGGCCGGACCGATCACCAGGTCAAGATCCGCGGCTTCCGGGTCGAGATCGGCGAGGTCGAGGCCGAACTGGCCGGGCAGCCGGGGGTTCGCGAGGCGATCGTGGTGGCCCGCGGCGAGGGTGCCGCGCGCAAACTGGTCGGCTACGTGGTCGCCGACCCGAACGCCGCGGTGGACGGCGCCGCGATCCGGGCCGCCACCCGGACCCGGCTGCCCGACTACATGGTGCCCTCGGCGGTGCTCGTGCTGGACGCACTGCCGCTGACCGACGCGGGCAAGGTGGACCGGGCGGCGCTGCCTACGCCCGAGCTCGCACCGGTCGAGACCGGCCACGTCGAGCCCGACACCGCGACCGAGGAGGTGGTGGCCGCGGCGTTCGCCGAGGTGTTGGGTACGACCGGGGTCGGTGCGGCGGACGACTTCTTCGCGCTGGGCGGCGACAGTTTCTCCGCCGTCCGCGCGGTCCGCACGATCGGCCGCGGGCTGTCCATCATCGACCTGTTCCAACGGCCCACCGTGCGCGAACTCGCCGCCCTGCTCGACGAACGTGCCGGCGACCCGGACCCGGCCGAGCGCCCGCGCACGCTGCTGCACCGCCTCACCAGGGATGCCGGGCCGACCACGCTGACCCTGGTCTGTGTGCCCTACGGCGGCGGCAGTCCGATCACCTTCCAACCGCTGGCCGACGCCCTGCCACCCGAACACGGCTTGTACGCCGTGGAGTTGCCCGGTCACGATCCCAGCCGGCCCGAGGACGAGCCGGAGTCGCTGGAACTGCTCGCCGATCGGCTGACCGCGCAGATCACCGAGCGGATCAGCGGTCCGATCCTGCTCTACGGGCACTGCCTGGGCGGTGCGCTGGCGACCGCGCTGGCCGGGCGGTTGGAGGCGGCCGGCGCCGAACTGCGCGGCGTCGCGCTGGGCGGGACCTTCCCGGCCGCACGGCTGCCGGGCCGGTTCGCCGAGTGGATGGCCAGGCGGTTGCCCGGCGACCGGCTGCTCTCCGACCGTGCCTACCTCGACTACCTGCGCGCGATGGGCGGCTTCACCGACGTCTACGACGAGGCCGAACAGCGGTTCCTGATCCGGGCGCTGCGGCACGACGTGCGCCAGGCCGAGGACTTCTACACGCGCGCCTACGGTGACGAGCGGCCCGCGCCGGTGGCCGCGCCGATCCTGTGCGTGGTGGGCGAAAAGGACCGGGCGACGCTGCTGTACGAGGAACGCTACGCCGAATGGGAGCACTTCGGCCCGCGGGTCGAGCTGGCGGTGATCCCGCGCGCCGGGCACTACTTCCTCAAGCATCAGGCCGGCGAACTGGCCCGGGTGTTGAGCCGTTGGTCGGCGGGTCCGACACCGGCGGCCGAGCGGCCGAGCGCGCGACCGGCCTCGGCGCGGCCGAACCTGGCCACCTTCGCGAAGGTGGCGGGCGGGCAGTTCGTGTCGATGATCGGCACCGCGCTGTCCACGTTCGCGCTCGGGGTGTGGGTCTATCTCCGGACCGGCTCGGCCTTCGATTTCGCGATGATCTCGGTCGCGGCGGTGCTGCCCGCGGTGTTGTTGTTGCCGATTGCGGGTGCGGTCGCGGACCGGGTGGACCGGCGGCGGATCATGATCGCCACCGATACCGTGGCCGCCGCCGCGATGTTGTCGCTGGGTGTGCTGTTGTGGACCGACCACCTGCACCTGTGGCATGTGTACGTGGTGGCGTGCGTCGGTTCGATCTGCAACGCCTTCCAACGGCCCGCCTACATCGCGGCGATCGCCCAGCTGGTGCCCAAACGCTATCTGGGCCAGGCCAACGGGCTGGCCCAACTGGGCACCGGATCCGGTGACATGCTCGCCGCGCTGGCCGGCGGCGTGCTGGTGGCGGCGGTCGGATTGCACGGCGTGGTGTTGTTCGACATGGCCACGTTCCTGATCGGGGTGACCGTACTGCTGCGAGTACGTTTCCCGGACACCCTGTTCGAGAAGCGCGAGGAGCCGCTGCTGCGCGAAGTGGTCACCGGTTGGCGGTACATCGTGCGCCGGCGCGGCCTGGTGGCGATGGTGGTCTTCTTCGTGGTGTTCAACTACCTCTTCGCGGTGGCCACCGTGCTGGTCACCCCGATGGTGCTGGCCGACGGCTCGGCGGTGACGCTGGGCGTGGTCACCGCGTTCGGCGGGGTCGGTGCGGTGCTGGGCGCGCTGGTGATGGCGCTGTGGGGTGGGACCGCGCGGCGGGCCACCGGCATGATCGGCTTCACCTCGGTGGTCGGCCTGGCCGCGGTGTTCGCGGGCAGTCGGCCCGAACCGGTGTTCGTCGCGCTCGGGTTGTTCGTGTTGTGGGCGGCGCTGATGATCCTGAACTCGCACTGGATGGCCCTGATCCAGACCAAGGTCGGGATGGAGTTGCAGGGGCGGGTGTTGGCCACCAATCAGATGTTGGCGATGTCGATGATGCCGCTGGGCTTCGTGACCGCCGGACCGCTCGCGGACCGGGTGTTCGAGCCGCTGCTGCGCCCCGACGGCGCACTCGCCGGTTCGGTGGGCGTGGTGCTGGGCACCGGACCCGGGCGCGGCACCGGCCTGTTGTTGGTCCTGGTCGGTCTGGTACTGGGCGTCTGGGGCCTGGTGGGGTTGTCGTATCGGCCGCTGAGCCGGATGGAGGACGCGCTGCCGGACGCGATCCCGGACGTGGAGATCGGTGACAAGGACACGATCCAGGCGCAGGCCGACCGGCGGTTGACCCGCGCGGGTGAGGTGGGCGGGCCGGCGACCTGATCGGGGGCACACGCACGGTGCGGACGCGGCGTTCGGTGCCGCGCCCGCACCGCGCGCGGCCGACCGGCCCGGGATGGACCGGCCGACCGCGAGCGGCGCCCCGCGCCGGGCCCGCGAGCGGTGACGACCGGTTCGGGGACCGACAGGCCGAGCGGGACGCGCACGTGCGCAAGCCCGACTTCCTCGACACCGAACGATCCCCGGACGTCCTGTTCGCGAGCCTCGACGCGTGGTGGGACCGACATCGCCGAGCGGGACGCGCCCGTGCGCGCTCCCGGCCTCCTCGACGGCGAACGGCCCCCGGACGTCCTGT
The DNA here is from genome assembly GCF_044458105.1 of Embleya sp. NPDC050493. Classification (NCBI taxonomy): domain Bacteria; kingdom Bacillati; phylum Actinomycetota; class Actinomycetes; order Kitasatosporales; family Streptomycetaceae; genus Embleya; species Embleya sp. NPDC050493. Next base: position 364,077 of record NZ_JBITHP010000003.1, read on the forward strand.
TCGCGAGCCTCGACGCGGTCCGCGAGGTTCAGGGCCGCGGACCCGGGTCCACCTCCAGGGTCGCCGTCAGCGGCAGGTCGGCGCTGGAGGCGCCCACGCGCAGTGTGTAGCGACCCGGTTCGGTCTCGCGGCAGCCGGCCTCCGCGGACCAGTGCTCGAAGGCGCGGGCCGGGATCGGCAGGTCGACGGTGACCTCGGCGCCGGCGGGTGCGCTCGCCCACGTGTAGCCGGCCAGCCACAACGCGGGCCGCTCCACGGTGCCCTCGGCGCGGCTCAGGTACGCCTGGAGCAGCTGCCGGCCCGCCCGCGGGCCGGTGTTGCGCATCGTCACCGTGGCCACGAAGTCGGCGCCGGAGGCGGCCGTTTCGATCCCGACGTGCTCCCACGTGGTCCACCCCAGGCCGTGGCCGAACGGATAGGCCGGCGTCGCGCCCGCCCGGGCCCAGCCGCGATAGCCGATGTGGATGCCCTCGGCGTAGTCGAGCCGGCCCGCGATCGGCGTGGTGGACAACACCGCCGGATCGTCCTCGCGTTCGGGCCAGGTCATCGGCAACCGGCCGCCCGGCTCGCTGCGCCCGAGCAGGACGTCCGCCAGCGCCGCGCCGAACTCCTGGCCGGGGAACCACGCGACCAGGATCGCCGCGACGTCCGCCCGCCACGGCAGCAGCACGGGGGAGCCGCTGTTGACCACCACCACCGTGTTCGGGTTGACCGCCGCGACCCGGCGGACCAACTCGTCCTGCCGGCCGGGCAGGCGCAGGTGCGAGCGGTCGCGGCCCTCGCTGTCGCTCTCCTCGGTGCTGCCCACCACGACCACGGCGACGTCGGCGTCGGCGGCGACCGCGACGGCGTGCGCGAGGTCCGCGTCCTCGTGCACCGGCGGCGGATCCACGCCGAGCACGAACCCGGTCCCGGGACGCTCCGCGGCGAACTCGTGGCGCAGGTGCAGCTCGACCTCCCGACCGGCGGTCAGCTCCAGCACGGCCCAGCGCTCGGGCGGGGTGAGGATGCCGCCGAGCGGATCCTCGGTCACCAGGTCGTCGTCCACGAGCGGGACACCGTCGGCGAGCAGCCGGAAGAGGCCCACGCCGGCCACCCCGATCCGATGCGGCCCGTCCGCGCGGACCCGGAGCACGCCGACCGCCTCGATCGCCACGGCCCGCGCCACGATCGGATCGTCGAGCCACAACAGCCGTCCGCCGCCCCGGAGTTCCTCGTGCAGCAACTCGCCGCCCGGGCCGATGAAGCGCACCCACAGGCCGGGTTCACCGGATTTGGGGTCGTGCACGTCGGCGCCGGTGACCGCGGGCAGCCGGTGCCGGATCCGCGCGCCGACGGCATGGGTGACCGCCACGTCGGGCCCCAGCGCCGCGCGCAGCCCGGCCAGCGGGCTGATCGCGTACGGCGGGACGACCGTCGCGCTGCCGCCGCCCTGGATGCGCGGGGTGTCGGCATTGGGACCGAGCACCGCGACCCGGCGGAGCGTGTCCGGTGCCAGCGGCAGTGCCGTCCCGGTGTCGCGCAGCAGCACCATGCCCGCCGCGGCCGACTCGCGCAGCAGCGCGGCGGGGTCCGGCACCGGTCGCGCGGGCGCGGGCGGTGGTGCGATCGCGGGGAGCGCGCCGACGCGGGCCGCGAGCAGCAATAGCCGGCGTACCTTGCGCTCCACCGCCTCCTCCGCGACCAGGTCCGCGCGTACCGCGGCCACCAGCGCGGCGCCCCACGGCCGGTCCGGCCCCGGACCCGGCATCGCCAGGTCCAGTTCGGCGCGCCCGGCGCCCTCGGTGGAGCGGGTCGCGAACCAGTCCGAGACGACCAGCCCGTCGAAGCCCCACTCGTTGCGCAACGGCGTCTCCAGCAGCGGACTTTCGGTCATGGTGATGCCGTTCACGCTGTTGTACGCGGCCATCAGCGCCCAGACCCCGCCCGCGCGCACGATCTCCTCGAACGGTGCGAGGTGGATCTCGCGCAGCGTGCGCTCGCACATCCGTACGTCGACCGAGTAGCGCTCGGTCTCCGAGTCGTTGGCGGTGAAGTGCTTGACGGTGGCCGCCACGCCGCCGGCCTGGATGCCGCGCACCAGCGCCGCGCCGATCCGACCGGACAGGAGCGGTTCCTCCGAGTAACACTCGAAGTGGCGGCCGGCGTACGGGCTGCGCTGGAGGTTGACGGTCGGGCCGAGTACGACGTCCACGTGTTTGCGGCGCGCTTCGATCGCGAGCAGACCGCCGAGCCGCTCGACGAGTTCCTCGTCCCAGGACGCGGCGAGCGCGGTCGGGCAGGGCAGCGACGCGGACGGCTCGCGCTCGTCGAAGCGCTCGCCCCGCACGCCCGCCGGGCCGTCGCACAGCACCATCTCGCGCAGCCCGATGGCGGGTTCGGCGGCGGTTCGCCAGAATCCCGACCCGGTGAGCAGGCGGACCCTGGCTTCGAGATCGAGGCGGGCCAGGGCCGCGTCGACGAGTTCACGGGTGCGGGCGTCCGGTGCCCTCGGGCTGTACACGGGAGTGGGTGTGGGCGTCGGGACGAGCGTGGGCGTAGGGGTGGTTTCCGGCGGCTCGAAGGCGCCGGACGGCTCTTCGGCCGAGGACGGGGGAAGGGTGCGGTCATCATGACCGTTGGCCTGCGACACGCGGGGCAGACTACATTCAATACATTCCAGGTGGAATGCTTTCACGAGGGGAGCCGGACGGATGTCGGATCGCACGGGGGCACGGGGCCCGTACGCGCGAGGTGTCGCGCGGCGGCAGGAGATCGTGCACGCGGCGCTGGAGGTGTTCGCCACGCGCGGGTACGACGCGGTCTCGCTGCGCGAGATCGCCGCCCAGGTGGGCCTGTCGCATACCGGCCTGCGGCACCACTTCGCGTCGAAGGAGGACCTGCTCACCGCGGTACTGCGCTACAAGGACGAACTGACCCTGACCCCGGACGAGCCGGTGGACGTCTCCGGCATTGCCTGGGTGCGGGCCAGCCGGGACGTGGTCGCGCTCAACGCCCGGCAACCGCTGCTGATCCGGCTGTTCGCGACGTTGTCCGTACAGGCCACCGATCCCGCGCATCCGGCCCACGCGTATTTCGTCGAGCGCTACCGGATCGCCCGCGAGATCGCCGCCGGGCACCTCGCGCAGGCCCGGGACGACGGCGACATCGCCGCCGACGTGGACGCCGAGCACTGCGCCGAGCTGATGCTGGCCGCGATGGACGGCCTCCAGGTGCAGTGGCTGCTCGAACCCGACCGGGTGGACATGGTGGCCGCCTACGGACAGTTCCTGGACCGCTTCCTGGCCGTGCTCGCCGTCCCGCTGCCCGAGGGCGGCGGAACGGCGAAGCGGTGACCGGGAGACGGGCCCCCGTCGGTGCGGCGGGCAGGAGGTGCGTCCCGGTCAGTGCGTCCCGTCGGAGGTGAGCCCCCGCCGGTCGGTTCGGCGGATGTCGTGTCGACCGGCGGGGTAGGACCGGCCGGCGTGCACGAACGGCACCGGGCTGTGCACGCTCAGCAGCGTCGGCGTTACCGCCACCTCGATCGGGCCCGCCGGGCAGGGCACCGCGCCCGAGGCCCGGGTCAGGTCGCCGAGCGCGGGTTCGATCCGGGCCACCGCGAAGCCCGGTTCGGCCGGCTCGACGCCGAGCACGCGCGTCATCAGATCGCGGGTGGGCGTGGCGGACCAGCCGTGGCTGATCGTGCCGCCGTACCAGGTCTCGCTCCACGAGGTGTCGCTGCGCGCGAGCAGCGCCGCCCAGTCCAGGCACAGGCCGGCGATCAGGTCGGCCCGGCCCGCCCGGGCCAGCGCGTCGTGCACCACGTAGCGGAAGAACGGCTGGGCGCGCACCACTTGGCGATCGGTGTCCCACCACGGCTCGGGCGGCCCGGCCCGCAGGTGTGCGCCGCCGACCTCGGTGTCCGAGCCCGGTTCGGCGGGCCCGTCCGGGGCGCTGAACGCGGCGTGTACGAGGTCCTTCTCGGTGGTGAGCACCTCCACCAACCGCTCGATCCGCTCGGCCGGCACCAGACCGCCCACGATTGCCGCCGCCTGGCCGTGCTGGGACGCCATCGGGCGGCGCTCGCCGTCCGCGATCGAGTCGGCGTAGCGCTCCCGTTCCGGATCCCACAGGCGTTCGAAGCCTGCGGCGAGCCGGGCATGCACGGCACGCGCCCACTGCGCCCGGCCCTGATCGCCGAGCCAGTCCGCCAGTTCGGCGAATTCCAGCAGCGCCCGGCCCCACAGGCCGCACAACGCCGCCGAGATGCCCTCGGTGTGCACGGCCGACCAGTCGATGATCACCCAGCCGAACACGTCGGTGGGCACGCCGGTGTCGTCCAGGAACGGCACGAACCAGCGCAGCACCCGCTCGGCCACCGGCAGCAGTTCGGCGATCTCCTCCCGATCGCCGACGTAGCGGTACAGGTTCCACACCGAGTGCACCCAGTGCAGCGCCCAGTCCGGGATGACCGTGAAGTCGGCCCACTCGGCGTCCCCGGCCACCGCCATCGGCAACATCCCGTCCGAGCGCGGTGACGCGGCCAGCCGGGGATGCCAACGAGCCAGTCGCCAGTCGGAGTTGGTGGTCAGGTCGACCATCTGGTGCACCACGGCGTCGCCGGTCCAGGCCCGCTGCTCGCGGGTGGGGCAGTCGACGTAGGCATCCGCCGAGCACAGCGTCACGGTGCGGCGGCCGACTCGCCAGATGTGTTCCAGCCGCGGATCCGAGCAGGCGAACCAGGCGTCGCCGGCGACCGGATAGGTGCGTTCGCGGACCGCCACGCGGTGCACGGTGACGCCGTCCGGGGCCTCGACGAGGACGCCGCGCAGGCCGTAGGAGTCGAACGATTCCAGTACGCGGCGGGTGCCGTCGGCGGTCACCGCCAGGCTCGCGTCGTGCTCGCTGGGCGCGGGCCGGCCGCTCGGGTCCACGAACTCGGCGGTCTGCACCACGATTTCGGCACCGGCCGGGCCGTCGGCGTCGACGACCAGGGTGCCGGAGAGCACCTGCTCCGCGGTGTACGCGCCGGCCGGGCCCGGGGTCAGGACGGTCTCGCGCGGTTGTGGCCAGGTGATCGGCCGGCCGCCGAACGGGCCGCCCGGGTAGCTGGGCGGCTCGGGCCGACCCGGCTCGCCGGTGGTCATCGCGCGCCGCAGTACGGCCGCCGGCCAACCGGGATCGTGGTCGGGGCGTTGCCAATCGGCGGGCAGCGTACGGGCGTCGAGCAACTCGCGACCGCGTCCGGAGACGGTGCCTCCGCCGGGGGTCGCGGTCCACCCGTCCAGGACGCGGGCCTGCCAGCGCTCGTCGGTGACGAACCACGCGTCCGGACCGAGCCGGGCCTCCAGCACGAACGCGCCGTGCACCAGGTCGTTGCCGAACGGCGACGGCGGCAACCACCACGGTGTCGGCCCGTCGTGGATCCAGGCGAGCGCGGTCACCAAGTTGGCGCCCGGACGCAGATGGGCGGCCAGATCGAGATCGTCGTACGGTCGGATGCGCGGATTCGCGCGCACCGGCCCACGCGCCACCTCGACCCCGTTCACCGCCAGGACATACCCGGACAGCGCAACCACGCGCGTGGGCACCCGCTCGGGTACCCGGTCCAGCTCCAGAACGGCCCGCAACGCGACGGCGTGCCGCCCCTGTGGCCGCCCACCCTCCGGCTCGGCCCAGATCCACCGGGCCCGCCACCGCCCGGGCGGAAAGTCGGTACTGACGATCACGCGATCGTCCTTTCGTGTCGGAAAAACGGGGAAACGGGGGCCGGCCCGCGAACGGCCTTCGGGGGCGAACGGTCCTCGGGCGAACGATCCGCGGCCGAGCGAGGTGCGGGTGGGCGAAGCGGCCGTGCCGCTACCGGGCCAGGTGCTCCCGGACCGCGGCCAACCAGGCGTCCGGGCGCTCCGTTTGCGGACTGTGCTTGGCTCCCGCGACGACGCGAAGCTCCGCCCCCCGGATGCCTGCGGCGAACTGTTCCGCCGCGCCGCGAAGCCGGCGGTCGTGTTCGCCGACGACGACGGTGACCGGGCAGGAGAGTTCGGACAGCCGGCCGGTCAGCGACGGATACGCGCCCAACGCCCGAGCGCAGCCCACGAAGGCGGCCGGGTCCATCCCGGTGATCGCGCGGGTCTGCCGCTCGCGGCGGGCCAGGTCCTCGGGCGTGGCGTCGGCCGGTGTACGGGTGAACGGCTTGAGCACGGTCAGCAGCGGGGCCAGGCCGAACCGGCCCACCACCGCGTTCATGCCCGCGCCGAGCACCCGCAGCAGCGGCGTCGAGGTGGGTTCGGCGGCGGTGTCCATCAGCACGAGCGAGCGCACCCGGTCCGGGTGGGCGAGCGTGTAGCGCAGCGCCAGGACGCCGCCCATCGAGTGGCCGAGCAGATCGAACGGCTCGGGCAGCATGCGCTCGACGAACCCCTCCAGATCGGCGGAGAGGTGATCGAAGGTGTAGGCGGATCGGTCGGCGAACTTGGTGCTGTCACCGTGCCCGCGATGGTCGTACGCGAGCACCCGTCGATCCCGCGCCAGCAGCGGCGCGACACCGTCCCAGTCGGCCAGGCTGCCGGCGAATCCGTGCAGCAGGAGCAGCGGGGCCGCGCTCGGGTCGGGCTCGGTCGAGGGCAGGTCGCAGTAGCGCAGATCCGCCGCGGAAAAGGGTGGTCGAGGGGGGTCGGAATGGTGCGATTCGGCCTCGCCGGGTGTACCGCCGGCGAGGAGTCGGGATGATGCCGTCCACGAAAGCCTTCCATCTGGCATGTATTCGATGTTAGCGTCCCGCCGACGTGATGTGACACACAAATCCCCCCGGATTCGTCGGAGCCAGGGCCTCCGGCCGCCATGCCCACCACGGATCCGCCCTCGCACGACGGCACTCCCGGCGCCGCCCACCACGATCGGGCCGACCCCGTGCTCGTCGACTCCACCGCCGTCCCACTTCCGAACCACCCGTGATCCACTGCTTCCCCTTCGAAGGACAGGTGAGGGATTGTGTTGCTCCGAGGAGATGGACCCGCTCCGGCGCGACGTATCGCAGTAGGCGTCCTGCTCGCCGCCTTCGGCCTGACCGCTTCGGTCGGCTGTTCGGTCGAGAAGAAATCGGACGACAAGAAGCCCGCCGGCCCGGCAGCCGCCCCGAGCGGCCCGGCGCGAGGCGTTACCGACACCACCGTCAGGCTCGGCGTCGCCGCCACCGATCCGGCCCAGCTCAAGGCGTTCGGTGTGCCGAGCGAGGGCCCGGCGAGCAAGGACCTGTACACCGCCTGGGTCGCCGCGCAGAACAAGCGCGGCGGCGTCCAGGGCCGCACCATCGAACTCGCCTTCCGCCCGTTCCTGCCCACCGGCCCGGCCGAGGCGCAGGCCGCGTGCGTGGAACTGAGCGAGGACAAGAAGGTCTTCCTGGCCATCGGCATCCTCACCGGGGACACCCCGCTGTGCTTCACCGAGACGCACGGCACGCCGTACCTCGGCCAGTGGGGCCAGTCCGCCGAACGCGATCGCCGCTCCAAGGCACCCTTCGTCGCCCTGGAGATGGCCGACGACCGCCAGCGCGCGGCCGCGGTCAAGGCGCTGCTCGACCAGAAGCTGCTCCAGGGCAAGAAGGTTGCGCTCTACTGGGAGGCCCAGGACGCCGCCGTCACCAGGAACACCGTCAAACCGCTCCTGGACGCGGCCGGTGTCGACGTGGTCGCGCAGACCCCGCTGGACGACTACGGCACCGACCAGGCCGCCGGTGACCAGGCGTTGGACACCCTGGTCCAGAAGATGCGCTCGTCGGGCGCCGACACGATCCTCAACACGTCCAACTTCTCCAACCTGATGATCGCGCTGCAACGTGCGAACTGGCTGCCCGAGCAGGTGTACGCGACCTCGGCGCAGGCACTGAGCCCGGCCGTGGTCAAGACCACCGGGATCAAGCCGGCGACGATGCAGCGGGTGACGGTGGCCGCGCCGTACATCCCGACCAAGGCGGAACTGCTCGCCGATCCGGCGGTGACGACGTGCGTGGACGAGTACAACGCGGGCGGCGGCGAGCGCTTCGACGCGGCGGCGGCGAGCCGGGAGAGTCTGAGCGCGGTGGCCAACTCGTGCGCCGCGTTCCGGCTGTTCGTCCAGGCCGCGGACGCCGCCGGCCGCGATCTGACCGCCGCGTCCTGGCAGCGCGGCGCCGAATCGTTGACCAAGCTCGCACTGCCCGGCATGCCGCTCGCCTCGCTCGCCCCCGGCAAGCACAGTGCGGGCGACGCGGTGGGCGTGTACCGCTGGGACCCGGCTCAGAACCAGATGCTCCCGGCGGGACCACCGATCTCCGCCACGAAGTGACGACTCTCCGCCACGGCGTGACGACGTGACGAGGGCCGAGGCACGAGGCGCCGAATCACGGGCCGGACGTGGCGGCAACCACCCGCACGGCACGAAGTGACGGCACGCGAACCACGAGAAAGGCCGATCACATATGGACGGCGGCACCGCCGCACCCCAGCGCGACGACACCGCGGGCGAGCCGGGCAACCTGGCGGACCTCGCCGGTGCGGTCCTGGACGAATCACCTCGGGCCGGCGGCCGGAAGTCGCCGCCGGCCCCGCAGAGCCCCGCCGCCGCCGACACCGCCGTCCCCGGCGTCGGCGGCGGTCCCGGCCCGGCCGGCGGGAAGCCGACCATCGAGCAAACGACCCTGCGGCAAGGGCTGCGCCGGGGCGGCACGTCGGTGTTCACGGTGCTGCTGATCCTGACCGCGCTCGACGAACTCGAAGGCGCCGCGCTCGCGGTGCTCGCCCCCGACATCCGGGACAGCCTGGGCGTGGGCAACGGCACCATCGTCTTCCTCGGCGTCGCCGCGGGAGCGTTCACCGTGCTCGGCGCGGTGCCGATGGGCTGGATCGCGGACCGCTTCCGGCGCGGTCCGGTGATCGGCATATCCACCGCGTTCTTTGCCCTGATGGTGTTCCTGTCCGGCTTCGCGACGAACGCTTTCATGTTCTTCTGGACCCGGTTCGGCGCGGGCGTGGCCAAGTCCAACAGCGGTCCCGTGCAGGGATCGTTGTTGGCCGACACCTACCCGATCGGGATCCGGGGCCGACTCGGTGCCTCGATCGGCGTGTCCGGTCGGCTGTGCGCGGTGCTCAGCCCGCTGGTGGTCGGCGGCATCGCCGCGGCGGTCGGCGGGCCCGACGGCTGGCGATGGGCGTACTACCTGCTCGGCCTGCCGGTCGTGATCTTCGCCGCGTTCGCGTTCTTCCTGCCCGAACCCCCGCGTGGGCAATGGGAGAAGACCGAAGTGCTCGGCGAGGTGATCGAGGACGAGAACCCGCCGCCGATCTCGATCGAGGCGGCGTTCGCCCGGCTGGGGCGGATCCGCACCCTCAAGACGGTCATCCTGGCCTTTGCGGCGATGGGCTTCGGCCTGTTCACCACACCCGTGCTGGGGAACCTGTTCCTGGAACAGGAGTACGGCCTGGACGCGTTCGACCGGGGCCTGGTCGGCACCGCCGGCGGCATCGGCGGACTGCTCGTACTGCCGTTCATCGGCCGCTACTACGACCGCCGCTTCCGCGAGGACCCGGCGCAGGCGCTGCGCCTGATCGGGTTGTTGATCGTGCCCTCGGCGCTGTTCGCGCCGCTGCAGTACTTCTCGCCCAACCCGGTGCTCTACACCGTCTTCGGCGTGCCGCAGATCGTACTGCTGTCCTGCGCGTTCGCGCTGATGGGCCCGCTGATGCAGACGATCGTGCCCTATCGGCTGCGCGGCCTGGGCACCGCGATGGCGTCCATCTACGTGTTCTTCATCGGTGCCACCGGCGGCGGGTTGGTCTCCGCGCCGCTGATCGACAGCTTCGGCCCGCGCACCGCGGTGCTGATCACCCTGGTTCCGGCGACGGTGATCGGCGGTCTGTTGATCATGCGCGGCGCCGGGTACGTGCGCGACGATCTCGCGCTGATCGTGGCCGAACTGCACGAGGAACACGAGGAACACGAACGCCGGCAGGCCGAACCCGATCGCATCCCGGTGCTTCAGCTCAACCATGTGGACTTCTCCTACGGCCAGGTCCAGGTCCTGTTCGACGTCGGCTTCGAGGTTCGGCGCGGCGAGGTGCTGGCCCTGCTCGGTACCAACGGCGCCGGCAAATCGACCATCCTGCGGGCGATCGCCGGTCTGGCCACTCCCGAACGCGGGGTGATCCGACTGGGGGGCCGTACGGTCACCTTCGTCGCGCCGGAGCAGCGGATCCGGCTGGGCATCGTGTCCCTGGCAGGCGGCGCGGGCGTGTTCCCCGGGATGAGCGTGCGGGAGAACCTGGAGATGGGCGCGTACATCCACCGCGGCGATCCCGAACAGGTGCGGACCCGGATCGAGCGGTCGCTCGCGCTGTTCCCGCAACTGGTCGAGCGGGCCGACGAGCCGGCCTCGGCGCTGTCCGGTGGGCAACAACAGATGTTGGCGCTGGCCATGGCGCTGCTGCACAACCCCGAGGTGCTGTTGATCGACGAACTCTCGCTCGGCCTGGCGCCGGCGATGGTGGCCGAACTGCTCGCGGTGATCGAACGGTTGAAGGCCGAGGGCCTCGCGATGATCGTGGTGGAACAGTCGCTGAACGTGGCGATGTCGATCGCCGATCGAGCGATCTTCCTGGAGAAGGGCCGGATCAGGTTCGAGGGGGCGGCGGCGGATCTGGCCGAACGCGACTTCGTTCGGGCGGTGTTCCTGGGTGGTGATGCGGGGATGGCGGACCCGGGCGGGGATGACGCGGGTGACGCGGACGGGGCGGACGAGGCCGCCGGAAAGGGCGCCGACCATGGCTGACCTGATGACTCGCCAGATCGCCTTCGACGGGCTGGTCAACGGCCTCGCGATCGGTCTGATCGCACTGGGTATCGTGCTGGTGTACCGCGCCGGCCGGGTGATCAACTTCGCGGTCGGCAACCTCGGTGTGATCGGTGCGGCGCTGCTGCCGCTCGCGGTGATCAACTACGGCGTGCCGTTCTGGGTCGCCCTGATCGGCGCCCTGCTGGTCGGTACGCTCGCCGGCACCATCGTCGAATTGGCGGTGATCCGCCGGTTGTTCCACGCGGCGCGGGTGACCGTACTGATCGCCACCATCGGCGTCGCGCAGGCCTGCGTGGCGGCGGTGCGGGCGCTGCCCGACGTGGACGGCGCGGTTCGTGCGAGCTACCCGGTGGCGATCACCTCGCAGTGGGAGATCGCCGGAGTCCGGGTGACCGGCGCCCAGGTCTGTGTCCTGGTCGTGGTCCCGGTCGTGGCCGGCGCGCTGACCTGGTTCCTCGGCCGGACCACCCAGGGCCGCGCGGTCACCGCGTCCGCCGAGAACCCCAACCTGGCCCGTACGGTCGGGATCAGCCCCAAGATCGTGTCCACCGTGGTCTGGACCCTGGCCGGTCTGCTCTCGACCCTCGCGATGATCCTGATCGCGGGCCAGTCCGGCCGGGTCGCCGCCACCGCCGACCTGGGTCCCAACACCATGGTCCGGGCGATGGCAGCCGCGGTCGTCGCGGGCCTGACCTCGTTTCGCTGGTCGATGCTGGCCGGTGTCCTGATCGGCGTACTCCAGGCGGCCGTTCGATTCAACTTCGTCGAACAGACCGGTCTGGTCGACTTCCTGCTGCTGTGCGCGGTGGTCACCGCGGTATGGGTGCGCGCCCGGCGCGACGCCCGCACCGACGGTCGCGGCGACGTACGCGCGTTCGCCACCGGACCGCGTCCGGCCCCGATCCCGGAACGGCTGCGCGGCATCTGGTGGATCCGGCACCTGAACCGGCTCGCCCTGGTCGTACCGCTCCTGGTCGCCGTACTGCTGCCGCTCGTGGTCACCCAGGCCTCCCGGCACCTGCTCTACGGCACGATCCTGGCCTTCGCGATCTGCGCCTGCTCGCTCACCGTGCTCACCGGGTGGGCGGGGCAACTCTCGCTCGGGCAGATGGCGTTCGCCGGTCTGGGTGCGCTCACCACGGCAGCGCTCACCCGAGGTGTCTCGATCGACATCGGCGGGGACCGCACGATCGCCTTCCAGGCCCTGCCGTTCGCGCTCTCCGCGCTGCTCGCCGCGCTGGTGACGGCCGCGCTGGCGGCGATCGTCGGCGCCGGCGCACTGCGGGTGGACGGCATGCTGCTCGCCGTCAGCACCTTCGCACTCGGCGTCGCCGCGGCCGGCTACCTCTACCGGCGGCCGTTCCTCACCGACGGCAACGCGTCCTCGGTGCCGCTGCCCAGAGGCGACCTGCTCGGCCTCGACCTGTCCGACGAACGCACCTACTACTACGTGCTGTTGGCCGTCCTGATCGTGATCCTGGCGCTGATCGCCCGGTTGCGCGCGCACGGCACCGGACGGCGCACCATCGCGGTGCGCGACAACCCGGAGGCGGCTGCCGCCTGCACCGTCGCGCCGCTGCGCACCAAGGTCACCGCATTCGCGCTGTCCGGGGCGATCGCCGGCCTCGGCGGCGCGCTGCTCGCGGGCAGCGTGCAGAGTGTGCCGCTCACCGAACGCTTCTTCCAGGTCTCGGATTCATTGACCCTGGTGGCCATCGTGGTGATCGGCGGCCTCGGGTCCACCGTCGGCCCGGTGATCGGATCGGTGTGGGTGGTCGGACTGCCCGCGTTCTTCCCCGGCAACTCGCTCGTGCCGATCTTCGCCTCCAGCATCGGACTGCTGGTATTGCTCCTGTACTTCCCGGGCGGACTGACCCAGATCGCGAACGCGGCACGTGCGGCGCTGCTGCGCTGGGCCGACGGGCGGTTGCCGGCGGAAACCGGGCCGCCGACGCCTGCGCCGAAACCGGAACGCCCCCTGCGAGTTCGCGAGCGGACCGAGACGCCCGCGGCCTCGACCGATGCCCCGGTACTGGTCACCCGCGAGGTGTCGGTGCGCTACGGCGGCAACACCGCGGTGGATTCGGTGTCGATCGAGCTGCGTCCCGGCGAGATCCTCGGCCTGATCGGCACCAACGGCGCGGGCAAGTCCACACTGCTCAACGCGATCGGCGGATTTGCACCGGCGACCGGAACGGTCGAGCTGCTCGGCCGGGACGTCTCGCGCCTGGCCCCCGCCCGGCGGGCCGCGCTCGGCCTCGGCCGGACCTTCCAGGCGGCCCGGCTGTTCCCGGAACTCACGGTGCGGGAGACGGTATTGGTCGCACTGGAAGCGCGCCGCCGCTCCGGGTTGTTGTCCACCGCACTGCTCCTGCCCGCCGCCACTCGCGCGGAACGACACCGACGGACCGAGGCGGCCGATCTGATCGACCTCGTCGGTCTGGGCCGCTACGCGGACACACCGGTGGCGCAACTGTCCACCGGCACCAGGCGGATCGTCGAACTGGCCAACCTGATCGCGCTGGACGCGCGGGTGTTGTGCCTGGACGAGCCGACCGCGGGCGTTGCGCAACGCGAGACCGAGGCCCTGGGTCCGCTGCTGCTGCGACTGCGCCGGGAACTGGACGCCGCGATGATCGTGATCGAGCACGACATGCCGTTCATGATGTCGATCAGCGACCGGCTGTACTGCCTGGCCGCCGGACGGGTGATCAGCGAGGGTACGCCGGAACAGGTGCGCACCGACCCGGCCGTGATCGCCGGCTACCTCGGCACCGACACCCGCGCGATCGACCGGTCGGGGGCGGCGACGGCGGGGGGCGGTACCGCGGTCTCCCGTGCGGCCGGGGCCGACCCCGACGGTGATCGCGACCCCCATGGTGCTCGCGACCCCGACGGTGCTCGCGACCCCGACCGTGATCGCGACTCCGATCCCGGCCCCGGAGCCAAGTCCGAGCCAATCCCCGCCCTGTCGCACCCCGTGCCCGACCCCGTGATGGAGAACTGACCCATGCCCCTGGACCCGCCGATTCAGCGCATCATCGACCTGCTGGCCGCCCACCGCGACACGAACGAGCCACCGGGGACCCTGGAGGAGCGGCGCAAGCTCGCGAACGCGACCATGCGGCTGGCCTTCACCGGCCGGCCCGACGACGTGACCGCCACCGACCACCGGGTGCCGGTCGCGGACGGCGAGATCACCGTCCGGATCCTGCGACCGGCCGGACTTCCCGCCGTCGCCCCGATGTTCTACTTCATCCACGGCGGCGGCTGGTTCCAGGGCGACCTGGACACCGCCGAGGTCGAACTCGGACCGATCACCTCGCTGGTGCCCTGCGCGGTGGCCCTGGTCGACTACCGGCTCGCACCCGAACACCCCTATCCCGTACCGCTGGAGGACTGCGTCGCGGGCTACGCCTGGCTGCACGCCAACCATGCCGAACTCGGCCTGGACCCCGAGCGCATCGCGGTCGGCGGGTGCAGCGCCGGCGGCAACCTGGCCGCCGCGCTGTGCCTGGTCGCCCGGGATCTCGAACTGCCGATGCCGTGTGCCCAGTTGCTCGACGTACCATGCCTGGACCTGACCGAGATGGACACCGATGCCGACCCCGAGGCGATCCTCGACTTCGGTGGTCTGACCCCCGAGGCGTGCAACGAATTCTTCGACCTCTACCTGGCCGGCGTCACCGACCCGCGCGACCCCCGGGTCTCGCCGCTGTACGAACCCGACCTGAGCGGCCTGCCGCCGGCCGTGATCACGGTCGCCGAATACGATCCGATCCGCGACCAGGGCGAACGCTACCTGACCCGGCTGCACGAAGCGGGTGTTCCGGGCGCGGCATTCCGGGTGCTGGCCCACCTGCACGGCGGTTGGGTCATTCCCGGCACCATCACGCACGCCCTCGTCGGCGACCTTCGCGCGGCCTCCGTGCGCAGGGCGCTCACCGGGACACTCGCGCCCTGACCGTGGCGCTGGTCCGCCGGCCGTAGTGCGTGCCCCGACCGCGGCGCACGTCCGCCGGCCGGAGACCCCGGCCCGCCCCTGATCGGGGCGCCGGCCCGCCGACCCACCCCTCGAACCGTCGTTGTCGAACGTCGCCTGGCCCTACCGCAGTTCGTTCTCCGGGAGACCGGAGCGCTCGGCGGCGCGGCCCACCCGACGCCCGAGACCGACGCGGCCGCCGGCCGGCTCCCGGGCCGTGCCGCCACGCGGCCATCCCGGCACGCCCACCTCGCGGTCGTGCCCGCCCTGCGCCGTCGGGCCCACCCGGACCCGACGCGACCCGATGACCGACCCCATCCATCCCACGACCCATCCCGCCCATCCCATGACCCATCCCGCCTATCCCACCTATCCCGCTCATCCCGCCCAACGCAGTTCGCGCCACCGTCCCCTTGCATTGCGTGATCCTTGGAGGTCAGGGTGTCCGTCCACAGACCCGTCCACATCCCCCCGCAACGAACAGCGGCACGCAGAGCGGCCCGCCGACGTGTCGGCGTGGCCCTCGCCTCGACCCTCGCCCTGCTCGCCACGCTGTTCGGCGCGGTACCGGCGAGCTCGACGCCCGCCGCCGCGACGCCGCTCGTGCAGGGCAGCGTCGCGCAGTACGGCATCGCCAAGCAGCAGAACCTGCCGGTCACGATGTCCGACGGCACGGTCCTGCGAGTAGACGTCTACACACCGGCAGTCGCCGGCACCACCACGCCCGCAGCCGGCCCGTTCCCGGTGCTGCTGATCCAGACCCCGTACGGCAAGGGCTCCACCGAGGCCGAGCTGTCCTGGTTCGTGCAGCGCGGCTACATCGCGATCGCCGCGGACGTGCGCGGCACCGGAACCTCCAACGGCTCCTGGTCGCCGTGGGCGCCCAAGGAGGGCCAGGACGGCGCCGAACTCGTCGCCTGGGCCGCCCAGGTGCCGCACTCCGACGGCAAGGTCGGCCTCAACGGCGGCTCCTACGCCGGCATCAACCAGATCATGACCGCCGCGTCCGTCGGCCCGAACTCGCCGGTCAAGGCGATCTTCCCGCTGGTGGCCGGCAACGACCTGTACCGCGAACTGGCCACCATGGGCGGGATCCCGGACGCCGAGTTCATGTCCTTTTGGCTGACCTACACCGGCATCTCGCACATGACCGCACCGCTGGCCGAGGCACTGCGCCAGGGCTCGACGCAGAACATCCTGGACACCCTGACCCTGGAGCTGCAACACCTCGGCGGCGTCGCCTCGGCCAACCTGCCGATCCTGACCGGCCTGCTCGGCGGCGGTGAACAGGCGTACGACGGCACGTTCTGGCAGCAGCGCCGTCCCGCGGACATGCTCGCGGGCGTGGTCGCCAACGGCGTACCCGCGTTCCTGGTCGGCGGCTGGTACGACCTGTTCCAGCGCGGCGCGTTGATGAACTACGCCGGTCTGCAGAACGCGTGGGCGGGCCGTCCGGTCGGCGCGCCGATGATCGCCGGCCAGCCGGTCACCGACCGCTACCAACTCCTGATGGGCCCGTGGTACCACGACCCGCGCCAGGACCCGACCCTGGATCTGCCGGCCCTGCAACTGCGCTGGTACGACAGGTGGTTGAAGGGCATCGACACCGGCATCACCGGCAGCGCGAACCCGAACCCGCTGCACGTCAAGGAACTGGGCGGCAACCGCTGGCTGGACACCCGCAACTACCCGTTCACCGGCGCCGATCCCACCCGCCTGTACCTGGACCGGGGTCGCACCGGCAGCGCTCCGGCCTCCGCGAACGACGGCCTGCTCACCCCGACCGCGCCGGCCGGCAACGGCAGCGAGTGGATCAGCTGGACCACCAACAACAGCCCGTGCACCCGCTCGACCGCACAATGGCTCGGCGGCTTCATCAAGGACCCCGCCTGCACGGACAGCAACACGGCGCGGGAAACCGGTTCGAGCTCGCTCGTCTACACGACCGCCCCGCTGACCGAGACCAAGGTGCTCGCCGGCCCGATCGGCGCCACCCTGTACGCGCAATCCAACACCCCCGAGACGCACTGGGTGGTCACCGTCACCGACGTGGCCCCCGACGGCTCCTCCGTCCCGCTCAGCTCCGGTGCCCTGGCCGGCTCCCACCGCGCCCTGGACCCGGCCCGCACCTGGTACGCCCCGGACGGCACCACCCTGATGCCGTACCACCCGTCCACCCAGACCACCACGACATCCGTACAACCGAACCAGATCACCCGCTACGACATCGAGGTCTTCCCGACCTTCGCTTCGATCGCCGCGGGTCACCGAATCCGGGTGAACATCACCACGGCCGACACCCCGCACCTGGCCGCGACCCTGACCCAGACCCCGGGCCTCCTGGCCGGCATCTGGCAGGTGAAGTCGGGCCCGGCGAACCCGTCCTCGGTAACGATCCCGCTGGCCGCACCCACGGCCTTCGGCACCCCGTGTACGAGCGTCTGCCCCTGATCGGGTAACCACTGCCACGTAGTTCGTGTGCGGGCGCCCGGCCGGGGACGTGCATCCTCGGCCGGGCGCCCGCCGTTGCCGTCGCTGTTGCGCCGGGGCGGGTCCGTCATGTCGACGGTGTCGGCGTCGGTGAGGACGGGTCCTCCTGGTGCTCCGTAGCGCGACAACGGCCTTGTCGATGCCGGGCGTCTGCGGCCGTGGGTTGCCTGGGTTGCCTGGGTTGCCTGGGTTGCCCGGGCGGCGTGGCGGTTGCGGGTGATGGAGCCCGAGACGGGATGGGGTCCACCAGTTCGACGGGTCAGTTCCTACGGCTCAGGCGACGGGCGACTCCGTCCGGCAGGCTCCGTCCCAACGCGGCAGCCGCCACGCGGAGGTCCCGCCAAGTCGGCCGGTGCTCCGCGGTGTCGCGACCGCAAGGGCAGCGGTGGGCGGCGCGGGCGTTGAACGCGCCGACCACGCCGATCCACCAGTTCGACATCGCTTGCTCGTACATGTCGGGCAGGAGCGCCGTGTCCCGGGGCGTCAGATGGGCGAGGTAGACGCCGAGGTTCGTGCCGAACCCCACGAGGGGCGGGTATTCCGGCACGCGGGTGTGCCACACGCCCTTGTCCGTGACGACGATGCCGTCCGGGCCGGCAGTGGCGACGCCGAGGGTCAACGGCGGTGTCTTGATGCGACCGACCGGCGCGTCGATCGATACGCCGTGCTCGTCGACCGAGGGCGGCTCGTAGGCTGGGAAGACCGCGGGCAGCCCGGTCGTGGGGTGAGTCAGCACCAGCGGGCCGGTGGTGTGGCCGCCGATCAGCGATGTGTGCAGCGCTGCATCCAGCTCGCCCATGGTCAGGGGAACCGTATCCAGCCAGGCCCGGCGGTGCGATTCGTGGTCGAACGAGCGTGGGAAACGCGTCCCCGGCACCTCCCATTCGAAGATGGCTTGGTCCAGGTTCGAACTGGGCAGCAACCTCGACTCCGCGAGACGCAGGCCCGGCAGGAACATCCGGGCGACGTCCCCGGCGTTGGTGAGCGCGACCCCCTCGGCGGGAGACAGGCGATGAATGCCGACGGTGGAAGGCTCGCTGGACACGAAGACTCCGAAGATCGATGCGGACGAGGGGAACACGGATCACTTGCGGTTGCGGTTGGGCGCCGCAGGGGCGGGCTACGGCGCCGGTAGCACGGGGTCGGCTGCATGACACGGGACCGGGGCCGGCGCGCGTGTGATGGAGGCGATACCGGCGGTCTCATCGGGTCGGGCCGCGACCGTTTCCACGTCGTTGAGGTGAGGTCCGGTCAGGACAGGCGCAGTCGCTCGTTCGGGGTACTCATGCTGCTGCCAGGACCACCGTGAACGTCTGGAATCCCGGCGTGCGTTCCTCACACGAGAACTCTCGGGACAGCTCTCGCACCATTGCCAGTCCGCGTCCACTCTCTGCGTGCGGATCGGACACTGCCGCTTCGGGCAAGTCGAACCTGGGCTGGGGAACGACGACTTCCAGAACGAACTCGTTCGCCTGCTTCCGCCAATGGACCCTCACCAGAACCTGCCCGCCAGGGGTGAGTCGAGCATGCGTGTACGCGTTGGTCAGGAGCTCGACCATGACGAGAACGAGTACGTCACCGGCTATCTGCCACTGATGGCAGGCCGCCAGCACGCACTTGCGAGCCCGCCTCACCGGGCGGTCCTCGCCGGGCATCAGGCTCAGGAAGCAGGGCTTCCGCACACAGCCGGCGGAGCGGTCGAGACAGACGGAAGCGTCGGAAGGCACAACTGTCCCCTTGAGGTTGGGGCGGTCCGGTTCAAACGATCCTGTTGCACAGAGAAGTTTCAAGATCACTAACGGTGAGGATCTCAATGGCTCGATTCTGCGGTGCTCATGTGCACTTTGCAAGCTGGTCGAAGTAATCATTCTTGTTTCATAGGGTCAGTGCATACTGGCGCGACCCTGCAACACTGCTCGCCGACACCTCACCGACCGAGGGAGCCCGGACCGATGGCCACCGACCCGTTCCCGTCCGTTCGACGTCGCCGCCTTGGGGCGGAGCTACGGCGTCTGCGCGAGGCAAAGGACCTGACCTGTCAGGATGTTGCCGAAGCGCTGGATAGCCACTACTCGAAGATCAGTCGAGTGGAGATGGGTAAGAGCAGCATCCGTCGGCCGGACCTTCGAGCGATGCTCGACCTGTACGGCTTGGACGATGAGAAGCGGCGTGAGGCGTTGGAGAGGCTGGCCGCCGAGAGCAGGACACGTGGTTGGTGGCAGAAATACGGCGACACCATCCCACCCGCCTACGCGGACTTCATCAGCATGGAAGCGGCTTCCGCCAAGATCCAGTCGTTTGCGCTGGCTCTCGTTCCGGGGCTGCTGCAAGTACCCGAATACTCCAGGGAGATCATCCTGGCTGGGTTGCAAGTGCCCTCGCCTGTCGAGGTCCAGCAACTGGTCGACGTCAGAGTGGCGCGGCAGGCACGTCTCACCGAAGGTGAGCCGGTCGAGTTGCAGGCGATCATCTGCGAGAGCGTGCTTCGCCAGAACATCGGCGGCCCCGCCGTCATGCGGAAGCAACTCGAGTACCTGCTTGAGGCGTCCGAACTGCCAAACGTCACGTTGTTGGTGCTCGGTGACGGTGCCGGAGCACACCCCGGGCTTCACGGGTCGTTCGTGGTTCTCTCGTTCCACGAGGAGAGCGACTTGGATGTCGTCCTTGTTGAAAACCTGACCAGTAGTCTCTATTTCGAGAACCGCGAAGAGATCGCACGGTATCGATGGGCGTTCGAACGCAACCTTGCTGCTGCCAACTCGCCGGTTCACTCTGCTCAGATGATCCAGTCTGCGATAAGGAACCTGGAATGAACCTGAACATCCGCGAGGACACGGTCCGCAAGTCGTCGCACAGCGGAGCCCAGAACGACTGCGTCGAGGCCGGCTCGGGGCGGACATGCGTTGGTGTCCGCGACACCAAGCACCGCGTCGGCGGCTTCGTCGTCGTTCCTGACGCTGCTTGGCAGGACTTCCTGAACACGCACCGCTGATCCGACCCGCAAAAGCAGAGGGCGCCCCGGACCGTAGGGGCGTCCTCATCTGCATCGACGCGTCGGAGCCAACTGGTGCGAGTACTGCTCGATCGTGTATCCGGACGTAGTCGGCGAGAGCGTACTGCGGGACAATGAACGCGATATCCAACTCGCGCTATGAGTCTTCGAGGGACCGGACCGAAACCGGAGGGGATTGCGTGAGCCAGAGCGAGTACCCAGGTGCGCCGTGGCGCAAGTCAACGTACTCCGGCGAGGGCAACGGGTGTGTCACTGTTGCGCCGCTCGACGTGACCATCGGCGTCAGGGACAGCAAGCTCAGCGACAGCCCGGTACAGGAGTTTTCGTCCCGCGCATGGACCCAGTTCCTGCTCGACGGCATTCGCTGAGGTAGATCCGCCACAAGAATGATCAACGGAGAGGACGGCCCGGCGTAGAGGGGCCGGATGCCGGGAAACCGGCCGCCGATCGCTTCGGGTTGACCGTCGTCGTCGACGCCGACGGCACGGTGGAACAGCGTCCCTGGTACGAGTCACCCGACCGCGAACTGGCGCCCCGGCACCGAAATACCCGGTGATGCCTTGTTCCGGACCACTGCGTGAAGCCCGGGACCGGGCGCGCCGACGAGGCCCACACGAAGAGAGTGAACCTTGATGGCAGGCGACACCGAACTGCACTGGCGTAAGGCCAAGGCCAGCGAGGGAACGAACAACTGCGTCGACAGCGCAACTCGCGACGGACAGGCTTACGTTCGGGACGCCAAAGACCGGGCGCGGGGCATGCTCGCGTTTGGTTCGGCATCGTGGGAAGCCATGGCGGCCGCGCTCCAGGGGTAAGTCGGCTGCTGGTAAGTCCCTGAGGTGAGAAAGAGGACGTCCCCCTCGGACTGTGGGGGCGTCCTTATCTGCATCGACGCGTCGGAGCCAACTGATTCCGTAACTGTCCGAACCCGGGGCCGGGATGGTGGATCCGTGAGGTCGGCGAACCTATGGAGTTGGTGACGATGGGTCACTTATTCATGACTGATAGTGATTGACGAGCTGCGCATGTCGCCCGTACGGTGAGAGAGAAGATCTCCGCCCGAATCGGGCCATATCCGCGAGGACTACCGACCGACGCGGCGTGCGCTTCGTTGTGGGTTGGGGTGGGGTGTACAGGGAGGGAAGCGATGGGAGACCACAGCGGCGGTCCGGCGCCGATCGGCCCGCAGAACCCCGACCCCCGGCCCAAGCCGGGGGGACCCAACGACCATCCGGACGGTTCCACGCCCGCCGGCCCCGGCACGCATCGCAAGGACGGCAAGTGACCACCGGGATCGCCCGTCTTCTCGCGGACGCGGGTGCTCTTCCGCCCGGCTGGCAAAGCGCGTTCGACACCGTCCGTCGCGCCGACTTCCTGCCCGCCCGATTCTGGGCTTGGTGCAACGAGAGCGGATACACGCCCCTCATCGACCGCAACGCCACCGGCGAGTGGGGACGCCAAGCTTGGGACCGAGCCGCCGACGAGGACTTGGTGCTTGTCACCCAGTGGGATGACGGCGACCACACCGGCGACGTGCGTGGCGACAATCCCACCTCCTCCGCCTCCGCGCCCGCCGCGGTCGCCCGCATGCTCGACGCTCTCGACATCCACGGCGGCGAGGCCGTCCTGGAAGTGGGTACGGGCACCGGATACACCGCAGCTCTCCTGGCCGCGCGCGGTTGCCGCGTCACCACGATCGAGGTGGACGCCGAACTCGCCGAACGGGCCCGTAAGAACCTCGCCCGGGCCGGATACCGCGGCGTCGTCGTCCTCACCGGCGACGGCGCCCTCGGCCACCCCGGCGGCGGACCGTACGACCGTATTCACGTCACCGCCGGCGTGCGCCACACCCCAGGGGCCTGGCTCGAACAGACCCGGCCCGGGGGGCTCATCGTCATGCCCTGGGGGACCTACTACGCCGGCCCCGACTGGACCACGGTTCTGACCGTCCACGGCGCCCACTACGCGAGCGGTCCCTTCACCGACCCCTTGGCGTTCATGAAGTTGCGGGCCCAGCGCGCCCGTTGGCCGCGAACCTCGTTCCCGCCCGGGTGGATGGATACCGCACGCGTGTCCGAGCCGGACATCGACATCGCCGACATCACCGGAGGGCTGTACGACCCCGTCGAGTTCGTCATCGGACTTCATGTGCCGCAGTGCGTCCCGCAACGCGTCGACCACCCCGAGAGCGTCAACCTGTGGCTGTACGGAGCCGATACGGGCGATGGCGAATCCATCGCCGTGGCCGCGTTCGGTGACGGCTACAACCCCCAGGCGCTCCAGGCCGGGCCCCGAGACCTGTGGGGCGAGGTGCAGACGGCCTACCACCGCTGGGCGGATGCCGGGAAACCCGCCGCCGATCGCTTCGGGTTGACCGTCGTCGTCGACGCCGACGGCACGGTGGAACAGCGTCCCTGGTACGAGGCACCCGACCGCGAACTGCCGCCCCGGCTCCGAAATACCCGGTGATGCCTTGTTCCGGACCACTGCGTGGAGACCGGGACCGGGCGCGCCGACGAGGCCCACACAGGATGCTCAAAGCACACCCACCACGGCGGCTCCGAGTCGGGGACGTCGTCACCGAGGGAGGAACGGCATGGGAAACCACGGTGGCCCACCGGCAGACGATGAGCGACCCGTCAGCCCCAAGGATCGGAAGCCCTCGAACCCCACTCCCGACAGCCCTCCGGCTCCCGGTGGCGGCGATCGTCGTAAGGACGACAAGTGACGGCGCCGATCGCCGAACTCCTCACCCTGGCCGGGACCATGCCGCCCGGCTGGAATCAGGCGTTCGCCACCGTCACGCGCGCCGACTTCGTCCCCGCCCGCATCTGGCCCTTCCGTGACGGCGGCTACGAACGAGCCATCGACCGCGACCTCGACCCGGACGCCTGGCTTGCCGCCGTCGAGGAGGACATCCCGCTCGTGACGCAGTGGGACGACGGCGCCTACACCGGCGACGAACCCGGTGAACTCGCCACCTCGTCCTCGTCCGCGCCCACCGTCGTTGCCCTCGAACTCGCCGTGCTCGACCTGGCCGACGGCATGCGCGTACTCGAGATCGGTACCGGGACGGGCTGGACGGCCGCGCTTCTGGCCGCGCGCGGCGCCCACGTCACCACCATCGAAGTCGACCCCGTGCTCGCCGCCCGGGCCCGGGACGCGATCGACCGCACCCGATACGCCGCGAACATCACCGTCATCACCGGCGATGGTGCACTCGGTCACCCCCCGCATGCCCCGTACGATCGCGTCCACGTCACCGCAGGGGTCCGCAACATCCCTGCCGCGTGGATCGACCAGGCCACGCCCGGCGCCACCCTCGTGATGCCCTGGGGCACCGACTACAACCCCCACGACCAAGTCGTCCCCTTGACCGTCACCGGCAACCAGGCACGCGGTCGCTTCCGGGGCGGGCTGTCCTTCATGAAATTGCGCGCCCAGCGCGCCGAGTACCCGAACGTCCACTGGCCCGGCACGTGGAAACGCACCGCCCGCGCATCCACTCCCGCCCTGACGATCGCCGACGTCGCCGGTGCCACGCACCGGGCTGCGGAGTTCGTCATCGGCCTCATGGTTCCCGACTGCATGCCCGACATCCGGGACGACGGCCGGATGTACCTCTACGGATGGGACGACGCCGGCGAACCCTCCCTTGCCGAGGCGGTATTCCCAGAGGACGGCATCCCCGTCGTCCACCAGAGCGGAACCCGCGACCTGTGGAGCGAGGTCGAGGCGGCCCACGCCTGGTGGACCGCTGTCGGCCGACCGGAGGCAGACCGATTCGGGCTGACCGTCACCGTGGCCGACGGCACGGTGGAACAGCGCCCGTGGTACGAGGCACCCGACCGCGAACTGCCGCCCCGACAACGACATACCCGGTGACGCCTGGTGCCGGGCCACTACTCGGCGGATAGGTGGGTGGGTAACGCGCCTCGGTGGATGCCGGGGCTCGGGGCCGGACGGTCGCACAGGTTCCCCGGGATGCCCGCGTGGCCCGACCGCGGCGTGGTCGGCGAAGGAGGACCGTAGGGACGGCCGGGCCGCCAGGGCCGGTTCCGCCGGGTAGGCGGAGAATCGTGGGGCCCGTCCGTGGCCGCGACGTCAGGGGCCGTTTCGCCGACCCTCGACGCGATACGACCGGACGAACCGGCACCCCCGCCCTGCGATCGCACGATCCGCGATGCTCTGATCACATATCGTCGCCGCGATGGTTCGTCGTGGCCCGTGGACCGCCGTTCCCGGCCCACGCGCCCTCCGCCCAGCGGCCCGGATCGGGGTTCTGCGATCCTGGCCGGATGCAGGTTGGGTTGCTTGGCGGGGTGCGGGCTCGGGGCGCGGACGGTGTGCCGATCGAGGTCGGTGGGGTGCGGTTGCGCATGTTGCTGGCCCGGTTGGCGTTGGACGCGGGTCGGGTCGTGTCGGTGGACGCGCTGGTGGACGGGCTGTGGGGGGCGGAGCCGCTCGCGGATGCCGGGAACGCGGTGCAGACGTTGGTGTCGCGGTTGCGCAAGGTGTTGCGGCCGGCCGGCGTGTCGGTGGACCTGGTCGGCGGCGGCTATCGGCTCGCCATCCGGGCCGAGGACGTGGACGCGCATCGGTTCGAGGAGCTGGCCGCGCACGGGCGCCGCGAGTTGGCCGCGGACCGGCCGGACGAGGCGGCCTCGGCCCTTGTCGAGGCCCTCGCGTTGTGGCGGGGGCCGGCGCTGGCGGACCTGGCGGAGGCGCCGTTCGCGCGGGCGGTCGCGGCGCGGTTGGACGGGTTGCGGGTGGACGCGGCCGAGGACCGCTTCGAGGCGGAGCTGCGGTTGGGCCGGCATGCAGAGGTGCTGGCCGACCTGGAGGCGGCCTGCGCGGCGCACCCGTTGCGCGAACGGACCGCGGCGATGCGGATGCGTGCGCTGTACGCGGTGGGCCGACAGGCGGATGCACTGGCCGGGTACGAGGACATCCGGGGTCGGTTGGCCGGGGAGTTGGGCGTGGACCCGTCGGCCGAGCTGCGGGAGACCCATCTCGCGGTCCTGCGCGGCGAATTGCACCGGCCCGCGGCACGCTCCGAGCCGGCCGCGGCTCCGCCGCTTCCGGCCCGATTGACCGGCTTCTTCGGCCGGGACGACGAACTGCGGCTGCTCGCCGAGCTGATGGCCGGGTCCCGATTGGTGACGCTGGTCGGCTCCGGGGGCGCGGGCAAGACCCGGCTGTCCGTGGAGGGGGTGACCCGGCATCAGGCGTACCGGCGCGGGCGGGTGTGGTTCGTGCCGTTGGCCGGTGTGGGCACGCCCGACGGGGTGGCCGACGCGGTGTTGTCCGCGCTCGGCTCGTGGGATCTGCGCTCCTCGGACGGTCGGCCGCGCCGGACCGGCACCGCGCTGGAGCGGATCGCCGAACTGCTCGACGTCGGTGCGGCGGTGCTGATCCTGGACAACTGCGAGCACCTGGTCGAAGCGGCGGCGGAGCTGACGTACCGGCTCCTGGACCGGTTGCCGCAGTTGACCGTCGTCGCCACCAGCCGAGAGCCGCTGGGCATCACCGGCGAGGCGTTGTGCCGGGTGGGCCCGTTGCCGGTGCCGACCCTGGTCGGCGACTCGGCCGCGGACCTTGCGGCGGCGGCGGACGCGGCGTCGGTGCGGCTGTTCCTGGATCGGGCCGGCGCGGTGCGGCCGGGGTTCGTGCTCGATGCCGGCACGCTCGGCCCCGTGGTGGAGATCTGCCGACGGCTGGACGGCATGCCGCTCGCCCTGGAATTGGCCGCCGCGCGGCTGCGCGCGATGAGCGTCGAGCAGATCGCTCGGCGACTGGACGACAGGTTCCGCCTGCTCGCCTCGGGCAGCCGGGCCGAGCCGCCGCGTCGGCGCACGTTGCATGCGGTGGTCGAGTGGAGCTGGGATCTGCTGGCCGAGCCGGAACAACTGCTCGCCCGGCGACTGTCGGTGTTCCCGGGCGGCGCGACGGTGGCCGCGCTGGAGGCGGTGTGTGCCGACGAACTGCTGCCCGTGGACGATGTGTTCTACGTCCTCGGCTCGCTGGTGGAGAAGTCGATCGTGGACGCGGTCGGGGACGGCGAACCGCGCTACCGGATGTTGGAGACGGTGCGCGCCTATGCGGCCGAGCAATTGTCGCTGGCCGGTGAACAGGCCGGGTTCGCGGCCCGGTTCGAGCGCTACTTCCTGGCGCTCGCGCACGAGCAGGACCCGCTCCTGCGCACGTCCGCGCAGTTGGAATCGCTCGCGCTGTTGGATGCGGAGTACGACAACCTGATGGCCGCGCTGCGGGCGTTCGTGGACGCCGGGCAGGCGGTGGATGCGGCCGGGTTCGCCGGTGCGTTGTTCTGGTACTGGGGGATACGCGGGATCGGTGCGCCGTTCGAGACCATCGTGCCCGAGGTGTTGCGGTTCGGTGACGCGCTGCCCGAGCACGCGCGGGCCGCGTTCGCCGTGATGCGCCTGTTGGCCGGGATCGGCGCGCCGCGGCTCGCGGACGGCGAGGAGCTGCGTTCGTTGCTCGAAGCCTGCGCCCGGGCCGACGTGTTCGCGCATTACCCGGCGCTCGTGGTGGGGCTGCCGCTGGCCGCGTTCCTGTCCGGGAACACCGAGGCGGGCGAGCGCGAACTGGCCCGGATGGTGTCCGGGTCGGATCCGTGGGTCCGGGCCTGCTCGCACTGGATGACGGACTTCGTGCACACCGATCGTGGTGACTGGGAGGCGGGGGCGAGTGCGCGGGCCGAGGCGCTGGCCGGGTTCGCGGCGGTCGGCGATCGGTGGGGTCTGGCGACGGCGCTGATGGCCATCGGTGCGCACCACTCGATTCGCGGCGAACACGAGCCGGCGATCGCCGCGTTCGAGCGGGCGGTCGCGCTGGCGAGCGAACTGGGAGCCGCGGACGACGCGTCGCTGTACCGGGGTACGCTCGCCGCCGAGCGCATGCGGGCGGGCGACCTGGCCGGCGCGCGGAGCGAACTGGCGGCCGCGGAGCGGCAGGCGTGGACGCGCGGGCATCGCTATCTGGAGCTCGCGGTATTCTCCGGCCGCGCCGAACTGCACCGCAGGGTCGGGGAGTTCCCGGACGCCGAGAAGATGCTCGACCGCCTGGAGGCGCTCGCCGAAAGCCTGTCGCTGCCCGCCGAGATGGTCGGCGACATGCTCGCCCAGGGGCGGTTGGCCACCCTCCTCTCGGCGGCCGAGGAGGGTCTCGACCCGGCGTCGACGGATGGCATGCACGAGATCGACGCGAGGGCGTCCGGTGCGCCGGATCGGGCCGATCGGGCGCCCTCCCGCACGA
Source organism: Embleya sp. NPDC050493 (assembly GCF_044458105.1). Classification (NCBI taxonomy): domain Bacteria; kingdom Bacillati; phylum Actinomycetota; class Actinomycetes; order Kitasatosporales; family Streptomycetaceae; genus Embleya; species Embleya sp. NPDC050493. The sequence continues at coordinate 391,647 of NZ_JBITHP010000003.1, forward strand.
CGGCGGGGGCCGCCGTCGAGTCCTCTGCGGGCACCGATCGGGCCGACCCGGTGTCCTTCGGCACCGCGACGCGGGTCGACGCCGGGGCCTCCGCGCGCATCGATCGGGCCGACCCCGGGGCCTCCGCCCGCGTGGATCGCACCGAACTCGGCTCCTCCGCCCGTGTGGATCGAGTCGACCTGCTCGCGCGGGCCCGGGAGTTGTTGCCCGCGACCTCCGCCGCGGCGGTCGCCCGTCGCGATCTGGCCGACGTCGCGCCGACGGCGGAGTTGCTCGCCGCGGTGTTGCGGTGGGAGGGGGATCCGGTCGGCGCGGCCGAGGTGCTCGGGCTGAGTGCGGCGTTGCGCGGCATCTTCGACGCGGGCAGCCCGGATCTGCGATTGCTGGTGGACCGGCTCGTGGCGACCCTGGGCACGGCGGGCTACCGCGAGGCGTACGAGCGCGGCGCCGCGCTGCCCCGGGAACAGGCCCTGGGCGCCGTATTGGCCCGACTCGAACCGGTCACCGTCCCGAACGCGCCTCAGTAGGACTGGAGTGCGAGCAGGGTGCCGGCCGGATCGCGGACGTGGGCGGTGTGCAGGCCCTCGCCCCAGGCCGGGCGGTGGGTGGGCGGGGTGACCGGCTGTGCGCCGTGCGCCAGACACAGTGCGTACGCCGTGTCCAGGTCGGCGACCCGGCTGACGAGCATCGTGTGGTCCTGCACCGGCGCGGGGGTCTCGCCGGGCAGATGGCCGGTACCCACCACCTCGGCCATCGCCGTGCGGTCGAACAACATCAGCACGCCCTCGGCGCCCACGTCCCAGCTCGCGTAGGGACCGTGCGCGGCGCCGCGGGTGCGGGTGGCGCCGATCAGTTCGGGCAGGACGGCGTCGTAGAAGCGGAAGCAGTCGGCGAAGCGGTCGACCAGAAGGCGGGGGTGCAGGGCGTCCATCCGAGCTCCGAAATTCGTAGGTGAGAACCTATCATTGGTTGGAGCCTATAGTATTCGCCATGAACGAGACCGCGCCGCCGACGCTGACCGCGCTGACCACCTACCTGCTGTCCCGGGTCGGCAAGACCGCCCGAGGCCGGCTCGCCGACCGGCTCGCCGGCAGGGGGCTGCGCCTGTGGCACATGGCCGTGCTCGCCGCGCTGGCCGACTTCGGTCCGCATGCGCAGCGTGACCTGGCCGCCCGGCTGGCCATCCACCCCAGCGACGTGGTCAAGGTGCTCGACGAACTCGCCGTCGCCGAATGGGTGGAGCGGGTGCGCGACCCGAAGGACCGCCGCCGCGTCCGGGTCAGTCTCACTGCGGCCGGCCGCATCGCCCTGGCCGAGTTGGAGGCGGATGCGCGCGAGGTCCAGGACCGGCTGCTGGAGCCGTTGAACGCCTCCGAACGAGGCGTCCTGAACGAGCTGTTGCTTCGGGTGCACGGGCAACTCCCGTACTGAGCAGGCACATCAGGTCCGGCGGCGGCCGTGTCGGTGATCGGCGGTCGGCGGTCGACGCGGCCGGCCGATCGGATTTGCATCTGCCGGCTGTATGACCATTATTGGGTCGCAAATACAAGCCGATCCGCGAGGTCGGTGCAGAGATGTATTTTGTGTTCGGACCCTTCGGCATGGGCATGATCCGGAACGGTGGCCGAACGGATGATCACGCGATCGGAAGGAGCAGCGGTGAGCGATCGCGAGATCCGGGAGGTCGGGCTGGACGGGGAGTTGACCAGGGTCGCCGGGACCGAGGTGCGGATCGTCGTCGACGGCATCGCGGCCTGGGGCATCGAGTGGGTCGACGGCCCGACGGTGGATCGCATGCGCGGACACGTCGCCGCCGTGCGCACGGCGCGACGCCGTGTCGCGCCCCCCGAGCATCGGCTCGCCTACCGTCGCCGGCAGAGCCCGCGGGCGTGGGCCGCGCGAGCGATAGCCGTGCTGCGGGACGCGAACTCGGCCCGCGCGGTGGCGGCGGGCGCGGCGTTGCGCCGCAACCACCCGGCCGCACAGGGGTGGCGGGCCGGCGGCCTGACACCCGAGGACCACGCGCTCCTCGACCTGGTCCAGCGGTTGTCCGAGGGCATCGCCGACCCCGAGCGCGCGGACCGGCCGGAGGACGAGCCGCTGATCCGTCGACTGCTCGACGAGGGCGACCACTCCAAGGAAGCGATGTGCAGGCTCCTCAATGACGGATCCGACGGCTCCGACGGCTCCGACGGCCCGGACGGTCCGGGTATCGGTAGCGGTCCGAGCCTCCGCCTCCGCCTCGGCCTCGATGGCGGAACCACCGAGAAGCCGCGTGAACGGGCGCGGTTGCGGCTGGTCCAGGGGGGCTCCGGGCGCTGAGTACGGCCGCCGGCCGCCGCGTGGGCAGCGGATCGGGTGCGGGGTGTCGACGGGTTGGAAACGTACAAGACGCGCGCCCGAGCGATGGTCGAGAATCGGGTCATGGAGATCAAGCCCGTCAACCTCACCGAAGCACTGGCGACCTTCGAGGACGTGTACAGCCCTCGGATCGTGGCCCGAATGAACGACTACGACGTGCGCATCGCCCACACCCTGGGTGAGCACGTGTGGCATGTACACGAGGACACCGACGAGTTCTTCCTCGTCCTCGACGGGCGGTTCGACATCGCACTGCGGGAAGCGGACGGCGACGAACACACGGTGGTGCTGCGCAAGGGAGACACCTTCGTGGTGCCCAAGGGCACCGAGCACAAGCCGTCGTCGCCGGGCGGCTCCATCCTGATGTTCGAACCCACGGGCACCTCGACCACGGGGGACCGGCACCTGGGCGAGATCCCGGACCACGTGGACAGCACCACCGGCCACCGACTGGCCTGACTGCGCCCGACGCGACGCCCCGGGGCGCCGCGTCGGCGCGGCAACCCCGGCCGGCGCACTCGGGCTGCGCGGCCCCAAGCGCTCACCCGCACGCGCCAACGCAGGCGCCCACCCGCGGCAGCGCCCCGCCCGCAGGCGTCACCGGCAGGCGCACCCGCAGCAGCGCCCGACCGGCGCCCACCCGCCGGTCGCCCACCCGCCGGTCGCCCACCCGCCGGTCGCCCACCCGCCGGCCGCCCACCCGCCGACCGCCCACCCGCCGACCGCGCACCCGCCGACCGCCGCCCACCCGCACCTACGCCCCCGGTCGCCACAAAGCACCGCTGGTCGGCCCCGGTCAGCCGAACGCCGCCGCGAACCGGGCGCGTACGTCGCCCAATCGCTCCACCGGTTCGTTGGCGAAGACCAGACGCAGGTGCGTACTCCCCTGCGGACCCCAGCCGTTCATCGGCGTGGCCGCGATCCGACCGAGCCGGAACAGCCGTTCGGCGGCGACCTCCGGGGCCAGGCCCATCGCGGCCGTGTCGATCAGCAGCGACCAGCCGCCGTGCGGTCGGATGCACGGGTAGTCGGCGAGTGCGTCCAGGATGGTCGCGCAGCGCTCCCGCCAGATCCCGGTCGCGGCGGCGACGTCGGCGTCCGCATCGGGCGCGGACAGCGCGGCGGCGACGGCCGCCTGACCGATGCCGACCGGGCAGACCACGTTGCTCAGGCCGACGAGTTTGACGTCGGCCATGATCTCGGCGGGCCCGACCACCCACCCCACCCGCCAGCCGATCATCCGCAGTTCCTTGGAGGCGGCACCGCACGTGATGGTGCGATGAGCCAGCCCGGGATGCGCCGCCGGATGGTCGGGCGCCCTGCCGTCGAACCGGATGCGCTCCATCGCCGCGTCGTGGATCACCCAACAGTCGTGCTCGGCCACCGCGCGGGCCAGCGCGTCCCAGTGCGTGTGGTCGAGCAGCGCGCCGGTGGGCATCGCCGGGGACATCACCAGCACGGCGGCGGTGTTCGGGCCGACCGCGGCGGCGAGTTCGTCCGGATCGGTGCTCCAGCCGGCCGGGCCCGCGGTGCACGGCACATGGCGCGGAACGCCCCCGGCGAGGCGGATCCGGTTGACCAGGCCGGCGTAGATCGGGTCGGCGAGCACCACCTCGCGGCCCGGCTCGACCGTGGCGAGCAGCACGTCGAGGATGCCGTTGAGCCCGCCGGCCGCGTTGATCACCTCCTCGTGCGGGTCGTACGCGCGTCCCGCGATGCGGCCCACGTGCGCCGCGGCGGCCTCGCGCAGGGCGAGCGAACCGTGGAACGGCAGGTAGCTGTTGGCCGCGTCGTCGTCGATCGCGGCCCGGGTGGCGGCGAGGGCGACGGCCGGCGGGCGGATGTCGGTGTCGAGGTTCTCCAGACGCAGCAGGTCCGGATCGTGTGCGGCGTCGGCGGCGGCGCCGACCCTGTCCACGCCGATGCCGGGGATGTGCTCCAGGCGGGAGACGCGCATGACCATGTTCTTCCATCCCTACGGAGTCGGGGGAACGTCCCACAGCGCCCAGGCGGCACCGGCACGACGCGCCCGTTCCCGCGGTGTTCGGGAGCGTGGTCCAGAAGCACCGGCTCATGTGTACCGGTAAACTGGTACGGCAATCCAGCATAATGAACGGCATGACCATCGCAAGGGAAATCGGGCACAACATTCGGGTGCTGCGCGAGGCGGCCGGCCGCTCGCTCGCCGACCTCGCCGCGAGTGCGGGCCTGAGCAAGACCACGTTGCACGGCATCGAGCAGGGCGAGGCCAATCCCACGCTGAGCACACTGTGGGCCCTCGCGGGCGCGCTGGACGTTCCGCTGGGCGGTCTGCTCGACGGCGGCGCGCCGGCGGTCACGGTGGTCCGGGCCGACCAGGGGCCGCAGGTGAGCGGCGAGGCGGTGCACGCCCGCCTGCTGCACCGGGTGCACGTCCGCGGCTGGGTGGAACTGTACGAACTCGACGTCACCGACGCCGAACAGGTCTCGGCGGCGCATCGTCCCGGCGTCGAGGAATGCCTGCTGGTCACCGCCGGCCGGATCGAGACCGGGCCGGTCGCCGACCGTCGGGAGTTGTCGACGGGCGACTCGATCCGCTTCGACGCCACCCGTCCGCACGTCTACCGGGGCCTGGCCGACGACAACCGGGCCGTGCTGCTGATGGTCCATCAGTAGTCGCCGGCAGCCCGTCGACGACCCGGTGCGAAACCGGCCGTGCCGCCCGCCGGCCGCCGGCCGGATTTCACCCTTCGTGTCGCCGCCCCCACACGACTGTGACCGGGGTCTCGATACTTTGGCCAAGTAATGCGGTGCCAAAGCGAGTCGGCGAAGAGTTGACTCGCTTCATGGCAACCACACTCGTGCCCGAGAGTCCGGTACGCCCGGACCAGCCGGGCCCCTATGGCATCGGCACCATCGAGTTCCCGTTCTGGACCGGTGGACCCGGGTTCACCCTCGCCAAGATCAGCTACCCGGCCGAGCACGACGGCTGGTTGGCCCCGGCCGACAAGTCCGAGGGCTCGTACCCGTCCGTCGTCCTCGCACCGGCGACCTGGACCGGCTCGAACATGTACGACTGGTTCACCGACTACGTGGTGCGGCACGGCTACATCGTCTTCCGCTACTTCCCGGAGAACATCCTCGCGCTCGACCCGCACGTGCACGCGGACACCATCAGCGATGCCATCGACAAGCTGATCGACATCGACGACGACCGGTTCAACCCGCTGCGCGGCATGATCAAGCAGGACGCGTTCGCCGCAGTCGGGGTGTCCCTGGGCGGAGCGGGCGCGCTGGTCGCGGCGGCCCGGGACAAGCGCATCCGCGCGGTCATGGGCTTCGCGCCCGGTCGCAACGTCAAGGAACCCGACCTGTACGCGCTGATCGACGCCGACGTCGCCAAGGTGAGCGCGCCGACGCTGATCGTGTCCGGGCAGAACGACAAGATCTCCCCCGGATCGGGCGTGCACTACCTGGACCTGGTCCCGCAGGGCTACAAGGCGTACGTGGAGATCAGCGGCGGCAACCACGTGCAGTTCCTCGATCCTAGCGACATGGACATCCACCTGCCCGGCCTGCCCCGGGACGGCAAGCCCGGGATCGGCTTCGCCGAACAACACGCGATCACCAACGTCTACGCGACCGCGTTCCTGCACGCGGCGCTGAAGGGGTACGGCCACTGCGAGGGGTACGTGTCCGGTGAGGACGCGGTGATGGCGCTGAAGAACGGCCAACTCTCCGACCTGCGTTCACACGCCGGCCCACTGCCGCTGCCGTTCCCGGCGGCGACGAGCGGCGTACGCGGCGCGGCGGTGGCGGCGAGTACGGCGGCGGCGTCGGGGAACCTGGTCGAGGCGGCGAGCACGGTCGCCTCGGCGGTGCTGCTGCGCGTCAACGGGCTGGTCCGGGACGTGGCTCGCGGGGTGGAACGGGCGACGGTGGCGGTGGAGAAGCGCATCGTGGGCTGACCGACATCGGGATCGGGGCGGCCCGGTGTGGGGCGCGGGCCTGGTGCGGTGGTGGGTCGACCGAGACCGAGACCGAGACCGAGACCGGGATCGGGATCGGGGCCGGGGTCGGCGGGTGTCGGGCGCGGCCCCGGTGCGGTCGTGGGTTGCCCGAGATCGGGAGCGAAGCCGCCCGGTGTCGGGCGTGGCACCGGTTCACCCGCCCGCGTCTCTGCCGAAGGATTCGGCGGCGGCGCGGGCGAGTTCGTCCTCGTACTGCGCCGCGTCCCCGCTGACTCCGACCCCGCCCACCGGTCGGCCGTCGACCAGGAGCGGATGGCCACCGCGGCCCAGGTACCAACTCCCGTGCTGGACGAAGCTCTGCGCGAACACCGGCCGATCGCCCAGTTGTTCCTCCATCGTCGCGGTGGACCGGCCGAACGCCGCCGCCGTGCGGGCCTTGGCCGTGGCCAGATCCGCGCTGAACCGCAATGCCCCGTCCATGCGTTCGAACGCAACCGGTACGCCGGCGCCGTCCACCACCGCGACGCTCACCGCGCGACCGGCCGCCGACGCCGCGGCCACCACGTTCCGCACGATCGCCCGTGCGGCACTCGCGGCCACATCGTGGTTCGGCACGACGTGCCCGGCCCGGCTTCCGTTGCCCATCGTCGCTCCCGTCGTCGGGCCGCGCGAACCCGGCCGGACCGCGCCGGGCCCGGCGAGAACCGGGGCGCAGCGGCGCGGCCCACCGGGATCCGCCGGACAGGGCCCAAGGGTGCCGGCGCGGCGATGATCGCGGAAGAGCCGTTCCGGGCCCGGATTCGGGCCTTTGGGCGGCCGACTCGGACTCGCCCATTCGGTGTGGTTCGGCGACACGCGCGTTTCCGGCATCGACCCCGCGTCGACCCTGAACCCATGGCCGACCGTGAACCTGTGAACCAAGCCGTGCTCGTACCCGCCGGTGCCGACGTCGTCGGTGCGCAGGGCATCCGGATGAGCGAACGTGTATCCGCCGCGACCGTGGGCGCCGGACGCCTGTGCGGCTTCTTCGCCACGCTCGGACCGGGCGAGCGGACCGCGGTGCACCACCACGAGGGCGAGGAGACCGTCGTGCTGCTCACCGCGGGCAGTTGCGACGTCTTCTCCGGTGCCGGGTTGGCGAGCGGGGTGCACATGAAGGTGGGCGACGTCGTGTTCATCCCGTCCGGCTGCGTGCACCAGGTCCTGGCCGGCCCGCACGGATTCACCGTGTTCGAGGTGCGATCCGGCGCCACGGACCGCACGGTGCTCGTCGGCCCGCCGTGATCCGCTCCGGGTGCGCCCGCGGCTCTTCGTCCCGCCGGCCCCGGGTCCGGTCCGTGGTCGGGGAACTGCGCTCGCGTCGATAACCATCGGCTATCACCGGTGGTCTTGGACCGGGCGTTGGCCGGCACGGCAGGGTGATGGCACGGGAAACGCACGCCGACGACGACTTGCCGAGTCGGCGGGGACGATCACAAGGGGGAACCTCACGATGAGCAGGATCTGGTTGGTCACCGGCGCGAACAGTGGCTTCGGGCGGGCCGTCACCGAGGCGGCCGTGGCCGCCGGCGACACCGTGGTGGCCGCGGCGCGCCGGCCCGAGTCGTTGGCCGATCTGGTGGCGGCACACCCGGATCGCATCGAGGCGGTCCGGCTGGACGTGACCGACGCGGCCGGGATCGAGACCGTGGTCACCGAACTGGTCGCCCGGCACGGCCGGGTCGACGTCCTGGTCAACAACGCCGGCCGCACCCACGTGGGCGCGCTGGAGGAGACCACCGACGCGGAACTGCGCGCGCTGTTCGATGTGCACGTCTTCGGCCCGGCCGCGCTGGTGCGCGCCGTACTGCCGCACATGCGTGCCCGGCGCTCCGGGGCGATCGTGCAGTTGAGCAGTATGGGTGGGCGGATGTCGTTCGCGGGCTTCTCGGCCTACAGCGGCACCAAGTTCGCCTTGGAGGGCATGTCCGAGGCGCTGGCCGACGAGGTGCGGCCGTTCGGCATCAAGGTGCTGGTGGTCGAGCCGGGTGCGTTCCGAACCGGTTTGATGGGCGCCGCCGGTGCAAGTGCCGAGATCGCCGCGTACTCCGAGGGCGCGGTGGGCACCACTCGACGCATGGTCGGCGCGGCCGACGGGCAACAGCCCGGCGATCCGGCCAAGGCCGCCGCTGCCATCCTGGCCGCGCTCGCCGACGAGGCCACCCCGCTGAACCTGCCGCTGGGCGCGGACGCGGTGGATGCGATCGTCGGCCGGCTCGACACCCTGCGGTCCGAGATCGAGGCGTGGGAGAAGGTCGCCCGCGCCACTGCGTTCGACGCGTGAGCGGAGCCGGCCGGCATGCACCGGGCGGTATGGGCACGCACCGGGCCGGTCCGGCATGCAACGGACCGGCCGCGGGCGACCGGGGCCGGAGGGTCGCGGTTGCGCCTGTCGGGTGGGCTGCGGGTGGTCGGTACGGTTGAGGGTCCGGGTCGTACGTCCCGGTCCGGACCAGGAGGCACCATGCACACGCGCGTGATCGACAACCCGGCGCAGTCCCGATTCGAGCTCCACGTGGGCGGCGATCCGGCCGAACTCGCCGGATTCGCCGAGTACTTTCCCGGCGAGGACGACGTGATCGCGTTCATCCACACCGAGGTCGATCCGCGCTTCGCGGAGCACGGTCTGGGCGATGTGCTGGTGCGGTCCGCGCTGGACACCGCGCGCGAGCGCCGGGTCGGGGTGGTGCCCAACTGTGCCTACCTGCGCGCCTGGATGATCGAGCACCCCGAATACCTCGACCTGATCCCCGAGCGGCACCGGGCCGCCCTGGGGTTGTGATCCGGGCGAAGGGTGTCGGCGGCGGCGCCGGCCTGGCAGCCTTGACCCACGGGCACCGTGGGGTGGTCCGGGTGGATGCGCGTGATGCGCGTGATACGCACGATGCGCGCGAATTCTTCGAGGAGCGTCGATGGGGAAGTCCTTGCGGGAACGGATCGGCCCGGAGCGATTCGACCAGTTGGTGGAGGAGGGCGTCCGGAAGGCCGTCGCCGAGCTGCATGCGGCCGGCCTGCCGTCGGTCGGCACCGACGAGACCGGTCGGATCTGCAAGGTGTACGCGGACGGCACCAAGGTGTACATCGACGACGAGCCCGAGTGAGCCCGAGTCCGTTCGAAGCGGCGGGGCGGCGGGCCTCGGCAGGCGGTGCGGGGACGGGGGAGAAACGGCCGCCGGCGGTGCCGGATACGGTGGGACGCGCGAGTGCGGCGATCGGTGTGGCCGAAGGGCGTGCGCGCGGACCACATTGCCCGGGCCGCAGGTCCCGATGGTGACCAGGAGGCAGCGATATGGAAACGCGTGTGAGCGACAACCCCGCGCAGTCCCGCTACGAGATATTCACCACCGCCGAGGCCGCTTCCGACACCTCGACCGGCCCGGTCGCCCCGCCGCTGCGAGCGACCGAACTCGTGGGCTTTGCCGAGTACTTCGTCAGCGGCGACGAGGTCGCCTTCACACACACCGAGATCGACCCGAAGTTCGGCGGCCGGGGTCTGGGCGGTCGGCTCGCCCGGGCGGCGCTGGACGCGGTCCGGGAGCGGGGCCTCGCGGTGCTGCCCTACTGCTCGTTCATCAAGGACTGGATCGCCAAGCACCCGGAGTACGTCGACCTGGTCCCGGAGGATCGGCGCGACGCGTTCGGATTGTGAGCCGTCCGGTCGGGTGACCTCGGCCTTGGCGGGCGTCTTCGGCGCCTGCGGGGGGTTAAGGCCCGTTCGTTCATCGCGGCCGGCCGGCCGATCCGGGCACCGCCTCGGCCTGCGGGCCGGGCGTGGGGCGGCTGTTTACGACTCCACGGCCATCCGGATGCCCAGTGCCACCATGACCCCGCCGGACGTCTGCTCCAACCGGCGGCGGACCTTGGCGCGGCCGAGTACCGCACGCATGCGGCCGACGAACCACACGTACAGGCTGTAGTACCCGACTTCGTACGCCGCCCAGATCGCGGCCAGGGCGACCATCGTGGGTAGCTGCGGCGAGCCGTGCGGAACGAACTGGGGGAGGAAGGACATCGCGAAGACGGCGGCCTTCGGGTTGGCCAGGTTCAGGGTCAGCGCGGCGCGGTAGGCGCGCCGGCCGCTGCCCGGTTCGGGCTCGGCCTTAGCCGTGTTGCCGGCCTCGGCGGTGATGAATCCGGTCAGGCCGTCGCGGCGGGCCGAGCGGATGGCCTGGATGCCGAAGCCGACCAGGACGACGGCGCCGACGATGCGCATGATGTCGTAGGCGAGTTGGGACGCGGCCAGCAGGCCGGTGAGCCCGAAGGCCGCGGCGAGTCCCCAGATGAAGACCCCGGTCTCGTTGCCGAGCACCGCCAGGAAGCCGGCGCGACGGGTGTGCAACGAGTGCCGGATGATCAGGATCGAACTCGGCCCGGGACTCGCCGCGATGAGCGTGCAGGCGCCCAGGAACGCCAGGAGGGTGTGCGTCATGCCCCGCATCCTGAACCCGCGCCGGGCCGAGCCGCCACCGATTTGTCCGGGCGGACTACCGGGCGGGAAGCGGCTCGGGCTGCTCGGGCGGCAGCCAGGTGTGCGGGTCGGCGACGGCCTGCTCGGCCGAGGCCAGGTCCTTCACCTGGTGCGATCGGCCGTCGCCGACCCCGGCGCCCGGATCGGCCGGCGGGAACCATACGTGGCCGATGCCCTTGCACAGCGCGTACCGCAGTTGCTTCTGCAACTTGTCCGGCTGGTGGTAGACCTCGGTGCGGATTCCACGGGCGCGCAGCACCGCGCCCGTGCGCTGCGCGAGCGCGAACGACGCGGCCTCGGGCACCGCGACCAGCACCTGCGTGGGACACTTCGGGCCGATCGGCAGCCGACCCTCGGCAACGAGCTTGGCGAAGATTCGGGTCAGGCCGATGGAGATGCCCACACCCGGCAGGTTGCGCCGGATGAAGGAGCCCGCCAGGTTCTCGTAGCGGCCTCCCGAGCAGATGCTGCCGTAGTCCGGGAATTCGACGAACTTCGCTTCGTAGACGGTGCCGGTGTAGTAGTCGAGCCCCCGCGCGACGGACAGATCCGCGACGATCGAACCGCGCGGTAGATCGGCCAACGCGTCGAGTACGAGGGCCAGTTCGGCGAGGCCCTCGTCGAGCAGGGGGTGTTCGACGCCCAACGCGCGGATCTCCTCGACCACGGATGCGTCGGTGCCGCGAATCCCGGCCAACTTCAGGCAGTTCGCCACCAGGTCCGGCTCCAGGCCGAGTTCCTCGACGAGCAGGGGCCCGACCCGGTCGAGGCCGACCTTGTCCAGTTTGTCGAGGATCCGGATCGCGGCCACCGGGTCCGTCAGGCCGAGCCCGGCGTAGAAACCCTCCAGGATCTTGCGGTTGTTGAGGTGGATCGTGAACGGGCCGATTCGCAACCCGGTGAGGACCTCGTGGGCGATGCGAGGCATTTCCGCATCGAAGTGGAGCGGGATCCGGTCCACGTTGATCACGTCGATATCGCATTGCACGAATTCCCGATACCGGCCCGCCTGTGGGCGTTCGCCGCGCCAGACGCGCTGGATCTGATATCGCTTGAACGGGAAGACCAGGTCGTTGAAATTCTGCGCGGTATAGCGCGCGAACGGCACGGTGAGATCGAAGTGCAGGCCGAGCCGGGCATCACTGTCGTCGTCCCGGTCCGCCTGGAGCCGGTGCAGGGTGTACACCTCCTGGGAGGTCTCACCCTTCTTGAGCAGGACGTCGAGTGCCTCCACGGCCGGCGTCTCGATCGGGGTGAAGCCGTACGACTCGAACGTGCGCCGGATGTGGTCGAGCCATTGCACCTCGACCATGCGGACTTCCGGAAGCCATTCCGGAAATCCGCTGAGCGGAGTCGGACGCAGAGGCGGATCAGCGCGCACGATATGCACCATCCCGGTCGAGGATCGTTTTGCGGGTTCGGATTCGGGTTCGGCAACCCTCACAGAGTCGGCGGAGACGGGCAAGGAAATATGTGGCGTCACGCCTTCACGCCTTCACGTCGTGAAGGTGGGCGGTGGGTGGGGGGGTGGGGTTGCGTACCGCGTCGAGGTATTCGGCGATTGCGTCGCGGTTGCGGGTCAGGCAGTTGACGCGTTCGGTCATCCGGTCGCGTTCGTGCTCCAGGGTGGCGATCATCTCCGGTGTCGCGTCCGGGAAGTGGATGATGCGGGGCTTGTCGAGGCAGGGCAGGATCTGTTTGATGATTCGGGTCGGCAGTCCGGCGTCGAGCAGGCCGCGGATCTGTAGGACCCGGTCGACGCAGGACCCGTCGTAGTCGCGGTAGCCGTTGGGGGAACGGTCGGCGACGATCAGGCCCTGCTCCTCGTAGTAGCGCAACAACCGGCGCGGAGTACCGGTGCGTTCGGACAGCTCGCCGATGCGCATGTGATCCACCTCGTGTCTCGCTGCTTGACCCTCACATCAATGTGATGGTTCGAGCATACGCAGCATGAGAACCCGAAGCGCGACCCCGACACCCTCACCCACCACGATCGACGACCGGAAGTTGCCGATGGCGGCGCTGTTGGCGCTGGCCACGGCGGTGTTCGTGACCAGTCTGACCGAGACGCTGCCTGCCGGTGTACTGCCCGCGATGAGTGCCGACCTGAGGGTCGGGGAGTCGGCGATGGGGCAGTCGGTGACGATCTATGCAATCGGCACGGCGCTCACCGCGATTCCGCTGTCGGCGGCGACCGCCGGGTGGCGTCGTAAACGACTGCTGCTCACCGCGATGGCCGGCTTCGCGGCGGCCAATACGGTCACCGCGGTTTCCGGCAGCTACCCGCTGACCATGGTGGCCCGCTTCGTCGCCGGTGTGGCCGCGGGCGTGGCGTGGGCGCTGCTGGCCGGATACGCCCGTCGCCTGGCGCCGGCGCACCTCCAGGGCAAGGCGATCGCGATCGTGATGGCGGGCATTCCGATCGCCCTGTCGCTGGGAGTGCCCGCCGGGACCTTCCTCGGCGACGAGTTCGGTTGGCGGGTCTCCTTCTGGGCGATGACCGTGCTTGCGCTGGTCCTGATCGCCTGGATCGTCGCGATCGTGCCGGATCAGCCCGGACAACGTGCGGACGAGCGAACGCCCCTGCTGCGCACTCTGGCCATCCCGGGTGTGGCGCCGGTCCTGTTCGTCACCCTGGTGTTCGTGCTGGCGCACACCATCCTCTACACCTACATCGCCACCTACCTGGATCGACTGGACCTGGGCGACTCCACCGACGTGGTGCTGCTGGTCTTCGGCGGCGCGTCGCTGCTGAGCATCTGGGTCGTGGGCACCGCGATCCACCGACGGCTGCGCGAGCTGACCATCGCGGCCACGCTGCTGTTCGCCGCGGCGGCCACGATCCTTGCGGCATTCTCCGACAGCCACGCCCTGGTCCTGGCCGCGGTCGTGCTGTGGGGACTGGGCTGGGGCGGTGCGCCCACCCTCCTGCAGACCGCCGTCGGCGACGCGGGCGGGGACGAGGCGGATGCCGCCCAGGCGATGCTCGTCACCCTGTGGAACGCGGCGATGGCCGGCGGCGGCGTGGCCGGTGCGATCCTGCTGGACCTGCTCGGCACCGGCTCCTTCCCGTGGAGCGTGCTGGTCCTGCTGATCCCGGTGCTCGCGGTGGTCGTCGCAGCCCGCGCACACGGCTTTCCGGCCCGACGCCGGGGCGCGGACGCCTGATCGACGGCTGCGCACGGACGGCGCCCCGGCGCCCCGGCACCGCGGGACGCCGGCGCGCCGTTCGGTTCCCGGGCGTTGTCGGATCGGCGGGATGCCGAGCGCCGGAACATGACCGGCGGGGTGCGGGACCGGCCGTCGACCCGCCCCGCCGGCGAGATCGATCCCGGTATTAGGCTTTCGTCATGAGCTCGCAGGCATACCTCTCCGCACTGTTCTCGCTGGACGGCCGGGTCGCCGTGGTGACCGGCGGCAGTTCCGGTATCGGCCGCGCCATCGCCCGAGCCCTTTCCCGGGCCGGGGCGAGCGTGGTGGTCGTCGCCCGACGGGAGGCGGAACTGACCGAGACCGTCGAGGAGTTGACCGCTCAGGGTGGCAAGGCGGCCTGGGTGAGCGGCGATCTGGGCAGCCGTGCCGGGGTGCGCGCCGCGGCCGAGGCGGCGGTCGAGGCGTTCGGCGAGCCGGACATCCTGGTCAACTCCGCGGGCATCAACCTGCGCCCGCCGATGAGCGAGCTCGGCGACGACGTCTGGGACGCAACGATGGCGGTGAACCTGGAGGCGCCCTACCTGCTGGGGCAGCGCTTCGGGCCCGGCATGGCCGAGCGCGGCTACGGGCGGATCATCCACGTCTCGTCACAACAGGCGCATCGGGCATTCGTGCAGAGCGGCGCCTATGGCGTGTCCAAGGGCGGGTTGGAGTCACTGGCCCGCTCCCAGGCCGAGGCCTGGTCGCCGTACGGGGTCACCGCCAACACGCTCGTGCCCGGCTTCGTGATGACCCCGCTCAACGCGCGACTGTCCGCCGACCCGGAAAGGGTCGCCTCGCTGGCCGCCCGCACCATGGTCGGCCGGAACGGGCTCGCCGAGGACTTCGAGGCCGCGGCGGTGTTCCTGGCGGGCGCCGGATCGGCGTACGTCACCGGCCAGTCGATCTTCGTCGACGGCGGACTCTCGGTGCACTGAGCACCGACCGTACCGACCACACCCCGGCCACACCGACCACACCGACCACACCCCGGCCACACCGGCGCCCCGGACCCGAGCCGATGTCGACTCGGGTCCGGCGTCCCTTCCCCGCACGGCTGCCGCGATCCCGGCGCGCCGTCCGGCGAAGCTGCCCTCAGCGGCCGATCATGAACGCGTCGGGTCGCAGCGCCCGATCGACGATCCGCACGTCGCCGACCCAGGCGTTGAGCGTCTGGTCCAGCTTGCCGTCGTACGCGTAGCCGCCCAGCATCCAGGGCAGGTTGAGCGTGGTCAGGCCGATCGAGCGGGCCGACGGATTGCGCACCACCGGGCAGCCGTCGACGTACATCGTGGTCTGCCGGGAGTCGTTCACGACGGCGACGTGCCACCACGTGTCCGGACCGAGTTCGTGGCTCCAGTTGGTTGCCGAGCCGTCACTGTTCAACGGATAGACGCACCACTGGAGTTCGCGACCGCCGGACAGGCTGAGCGTGACGAGCGGCTCCTGCGGATCGCCTTGCGGCTTGCGCGCCTCGCCGCTCATGCCCCAGCGGCTGAGCAGCGCCGACCAGCCGTCCCGGCCTCCGTCCCAGTCGGCCGGCAGCTTGAAGAACGCCTCGATCGTGTAGCCGGACCGGAATGTCGCGGTGTTCAGCGGGGCGTCGTTGGCGGTTTGCAGATGTCCGCCACGCAGCGGCGAGTTGCCGCCCGCGAGCCGGATGCTGCCGTGGCCCGGCTGATCGGGGTGGAACTGGTGGGACCAGCTGACCGAACCGGCCGCGGCGCCCGGAGCCGGCACGAGGGTGAGGTCGTTGCCGCGCCCGGACAGGTCGGGGAAGCGCTGCGCCCCGGGGATCGGCGCGCCGTCCTGGTGCGAGCCGTCGAAGCGCCAGTAGGCGACCGTCCCGGGTATCACCATGCGCTGGGCGGGGCGGGCCGCACGCTGCGGTATCGGGGCGAAACGGGCGAAGCGCCGGTCGAAGTCGATCGGCACCGAGAAGTAGTCCTCCGGGCCGGTCAACTCCATCTCGCGGCGCTCCAGTTCGTTGAGCCCCCGGTTGCTGCGGCCGAGGATCCACGGGGAGAGCGTCTCGACGTCGATCGTGTTGCGGTCGAGATCGAAGTGGTAGAGCCGGATCATCGCGGCGCCGCCGAAGTAACGATTCTGGTAGTTGGTGATGTGCAGGTGCACGTCACCGCCCGCATCGTTCTTCTGCGTCGTGCGCCCGGCCGGCCAATAGTGGCCGTTGAGTGTGAGGAAGATCTGGTCGTTGCCCTTGATCAGATCGTTCCACAACTGCCGGCCGTGCTCGGAGAACTCCGCCTCCTGACCCGGTCGGTCGGCCGAGACGAGTTCGTGGCTGGTCAGGATCACCGGCGCGTGCGGATGATCCGCCATCACCTTCCTGGCCCAGGCGATGCCGGCCGGCGAGGGCCGCCAGTCCAGCGCGAGCACCAGCCATTCGCGACCGGCGGCGCGGAACAGGTGGTACGTGTTGTAGCCGTCGGCGGTCGCCCCGCCGAAGGAACGCTTGCCGCGGAAGCGTTGCGGTCCGAACGTGTCCAGGTACGGGGAACGCCCGCGCCGGTCGTCGGTGTTGGAATCGATGTCGTGGTTGCCGGCCAGCACGCTGTAGCCGACACCCTTGCGGTCGAGCATCTCGAACGCCCGGCCGATCCCGTCGAATTCGGCCTTGCGGCCGTTCTGCGTGAGGTCGCCCAGGTGCGACATGAAGACGATGTTGTCGTCCCGCGCGTGCTCCAGGATGTACCGGAAGGACGCCTCGATCGGGGCGCTGGTGATGCTCGGCTCGTCGAACATGTACTGCGTGTCCGGCATCACGACCAGCGTGAACCGACGGCTGTCGCCGTCCGGACGCCAGGCCGGCAGGTGTTGCGCGTCCACCGTGGAGTCGGCCGCCGCGGCGCCGGCGGCATCGTCGGCGGCGGCCGGGGAGGCACCCACCACACTCGCCGCGGTGACGCCGGCGCCCGCCAGCGCGGCGGAGCGCAGGAACGCCCGTCGCGCGGGTCCGGACAGGGGAGTGACGGGCGGCTGATCGCAGTCGTCGTGCTGCTGACACATGATGGTTCTCCGGCGCCGAGCTGGTTGGGGGCATGCGCACGGTATTGGGTGGAAAACCCACGCGGATTGTCCGTACTGCCAACAACCGCCGTCGACCGGGTGAATTCGCAGATCGGCCGACTTTCGGCGGATCGGCAGGCGAGCCCACCACCGTGCCGATCGCCGCTGCCGGCGGCATGCCGATCGTCGTGTGGGAAAGCCGTGCAGCCGATCCGGCGAACCTCCCGGGTCCTCGGGAAATGCGCTGGACGACCGGTCGGTCGTCGCCGATGATCCGATGATGACCGAACCCCTCGACGATTTCTCGCCCCCGCCGTCCGACCCACTCATCGCCCGCCCCGGGGTCGTTCCCGAACAGCGGGTCCGCTGGGTCTACCTGATCGGTCGGCCGCTGACCGCCCTGCTGGCCGGCGATCTGGCCCAGGCGCGCTACCAAACGGGCCTGGAGTTGCCCGAGTTCTTCGTCTCCGATCAGGCGCGCGGGCTGTGGCGGCGGCGCTTCGAGCAGGTGACCGCCGAACCCGAGAGTGCTCCCTGGCTGGCCCGGGCCGCGGTGTCGGAGCCGGACGGCGCGGTGGTGGGGTACGCCGGCTTCCACGGACCGCCGGACGAGGTGGGCATGGTGGAGATCGGCTACACCGTGGTGCCCGAGGCGCGCCGTCGCGGTCATGCCCGGGCGATGCTGAAGTCGCTGCTGGAACGGGCCGCCCACGAGCCCGACGTGAGGACCGTCCGGGTGACCATCGCGCCGGACAACGCGGCGTCGCTGGCCACCATCCGGGGTTTCCACTTCGTCGAGGTCGGCGAGCAGATGGACGAGGAGGACGGCCTGGAGATCATCTTCGAGGTGCCGGCCGACCGGATCCTCGAGGCGTGACGCCCTTCGCGGCGACGGTGCCCGCGGCCTCGCCGACCGCCCGGCGAAAGCGCGGCCCGGCGAGCGATCGTGTGTCGGCCACGCTCGCCGGGCCCGCTCGCCGGCCCTGCGGTGCGCCCACCCGCGTCACCCCGGCGCCCGCCGTCGCGGCGAACACCGCGGTGCGCAGGCCGTGCGCGGTCGCCGCCCGCAGCACCTCGCCGGTCCGGCCGTCCGTGCCGGACTCGGCGATCGCCACCAGCCCCCGAGTGCCGCGCGCCGCCGACCCGCCGGCCGGTGGACGCCACTCCGGCCCGGAACCGGGGTCAGCCCTGCCCGGTGAACGCCCGGTGCAACCGCTCGACGCCCTCGACCAATTGCTCCGGGCCCTCGGGGTAGGAGTACGCGACGCGCAGGTACGGAGCCGGCGGCTCGGCGGTGAAGTACGCCGGTCCCGGCGTCACCGCGACACCGGCGCGCAGCGCGGCCGAGGTCAACGCCGGAACGTCCTGCCCGTCGGGCAGCCGCAACCAGAAGTGGTAGCCGCCGTACGGCAGTCGGTCCGGCAACAGCTCCGGCAGCCGCCGCTCCAGCGCGCCGGCCAGCACCCGGCGCCGATCGCGCAGCGCCGCGCTCAGCATGCGCAGGTGTTGCGGCCAGGCCGGCGCGCCGACCAGTTGCAGGGCGGCCTCTTGGAGGGGGCGCGGAACGAAGAAGCTGTCCACCGTCTGGACGGCGCGCAGCCGTTCGAAGGCCGGGCCGTGCGCGGTCAGGGCGGCGACGCGCAGGCTGGGTGAGGTGGGCTTGGTCAGCGAACGGATGTGCACCACCACGCCGTTGGGGTCGTCGGCGGCCAGCGGTGCGGGCAGCGGCGGCGCGTCCGCGTGCACGAGCCTACGGGCGAAGTCGTCCTCCACGACGAACGCGCCCGCCTCGTGCGCGACTTGCAGCACCTCGGCACGCCGAGCCACGGAGAGCACCGTGCCGGTCGGATTCTGGAACACCGGCTGGCAGACGAACGCCCGGGCCCGGGTGGCCGCGAACGCGTCGGCGAGCAGATCGGTACGTACGCCGTCGCCATCCATCGGCACCGGTACCGGACGCAGCCCGGCGGCCTGCGCGACGGCCAGTACGCCGGGGTAGGTCGGCGATTCGACCAGCACCGGCGAGCCCGGTGCGACCAGCGAACGCAGCGCCGTGGTCAGTGCGTTCTGGCCGCCGGCGGTGATCAGCACGTCCGACGTGGCGACCGTGCCGCCGATGTCGCGGGCGAACCACGCGCGCAACTCCGGCAGACCCTCCAGCGGCGGGCGCTCCCACGCGCCCGGACGGCGGCCGGCGCGGGAGAGCGCGGCGGCGAGCGCGCGTTCGGGTTGGAGGGAGGCGTGCAGATAGCCGCTGTTGAGGTCGACCACTTCGGGCGGGGCCACCACGAGCGAGGACAACACGCCGGATGCGTCCGGGCTGCGCTGCGGCGGCAGGCCCGGTTCCGCGCTGAGCGCGACTTCCTGCCACGAGGTGTCGCCGGTCGGCGCGATCGGGCGGCTCGGCGCGGCGCGGTAGACGCCGGCCCCGGGCCGGGAGATCACGAGCCCCTCGGCGGCGAGTGTGGCGATCGCGCGGGAGACCGTCACCGGACTGACCCGATGCTCGTCCACCAGGGAGCGACTGGACGGCAGCTTCTCACCGGGTGAGTAGCGGTTCAGCTCCCGGCGCAGGATGGCGACAAGATCGGCAGGACCGCTACTCTGATTCATGACAGTACAAGATAGCGCTATTCGATCGATGCCGATAGCGATCGGCGGCACCACCCTCGCCGCACTCGCGATCGTGACGTTCTCGCTCAGCTTCCCGGCGACCGTGTGGGCCCTGGACGGATTCGGCCCCTGGACGGTCACCGGGCTGCGCGGGCTGCTCGCGGCGCTGTTCGCCGGGGCGGGCCTGCTGGCGGTGCGGGCCCCGCTGCCCGCGCGGGCGGACCGGCTCGGGTTGGCCGTGATCGCCGTGGGCTGCGTGCTCGGCTGGCCGCTGCTCACCACGCTCGCGCTGCGGAGCTCGTCGACGGCGCATTCGGCGGTGGTGGTCGGTCTGCTGCCCCTGGCCACCACGGTCTGCGCGGTGCTGCGCGTCGGTGAACGGCCGAGCCGGTCCTTCTGGGCGGCGTCGGTCGCGGGTGCGGCGGCGGTGTTCGCGTTCGCCGTGCAACAGAGCAGCGGCGGGGTCGGCCTCGCGGACGTGTACCTGTTCGGCGCACTGGTGTTGTGTGCGGCCGGCTACGCCGAAGGCGGCCGATTGGCCCGGCACATGCCCGGATGGCAGGTGATCGCCTGGGGCGTGGTGCTCGCGGCGCCGGCCACCGCGCTGATCTCGGTACTGGGACTGGCGAATGAGCCGGTTCACCTCGATGCCCGAGGCATGGGTGGGCTGTTCTACCTGGCGGCGGTCTCCCAGTTCCTCGGCTTCGTCGCCTGGTATCGGGGGATGGCGGTGATCGGCGTGTCGGCGGCCGGCCAACTGCAACTGGGCCAGCCGCTGTTGACGCTGGTGTGGGCGGTGCTGATCCTGGGCGAGACGTTGTCGCCCGCGATGCCGATCGCCGCATTCGCCGTGCTCGGCTGCATCGTGCTGACCCAGCGCGCCAGGTCGACCCCCGCCCGGGCCTGACCCGGGGTCGGCACGAACACGGGTCCACGAGGGGCGGGTTCGGCGGGGGTGCGGACCGGACGACGACCCGACGACCCGACGGCCGACGCGGTCGCGGTCGCGGTGGAGATCGTCCGGCGGTACCGGGACGGTGCGTCCGGGGCCTGCCGCTTCGTGGGACCGGGGAGGTATGCCCCGCCCCGGCCGCCGCGCGCCGGTGACCCCGGACGCACGCACCGCTCGGCGACCGCCCGGTCGTGGACGGCCCGACGGCACGACGGCGCTCGTCCGGCGCCGACACCGCCGCCCGGGTGCGCGTGGGTCGAGTGACGCGGGCCTTGACCGTCCCGGGCGGACCGGGTCAGGCCACCGGGCGGATGCGGTCCACGCTGGCCCGCCGCAGCGCCGCCGCCAGGTTGTTCCGGGCCTCGGTCTGGGCGGCGATCCGGGCGTCCAGAACGGCCAATCGGTCCACGGCGATCCGGACGGCGGAGGCAGAGGGCGGTTGCGCGGCGACGTCGACGCCCGCGTCCAGGCACGGGAGGAAGGCACGCACGTCGTCCAGGGTGAGCCCGACGCCGAGCAGGTCGCGGATCGAGCGGACGCGGGCCACGGCGTCCTCGTCGTAGACCCGGTAGCCGTTCGCCGACCGGGCCGATTCGATCAACCCCGCCTGTTCGTAGTGGCGCAGCGCACGCGGCGTCGTACCGGTCGCCTTCGCGAGTTCACCGATCCGCATCCGGACACCTCCGATCCGCACCACTCCTATCACGAGCATCCCGCCCGACCGGTGCCCACCAGGGCCTGTCTTCGATCCCACGCCGAGTACCGTGACGCCCGGCCATCCGCCGTTCGGGCTTTTGGCTGGGCGCGTCTCGCCGGCTCGGTGAAACGCCCGAGGGCGATCGTCGCGCGGGTGTTTCCCCGGCACGCCGATGCGCGGCACCGGAGGCGGCGGAGCCCGAGGCGGGATCCAGGACGGGTGCCGGCGCCCCGGGGTCGAAGCCGCGGGCTCCCCGTATGCGGCCCGTGCGATGCCGACACGATCTACGCCACGACCGCGCCGCCGTCGACCGGGAGGACCACGCCGGTGACGAAGGAGGCAGCGGGCGCGGTGAGTGTGGTGATCGCCCAGGCGACCTCCTCGGGAGCGCCGATCCGGCCCATCGGCGTGTGCGCGAGTTGCCAGGCGCGGATGGCGGCGCGTTGCTCGGGAGTCCAGCCCTGGTGGTCGGCGATCGGTGTGGTGATCGCGCCGGGGGCGATCGCGACGACCCGGACCCCGCGCGGGGCGAGTTCGACGGCCCAACTGCGGGTGAGCAGTTCCAGGGCGGTCTTGGTCGCCGCATACAGCGAGTTGCCCGGCCAGGCGCGCTGCCCGACGGAGGTGGTGATGTTGACGACCACCCCGCCGGCGGCCTCCAGGAGCGGCAGTGCGGTCTGGGTGAGCAGGACCGGGGCGATCAGATTGGTGGCGAGCAGCGGGTCGATCGCCTCGCGGGTGTAGGTGCCCAGGTTGCCGGAGCCGACGATGCCCGCGTTGTTGACCAGGACGTCGAGCCGGCCGTGGGCGTCGGTGACGGTGCGGACGATGTGTTCGGCCGCGCCGTCGGCGGTGATGTCGGCGGTCAGCGCGGTGATCCGGTCGTGGCCCGCGGCGGTCTCGGCGAGCGGTTCGGCGCGGCGCCCGACGGCGATCACATGCGCGCCCTCGGCGGCGAAGGCGCGTGCGGCGGCCCGGCCGATACCGGTACCCGCGCCGGTGATCACGACGACGCGGGGCGAGCGGGCGGTGAGGCTGTCATCGAGGTTCATGCGGCGATCGTGCAACCCTGCCGCCAACGACAGGGTCAAGCGAACGCGGGCGACTCCGGGCGGGCGACTCCGGGTGTGCGACCCCGGGTGTGCAACTCCCGGCGGGCGGCGAACGGGGCGCCGCGGACGGATGCGGGGTACAGGTCGGCGGTTGCGGATCCGACGCGGATGACGTCGCAGGCACGCACTTTCGGCTCGGCGCCGAGATCGAGGTCGAGGTCGAGGTCGAGATCGAGGTCGGAGGTCGAAGCTGGAGGCCCGGGACCGGGCCGGAGGCTCGTGGCCGGAAGCCGGAAGCCGGGACCCGACACCGGAAGCGCGAGGTTCGAGGCCCGAAGCCGGCGAGGCGTGAAGCCCGCAGCCCAAGGCCCGAGCCCAGACCGAAACCCAAGGCATGAGCCCAGACCCAAGCTCAAGGCCCGTGCCCAGACCCAAGCCCAAGGCCCGAGCCCAGACCCAAGCCCGGAGCCCGGAGCCCAAGGCCCCAGCCCAAGACCGAAGCCCGGAGCCCGGAGCCCGGAGCCCAAGGGCCCGAGCCCAAGACCGAAAGCCCGGAGCCCGAAGCCCAAGGGCCCGAGCCCAAGGCCGAAAGCCCGAAGCCCGGAGCCCGGAGCCCAAGGCCGCAAGCCCGCAGCCGGAGCCCGGAGCCCGAGCCCCCTAACGCCGTCTGCCGGCCCGGCCCCGGTCGGAAATCGGGCTCCGATGACCGGACCCCGGGAGCCGCGCTCGGCCGGAATTCGGTGCCTCCGACGCGCAGGCCCCGGCCGTCGGATGCCTCGAACGCGCATGCGGCCCCGGAGACGTACGCTTGCGGATTGATTCCCTGGCTCTTCCATCCATAGGCGGAGGCCGTACATGTCCCAACCCGCTCCACGTTCGCGGTCCCGACCCCGGATCGCGATCTTCGGTGCCGGCAGCGTCGGCTGCCAGCTCGGTGGTCGGCTCGCCGCGTTCGCCGACATCACCCTGATCGGCCGCCCGGCCGTCCTGGACGCGCTCGCGGACGGCCTGACCGTCACCGGCGCGGGCCGTCCCGCGACGGTGGTCGGACCGGAGCAGCTGACCCTGGCCGAGACGCCGGACGCGGTGGCCGGCGCCGACTTCGTGCTGGTCACCGTCAAGTCCGCGGCCACCGCCGAGGCCGGCCGGCAGCTGGCCGGTCGGCTCAGCCCGGCCGCGATCGTGGTCAGCCTGCAGAACGGCGTGCGCAACCCGGCCGTGCTGCGGTCCGCGCTGCCCGGGCACACGGTGCTGGCCGGCATGGTCCCGTACAACGTGGTGCGGACCGAGCCCGCGGTGTTCCATCAGGGCACCTCGGGTGCGTTGATGGTCGACGCGAATCCGCGGGCGATCCCGCTCGTGGACGTGCTGGCCGAGGCCGGCATCCCGGTGCAGGTCCGCGAGGACATGCCCGAGGTGCAGCACGCGAAGCTGCTGATGAACCTGAACAACGCGATCAACGCGCTGTCCGGCCTGCCGCTGCGCGATCAACTCGGGCAGCGCGACTACCGGGCGTGCCTGGCGCTGTGCCAGGGCGAGGCGCTCACCGCGTTCCGGGCCGAGGGCATCCGGCCGGCCAAGCTGGGCCCCGGCTCCGCCGCGCGCAACCGGCAACTGCTGGGGTTGCCCGATCCGCTGTTCCGTCGGTTGGCGGGTTCCGCGCTCCGGATCGACGCGAAGGCACGCTCCTCGATGTGGGAGGACCTGCAACGGGGTCGGCGGACCGAGGTCGACAGTGTGCAGGGCGAGATACTCGCGATCGCCGAACGCAACGGGCTGACCGCGCCGGCCAACGCGCGCCTGATCGAGCTGATCCGCGAGGCGGAGACCGCACCGGCCGGGCAGTCCCGGCAGTGGAGCGGGCCGGATCTGCTGGCCGAACTCACCGCGGCGGTCGCGACCGCCTGACCGGGCCCGACACACCCCGCTGCCGGATGGGCGTCCCCGGCCCGAGCCACGAGACCCGGCCGTCCGGTGAACCCGGCCGTCCGGTGAACCCGGCCGTCCGGTGAACCCCGCAGGCGCGGCGGCGGACGGCGGGCCGCCGCCGTTCACCAGGTGCGGGCCGCCCGGACCAGGTGGTCGTGGACCAGCGTCAGATGCGGGTGGTCCGCCGTACCCGCGCGGCGGACCAGGAAGCCGGTGTTGATCGGCGGGTCCTCGGGGGTGAGCAGCGGTACGAGTGCGCCGGAGGCGAGTTCGGCCGCGCACAGGTAGCGCGGCAGCACCGTCAGCCCCGCGCCGGCGACCACCGCGGTCAGCACCCCGCGCAGGTCCGGGACGGTGATGGCGGCCCGTTCGGTGAGCCGGGTGCCGAACACGTGACGCCAGTAGCGGCGGGCGATCGGCAGGTCCTCCGCGTAGCTGACCAGCGGTACGCCGCGCAGCGCCGCCGGGCCCTCGGCGGCGACCCGGTCCGGGCCGATCCGCTCGGCCCACCGCGGCGCGGCGACCAGCACGAATTCCTCGTCCATCAGCGGCACGGCGACCAGTGCGCGCCCGCGCGGTCGCCCGGTGGACAGGACCAGGTCGTAGCGGCCCGCGCGCAGGCTCGGGAGCAGGTCGTCGGTGAGCCCGGTGGTGATCCGCAGCAGCACGCCGCGCTCGATCAGCGGGGCGAGTACCGGCAACACCCGCACGCACAGGACCTCGGCGGGACCGGCCAGGTGCACCGGCTCCGCCGGGGTGTCCGCGCCGAACCGGTCCCGCTCGGCCACCTCCGCCAGCGCGTCCAGCGGTTCCGCGACCCGGATCGCCAGGTCGTCGGCGATCGGTGTGGCCGCCACGCCTCGGGGCAATCGTTCGAAGAGCGCCCGGCCCAGCCGGTGCTCCAGCGCGCGGATCTGGGTGGTGACGGTGGGCTGGGACAGACCCAGCACGCGCGCGGCGCCGGTGAACGAACCGGCCCGGTGCACCGCCAGGAAAGTGCGGAGCAGGGTCAGATCCAACGGACCGCGGGCGACAGGCTCGGGTATGGACGCCGCCGCCGTCTCCGTCGTGTTCGGCAACCCATTGGAATCCTCATGGCTCATGATGGAAAGCCTATTTGGATGGTGATGGATGAGCATCTACGTTCGAGTCCGACGGCGCGACGATCGGTGGTGACGATCGGTGGTGCCGGCCGGTTTCGACAGCCGGCCGCGACGACCGATCGACCGCTCGACCGTCGGCCGTGCCGATGTGCCCGTGGGGATCCGACGATCCGACGTGGCGATCCGACGTAGTGATCCTGTGATGGCCGCCGAGCACACTCCGCTCCGGCGCCGAAATGGAGAGATGACCCATGGCGAAGATCCTGTTCGTGCTCAGCGGATCCGACTACTGGACGCTGGCCGACGGCACCCGGCACCCGACCGGCTTCTGGGCCGAGGAGGCCGCCGCCCCGTTCGAGGCGTTCACTGTGGCAGGCCACGAGGTCGTGGTCGCCACACCCGGCGGCGTGGTGCCGACGGTCGACCAGGCGAGCCTGGCGCCCGAGGTGAACGGCGGCGCGGACGGAGTGGCCACGGTGGCCTCCGCGCTGGAGCAGTTCACCGCGCTGCGTGCGCCGATCGACCTGGCCGATGTCGACCTCGCCGACTACGCCGCGGTCTTCTACCCCGGTGGTCACGCGCCGATGGAGGACCTCGCGGTGAACGCGACCTCCGGCGCGTTGCTCACCGCGGCGCTCGACTCGGGCAAGCCGCTGGGCGTGGTCTGCCACGGGCCGGCCGCGCTGCTCGCCGCCGAGCGCCCCGACGGCACCTCGCCGTTCGCGGGCTACCGGCTGACCGCGTTCACCAACACCGAGGAGACCCAGGCGGGACTGGCGGACAAGGCCACATGGCTGCTCCAGGACCGCCTGGTCGGCCTCGGTGTCGACTTCCGGGAAGGTGCCCCGTGGGCGCCCAATGTGGTCGTCGACCGCAACCTGTACACCGGCCAGAACCCCGCCTCGTCCGCCCCGCTGGCGGCGGAACTGGTCAAGGCCCTGAGCTGACGGCAGGCCGGCGACCGACGACCCGACCCGCGAGCGACTGCCGGCTGTCGGTCGCCGACCGGTCGAATCGGCGGCCGTCGGGTATCGGCGGTCGCCGGCCGGTCGCCGATCACCGGTTGATCAGGCGACCGGCCCGCGGCCGCGTCGCCCGGGCGGGTCGGTGCCGGTGATCCCGGACCCGGCCTCGCCCGACCCGGGCTTTCGGCGTCCTCCGCGCCGCCTTCTCGGCGGTCCGGCCACCCGCGTCGTACCCGGCATCGCCTTCGGTCGGATCCCGCGCCCGGGCGTCATCGGTCCTCCGCCGGCAGTGGCGACACCGAGGTCACCGCACCCGAAGGCGAGATGGCGGCCGGGGCGGTCCGTACCTGCGTGTTGCCGCCGGTGTCGACCTCGGGGTCCGCGCCGCGCGGCTCGGCCGAGGGGTTGAGCAGTCGAGCCGTCGGGATCAGGATCGCGGCGAGCACGGCGACCACGGCGAACGAGGCGCCCAGCGACGCGCGGTCGGCGATGCCGCCCACGATGGCGGGCGCGATCAGGCCGGACGTGTAGGTGACCGTGGCCACGCCGGCGATGGACTGGCTCGGGTCCTGGCCGGTGCGCCCGGCCGCGGCGAAGGTGAGCGGCAGGACGGCGGACACGCCCACGCCGAGCAGCGCGAAGCCGAGCGCGGCGGGCAGCGGCGAGTGCGCGGTGGCGACCATGGTCGCGCCGATCGTGGCCAGGACGGCGCCCGCCTGAACCGTACGGGTCACCCCGAACCGGTCCACGACCCGGCCCGAGGCCAGTCGGGCGATGGTCATCGTGCAGGCGAAGCCGGTGAAGGCCAGCGCCGCCACGCCGGGGGAGGCGCCCGCGACCTCCTTGAGGTGTACCGCGCTCCAGTTCGCCCCGGCGCCCTCGGCGAACACCGCGCAGAAGCCGACCGCGCCGATCGCGAGCACCGCCCGGGACGGCAGCGCGAACCGCGGCGGGGCCTTGGCGCCGGCCGCGGGACGCGCGTCGAGCAGGTCGCGGCCCGCGATCCAGCCCACCGCGGCGAGCAGTACGGCCAGCCCGGCCAGGTGCACGCGGGCATCGAGTCCGGCGAACGCGGCGGCCGCGCCCAGACCCGCGCCGACCAGCGCGCCGGCGCTCCACATCCCGTGCAGCAGCGGCAACGTCGAGCGGCCGACCCGTTGTTCGACCACGAGCCCCTGGGTGTTCATCGCCACGTCGGACATGCCCGCGCCCACCCCGTACACCAGCAGGGCCGTGCACAACCACGGCAGCCCGGGGGAGGACAGCGGCAGCAGCGGCACCGCGCACCACAGCACGATCAGGCAGCGCAGCGCGGTCCGACCGCCGTGCCGGTGGACCAGCGACCCGGCGAGCGGCATCGCCAGCGAGGCACCGACGGCGGGGGCGGCCAGGGCGAAGCCCAGCCGGCCCGGGCTCAGGTCGAGGTGTTCCTGAAGCCACGGCAGCCGGGAGGCGAAGCCGCCGCCGACCGCACCGTGCACCGCGAAGATCAGGCTCGCGGCGATCCGGGCGCGGCCCGCCTCGGCGACCTCGGCCGCGAGTGGTGGTGGCGCCGTCGCGGCGGGCGGGGCGGCGGAGGGCGTCGGAGGCGGGGCGTCCGCCGGGCGTGGCGCCGGGCGGGCAGGCGGCGTGGTGGGCATGCCGATGGCGTCTCGGCAGCTGGAAGTCTGCGTCATGGTGCGATAAATTATCAGGAAGGGTTCCTGAAAGAAAGACTCTGCGAGGATCGCCACCCATGACAGCCGCCCGCACCGCGACACCGAGCACGTGCCGCACCATCAACGACCGCCTGGCCCTCGATCTGCTGATCGAGCACGGCCCGTTGACCGCGTCCCAGCTCAAGACCCTCACCGGACTGTCCCGGCCGACCGTCGCGGATCTGGTCGAACGCCTCGGCGGCGCGGGCCTGATCCACCTGGCCGGCGAGGCGGGCGAACGACAGCGCGGCCCGAACGCGCGGCTGTACGGGATCGTTGCCGAACGCGCCTACATCGCCGGGCTGGACGTGCGGGCGGGAGGCGTCGAGGTGGCCGTCGCCGACCTGGCCGGCCGTACCGCCGCGACCGGCGCGCTGACCGTGGCCCCGGATCGCGACCCGGCCCTGGCCCTGGCCGACGTACTCGGCCTGCTGGACGACACCGCGGCCCGGGCGGGCGCCGACACACTGCACACCTTCGGCGTCGGTGCGCCCGGCCTGATCGATCCGGTCTCCGGCAACCTGCACGAGGCCGGTTTCCTGCCCGGCTGGCACACCCTCCTGGTCGCCGCGCTCCGCGAGCGCGGCCGGGTCGTCCTGGAGAACGAGTCCAACCTCGCCGCCATCGCGGAACACCGCCTCGGCGCAGCCCGGGGGCTGGACACGTTCGTCCTGGTCTGGCTCGGCCAGGGCGTCGGCGCGGGCGTGATGCTGGACGGTCGACTGCGGCGCGGCGCCTCGGGCGGCAGCGGCGAACTGGGCTTTCTCCCGGTCCCGGGTACCGCCCACCTGCCCTCGCGCGTCGACTGTTCGGGCGGCTTCCACACGCTGGTCTCGGGGTCGGCGATCGAGGAACCGGCCGCCCGGCACGGCTTCACCGGGAGTGCCGAGGAATGTGTGCGGGCGGCGGCCGAGCAGGCCGATGCGGGGCGGGACGCGGGGCCCGCGGCGGCGCTGCTGGACGAAATCGCCGACCGGATCGTGCTGGGGGTCGCCGCGCCGGCGGTCATCCTCGACCCCGGCCGCGTGGTGCTCGGCGGAGAGACCGGACGGGCCGGCGGTGCGGCGCTGGCCGATCGGGTCGGGGCCCGACTCGCCGACGTGTCGCCGCTGAGCACGCGGGTGGTCGCGGGTGCGGTACCGGGCAACGCGATCCTGGAGGGCGCCGTGCTGACCGCCCTCGACGATGCCCGCGACGACCTGTTCGGTGGGCCGCGGCGCTGAGCACGGCCGGGCGGGATGCGCCGAGGGCGGGAGGCCGGGGTGCGCCGGGGGTCAGACCCGGTGGGTGCCGGAGAGCAGGCCCGCGGGCGCGACCGCGCTCCACGCGTCGAAGAGTTCGGTGACGTTCGAGTAGCGCTCGGCCGGGTCGCGCCGGGTCGCCCGCTCGACCACGGCGAGTTGGGCCAGCGTGCCGCGCCAGGCCCGCTCCTCGTCGCCCGCGTCCAGCAGCAGGCGCAGGGTTCGGCCGAGCAGGAACACGGTGCCCGCGCGGGTGACCAGCGCGCCGCGCCGGCTGTGCTCGGGCGGCATGTAGCGGGTGGACCCGGACAGCCGGGCGGTGTCCAGCACGAACGGTGCGCTGCGGTACTCGTCCAGGTCGATCAGGTGCACCCGGCGGGCGGCGAAGTCGTACAGCACGCAGCCGTCGTACCAGTCCACCCCGACGTAGCCGGCCGCGTCGATCAGGCGGTGCGCGTCCAGGATCGCGTCCAGCGCCGCGTGTACGTCGTCCAGCGGCAGGGCGCGGAAGCGGGCGAGCGGCGAGGCCGCGCCGGTGCGCAGTTGCTTGCCGGCGCGCTTGACCGTCGAGTGGTACAGCACCTCGCCCGCGCGCCACGGCCCCACCGTCACCGGGATGCCGTTGGCGGTGAACGAGTGCAGCACCGGCACGATCGCCGGGTGTCGGACGTGCGCGTGCAGGTCGATCGCGCGGCGCAGGCACAGCGCGGACGCGGCGTTGGGGCCGGTCTTGACGAACCAGTTCCCCTCGGCATGCACACCGTAGGAGACCGCACCCGAATCCTGGTCGCCGAAGGTCGTGTGCACGGTTCCGATCGAGCGCAGGAAATCGGCGGGATCCTGCGCGGTGTCGATGGCGTCGAGCAGTGGGTGCGGCACGGCGGTGGGCCTTTCCTGGCGGGTGTTCCGGACCCGCCGCCCGGGGGTCGGCAGCGTGGACGGATCGAGCCTGTGGGCATCGGGTCCTTACAGCGACGGTAGCGCCCTTGGGAAGGGCGTTGGGGCGTTTTCGGCGGAAGCCCCGCAGATGAGGGGCCTGGCGGGGGTGCTCGGGAGCGGAAGGGGAACAGGATTTCGGGGGATCGTGTCGGGAAACGCGGCAATTGTGCGGAGCGCTCGGAGGCCGGTACGAGGGCGTCCCGCCGCCTTCTCACGGCCTCGGCGTGCGGGCGGTGCCCGGCCTGCTCTCGCCGCTCGGCGAAGGCCGGCGCGTGGGGGCTCGACCGGAGCCGACCCGACCGCACCCGATCCGAATCGATCCGGCCCGACGAGGCGGAGCGCGGTGGACCCGCCACGTCCGCCTCGCCCGCCGCGCTGCGGAGCGTACCTCCCCAAAGGCTCTCCGCAGGCTGTTCATTTCGGTCCGGGGATGTGCGCGCGATCGCCGGCCCGGAGCCGGTGATCGGGCGCGGCAACAGGGGAGTTGCCTGATCGTCGGCGCCGTCCGGGCGAACCCGCATTCGGCCGGCGTGGATCCCGGCACGGGCATCGCGCGTACCCGGGCCTCGACCCGACGAGGCGGGCGCGGGCGGGCAGCCGCGACGTCGGCGGCCGGAATGCTGCCACCGTAGACCGACACGACCCTCGTGCGACAGGCGATTACCGGACAGATGCGCCGAGTTCGTCCCGGCGGCGCAGCGGAACAGGCTCCCGGGACGGCCGAAACCGCCACCGGCAGATCGGCGACCGCGGCGCGCTCGTCGTGCGGACGCGCCGCCCGGTCGACCTGCGGGGAGCCGCCCGGCCCACCCCCGACGACACCTCGACCCGCCGATGCGTCACCACTTGCCCACCCTTCGGCCACGAGCGGGCGGTGGGCGGTATGGTGGGGGTATGCAGTGTGCAGTGGGTATGAGTTGGTGGCGCTCCACTTAGGAGCGACCACCATGCATGCATGACCCGGGTCGTTCGGACGGACGGCCCCTTTTTTGTGCCCTGATCGAGGGGCGGTGCCGTCGGGACGGCGACCGACCCATCGACGGGGAGAAACCATGAACGGCACATCGAGCAGCACGGCCGACGCGGCCGCCATGACGACGACACCGGCCGGCTCGGCGGATGCGACCGCCCCGAACGAGCCGATCGCTGCGACGGATGCGACGGATGCACTCGGAACGAGCGCCGCGCGGGCCCGGAGTGCGGTGCTCGAAGAGCGGATTCGCCGCGAACCCGGGCGATTTCGGGTACTCACGGGCGACCGTCCGACCGGGCGCCTGCATCTGGGCCACTACTTCGGCACCCTGCACAACCGGGTGCGTCTGCAGAACCTCGGTGTCGAGCAATACCTGATCATCGCCGACTACCAGGTGCTCACCGATCGCGATATCGCGGACCACCTGGTCGAGTACGTCGAGGGCCTGCTGCTCGACTATCTGGCCGTCGGGATCGACCCGGACCGGACCACGATCTTCACGCACAGCGCGATCCCGGCGCTCAATCAGCTCCTGCTGCCCTTCCTGAGCCTGGTCTCGGTCGCCGAACTGGGCCGCAATCCGACGGTCAAGGACGAGATCGCGCACTCGCGACAGGCCGCCGTCAGCGGATTGATGTTCACCTATCCCGCGCACCAGGCGGCCGACATCCTGTTCTGCAAGGGCAATCTGGTCCCGGTCGGCCAGGACCAGTTGCCGCATCTGGAACTCACCCGCACCATCGCCCGCCGATTCAACGACCGCTACCCGGCGGGAGGACACCCCGTCTTCCCCGAGCCGGACGCGCTGTTGTCGGCCGCGCCGCTGCTGCTGGGCACCGACGGCACCAAGATGAGCAAGAGCCGCGGCAACTCGATCGCGCTCGCGGCCACGGCGGACGAGACGGCCAAGCTGATCCGGGGCGCCAAGACCGATGCCGACCGGCACATCACCTACGACCCCCGGACCCGTCCGGAGGTCTCCGGGCTGGTCCTGCTGGCCGCGCTGTGCCAGGACCGGGACCCGCACCGGGTCGCGGAGGAGATCGGTACGGCGGGCGCCGCCGCGCTCAAGCGCACCGTCACCGAGGCGGTCAACGAGTTCCTCGCCCCGATCCGGGCGCGTCGAGCCGAGTACGCGCGCGACCTCGGCCAGGTCCGGCGCATCCTGCACGCGGGCAACGAGCGGGCGAACGCGGTGGCCGACGCGACATTGCGCGAGGTGCGGAGCGCGATGATGAGCCTCTACTGAAACGACCGCCCCGCCGGCGGGGCGCGAAGAGGAGGTGGTCCCGGTGACCCGGGACGGGTACTCGGTGCGACCCATCGGCAGGGTCGAATCCGGGCTGGTGGACCGGAGTTCGGCGCCCCGGCAGGCCGACGAGGGGGCGCCCGACGCGTGGCTCGTGTTCGAGGAGGAGGTGCGCGCGGGGCTCGGCGATCTGCGCGCGGGCGACGAGGTCGTCCTGCTGACCTGGCTGGACCGGGCCGCCCGCGACGTGCTGAGCGTGCATCCGCGCGGCGACCGGGAGCGGCCGGCCACCGGCGTGTTCAGCACCCGCTCGCCGGACCGGCCCAACCCGATCGGACTGCACCGGGTCGTGATCACCACGGTGGACGGCCTCAGGCTGCACGTCCGCAACCTCGAAGCGATCGACGGCACACCGATCCTGGACGTCAAACCCGTCCTGGGCCCGGAGTCCGAACGCTAGAACCGCGCTGCCGAAGCCGGGAACGGGCGCCCCGAGCAAGCCCGTTCCCGGCCGACCGGCCGATACCCCGATCGCTCCGCCACCTCGCCCGCCACCTCGCCCGCCCGCTCAGGCAGCGACCTTCGCCAACGCGCCCGCTTCGTCGCCCGCCGCCGCGGGTCGATCGCGCATCAGATACGCCACCAGCACCGCCGATCCGAGCAACATCGCCGAGCCGGTCCACAGCGCCAGATGCAGGCCGTCCATGAACGCCGTCGTCGCGGACTCGCGGACCACCGTCGGCGTGTCGCCCAGGTGTCCGATCCCGCCGCCACCGCCCGACGTACTGGCGTCGACGATCCGACGCGCGTCGTTCGCCGGGACCCGTGCGTCGGCCAGCAACTCGGTCAACCGGCTCGACAGGCGCCCGGTGAGCACCGCGCCCAGTGCGGCGATGCCGACCACGCCGCCCAGTTCGCGGGCGGTGTTGGTGACCGCCGAGGCCATGCCGGCCCGGGCCGGCTCGACCCGCGACATCACCGCGACCGAGATCGGCGTGAAGCACAACCCCATGCCCGCGCCGAGGAAGGGCAACACCCAGAAGAACTCCGGGTAGGACGCGTCCTCGCCGTAGAAGGAGAGTCCGCCCAGCGCGACCCCGCACAGGGTCAGTCCGGTCACGAGCGGTACGCGCGGCCCGATCCGACCCGCGAAGTGCCCGGAGATCGGGGCCGCGATCATGATCGCCAGCGTCGACGGCAACGACGCGAACCCCGCCCGGGTCGGCGAGTACCCGAGCA
Source organism: Embleya sp. NPDC050493 (assembly GCF_044458105.1). Taxonomy (NCBI): domain Bacteria; kingdom Bacillati; phylum Actinomycetota; class Actinomycetes; order Kitasatosporales; family Streptomycetaceae; genus Embleya; species Embleya sp. NPDC050493. The sequence goes on from NZ_JBITHP010000003.1 coordinate 425,333, forward strand.
CGTCCTGCATGTACAGGCCGAGAAAGAACAGCGCGCCGAACATGCCGAAGCTCACCGCGAAGCCGCCCCACACGGCGGCGCCGATCACCCGGTCGCGCAGGAAGCCGATGTCGAGCATCGGTTGGGCGACCCGGAGTTCGACACACACGAAGGCGATCAGCGCGACCGCGGCCAGTGCGCCGGCACCGAGCACGCGGGCCGAGGTCCAGCCCTGGGCCGGGCCCTCGATCAGCGCGAACACCAGCGCACCGATCGCCGGTACGCCCAGGAGCAGTCCCGGAACGTCGAAGCGGCCGCGGCGTTCCGCGAATTCGGGGAGCACCCAGGCGCCGATCAGGATCCCGCCGATGCCCACCGGCACGTTGATCCAGAACACGCTCGCCCATCCGAACGTGTCCACCAGCGGGCCGCCGATCGCCGGGCCGAGCGCGAGCCCGCCGCCGGAGACCCCGGACCAGATGCCGATGGCGCGGGCCCGCTCCCGGTCGTCGGTGAACACGTGTCGAATGATCGACATGCTGCCGGGCATCAACAGCGCGCCGCCCACGCCCTGGACCGCGCGTCCGGCGATCAGCGCGGTGAGCGAGCCGGCCAGCGCGCAGGCGATGGATCCCGCCGTGAACACGCCGAGGCCGATCAGGAACACGCGGCGCCGGCCGTACCGGTCGCCCAGGGTGCCGCCGGTCAGCAGCAGCGCGGCGAAGACCAGGCTGTAGCCCTCCATCACCCATTGCAGACCACTGACCCCCGCGTCGAGGTCGCGGTCGATGCTGGGCAACGCGTTGGACACCACGACGTTGTCGAGCATGGCCACGAACAGCGCGACGCACAGCGTGGCCAGGATCAGCCCCTTGCGCGGCGCGCCGGCCTGCCCGGATGCGGCCGGGGTCGGGCCGCCCGGCGGGATCGGTGGGCCCTCCGGTCCCGGTATCGGACCGGGGGAATCGTGCGCCATGATCACTCCCTAACAGTGTTAGTGACTGTCTAACGGTGTTAGATTGCACTTCGTCGGGCATCGGCGCAAGGGGATTGCTCCGGCTCCGCGGGCAGACGATGCGATTGCGGAAGAGGATTGGCCTGATTCCGAAGGAGAATCGACCCGACGGGGTCGGCGGCAACGCCCGCCGGGGTCGACGACAAGGAGTGGGGATGACGGGCAAGGGCCGGGCACCGGCGGACGGTGTGCAACGGCGGCCGGCGGTGACCCTCGACGCGTTGGTCCGGGCGGGTTTGGTGGTGCTGGAGCGCGACGGTCTGGATGCACTGTCGATGCGGTCGGTCGCGGCCGAACTCGGTGTGCGGGCACCGTCGCTGTACTGGCACGTGCGGGACAAGGAGGAACTGCTCGACCTGCTCGCCGACGGGCTGCTCGGCATCGGCGTGCCCGCGTTGCCGCCGATTCGTGGCGACTGGCGCGTCGAACTGCGCGAACTGGCCTGGGCGCTCCGCGCGTTCCTGAACCGCAGGCGGGACTCGGTGCGGGTGCTGATGGGCCGCTTCCCGGCCGGCCCCGGGATGGCCGCGGTGATGGAGCATCAGCTCGCCATGCTGGACCGGGCCGGGTTCGGTCGGCAGGACGCGGCGTACATCACCTACGGCCTCAGCACGCTGGTGACCGGGTTCGTGTACAGCGAGCAACGACCGATCTCGGCGGCGGTGGCCGCCGGGGTGCCCGTGCGCGAGGCGGTGACCGCGATCGGCGACACGATCGCGGCCTTCCCGGCGGACACCTATCCACACCTGGTGGCGACGGCGCGCGAACTCACCGGGCCGCACATCGACGACCGATTCGAGTTCGTGCTCGAACGCTTCCTGGACGGCCTGGCCGTGCTGCCCCGGAATCCGAAGCCCGACGGGGGAGGGACGACAACCGCGGCCGAGGAAGGTTGACCGACGGGTCGGTCGGCGGTGCAACGAGCCCGGAAGGCGGGTGCGCACACCGTCGTTCGGCGGCCGATGCGCCCTCCCGATTCGGCGAGTTCACCATCTATTAACCCGCACTGTGCCCAACTGGGCGTTATTCGGTGGACGGTTGGACCGTCCGTCCAGGACAATCCGCCGTCGGACTGTCGGCAAACGATGAGTTTCGGGGCGCCGCGCAGTCTGAACTCCTGTATGCAACACAGCAATTTTCGGCACCGACCGGTTGGCTCCGGGAGGGGTCGCGGACAGTCTCGATCGCCCGGTCACGGAGCCGGCGTAGAGCTGACTCCATGTTGTCGATCGACCGCTGTTTCCTTGGAATCAGCCCATCAGCTGGGGGATACATGAACCGGATCAAGGCGCTTGCGGCGTTGCCGTGCGGGCGTCGATCCAAGTGGGTCGTGCTTGCTTTGTGGTTGGTGCTGCTCGTTGCGGCAGCACCGCTCTCGGCCAAGTTGACCGACGCTCAGAACAACGAGGTCTCGTCGTGGCTGCCCGCCGAGGCCGAGTCCACGAAGGTGATCAACGAACAGAAGGACTTCCGTCCGGACACCACGGTGCCCGCCGTCGTGGTCTACGAGCGGACCTCCGGCCTGACGCCGGACGACACGAAGGCGATTGCCGACGACCGGGCCGCGTTCGGTACCGCCAAGGGCGTCACGAACAAGGTCGAGGACGCGCGGCTCGATCCGCAGAACAAGGCCGCCCAGGTCCTGGTTCCGATCACCATCAAGGACGGTGGCTGGAACGACCTCGGTGACGCGGTCGACGAGATCAAGAAGAGCCTGAAGGACAACCCGGACGGGCTCAAGGCGTACGTCACCGGCCCGGCCGGACTCGGTGCGGACCAGGCGTCCGCGTTCGAGGGCATCGACGGGACGCTGCTGTACGCGACCCTCGGCGTGGTCGTGCTGATCCTGCTGTTCACCTACCGCAGTCCGGTGTTGTGGCTGCTCCCGGTGATCTCGGCGGTCGCGGCGCTGTTCACCGCGCAGGCCGTGGTGTACCTGTTCACCAAGGCCGGCCTGGTCGTCAACGGCCAGAGCGCGGCGATCCTGACCGTGCTGATCTTCGGTGCGGGTACCGACTACGCGTTGTTGCTGATCGCCCGCTACCGCGAGGAACTGCACCGGTACGAGGACCGGCACGAGGCGATGGCGGCGGCGCTGCTCCGCGCCGGACCGGCGATCGTGGCCAGCGCCGCGACGGTCGGCATCGGCATGTTGTGCCTGATGGCCGCGGAGATGCAGTCGACCAAGGGCCTGGGCCCGGTCTGCGCGCTCGGTGTGGTGGTCGGCCTGATTGCGATGACCACCCTGCTCCCCGCGCTGCTCGTGATCGTCGGCCGCTGGGTGTTCTGGCCGGTCCGCCCGGCCTACGAGCCGGACGCGATCACGCACGACGAGAACGGCATCTGGGCCAAGGTCGGCCGGCAGATCGCCCGCGGCCCGCGCCTGGTGTGGATCGTGACCGCGGTCATTCTCGGTGTGATGACCATCGGCCTGACCAACCTCAACGGTGACGGCATCGCCAACAAGGACTCGTTCACCAACAAGCCGCAGTCGATCACCGGCCAGGAGATCTCCGAGCGCTACTTCCCGGCGGGCTCCGGCGACCCGATCGTGGTGATCGGTCGTGAGTCGGCCGCGGGCACGCTGATGCAGACGCTCCAGGCAACCCCCGGGATCGCTCCCGACGGGGTCCGGAACACCGGCACGGCCAACGGCCGGGTGCAGATCGAGGGCGTGATGAGCGATTCGCCCGACTCGGCGGCGGCCAAGGACACCGTCAAGCGGGTGCGCACCGCGATGCACGCGGTCCCGGACGGCGCGGCCAAGGTCGGCGGCGGCACCGCGACCCAGATGGACGTCGCCAAGGCGTCCGAGCACGACGACAAGGTGATCATCCCGCTCATCCTGCTCGTGGTGCTGATCGTGCTCGGCCTGCTGCTGCGGGCGGTGATCGCACCGCTGGTGCTGATCGCCACCGTGGTGTTGTCCTTCGCCGCGGCGCTGGGCATCAGCGTGTTCACCTTCGAGCACCTGCTCGGCTTCGAGGGCACCGACGTGGGCTTCCCGCTGTTCGTGTTCGTCTTCCTGGTGGCCCTGGGCATCGACTACAACGTGTTCCTGATGAGTCGGGTGCACGAGGAGTCGAAGAAGCACGGGACCCGGCGCGGTGTGCTGATCGGCCTGTCCGCGACCGGTGGCGTGATCACCTCGGCCGGCCTGGTGCTGGCGGCCACGTTCGCGGTGCTCGGCACGCTGCCGATCGTCGCGTTCGCCGAGATGGGCTTCACCGTCGCGCTGGGCGTGCTGCTGGACACCTTCATCGTGCGCTCGGTCCTGGTCACCGCGCTGGGCCTGGACATCGGCCGCAAGATCTGGTGGCCGAGCAAGCTCGCGCAGCACCCGGACGAGGAGGAGCCGAAGGCCGGCGGCGACGGCGACCGGGAGGGCGTCCTGGTCGGCTGAACCGGCACGGCGCCGATCCGTTGATCGGGGTCTGTTGATCGAGGGTGGTGGGCGGATGGCACGCGCCCACCACCCTCTTCGCGTTCGGTGGGCGGTTACCGGCTCCGGGCCCGCAGCGCGGCCCGGAACCAGTCGAAGACCGGGGCCAGGCTCGGCCAGGTCGGCCAACCGTTCATCACGCCGAGCAGTTGCCAGTAGCGTTCGGCACGCGGGTCGGTGCCCACCTCGAAGCGTTCGGTCAGCCAGACGATGAACGCGTCGTCGGGGGTCCGGCCGAAGGCGGTGGCGTATTCCGCGAGCAGGTCGGCGAACACCGGTTCGGCCTCGGGCGAGGTCGGCTCGATGCCGGCCGTGCGGGCCGCCTCGACCCACTCCCGGGTGATCGTGGTCAGCCGCTCGTGGGTGCCCGGAGCGACGTCGTCGCCGCGGGTGCGCGCCTGGTACTCGGCCATCCGCCGAATCGAGGCGCGGAAGTCCGGATCGGCGACCAGTTCGCCCAGTTCGACCCACGCCTCGACCTGCTCGGCGGTCGGGTCGTCCGGCAGGGCCGGCACTCCGCAGCGCATCTTGGCCAGGAAGTCCGGGTCCACGTCCAGGTCGGCGAAGGTCGCGTCGAGGAAGTCGGTGATCATCTTCCGGCGTTCCTCGTCGGACAGTTTCGCGAGCTTGCGCATCAGGTCCAACTCCTCGGGACTGGAAGCCCGCCGAGCCACCGCGCGCAGCACGGCCCGACGCAAGCGCAACGTGCGGATCTGCGTGTCCACCGCGTTCGCGTGCGCCTCGGCGACCTCGGCGACGGTGACCTCGCGGGCCAACACCCGTCGGATGGTCACCAGATCGATGCCGAGGTCGCGCAGCGTGCGCACGAGTTCGAGGCGCACCAGCGCGTCGAGGTCGTACAGCCGGTAGCCGGCGGGACTTCGTCGAGTGGGCGGCACGACTCCCGCGTCCGCGTAGAACCGGATTGTCCGGACCGACAGGCCGGTCCGGCGCGCCAGGTCGCCGATCGAATACAGGGTTGCGCCGTCCATGTCCCCCACCGTGTCGCCTCCACCCGGTGGAGACTCAAGTCCCGTCCGTCCCGGGCCGCGAGCCCACGGGTCCGCGGCCCGGGCATCGGGTCAGCCCTTGAGGCCGATCCGGTCCATCAGCACCATGCCGTCGTTGGTCAACACCATGCCCACCACCGCCGACCGGTGGAACCCGGTCACCACCGAGGACTGGTAGGTCCACAGCGGGGCGTCCTGCTTGAGTTGGGCGGCGACCGCCGTGTACGCGGCCTTGCGCTGGGCCGGGTCGTTGGTGGTCCGGGCCTTGTCCAGGTTCTGGTCCACGGCCGGGTTGGCGTACAGCAGGTAGTTGTTCGGGCTCGTGCTGTAGAGGTTCACGTACAGCCCGGGCTCGGCGTCCGAAAGGTAGTAACTGAACATCGCGGCCTGGTAGTTCTTGTTGATCACGATGTCCGTCTGGTAGGCGGCGATCGGCATCGGGGCGAGCTTGACGGTGACGTTCTTCAGGCCCTGGAGCGAGGTCATGATGTATTCGGCGGTCCGCTGTGCGTTCGCGTTCTGCGGTATCGAGTAGGTGAAGTCCAGCGGCTTGCCCTCGGCCGCCAACTCGTTCAGCAGCCGCTGCGCCTCCGCACGGTCGGTGCGCTGAACGGTCTCGGTACCGGGCTCCACCAGCGGGCTGTCCGGCGGGAAGATGCTCTTGGTAGGCGTGCCGTTGCCGCTGAAGGAGATCTTGTTCACCTCGTTCGCGTCGAGCGCGAGTTGCACGGCACGGCGGGCGCGCACGTCGTCGAACGGCGCGCGCTTGTTGTTGAAGAAGAGCGACTCGCCGCCGATGATCGTGACGATCTTGGTCTCCAGGCCCTTCTGCTTGGCCTTGACCGGGTCCTCCGCGTTGACCGAGACCTTCAGGTCGGCGCTGCCGGAGAAGACCGTCTCCAGGGCCTGGGTGCTGTCCTGGATGATCTTGAACACCACGGTGTCGGCGTAGGGCTTGCCCGCGCCCTGCCAGTAGCCGGGGTTCTTGACGAACGTCATGTGGTCGCCGTTGGTCCACTCCTTGAACGTGTACGGACCCGCGCCGACCGGGTTGCGGGCGAAGCCGGCCGGATCCTTCTTGTACGCGGTGGGCGAGACGATGAAGGACAGGTTGGATGCGACGATGTGGTCGAAGTTGGCGTTCGGGCCGCTCAGCGTGATCTTCAGGGTGGTGGGGTCGACCACCTCGGTCGCCTTGACCGCCGCGATCGTGCCCGCCTGGTACGACTTGCGCGCCGGCGCGGCGTGCTCGTCCCAGGTGAACTTCACCGCCGCCGCGTCGTAGGGGGTGCCGTCGGAGAACTTCACATTCGGCTTGAGCTTGAGCGTCCAGGACGCGTTGCCCGGGTCCGGGGTCAGGCTCTCGCCGATCTGCGGCATCACCTTGCCGGTCTTGGCCTCGTGCCAGAACAGCGAGTCGTAGACCGTGTTCAGTCGGGTGTTGTCGGTGTACGAGTTGCTCAGCGCGCCGAACGGGTCCATCGAGCGCATGTCGCTCGCCATCGCCACCGTCAGCGTGCCGCCGCTCTTGGGCGCGACGGTGGAGGTGTCCGGGGTCTCGGTCGCCTTGTCGTCGCCCCCGCCGCATGCGCCGAGCACCAGGCACGCGGCGACGGCGGGGACCACGGTACGAAGGGCGCGTGCGCCGGCCGGGCCTCGGGACGGTTCGTCGGGGAGCCGATTCCGGCGTGTCGTATCCATCTGTATGCCTCGCTTCGATCTGTGCGCCGACCCCCGAGGGGCAACCGGTGGCGGAGCATAATCGAAGCCGCGAACGATCTTTGTCGCGCTTTTTCGGGTACTGATGGATGTTTCGCCCGGTGCCCGACGCTGCGCGTGCCTGCGGGCCCGACGGCCTGCGCGCGCGCGAGGGCCCTCGTCCGCCGACGAGGGCCCTCGGTGCGAGCGGGTGCGGGACGCGGGTCTCAGCGCTCCGGGCGCAACGTCTTGCTCCACAGCACGGTCGAGGCACCGTCGCGCAGATTGACCGTCAGGTTGCCCGAGGGGCCGTCGATATCGACCTCGCCGAAGTGCTGGAAGCCCTCCAGCGGCGAGTAGTTCGCGCGCGGCGGGGCGTGCACGAACTCGGCCCTGGGGCCGAACGTGCCGTCCAGCGCGTTGGGGCCGAACGCGCCCGCGTTCAACGGACCCGAGACGAACTCCCAGAACGGGTCGAAGTCCTTGAACGCCGCCCGGGACGGGTCGTAGTGGTGCGCCGCGGTGTAGTGCACGTCGGCGGTCAGGAACACGATGCCGCGCACGCCGCGCCGCTGCGCCGTGCGCAGGATCGTGGCGAACTCCATCTCGCGGCCCAGCGGCTTGCCCGGGTCGCCCTGCGCGACGCCCTCCTGGGCGGCGGCGCCGTCCGGCACCACCAGGCCCAGCGGCAGGTCGTTGGCGATCACCTTCCAGGTGGCACGGCTCTGCGACAGGCCCTCGATCAGCCACTGCCGCTGCCGGTCGCCGAGCATGCCGCGCTTGGGATCGGCGTAGCGGTTGTCGTCGTTGGGGTCCTTGTAGGTGCGCATGTCCAGGACGAACACGTCCAGGTGCCGGCCGTAGGAGAGTTTGCGGTAGACCCGGTCGTCGCCGATCGGCACCCACTCGCGGAACGCCTGCCCGGCGCGCGCGGCGAGCACGTCGACGCGCTTCTCGGTGTAGCGGGCGTCGTCCAGGATCTGGCCCGGATACCAGTTGTTGCGCACCTCGTGGTCGTCCCACTGGTTGATCTGGGCGACCTCGGCGGCGAACGCGCGGTAGTTGCGGTCGAGCAGGTTGTAGGCGAACTGACCCCGGTATTCGGTCAGCGACTCGGCGACCTTGGACTTCTCCGGGGTGACCACGTTGTGCCAGATCCGGCCGTCGGGCAGCGGGACGCTCTCCACCAGCGGACCGTCCGAATAGACCGTGTCGCCGCTGTTGAGGAAGAAGTCCGGACGCAGCCGGCGCATCTGCTCGAAGATCGTCATGCCGCCGATGTCCGGGTTGCTGCCCCAGCCCTGGCCGACGGTGTCGCCGGACCACACGAACCGCACACCGGAGCGGTTGCGCTCGCTCGGCGCGGTGAGCAGCGAACCGGTCACGGCCGGGCCGGCCGCGCCGCGTTCGCCCTCGACCCGGACCCGGTAGTGGATGCGCCGCCCGGACGGCAGGCCGCGCAGCCGCACCCGGCCGGTGAGGTCGCCGTCCGGGGTCAGCCACGGGCCTCGCACGCAGTGCGCGTCGCGCAGGTCGGGCCGGGTGCCGTACTCGACGATCAGCCGACCGGGCCGGTCCGCCCGGCCCCACACGATCGCCGAGGACGCGGTGGCGTCGCCGCTCTGTACGCCGTGGCTCAGGCTCGGCCGGCCGGAGGCCACGTACGCGGGCGCGCCCGACGTCGACGCCGAGGCCGAGGCGGCGCCCAGCACGGGAGCGATCGCGAGGCCGGCGCCGACGACGGAGCCGGTGCGCAGGAGGGTCCTTCTGTCCACTGAGGTCATGGACATGTGTGTAGTGGCGCCGGGCGACGTATCGGCGAACGCGGGTTGGCCGACTCGTCAAGTCTGGTCGGCGGGCGGGGGGTGGGGCCGCCGGGCAGGTCACCCGGCCTCCCGGTCGGCGGGGCCGTGCTCGCGCCACGGATATCCGTGCGACCGGAACGCCTCGGCCACCGCGCCGCGTCCGGCCTGCGGCCGGGCGCGGCACTAGACCACGGTCAGCACGATCTTCCCGGAGGTGCGCCCGCTCTCGCCCAACTCGTGTGCCTTGCCCGCCTGCTCCAGCGGCAGCACCGCGTCGATCACCGGCCGCAGCAGGCCCGCCTCGGCCAGCGCCGCGATCTCCTTCAGCCCGCCCTGATCCGGCTCGACGATGGTGAACCCCGCCCGCAGCCCCGCCGCCTCCGCCACCGGCACCAACTCCACCTCGGCCGGGGACGCCAGCGAGACCACCAGTCCACCCGGTCGCAACGTCCGCAGCGAGCGCGGCCCGTACTCGCCGCCGATCGTGTCCAGCACGACGTCCACGTCCCGCACCGCCTCGGCGAAGTCGACGCTCGTGTAGTCGATCGCTTCGTCCGCCCCCAGGCCGCGCAACAACTCGTGCTTGGCCGCGCGGGCGGTGCCGATCACATACGCGCCGCGGGCCTTGGCGATCTGGACCGCGAGATGCCCCACCCCACCGGCCGCGGCGTGGATCAACACCCGCTGACCGGACCGTACGTCGGCCGCGTCCACCAGCGACTGCCATGCGGTGAGCGCGGCCACCGGCAGCGCCGCCGCCTCCACGTGCGACAGGGCGGCCGGCTTGCGGGCCAGGTGCCGGGCGGGCGACGTGACGAACTCGGCGTAGGTACCGGCCGGCTGCGGCAGCCGGGGCATGCCGAACACCTCGTCGCCGGGTCGGAACACACTCACGCCCAGGCCGACCGACTCGACCACGCCCGACACGTCCCAGCCCAGCGGGACCGGGGTGTCGCCGAGCAGACCGCCGGAGGCGCGGTGCCAGTAGTCGGTCGGGTTCACCCCGGCCGCGTGCACCCGCACCAGCACCTCGGAGGCACCCGGGGTCGGGCGCTCCACCTCGACCACCTTCAGCACCTCGGGCCCACCCAGCGTGTCCTGTCGGATGGCGCGCATCGTCATCACATTCCCCAGCTCGTGTTCCGGTTCGACCGTCGTGTCCGGCGGCGTGGGAGCAACTCTGCCGTCGCCCCCGAGACCCATCGAGTGGCCGAGTGGCCAACATGTGAAAGGATCCGGCCATGCATCGAGTCGTGGTCCTGGCCCTGGAAAACGTCTATCCGTTCGAGCTGGGCATCCCGGTGCGGATCTTCGGCACCGCGACCGGCGCCGCCGACGAACCGCTGTACGAGGTGATCACATGCAGCCTCGACGGCCGACCGGTGCGCACCAGCGCCGACTTCACCATCGCCGTCGAGCACGGCGCCGAGGTGCTGGCGAGCGCCGACACCCTGGTGCTCCCGCCGTTCACGTGCGGCGTGGACGAGAACGACGAGCAGGACTGGCTCCCGGAGCCGCTCGCCCGGGCACTGGCCGGACTGCGGCCCGGCACCCGGATCGTGTCCATCTGCACCGCGTCCTACGTGCTCGCCGCCGCCGGCCTCCTCGACGGCCGTCCGGCGACCACGCACTGGAACGAGGTCGAGGAGTTCCGCAGGCGGTTCCCCCGCGTCGAGGTCGACCCGGACGTGCTGTTCGTCGACGACGGCGACATCCTCACCGCGGCCGGGGTGGCCGCCGGCATCGATCTGTGCATGCACCTGCTGCGCCGCGACCACGGCAGCGAGGTGGCCAACCGGGTCGCCCGGCGCTGCGTGACGCCGCCGTGGCGCGAGGGCGGGCAGGCGCAGTTCATCGAGCGCCCGGTGCCGGAGCCGTCCTCGGCCACCACCTCGGCGACCCGGGCCTGGGCGCTCGAACACCTGCACCGCCCGCTGTCGTTGGCCGAACTGGCCGAACACGCGCGGATGAGCGTACGCACCTTCACCCGGCGCTTCCGGGACGAAGTGGGCATGACCCCCGGCCAGTGGCTGACCCGGCAACGCGTCGAACACGCCCGCCGGCTCCTGGAGACCACCGACCTGAGCGTGGACCGGATCGCCGACCGGGCGGGCTTCGGCACCGGCGCCTCGCTGCGCCAGCACCTGGTCGCCACCATCGGCGTACCGCCGATGACCTACCGCCAGACCTTCCGCACCCACGAGCCGGTGTCGGCGCGCGGGTGAGACATCGGCCGCCGTGCGGGCCGACGTGGTGAAGACGACTCCGGCTGCCCGCGCCCGGGCGCGGCGCGGGCCGCCGGGCATCCTTCCCGCGGGTGAGTGCGGTCAAGCCGGCCGCCGTTGCGGCCGATACCTCCGACAACGTGCCCACGTTCCGGAGGAGATCCACTCGTGCCGTCGCCGTTCCGTGTCGCCGCGTCCGTCGTCGCCGCCGCGGCCCTCACGTTCACCGGAGTCGGCGCGCACCCGGCTCCCGCCGCACCGGTCGCGCGTTACGCGGCGCTGGGGGACTCGTACAGTTCGGGCGTCGGCGCGGGCGACTACCTCGCCGACGGCGGCGACTGCAAGCGCAGTGCGAACGCCTATCCGGCGCTGTGGCAACGGGAGCACGCGGCGGCCGAGTTCGCCTTCGTGGCGTGCTCCTCGGCGACCACGGCGGATGTGCGTGCGCGGCAGTTGTCCGCGGTGACCGCCGACACCACGCTGGTGACGATCAGCGCCGGCGGCAACGACATCGGCTTCGCCGATACGCTCGAGACCTGTGTGCTCGGCAGTGACCGGGCCTGTTCGGACGCGGTGGCGACGTCCACGGCGTACGTGCGCGACCGGTTGCCGGCCGATCTGGACGCGACCTACGCGCAGATCCGCCGCCGGGCCCCGAACGCGCGACTGGTCGTGCTCGGATATCCGCGCCTGTTCGAAACGGGCAGCTGTCTCCTGGGGCTGAGCGTGGCCAAGCGGCGGGCGCTGGACGACGCGGCCGACACGTTGGCGGAGGTCACGGCACGCCGGGCGGCGGCCGGCGGCGCGGAATTCGCGGACGTCCGGGCCCGGTTCGCCGGACACGGGGTGTGTGCGGCGGACGAGTGGCTGCACGGGCTGACGCTGCCGGTCGACGAGTCGTACCACCCGACCGCCACGGGCCAGGCCAGGGGCTACCTGCCGAGCCTGGTCGCGCGCACCGGCTGAGCGGCCGCGGGCGTCGGACGGGCGGGCCGACGCTACGGACCCGGCCGCCCCGAACCGCGGCCGGACCCGAGCACCCGAGTGCGGCCGGGCGGGTCAGCCGCGCCCCTCGGCCAACACCTCGCCGAGCGTGGTGCGTCGGTAGTGCACGCAGCGGCCCACCCGCAGGCCGGTGACCAGGTCGGCGCGGCGCAGCACGGCCAGGTGGTCGCCGACCGTACCCAGGCCGAGGTTGAGCCGCGCGGCCAGTTGGGTGGTCGTCGCCTGGGTGGCCAGCGCGCGCAGGATCGTCGCGCGGGTGGTGCCCAGCAGGTCGGCCAGTGCCTCGTCGTCCGATCGGGCCGGGGCGCCCAGCAGTTCGGCCACGCCCTGGGCCGGATACACGATGGCGTACGGCCACGGCGGTTCCACGTAGGCGATCAACGCACCGAACGCGGACGGCACGAACAGCAGCCCGTCGCCGCCGAGTGCCACCGTGTCGATCGCCTTGTGGGCGACCTCGATCACGCCCTCGTCGCGCCACCGCAGCCGCGGCGACAGGTCGCCCAGCGCGGCACCCCAGCCGTACGCCGCCAACCGCCCGGCGGTGCGCACCAGATCGCGCTCCAGCACCGCACGCAGCGCCGGCCACTCCGGCTCGACCAAAGTCGTCCACGCGGCCTCGATCGCATCCGCCAGCCGCGCCACCACGTCGGGGGAGTCGAGCAGCGCACGGGTCGAGGCCGAGGGCGCGCGGAGCCCGGCCAGGTTGCGGGCGAGTTCGGCGCGGGCCCGGGCCAGGGGCGTGGCCCGCAGTACGGCCAGTTCGTCCCCGATGCCGGCCGGGGTACCCGACGGGGGCGGGTGCAGGAGGTCCGCGTTGTAGCCGCCGCGCCGGTACAGCGACGTCATCGCCGCGACCGCCGGCTGCTCGCGGCGCAGCCGCTCGTACCCCGGCCGCAACCGCTCGATCCACGGTCGCAGCGGCCCGGCCTGGTGGCTTCCCGACAACGTTCGCAGCACCCACACCACCTCGCCCAGCGGCGAGATGCCGAATCTGCTGCGCGCCACGTCGGCCGGCCCGACCTCGATCCTGAGCATGCGCCGCCTCCCACCCGGCAGCCTGCCAGGTTTCGGTTGTGGCCGAAAGATTGGCCGGCGGGCGGCGTGCCGCAGCACGCTCGCCCCCATGATCGGCGACGACGTCAAACCGGCGACCTACCGCGAGGTCTTCGCGGTCGGCGCCTTCCGGGTGCTGTTCGGTTCCTATGTACTGCTGCTGATCGGCGACACCGTGCGGATGCTCGCGCTCGCGGTGCTCGTCTACGAACGCACCGGGTCGCCGGCGCTGTCCGCGCTCGCCTTCGTCGCCGGGTTCGTCCCGCAGGCGTTCGGCGGGGCGCTGCTACTCTCGCTCACCGACCGGCTGCCGGTGCGCACCGCGATGGCCGGATACGACGTGGTGCGCTGCGCGCTCGCGCTGGTGCTCGCGGCCGACGTGTTGCCGGTGTGGGCGGTTCTGTCGCTGCTCGCGAGCGTCGGGTTGGTCAGCCCGGTCGCGGGCGCCGCGCGTCAGCGCACGCTGCCCGAACTGTTGCACGGCGACGCCTATGTGCTCGGGCGTTCGGTGTTCGGGATGACCGCCGGCGCGATGCAGGTGCTCGGCTATGCGGTCGGCGGTCTGCTGCTCGCACTGGTCGGGTCGAGCGGTGCGCTGCTGTTCGCGGCCGGTACCGCGTTGGCCTCCGCCGCGGTGCTGCGATTGGGCCTGCCGGCGGCGGCGCGCACCGAGCGCCCCGCGGCGGCCCGGGCCGAGGGCACGGTACGCGCGACCCGGCGGGTCAATCGCGAACTGCTCGGCGACCGCGCCGTGCGCGGCCTGCTGCTGGCCCAGTGGATACCGGCGAACCTGGCCGTGGCCGCCGAGGGCGTGATCGTCCCGTACACGCCCGACCACGCCGGTGTCCTGTACGGCTCGGCCGCCGCCGGGATGCTGCTGGGCAACCTGTTGGTGGGCCGCTTCGTGCGCCCGGCCGCGCGCGAACGCCTGGCGCTGTGGTTGGCTCTGCAACTCGGCGTCCCGCTGGTGTTCTTCGCGGCCGGGCCGCCGCTGTGGACGACGGCCGGCCTGTTCGTGCTCTCCGGCGCGGGCCTGTCCTACCAGCTCGGCCTGCAACGCCGCTTCCTGGAAGCCGTTCCCGAGGCCGCCACCGGCCAGGCGATGGGCCTGGCGATGACCGGCACGATGACCCTCCAAGGGGTCACCATGGCGGGCGCGGGCGCGCTGGCCGGCGTGCTCGCCCCCGGCCACGTGATCGCGCTGGTCGGCCTGGCCTCGATCGTCGGCACGCTCGCGGTGCACCGCGTGCTGCGCCCGCCGGCGGACGGGCGGTCGGCGCCGGGGGTGCTCGCGGTGCCGACCCTGTCGGTGGAGGCGGCCGAATCGGCGGAATCGGCAGGGTCGGTGGTGCCGCCGGGGCAGGCGGCGGTGCCGACGGTGCCGGTGCTCGGGGTGGAACCGACGCGGGCCGACTGACCGGGTTCGGGGTCGGGCCCGGGGGCGGGGACCGGTTTTCGGGTTCCGGGTCCGACCCCGGTTCGCGACGTCGTCCGAAACACCTCGGTTGCCGGCCGGTGGCGTGTCGGAGGCCGCCGTTCGGGGCGTTCGGGGACGGGTTCGGCCGGGCGGCTTCGTCCGCCGTGGATCGATTCGGCATTCTGTCCGCCGGGATGTCGAGAACGGTCGACTCGCTCCGACCCGGATACGAGCGACCCGCCCGGCGACTCGGCAGCGTGATGCCGAGCACCGGATCGGGCCGCCGGTCGGACCGGGGCACCCGGCCCGACCGCACCGAACCGGAACCGGAACCACCAGGAGTCACCGATGAAGTTCATGCTGCTGATCCACAACCGCCCGGGATTCGTGGAAGAACTCTCCGAGGCCGAGCGCACCGAGTTGTTCGGCGAGGTCGACGAGTTGATGGCCGAGCTGACCGCATCCGGCGAACTGCTCGGCGGCGAGGCGCTGGCCGACCCCGCGCAGACCCGCACGGTAAGGGTCCGGGACGGTGTGCCGGCGGTCACGGACGGCCCGTTCGTGGAGGCCAAGGAGCACTTCGCCGGCTACCTGCTGGTCGAGTGCGAGAGCACCGAGCGGGCCGTCGAGATCGCCGCGCGCTGGCCGGACGCCCGCTACTGGGCGATGGAGGTCCGCCCGGTGATGACCGACTCCGGGACGGAGATGTGAGCCGGGACGCGCACGTCGAGGGCCTGCTGCGGGAGTTGACCCCGCAGGTCCTCGGCGTGCTCGTCCGCCGGCACGGCCAGTTCGACGCGTGTGAGGACGCGGTCCAGGAGGCGCTGCTCGCGGCCACCGTGCAGT
Organism: Embleya sp. NPDC050493; assembly: GCF_044458105.1. Lineage (NCBI taxonomy): Bacteria > Bacillati > Actinomycetota > Actinomycetes > Kitasatosporales > Streptomycetaceae > Embleya > Embleya sp. NPDC050493. Next base: position 440,831 of record NZ_JBITHP010000003.1, read on the forward strand.
GGCCGGTGGAGGGGATTCCGGACAGTCCGTGGGGTTGGCTGCTCACCGTGGCCGACCGACGGCTGATCGACCACTGGCGCAGCGAGCGGGCCCGCCGCAACCGCGAGGAGCGGCTCGCCGCGCAGGCCCCGGCCGACGAGTTCGTCTCGCCGGCACCCGACGAGGACGATGCCGCCGGCGATCGCGACGACACGCTGACCCTGCTGTTCCTGTGCTGCCATCCGGCACTGACGGGAGCCTCGCAGGTGGCGTTGACGCTGCGCGCGGTCGGCGGTCTGACCACCGCGCAGATCGCCGACGCGTTCCTGGTGCCGGAGAGCACCATGGCGCAGCGGATCAGCCGGGCCAAGCAGCGGATCAAGGCCGCCGGCGGTCGCTTCGGCACGCCGGCCGGGCGGGAGCCGATGGAGCGGCTGGGTGCGGTGTTGCAGGTGCTCTACCTGATCTTCAACGAGGGCTACACGGCCGGTTCGGGCCCGGATCTGCTGCGCACCGACCTGACCGCCGAGGCCATCCGGCTCACCCGTGCGGTGCGCCGGTTGCGGCCGGACGACGGCGAGGTGTCCGGGTTGCTCGCGCTGATGTTGCTGACCGATGCCCGCCGAGCCGCGCGCACCGCCGCGGACGGCGGGCTGATCCCGCTGGCCGAGCAGGATCGCGGCCGCTGGAACGCGGAGGCGATCCGGGAGGGCACCGAGCTCGTCACCGACGCGCTCACGTGGGGGCCGCCGGGCCCGTACCAGCTACAGGCCGCGATCGCCGCGGTGCACGCGGAGGCGGCACACGCCGAGGACACCGACTGGCGGCAGATCCTCGCGCTGTACCGGCTGCTCGACCATCTGTCACCCGGCCCGATGGTCACCCTCAACCGCAGCGTCGCGACGGCGATGGTGCACGGCCCGGGGGCCGGCCTGGAGCTGCTCGACACGCTGGCCGAGGACGACCGGATGATCGAACACCACCGGGTGTGGGCGGTGCGCGGCCATCTGCTCGAACTCGCCGGCGACCGCGAGGCGGCTCGGAAGGCCTACCGCGAGGCCGCCCGGCGGACGACCAGCCTGCCGGAGCGGCGCTACCTGGAGATACGCGCGGCGCGGGCGGCCGACGGGGCGTGATCCGCGCGTGGCGCGGGCGGCGCGCCGCGGCCCTGCCGACTCGCGCCCGCCCGTGGGCCCGCTCGTCCTCGCCCGCTTGCCCGCCCCCAACGGCCTCGCCGGCGAGTGGCGCCCGCCCGCCGCCGGCCCGGGCGGCTCAGCCCGCGAGTCTGCCGGCCGCGCGATCGGCGAGCCAGGCGTCGAGCGCGATCCGGGCCTCGGCGGCGTCCTGCTCGGTCAACGGGCGGGACTGGTGGGTGATTTCCAGGTGCACGCCGTTGGGGTCGAAGCAGTACACCGAGTACCACACGCCGTCGTGGTCGATCGGGCCCCGGACCTCGACCCCGTGTCGGCGGATCTGCTCGGCCATCGCGTCGACCTCGGCGACGGAGTCCACGCCGAGAGCTACGTGCCGGGTCCACCGTTCGAGGCCGTCGGGCACGGGAGCGTAGTCCTTGGCCACGTCGAAGAACGCGATGCACTCGCCGCTCGCGAGCGCGTAGAAGACGTGCAGGAAGGGCGCGGTGACCTCGCCGCTGCTGGTGGTGAGGGACTCCTCGCGGACCGCGCCCGCCAACTCCGCGCCGACCGCCTCGGTCCAGAAGCGGTGCGTCGCCGCCAGGTCCCTGGTCTGGTAGGCGAGGTGGTTCAGCGCTACCGGTACGGCCATCATGTGCTCCTGTTCGCCCGACGATGAGCAATTTCAGTGCACCGTGCACGATATCGACGATGCGGCCGTCCCGACACCGCCACGGCGATGGCGGCGATGGCGGCGATGACGACCACGACGACGGAACGGCCGCTTGCGCCGGCGAGGGCCCGGGGTCGGCCCGAACGCGGGCCCGATCCGGCTATCCGGTGCCGGCCCGGGAGTGCCGCCGACCCGGGGCGGGACCTCGGTGCACGGTGGGTCGGTCGACGGTGGTGAAGGGGCCGGTGCGGTCGCCGATCAGGGTCGCGAGGCGGTTCAGGCCGTGGTCGATCGTGGCCGGGTCGAGCGTGCCGCAGGACAGCCGTAGGCGGTGGGCGGGCCCGATCCCGGGGTGGTAGAAGTGCGCCATCGGCGTCCACATCACGCCGTACTCGCGGGCGGACAGCTCCACCAGCTCGTCGTCGGCCACGAACGGCACGGTCAGCACGACGAGGAAGCCTCCGTCCGGGCTGCTCCAGTGCACCCGATCCGCGGCCGGACCCCGGCCGAACCGGGCGGCGAGGCCGTTCAGCAGGTGCGCCGGGTTGCCGATGCGGCCGAGCCGACCGGGCCGGCCGGTTTCGGCGAACGAGCCGACGTGTACGACGCGTTGCCGGGTGTCCAGGGCCGCCAGTGTCGGCGGTCGGCGATCGCCGGCGACATGGATCAGGCCGTACGGGTCGTCCTCGAGCAGCAGCAGGTCCAACTCTGCCGCGGTGGCCAGGAGTTCGCACCGGGCGAGGCGGTCCAGGCCGATCCCGGACGGGTTGGCGAAGTCCGGGACCACGTACAGGGCGCGTGGACGCAGACCGGCCGCGCGGGCGCCGTACACCTGCGCCGCGAGGTCGTCCAGGTCGACGCCACGCGGGCCGTCCGCGACCGGGAGCACCGGCATGTCGGCCCGCCGGGCCGCACCGATCAGCCCGAGATAGGCGGGCGCGACCGCCAGCACCACATCCCGATCCGAGCCGCGCAGCACCCGCAGGACCCGCAACAGCGCGTCCCGTTCGCCGGTTGTCGGCGGGCCGGTCGCGGTGTCGCCGTACGGGCGCCGGCCGGCGAACGAGATCGCCTTCGGGTGCCGGCAGGCCACCGCTTCGAGCAGGGCCGCCGAGCGCAGGATCGGGTCCGCGGGCGCGGACTTCGGGCCGTCGGGGGTCGATTCGCCATCGATGTGCGTCATCGCGGGCCCCTCTCCCGTCGGCCGCCGACCCGGAGCGCGGTATCCACCGGCACATCACCGAGGTGCCACGCGTCGCCCGGGCCGCCGGGTTGGCGACGAGGCTAGGAGGTGAACGGGGCCGGCGGGCGGCATCTGAGCAAAACGTGAGGTTCCCGGGGTGCGAGCGAGGCAAAGGACCGGTGGGGATGCGGTGTTCAGCCGTTGCGGGCCGGGCGCCACATCCCCCGTTCCCACCCGACGGCTACCGGTAGTACCCCGCCACCACGTCGCGCACCTCTTCGAGCAGCGCCGGGCCGACCTGCGGTACGGGGGGTTGGCCGCTGCTCGGTCTGATGTCCAGGAGTTGTTCATTGGACAGCGCGAACACCACCCGGCGCAGGCCCGCCCGCTCGATGACCGCCGCGCACATTTCGCACGGCTGGCAACTCGTGTACATGGTGGTCTCCGCCGCCGTGGCCGCGTCCAACTCGCGTGCGGCCCATCTCGCGAGCTTCAGTTCCGGGTGGGCGGTGATGTCCCTGTCGGTGAGCGTTGTGTTGCGCTCCTCCGCGAGGACCTTCCCGTCCGGTGCCGCCAACAGCGATCCGAACGGCGGGTTGCCGTTGGCGCGGGCCTCGGCGGCGAGCGCGATGGCCTGCCGGAGGAGGGTGTGGTCGTCGGGTGTGTTGGTCATTGCTGCTCCGTTCCCGTGCGGGTGAGGTCGAACCGCGCGGCCTCCGCGGCGAGTGCCTGCCGAGCAGCCTAGGGTCTGTCCTCCATCCCGCGTCGGGCTCCACGCGCCCGGTGCCGCGCATCGGTGCGCCGGGGACGCACTCGCCCGCCGGGTGGTCCGGGCGTCGGTCGGAGTGCCGATGCGGTATCGGCGGGTAGGTTTCGACCATGACTGCCTCAGCCGCCCGCGCGACCACCCATCCGGGCTCCGGCGGCCGACCGCCCGCCGGGGCCGACCGGCTCGGCCCGCGACTGGCCCCCGCCGGGATCGCCATGCCCATCCTGATCGTTGCCTCCACGCTGTGCGCCGTGGCCGCGGACATCGACCTGGCCGATGCCCGCGCCCTGTGGATCCTGGCCGCGGCCGTATGCGCGGTGGCCGCGGGCGTGGCGTGGACCGACATCCTGATCGTCGTCCACCGCCGCCGCCCGACACCGCGATCCGCCGCCGGGATCGCCTCGCCGACCGAGGAGCCCGGACCCGTTCCGCGCGGCGGCGGATGACCCCGGCGGACGCCGGCGCCGGTCGTGGGCGGGTGCGGCCCGGTACGCCCGGCGCGGGCGCCTGATCGGCCCGCGCCGGGAACCGCAAGCCCGCAGCCCGACGTCCGGCGCACGGCGCACGGCGCACGGCGCACGGCCCCGAGCGACCCGACCTCGAGCGACCCCGCTCCGCAAGGCGCGGCGCCGACCCCCGCGTCACCCCGTCCATCGATCGGCGAGCCCGGCGCGGCGCACGGCTGCACGGCCGCGGTGGTGCTCCTCCCGGTATCCGCGCTTGTCGGCCTGGCCGTCGGCGCCCTGCTCCGCGGCCCGGTCACCGCGCTCGGCGTGGTTTTCGCGGTGTTCTTGCTGCTGCCGGAGTTCGTTCCCGCCGACGGCAATCGCGTCCTCGCCGAACCGCACGCCGTGTTGCCGCGGGTCGCCTGGACGACGTCGGTCGGCACGGACGCCGCCGGCTCGATACCGCGATCGTGGCTCGCGCTCGCCCTGTGCCCGGTCGCCGCGCTGCGCGCCGCGACCGCCGTCCTCGGCCGGCGCGACGTGTGATCCGCCGCTGCGCGGGCCGCCCGGTCGGTCGACGCCCGGGCCGGGCCCGGCCCGGTGGGGCCGGAGCGCTTTCAGCGCCTGGGTCGGCCCTCCTTGGGCTCCAGCAACTGGGCGCGAAGGGCCGTCAGTTGGTGGGAGTGCTCGACCGAGCGGGTCTCGTCGAGGGAGGCCACGGCCAGCAGTAGCGCGTCGCTGAGCACGATCGCGGCCAGCGATTCGGCGGTGATGCCGGTCGGGGTGTGCGGTGCGTACAGGACCGCGTCCGCGGTGTCGGCCAGGCGCTCGACCAGTTCGTCGGTGACCACCACGATGCCGGCGCCGACCACGCGGGCGCGGTCCAGAAGCACCTCCATGTCGCGCAGGAAACGCCCGGGGACGAACATCACCACCACGTCCCGGCGACGCAGCGCGAGCAGTTCGTCCGCCAGGGCGAAGCCGGTGGTGCCGACGAAGCGGGCCCGCCGACCCATCCGGTTGAGCTTGAGCGCGAGATGCCGGCCGGCCAGTTCCGAGGCGCCGACGCCGTACGCGAGCACCTCGCCGGCGTCGGCGAGCAATTGGGTGGCTCGTCGGAAGGCGGTCGCGTCGAGGTTGGCCCGGCCGTGTTCCAGCCGTTCGATCGCCTCGTCGTAGACCCGGGCGCGGATGCCGTCGAGGTCCTGGCCGACCTGGGTGATCCGTTGCCGGACCCGGACCTCGGGGGCCACGTCCGCGCTGAAGTCCGCGGCGATGTCGCGCTTGAGCGCGGACAGGCCGCCCAGGCCCAGTCGCTGCAGCGTACGCACCACGGTGGCGTTGCTGACACCGATGCTCGCGCCCAGGTCCTGGGCGCTGGCGAAGAGCACCTGCTCGGGGGAGCAGTTGGTCAGGTATCTGGCCACGTTCCGCTCGGCCGGGGACAGGTCGGCCCATTGATCACGGATCGCCGCCCGGAGTCGGGACAGCGCCGGATTCTGCGGTTGTTCGCTCACGCCTCTTGACTCCCCGGTATCAACCATTACTCTCCTCATGAAACAAGCAATACATGTTACCGCGAACTCGTAATGAACGTTACTAAGCCTGTGGGTCGAACCAACCGACCCGGGACGACGAACGGTCGCCACGAGGCTCGCGGCACCCGGGGCGTGCCCCAGGACAGCGTGCAGCACCCGCCCGCCCGCCCAACCCCCAGCACCCAGGAGACGACGTGAGTGGCGTGTCCCTTCCGACCATCGAGATCGGCGGCGAGCCCCGGACCCGGGGCCGCCAGTACGGCGAAGGGGCGAGCGCGCTCATCCATTCCGCGGTCGACTACTACGCCGAGGCCTTCGGCGCGGCCGGCGGCCTGACCTGGCGTCAGGTCACCGACCGGGCCGAACACTGGCTCGCCCCGTCCCGCGCCTTCGCCCCCGACCTGGTCGAGGAGATGACCGGGATCGCCGAGGGCGCCGGCCTCGGCCTGCTCGACATCCTCGCCCTCAACGCCCGCGGCGAGATCATCTACGACGACACCTTCGCCGCGATGGGAGCGGCGGGCACACCAGCGGAAGCGTCGGGGACACCGGACGTGTCGGTCGAGCCGCAGACGCCGGAGAACCCCGACGGCTGCACCTCCTTCGCCCTGCTCGACCCGGCCTCCGGCGACGGCCACGTCTACGCCGGCCAGAATTGGGACTGGCGCTACGGCGTGCGCGAGACGGTCATGGTCGTGCGGGTGGTCCAGCCCGGCAAGCCCACCGTGGTGATGCAGGTCGAGGCGGGCCAGGTCGGCCGGCAGGGCGCCAACTCGGCCGGCCTCGCGCTCAACGCCAACGGCCTCGGCGGGCGCTTCGACCACGCCGTCGGCATCCCGCAGACGCTGATCCGGCGCCGCGTGCTCGACTGCGCCAACCCGGCCGAGGCGCTGGACGTGCTCTTCCGCACCCGCGCACACATCGCCAGCAACGCCCTGCTCACCCACCGGGCGGGCTTCGCGATCGACATCGAGACCACGCCCGGCGCGAACGGCTGGATGTACCCCACCGACGGCCTGCTCGTGCACGGCAACCACTACCAGGCCTTCATGCCCACCCAACTGGCCGCGAACTACCGCCCCACCGCCCCGGATTCGCTGCTTCGGGTCCCGCGCGCCGAGGCCGGCCTGCGGCGCTGCCGGGACGCGGGCGACCCGGCCGAGACCCGCAAGCTGATCCACGCCGCGATGTCCGACCACCTCGGCCACCCCGAATCGTTGTGCACCCACCCGGACCCGGCCCGACCGGCGGTCCGGCAGTGGGCGACGCTCCTGTCCAGTTGCGTCGACCTGACCACGGGCGAATACCGCGTCACCGCCGGCACCCCGTGCGATCACGAGTACGAACTCCTGCCCTGGAACCTGCACGACGGTCCCGGCGGCGCCTGACCCACCCGCCCGCTCCCGCGGCGCCCGACCACCCGCCCGCGCCCGCGCCGGCGACCGGCCCACCGTCCCCCCGCATCCCCGCATCCCCGCATCCCCCGGAGAGTCGCATGTCCCGCACTCGCACCCTCGCCGCGCTCGGCCTGGCGGCCCTGCTCGGCCTGAGCACCGCGTGCTCCAACAAGACCGCCGGCGGCAACCCCGCCGCAGGCACCCCCGGCAAGCCCGCCGACCTCGCGCTGACCGACACCACCGCCAAGGCCACCGGCGCGGTGGACAGCGTCAAGTGGCTGCTGGCCAAGGAACCCAAGTCGCTGGACCTGGACGTGCGCTCGGACAGCGACTCCAACGCGCTGCTCGCCAACGTCTGCGAACGCCTGTTCCAGACCCAGCCCGACCTGAGCATGCGCCCGCACCTGGCCGACTCGGCGACCTACACCGACCCCACGACGCTCGTGCTCAAGCTGCGCGCCGGCGTCACCTTCCACGACGGCTCGCCGATGACCGCGGACGACGTGGTGTGGAGCCTGCAACGGCACGCCGCGGACGGGAAGAACGAATCGGACGAATTCGAGCGGGTGAGCTCCATCGAACGCACCGGCGACGCCGAGGTCACCGTGCGCCTGAAGGAGCCCGACGCACTGTTCACCAAGGCGCTCGCGGGCAACGCGGGCGTCGTGCTCGACCGCGAACAGGCCGAGCCCGCGGGCAAGGACTACGGCACCCCGGGCCGCACCGACGCGTGCTCGGGCCCGTACACCCTCAAGGAGTGGAAGGCCGGCAGCCGGATCACCCTGGAGCGCTACGACGCCTACTGGGACAAGTCCCGCAAGCCGCTCGTGCGTTCGGCCACCTTCGGCTGGGCGGACGAGAACGCCATGGTGAACAGCATGACCACCGGCGCCGCCGACGGCACCTACCTGACCACGATGAGCGCGGTCCCGCCGCTGGCCGGCAACGGCGCACTCACCGTCTCGTACGGCTCCTCCTCCCGCGCCTGGACGCTGATCCCCACCGAGCGCGGCGGCATGAAGGACCCGCGTGTGCGGCGCGCGCTCTCGCTCGCGCTGGACCGCCAGGGCATCGCCAAGGCGGCCTTCGCCGGACTGGCCACGCCGTGGAAGACCCCCCTGGGACCGGGCGCGTGGGGCTACGAGAAGGCCACCTTCCAGGCCGGCTACGACGCGCTCCAGGGCGCCCCGGCCCAGCCCACCGCCGCCGACCTGGACGCGGCGAAGAAGCTGATCACCGAACTGGGCCCCGCCGCACCGACCATCGTGGTCGCCAACGACGGCACGCCCACCCGCAACCTGATCGCCAACGCGGTTGTGGACGCGGCCCGCCGGATCGGCCTCAAGGCCGAGATCAAGACCATGTCCGGCGCCGACTTCACCTCGCTGTACACCGACCAGGCGCTGCGCAAGAGCGTCGACATGTTCGCCGACGACTGGTACATCTCCAAGGCCGACCCGGCCGGCTTCTACGACAACGCGCTCACCGGCTCGAACAACAACTGGGTCGGCTTCAGTTCGCCCGAGTACGACAAGGTCGTCAACGAGGCGCTGCGCACCACCGACGACGCCGCCCGGGCGAAACTGCTGGTCGAGGCCGAGCGCCGGTTCACCGCGGACGCGGTGTGGTTGCCGCTGGTCCAGGTGCCCAACGTGCTGATCACCAGCGCCAAGCTGACCGGCGCGCCCGCGTCGATGGCCAACGTCGCCTACCCGTGGCTGGCCGACCTCGGCGCCAAGGGCTGATCTCTCGCGCTGCGCCGGCCGTACCGGCACCCATGCCCGGCCGGCGCACCGGCCCGTTCCCCAGGCCCTCTCCTCGATTCCGCGAGCACCACGACGCGGAATCGAGGACCGGCCCTCGCCCTCGGAGGTGTCCCCCATGCCCGCCCGCGCCCTGCGCATCACCCTTGGGCTGCTCGTCACCCTGCTCGCCGCGTCCTTCGTGATCTTCGGCGCGATCTATGCCGCCCCCGGCGACCCGGCCGCGTTCCTGGTCGGCGGCCAGGAGGACGCGACGCCGGAGAAGCTGGCCGCCGTCCGGGCCGCCTACCACCTCGACGACCCGCTGTGGGTGCAGTACGGGGACTGGATCGGCGGGGTCCTGCACGGCGACCTCGGCCGCTCGATGCAGTACCACGACCAGGTCGCCGACCTGGTGTCCTCGCGCGTGCCCACCACGCTGTTCCTGGTCTCCTACTCGGCCGTGCTGTTCGTCGTGGTCGGCGTCGCCCTCGGCGTGTGGTCCGCGGTGCGCGGCGGGCGGGTCGACGCGGTCGTGGTCGCGGTCACCACGCTGCTCGCGTCGATCCCCAAGTTCGTCAAGGCGCTCGCCCTGGTCGCCTTCCTGGGCGTGCAGTGGGGCTGGTTCCCGGTCACCGGCGCCGGCGAGGGCTTCGGCGACCGCCTTTACCACCTGACCCTGCCCGCACTCTCGCTGGCTCTGGGCGAACTGGCCGTGGTCAGCCGGGTGACCCGGCAGAGCATGTTGGAGCAGTTCGCCCAGGACCACGTCACCGTGGCCCGCGCGGCGGGACTGTCCGAGTTCAAGGTGATCCGCCGACACGTGTTGCGCAACGCGCTGGCGCCGGTGGTGACCATGTGCGGCCTGATCACCGCGAGCCTGTTCGCGGGCACCGTGGTCGTGGAGACCGCGTTCGGGATCAGCGGGATGGGCTCGCTGCTGGTCCAGGCGATCAACACGCACGACTTCCCGGTGACCCAGGCCGTACTGCTGCTCATGGTGCTCGCGTACATGCTCGTCACCACGCTCGTCGACCTCGTGCACCCGCTGATCGATCCGCGGGTGCGCCTCGAAGGAAGCGCCGCATGACCCTCCTCCAAGCCGCCGCGCCGCCGGTGCCGGCGGCGTCCCCCAAGCCGGCCAAGCCCAAGCGGACCTGGCCGATCTCGTTCCGGATCGCGGCCGGATTCCTGCTGCTGACCGCGGCGCTGGCGATCCTGGCGCCGCTGGTGGCGCCGTACGAGCCGGACGCGATCGACCTCGACGCCTCACTCGCGCTGCCGAGCGGCGCGCACGTGCTGGGCACCGACCAGTCCGGGCGCGACCTGCTCTCCCGGGTGCTGCACGGGGCCGGCCCGAGCCTGGTGGCGCCGCTGGCGCTGCTCGCGCTCGCGTCGGTGATCGGGATCGCGCTGGGCACGCTGGCCGCCTGGCACGGCGGTTGGGTGGACGCCTTCGTCTCGCGGGTGACCGACGTGATGTTCGCCTTTCCCGGATTGTTGTTCGTGATCCTGATCGTGTCGGTGTTCGGCGACGGCCTGACCACGGCGGTGATCGCACTCGCGCTGGCCTACTCGCCGGTGGTGGCCAAGTACACCCGCAGCATCGCGCTCGCGGAACGGGCCAAGCCCTACATCGACGCCTATCGGGTGCAGGGCATGGGCGGATTCGCGATCTGCGCCCGGCGTCTGGTGCCCAACCTGGCGCCGTCGCTGATCGGCTACCTGGTGCTGATGTTCGGTCAGGTGCTGATGGGCATGGCCACCCTCAGCTATCTGGGCTTCGGCGCGCAGCCGCCCAGTTCGGAATGGGGCCTGATGGTCAAGGAGGGACAGGCCGCGCTGGTCCAGGGCGCGCTGTGGCCGGCCCTGGTGCCCGGTACCGCGATCGCCCTGGTCGTGGTGGCCTTCAATGTCGTCGGCGTGCGGATCTCCGACCGCCTGGGGGTGAGGGAACGTTGATGGCCCACCACGAGAAGGACCCGGTGAAGGCCGCACCCGGCCTCGATGCGCTGCTGGACATCGAGGACTTGACGGTGGAGCTGCCCGGCGTCGGGGCGCGGCGACCGGTGCTCGACGCCGTGCGCCTGCGCGTGGATCGCGGCGAAGTGGTGGGCCTGGTCGGCGAGTCCGGCTCGGGCAAGTCCACCGCCGCCAAGGCCGTGCTGCGGATGTTGCCGCGCGACGCGCACATCGGCGGCCGGGTGGGCGTGGCCGGGCGCGACGTGCTCACCCTGGACGCCGGCGACCTGCGTGAACTGCGGGCCCGTCGGGTGGCGATGGTGCACCAGGATCCGCGCTCCTCGCTCAATCCGGTGCGTCGGATCGGCGACTTCCTGACCGAGCGGCTGATCCACACCCTGGGTCGGCCCAAGGCGCAGGCGTACGCCGAGGCACTGCGGCTGCTGGAGGCGGTGGGCATCGTACGCCCGGCCGAGCGGCTGCGGCAGTTCCCGCACGAGTTGTCCGGCGGGATGCTCCAGCGGGTGGTGATCGCGGCGGCGCTCGCGGGCGACCCCGAACTGCTGCTCGCGGACGAGGCGACCAGCGCCCTGGACGTGACCACCCAGGCCGAGATCCTGGCCATCCTGCGCGAGCATCGCAGCCGGCGCGGCCTGGGCCTGCTGTTCATCACGCACGACCTGCACCTGGCCGCGGCCTATTGCGACCGGGTGTACGTGATGTACGCCGGACGGGTCGTGGAGGAGCGGACCGCGGAGCGGCTGTTCGAGGATCCGCGCCATCCGTACACGGCCGGCCTGTTGGCGTGCACGCCCGAGCTGGGCGACCCGCGCCCGATCCGGCCGATCCCGGGCCGACCGCCGTCGCTGGACGACGCCTTCCCCGGCTGCCCGTTCGTCGCGCGCTGCCCGGTGGCGGAGACCGCGTGCGAGACCTGGCGGCCGGTCGCGCGCGAACTCGACGACGGTGGCAGCGTGATGTGCCGCCGAACCGATCTGGACCACCCCGTGGAGAAGGTGCGCAGATGATCACCCCGGCTCTGGAAGTACACGGTCTGTGTCGCGAGTTCGCGCTGCCGGGCCGGCGCGGCGAGCGCACGGTCGCGGCCTGTGACATCTCCTTCACCGTGCCGCCGGGCGGTTCGCTCGGCCTGGTCGGCGAGTCCGGCTCGGGCAAGACCACGATCGCGCGGATGCTGGTGGGCCTGGTCCGCCCGGACGCGGGCACCATCGCGGTGGACGGGCATCTGCGCGCGCCGCGCGCCCGGGGTGCCGCGGAACGGCTGCGTCGGGCCCGGGAGATCCAGATGGTCTTCCAGGACCCGTACGTGTCGCTGGATCCCAGGCTCACCGCCGCACAGTGCGTGGCCGGCGTGCTGCGCCTGCACGGCGAGGCGGACCGCGACAAGCGGGTGCGTGAACTGCTCGACCAGGTCGGCCTGGGCACCCGCGAGGCCGACGCCCGACCGCACCGGCTCAGCGGCGGGCAGCGGCAACGGTTGTCCATCGCCCGGGCGTTGGCGGCCCGCCCGCGGGTCCTGGTGCTGGACGAGGCGGTTTCCGCGTTGGATGTGTCGATCCAGGCGCAAATCTTGGCCCTGCTCACCGAATTGCGCAAGGAGACGAACGTCGCGCTGGTGTTCGTCAGCCACGACCTCGCGGTGGTGCAACAGGTCACCGACGACCTTCTGGTGCTCTATCGGGGCGTGGCGGTCGAACAGGGACCGACCACCGACATCCTGACCGACCCGCGGCACGCGTACACCCGGTTGTTGGTCGGGTCCGCGCCGCGGCCGGGCTGGGACCCGGCCTCGGTGGGCGCTCTGCGCAGGGAACTCGCCGGGTGAGGTGTGCGGGGGCGGCGCGCCGGCCGTGTGCTCGGCGGGGCCGGAGCGGGCGGCAAATCCGGGCGTGGGCCCGGGAATCGGGGCGCTGCGGAGCGTAACCGGTTGGGGACGGCGAGGTAAACGGAGTCGGATCGGGTGGAAAACCTTGACACGCTCTATTGGTCTGGACCACTTTGGCCTAGACCAATATGCGCGCAGGGCGGGCTGTCGCGCATGCGGCGGTACCACGTCCACCCACATCGCTTCTCCACGCACGGAGGCAGTAGTGGCACGCGTTTCGCATGTTCCGCAGGCGAAGTCCCCTCGCCGCGGGCACCCCACCCTGGCCGCACTCGCGGCGCTCACCCTGGCCGGCGCCGGTCTGACCGTCGCCGTCGCGGGCAGCGCGCAGGCCGCGGACAACCTGATGAGCAACCCGGGCTTCGAGGACGGCCTTTCCGGCTGGTTCTGTTCCGCCGGTTCCGGCGCCGCGGTGAGCACCCCGACGCATGCCGGCACCGGCGCGCTCAAGGCCACCCCGGCGGGTGCCGACAACGCTCGATGCACACAGACCGTCACGGTGCTGCCGAACTCCGCCTACACCCTGAGCGCCTGGGTCCAGGGCAGCTACGTCTACCTGGGCGCCACCGGCACCGGCACCACCGACCCGTCCACCTGGACACCGGGTGCCGGAACGTATCAGCAACTCACCACCACGTTCCGTACCGGCCCCTCGACCACCTCGGTCACCGTCTACACGCACGGCTGGTACGGCCAACCCGCCTACTTCGCGGACGACATCACCCTCGCCGGCCCCGGCGGCAGCACCCAGATACCGGCCACCCCCACCGGTCTGGCCGCCGGTGCGCCGACCGCCACGAGCGTGCCGCTGTCGTGGAGTTCCGTGCCCGGTGCGACCGGTTACAACGTGTACCAGAACGGCACGAAGGTGCAGTCGGTCAGCGGGACGAGCGCGAACGTCACCGGTCTGACCGCGAACACGGCGTACGACTTCCAGGTCACCGCGACGAACTCGGCGGGCGAGTCGGCCAGGTCGGCGACGGTCACCGCCACCACGACCGGCGGCGGCACCCAGATACCGGCCACCCCGACCGGTCTGGCCGCCGGTGCGCCGACGTCGTCGAGCGTGCCGCTGTCGTGGAACCCGGTTTCGGGCGCGACCGGTTACAACGTGTACCAGAACGGCACGAAGGTGCAGTCGGTCACCGGGACGAGCGCGACCGCCACCGGTCTGACCGCGAACACCGCCTACAGCTTCCAGGTCAGCGCCACCAACTCGGCCGGCGAGTCGGCCAAGTCGGCCGCGGTGACCGCGACCACCACCGGCGGCGGGGGCGGCGGCCAACTGCCCAAGCACGTGCTCACCGGCTACTGGCAGAACTTCAACAACGGCGCCACCATCCAGACCATCGCCCAGGTGCCCGCCGAATACGACATCATCGCCGTCTCGTTCGCCGATGCCACCGGCACCCCGGGCGGCGTCTCGTTCACCCTGGACCCGGCGCTGAACTACTCCGAGGCGGCGTTCAAGGCCGACATCGCGGCCAAGAAGGCGGCCGGCAAGAAGGTGATCATCTCGGTCGGCGGCGAGAAGGGCACCGTCTCGGTCAACAGCTCCTCCTCGGCGACCAACTTCGCGAACACGCTGTACACGCTGATCCAGAACTACGGCTTCGACGGCGTGGACATCGACCTGGAAAACGGCATCAACTCCACCTACATGTCCCAGGCGCTGCGTTCGTTGTCCGGCAAGGTCGGCCCCGGCCTGGTGATCACCATGGCGCCGCAGACGCTGGACATGCAGTCCACCGGCACCGAGTACTTCAAGACCGCGCTGGCGATCAAGGACATCCTGACCGTCGTCAACACCCAGTACTACAACAGCGGCGCGATGCTCGGCTGTGACGGCAAGGTGTACAGCCAGGGCACGGTCGACTTCATGACCGGCCTCGCCTGCATCCAACTCGAAGGCGGCCTGGCCCCCTCGCAGGTCGGCCTCGGCCTCCCCGCCTCCCCGCGCGGCGCCGGCTCCGGCTACGTCTCGCCGAGCGTGGTCAACAACGCGCTCGACTGCCTCGCCAAGGGCACCGGCTGCGGGACGTTCAAGCCGAGCAAGACCTACCCGGGTCTGCGCGGCGCGATGACCTGGTCGACCAACTGGGACGCCCTGAACGGCAACCAGTTCTCCAACACGGTCGGCCCGCACCTCGACACGCTCCCGTAGCACTCAGCACTCAGCACTCAGCACTCAGCACTCAGCACTCAGCACTCAGCACTCAGCGCACAGCGCCCGGGCCGGACCACGCGACCGGCCCGGGCGTCCCGCTCCGTTCCGTCCCGACCACGCGAGGAATCCCATGTTCGGATCCACCAGCGTTCGTCCCCCCAAGCGGCTGCGCCCCCTCGTCGCCGCGGCAAGCACCGCCCTGTTGACCGCCGCCATGCTCACCGCGGCGGGCGGCACCGCCGACGCGGTGGACGCCGCCGAACTCGTCCAGAACGGCGGCTTCGAATCCGGCCTGACCGGCTGGACCTGCGGCGCCGGCAGCGGATCGACCGTCAGTACCCCCGTACACGCCGGGACTTCGGCCCTGAAGGCGACCCCGGCCGGCAGCGACAACGCGCGCTGCGCGCAGACCGTGACCGTGCAGCCCTCCTCCGACTACGTGATCTCCGGCTGGGTGCGCGGCAGTTACGTCTACCTCGGCGCGACCGGCACCGGCACCACCGACCCGTCCACATGGACCGGCTCCGCACCGGACTGGACCCGCCTGACCACCACGTTCCGCACCGGCGCGAACACCACGTCGGTGACCCTGTACACACACGGCTGGTACGGCACGGGCGCCTACTACGCCGACGACCTGTCGCTGACCGGTCCCGGCGGCGGCACCCAGATCCCGGCGGTGCCCACCGGCCTGGCAGCCGGTGCGCCGACCTCGTCGAGTGTGCCGCTGTCGTGGACCGCCGTGCCCGGTGCGACCGGCTACAACGTGTACCAGAACGGCACGAAGGTACAGTCGGTCACCGGGACGAGCGCGAACGTCACCGGGTTGACCGCGAACACCGCCTACAACTTCCAGGTCAGCGCGAGCAATTCGGCCGGCGAGTCGGCCAGGTCGGCGACGGTCACCGCGACCACCACCGGCGGCGGCACCCAGATCCCGGCCACCCCCACCGGCCTCGCCGCCGGCACCCCGACCACCACGGCCGTGCCGCTGACCTGGACCGCGGTCCCCGGCGCGACCGGCTACAACGTCTACCGCAACGGCACGTTGGCGCAATCGGCGACCGGTCCGAGCGCCACGGTGACCGGACTGAGCCCGGCCACGGCGTACAGCTTCCAGGTCAGCGCGAGCAACTCGGCCGGCGAGTCGGCCAAGTCGGCGGCCGTCACCGCCACCACCGCCACCGACGGCGGAGGCGGCGGCCAACTGCCCGCGCACGCCCTGGTCGGCTACCTGCACGCGAGCTTCGCCAACGGCGCGGGCTACACCAGGATGGCCGACGTGCCCGCGAGTTGGGACGTGATCAACCTGTCCTTCGGCGAGCCCACCTCGGTCACCTCCGGCGACATCCGGTTCGTGCGCTGCCCGGTCGCCGAGTGCCCGAGCGTGGAGAGCGACGCCGACTTCAAGGCCGCCATCCGGGCCAAGCAGGCGGCGGGCAAGAAGGTGCTGATCTCGATCGGCGGGCAGAACGGCCAGGTGCAACTGTCCACGACCGCCGCCCGGGACAAGTTCGTGCAATCGGTCGGCGGGATCATCGACGAGTACGGACTCGACGGCCTGGACATCGACTTCGAGGGCCACTCGTTGTCGCTGAACGCCGGCGACACCGACTTCAAGAACCCGACCACGCCGGTGATCGTCAACCTGATCTCGGCGGTCCGGACGCTCAAGGCCAAGTACGGCAGCCGGTTCGTGCTCACCATGGCGCCGGAGACGTTCTTCGTGCAGATGGGCTACCAGTACTACGGCTCCGGCCAGTGGGGCGGCCAGGACCCGCGGTGCGGCTCCTACCTCCCGGTCATCTACGCGTTGCGCGACGACCTGACCCTGCTGCACGTCCAGGACTACAACTCCGGCTCGATCATGGGCCTGGACAACCAGTACCACAGCATGGGCGGGGCCGACTTCCACATCGCGATGACGGACATGCTGCTCACCGGCTTCCCGGTCGCGGGCAACACGAACAACGTGTTCCCGGCGCTGCGACCCGACCAGGTCGCGATCGGCATGCCGGCCTCGGTGCAGGCGGGCAACGGCTGGGTGTCCACCACCGAGGTGAACAAGGCCCTCGACTGCCTGACCAAGGGCAGCAACTGCGGCGGCTACACACCCCACGGCGTGCGACCGAACCTGCGCGGACTGATGACCTGGTCGATCAACTGGGACCGCTTCAACAACCTCGAATTCTCCCGCAACTTCGACAACTACTTCGGTAGCTGAGCCGCTCGGCTGCCGCCGTCCCCCGGCAGCCGAGCCCCCGACGACCCCCGCCGCCGGCACCCACGAGAGACCGGCGGCGGGCCGGTCAACCCGGCACGTCGCGGCGCGTTCGCGCTACGGAACCAGCCAGGCGCCGTCGCGGAACACCTCGCGACCCGCGAGTTCGTTCGCCTCGCGCCAGCTCTGCACCAGTTTCGGGCGGATGCGGAAGTAGTGGTAGGAGGTGGTGAGTTTCCGCGGGTCGAAGCCGGTCTTCGCGGCGAAGGCGTCGGCCGTGTCACCGGGGATCTCGGCCGGCGTGAGAGGTTCGGCGGTGGCCTCGATCATGACCACGTCGCGGGTCGGTCCGATCCCGAGCCGCAGCGTGCCGCCCGCCGGCAGGTTGCGGGCGGTCGGGCTCGCCGAGGCGGTCGCGATCAGCAGCGTGTCGCCGTCCCACAGGAAGGACAGTGGCACCAGGTACGGCGTCCCGGTCCTCGCGTCGGCGGTGGCCACCCACGCGTCCACGTCGTGTTCGAGCCGATCGAGGGTGTCCTGCTTGCGCTGCTCGGCGGTGCGGGGAGGGGATGGCGGTGAGGTCATGGTGACGCTGCCTCCGGATCGGCTCGCTCGGATGATCGACGTTGCGCAGGTCGGCCTGCGACGGCTCAGTCTTTCGCACGTCCCGGTCGCCAGAACCGGGGGCCGATCTCCAGCGCCAGCGCCGGAATGAGCAGGCTGCGGACCAGGAAGGTGTCCAGGAGCACGCCCACCGCGACCAACACGCCCTGCTGGAGCGAATTCACCGTCGGGATCACGGTGAGCGCGGCGAACGTGGCCGCCAGCACCAGGCCCGCCGAGGTGATCACGCCGCCGGTCACGGTCAACCCGGTGAGCACGCCCTCGCGGTGCCCACGCAC
This sequence comes from Embleya sp. NPDC050493, assembly GCF_044458105.1. NCBI lineage: Bacteria > Bacillati > Actinomycetota > Actinomycetes > Kitasatosporales > Streptomycetaceae > Embleya > Embleya sp. NPDC050493. The sequence goes on from NZ_JBITHP010000003.1 coordinate 458,849, forward strand.
CCGGACCTCCTCCCTGGCCCGGGTCATCAGGAAGATCGTGTAGTCCACGCCCAGGGCGACCAGGAACAGGAAGCCGAACAGCAGCAGCCCACGGTCGATCCGCGGGTGGCCCAGCGCGTGATAGATCAGCGCCGCGGCACCCACCGCCGAACCGAACGAGAGCACCACCGACAGCAGCAGCACGACCGGCGCGACCAGTGCGCGCAGCAGCACCACGAGCATCAGCAGGACCACCGCGAGGATCAGCGGGATCAGCAGCTTCTCCTCCTCGCCCTGCGCCTGCGAGGTGTCCAACGCGACCGCACTCTGCCCGGCGACCAGTGCCGAGCGGGTCTGCGCCGGTCCCGAGCGCAGCGTCGCGCGGATCCGCTCGATGGTGTCCCGGGCGGCGCCGGTGTCGGGACTGTCCCGCAACACCGCCGCGATGTGCGTCCATCCGCCGGCGCTCGCCACCTCGGTCGCCGAGCTCACCCCCGGCACGGTCGGCAACATGCGCACCGTCGCGGCGGCACCCTCGCTGCGTACGTACACGTCCGCGGGAGCCGACGAGCCGGCCGCGAAGTGCTCGGCGAGTCGTTCCTGCCCGATCACCGAGTCGACCCGCTCGGTGAACTGCTCACCCGCGGTCTGCCCGCTGCCCAGCGTGAGCGCGCCGCACGCCAGCGCCGCGAGCACCAGCACACTGCCGATCCAGATCGGCCGGGGCCGCAGGCCCACCGCGCGCGAGACCCGGGCCCATGCGCCGTGTTCGCGCTCCACACCCACGCCCTGGTACCCGACCGTGTGGCGCGGGATCAACGGCCAGAACACCCAGCGACCCAGGACGACCAGGAACGCGGGCAGCAGCGAGGTCATCGCGCAGAACACGATCACCACGCCGATGGCCACCACCGGCCCCAGACCGCGGGTGGAGTTCATGCTGCCGAAGACCAGACACAGCGTGGCGATGCCCACCGTCGCGGCGGACGCGGCGATCGCGGGCAGGCAGCGGGTCAGCGCCGTCGCCATCGCCTCGTGCCGGTCCCGGTGCCGGTGCAACTCCTCGCGATAGCGCGCGATCAGCAGCAGCGCATAGTCGGTGCCGACCCCCAGGACCAGCACGACCAGCACGTACGAGCTCTGCCCGTTGACCACCAGGCCCGCATACCGGGCGAGCAGGTACACCACGCCGGAGGCGACCTGACTCGCCAACGCCACCGAGATCAGCGGGATCAGCCACAACACCGGACTGCGGTACGTGATCAACAACAGCAGCGCCACGATCGCCAACGTGGTGCCCAGGAGCGTCGCGTCCATGCCGGAGTACACATCGATGAAGTCGGCGAGGTTGCCCGCCTGACCGGCGATCCGCACGTCGAGTCCGGCGGGTGCGCCCTCCCCGGTGAGCTTGCGCACGGCCTCGACCGCGTCGCCGAGCACCGCGTTGTCGCTCTTGTCGGCCTTCAACGGCACGGTGAGGTAGGCCGCCTTGCCGTCCTGCGACACCACGACGTCCGGAATCTCCGCCGCCGCCATCCGTCGCTCGCGCAAGCGGCCGCGATCCTCGCCGATTCGGGCCAGGTCGCCCGGGGTGAGTCCCCGATCGCGGGTGTAGACCACGACCGCGGTCAGGATGCCCTTGTTCGTGAAGTGCTCGTCGGCGATGTCCAGCGCCCGGGTGGCCTGGGAATCCGCCGGCAACCAGGTCTGCTGCTCGTTGTTCTGCACCGAACCGAGCTTGGCGGCCAACGACCCGCCGACGCCGATCAGCAACAGCCAGCACACCAGCACCACCCACTTCGAGCGCCGTCCGGCGACGAACGCGGCGTAGCGCCCGAAGAGCGTGGGCGGCGGCGCGGGAGAGGGTGCGTCGGCCGGTCGATCCGCCGGGGCGGAGGGAGAGGTCTGCGTGGTCATGGTCGCTCGCCAGGGGTCTCGTGCTGCGCTGCTTCGGTCACAGTGCTGACACGAGCCGGGCGGCGAATGTGACACCCGACCGGCCGACCGGTTCGGGAGCGCCGCCGCTCAGGTGATGCGGTGCCCGAACTCGGCTGCGAGCGGTTCGAGTTCGGGCGTACCGAACTCCTCGGCAAGGGCCTGGAAGGCGACCACCTTGTCGTCCCCGAAGCGCCGGATTTTCGCGGCGAACGTGTCGGGGCGCAGGAACCGCGGCGGGTTCGACTTGCTGTGGAACTTGTCCGCGTACATCACCAGGCGCTCCTCGGCCGACTCGGCGACGTAGTCGTCCACCGGGATCGGCAACTGCCGGCTCAGCACGTCGTGCCGGGTCAGCCCGACGCCGGTGTGGCACGAGCAGAACCGGTGCAGCGACTCGGGCAGGCCCTCCTTGCGCAGGATCTCCACGCCGAGCAGCCCGTGCCGCACGTAGTTGGCGCCGTCCAGCCGGCCCTCCTCGTCGTAGAGCCGGTAGACCCCGATGTCGTGCAGCAGGCACCCGGCCCGGACCAGGTCGAGGTCGGCGCCGGCGCCGCCGGGTCCGGTCGCCAACTGCTCGGCGATCCGCCCGACGATCACGCAATGTGTGTGCACCTTCTCGAAGACCGCTCGGGTCGGTGCGTATGCCCTGTGCAGTGCGGTGATCTCGGCGACCGTCGGAAGCTGTGACATCCGGGGAGCCTAACCGAGGGACCGTCGGGTTTGTCCGTATGGGCGGCGGATCAGCGTGGCGGGGCGGGCGCCGGCCGTCGGCGCGGGTGCGCGGACACGCTTCGGGCGCGGCGGAGCCGGGATGGTCCGGGAATGCACGGTGTGCGAGGGTCAATGTGCCTGTACGCAGCGCGAGTTCGATGTCGGGCGGCGCTGACGGGTACCCTCGTGGTTGCCTGATGTTCGCCCGGTCGATCCTGCGGGGGCATCCCGGGATCAGGCACCGTGGAGGGGCGACGGCCGGCGACGTGCTCGCACGCTGGGTCCGTCCGCGACCGACGGCCATCCCAGCGAACCAGGACACCGCGATGACCCCGACCACGCTCGCAGGGCCCGCTCCCGCCGGGCGCACCGATCACCACACGTTCATCGCGATCGAGGGGCCGCCCGGCGCGGGCGGCGCCGCGCTCGCCGACACCCTCGGCGCCGTGCTCGGCTGCACCCCGATCGCCGGGCGTGCCGAATCGATCCGCCTCGGCGCCCGCGCCGGATACGGCCTCGGCCTGGCCGGGCTGCTGCGGGCCGACGCGCTCGTCAAGCGCCGGCGCTCGGCCGGGCCGGTGATCGTGCACACGTGGGCGGCCGGCGTCGCCGCCGACGGTGCGGTGATCTATCGGGCCGACGGGAGCCGGCTCAGTGCCCAGGTCGCCGAATACCGGGCCGTGCTGGAGGAGCCGACGGTCACGGTCCACCTGACCGCGGCGGCCCGTACGCTGCGCGACCGGCTGTCCGCGCAGCAGGTGCTCTCCGTCGACGACCGGGGCTGGCTGACCCGCCGTGGCGCGCTGGAGCGCATCGCGGAGGCCCATGTCGCGATCGCGGTCGAAGCCGATCCTCGGCACACGATCGTGGTGGACATCGACCGATGCGGATCGCGGTCGGTGGCGGACGTGGTGCTGGCGGGCCTTCGGGCACGCGAGATCGGCGTCGTGGACGCGGCCTAGTACCCGCGCCCGCCCGGGCGGTGGGCGCCGTCGGTCGGCGTAGGGTGCCGCGCATGAGCGGTGAGATGGGGTTGCGCGAGCGCAAGCGGTTGCGGATGGCGGCGACGATCTCCGATGTCGCGATCGGGTTGTTCCTGGCGAGGGGCTTCGACCGGGTGTCGGTCGCCGAGGTCGCGGACGCCGCGGAGGTCTCCAAGCCGACGCTGTTCCGGTACTTCCCGACCAAGGAGGACCTGGTGCTGCACCGGTTCGCCGACCATCAGGACGAGGCCGGTCGGGTGGTGGCCGGGCGGCCGGAGGGCGTCTCGGCGCTGACGGCGCTGCGCCTGCACTTCCTGGCCGGACTGGATCGGCACGATCCGGTGACCGGGCTCTGCGACCATCCGCAGGTGCTGGCCTTCCATCGGTTGCTGTACGGGACCCCGAGTCTGGTGGCCCGGCTGTACGCGTACACCGAACGTTCGGAGGAGGCGCTGGCCGCCGCGCTGGGCGCCTCGGTCTCCGAGACGGACGCGGCCGAGGACGCGGACGGCATGCAGGCCCGGTTGGCGGCCGGCCAGATCGTCGCGGTGCAACGGATCCTGGCCCGGGAGAACTGGCGGCGGATCGCGGCGGGCGAGCGGGCGGCGGCCCTGCATCCGGTGGCCCGGGTGACGGCGGAGCGGGCCTTTGATCGGCTGGCGGAGGGGTTGATCCGCTATTCGGACGTTACTCGGTAACGTTTTTAACCGAGTTGCATTATCCTTCCGGTATGACGCCACTCGATGCCGAACTCGGCCGGGAGCGCGCCTACCACGAGGTCTGCCGCGAGGCGATGGCCGCGATGGTCGCGGGCTCCGCCGAACACGTGCGCACCGGCGCCGACGTCTCCGCGTCCGGCGCGGACGCCGAGGCGCTCGGCTACACGCTGCGCAGTCGCGCCCGCGAAATGCACGAACTCCCGGACACACCACTGTTCTTCGGCCGCCTGGACTTTGCCGGTACGGCGGCGGCCGGCGAGCACCGGGGCGGCTGCTACCACATCGGTCGGCGTCGGATCGGCACCGATCCGGCCGTGCCGCCGCTCGTGGTCGACTGGCGCGCACCGATCTCCCGCGCCTTCTACCGCGCCAGTACCCGCGACCCACAGGGCGTCGCGATCCGCCGCCGGTTCGGCTGGGCACCGTGGAGCACCGGCGCCGCCGAGGACCTCACCGGCCTGGAGGACGAGCACCTCGCCGGCCACCCCGCGCCGGACGCGGCCGACGCCGACGGCCCCGGGGCGATCCTGGCCGGCGAACTCGGCCGGCCCCGGGTCGGCCCGATGCGCGACATCGTCGCCACCATCCAGCCCGAACAGGACGACCTGGTCCGCCGCGACCCGACCGCCTCGATCTGCGTACAGGGCGCCCCGGGCACCGGCAAGACCGCCGTCGGCCTGCACCGCGCGGCCTACCTCCTCTACACCTACCCGCACCGCATCCAACGCGCCGGCCTGCTGATCGTCGGCCCCAACCGGGCCTTCCTGCACTACATCTCCGAGGTGCTGCCCGCCCTCGGCGAGACCGGCATCCGGCAGGCCACCATCGACGACGAGGTCGGCCGGCACCCGATCCGGGCCCGGGACGAACCCGCGGCCGAGGTGGTCAAGCACGATGCCCGGATGGCGACCGTGCTGCGCCGCGCGCTCTACGCCCGGATCACCGCCCCGACGGAACCCGTCGCCGTACCCGACGGCTCCTACCGGCGCCGGATCGCCCTGGACGAACTGACCCGGATCGTCGACGGGGTCCACGCCGAGGACACCCCCTACCAGGTCGGCCGAGAACGGATCCGAGCCCGCGCGGTGGCCCTGCTGCAACGCCAGGCCGAACGCAACTCCGGCCCGCCGACCGGCGATTGGCTGCGCCGGATGGGCCGCTCGAAGGCCGTCGGCGGCTTCGTCGACCACTGTTGGCCCACGGCCCGGCCCGAGCAGGTCCTCGCCGAGCTGCTCACCGACCCGGACGCGCTCGCCGCCGCGGCCGACGGCATCCTCACCGCCGACGAACAGCGGGCGATCCGGTGGACCCGGCCGCCGCGCTCGTGGCGGAGCGCCCGCTGGACGGCCGCCGACCTGGTCCTGCTCGACGAGGTCGGCGGCCTGATCGAACGGCCACCGACCTACGGCCACATGGTGGTCGACGAGGCCCAGGACCTGTCCCCGATGCAGTGCCGCGCGCTGGGTCGGCGGATCGGCTCCGGCTCGGTGACCGTGCTCGGCGACCTGGCCCAGGGCACCACACCGTGGTCCGCGCGCACCTGGCCCGAGCTGCTCGCCCACCTGGGCCGACCCGACGCCGAGGTGGCGCCGCTGACCGTCGGCTTCCGGGTGCCCGCGGTGATCGTCGCACTGGCGAACCGGCTGCTCGCCGGCCTGGACGTGGACGTACCCGAGGCCCGATCGTTGCGCGCGGACGGTGAGCTGACCATTCGCGAGGTGGCCGACCCGATCGCCGCGGCGGTTGCCGCGGTGCGCGCCGCGCTGGGCCGACCGGGCTCGATCGGGGTGATCGCCGACGAGGCGGGTACGCAGGCGCTGCGCGCCGCGCTGGCCGACGCCGACATCGCCACCACGACGGCGGACGCGCCGGACCCCACCGGCGCGGTACGGGTGACCGTGCTGCCCGCGACGCTGGCCAAGGGCCTGGAGTACGACCACGTGGTGGTGGTCGAGCCGGCCGCGATCGTGGCCGCCGAGGCCCGCGGGGCGGGCCGTCTGTACGTGGTGCTGACCAGGGCGGTCTCCCGGTTGGACATCCTGCACCACCGGCCGCTGCCGGCGCTGCTGCGCGAGGCGTCGCAATGACGGACGGCGCCCGGCCCGGCACCACCCGTTCGCGGTAGCCGAGCCGGCGCCGGGCGCGCGGCGAACCTACCGTGTGGACAGGACCGCTGCCCGGACACGGCCGGTGGATCGACCCGGGAGGCACGATGACGGGCGCGAGACACGAGGTCCCGGTGATGATCGCCGGCGACTCGATCGGTCACGTCGGCAGCGGCGACCGCACCTGGCGCTACCGACTGTGGCGGCACCTGCGCGCCCACGACGTGCGACTCGACCTGGTCGGGTCCAAGGACCCGCTCGGCGACATCGAGGCCGAGGTGGCCGAGCACCGGCCCGACTACCTGCTGATCCTGCTCGGGGTCGACGACCTGCGGCCGACGGTGGATCCGACCCGGTTCGAGACGGACCTGCGCGCGTTCATCACCGACGCCCGCCGGGGCAACCCGCGCCTGCGGATCGTGCTCGGCCACGTGTTGCCCACCCATCAGGCGGGCCCGGACCCGGAGTTCGCCGCCCGCGCGGCGAGTTTCAACGCCCGCATCGATGCCATCGCGGCCGAACTGAACACCGACGAGTCGCCGATCGTGGTGGCCACCACCGATGCCGAATTCGTCGCGGCCGAGCACACCGGGGACGGCCTGCACCCGAACCAGGCCGGCGAGTACCGGATCGCGGCGGCCTTCGCGGACGTCCTCGCCGACCGCTTCCATCTCGGCGTGCACTACCCGCGCCCCTTCCCGAGAGTCTCGGCCACCTCCACCGACACGACCCCGCCGACGGATTGACGGCCCACCCCGAAGCCGTCGCTTCGTGGTGTCGCGCAAGTGCGCGACCGCTGTTCCCGGAGCCCGCGATCGGGCCGGTGCGGGTCTACACGGCCGGGACCAGGGCGAGGTAGCGGTCGACGGTGTCGGGGTCGCCGGTGACGGTGAGTCGGTCGGCCGGGACGCGGCCCCACAGGAAGAGGGCCAAGTCCGATGCCGTACCGGCCAGTTCGACGTCACCCGGTCCGTCGGCCGGGCCGAACCGGACCTCGTCGCCGACGAAGCGCACCGCCCAGTCGCCCGGACCGTCGGTCCGCCGGAACCGCAGGTGCTCGCCGGATCCGGGTGGTGCCTGCCGCCGGTCGCGCCGGGCCGGGACCATCACCTCGAAGTGCTGGGTGATCGCGTCCGCCGCGAGTTCGGCATCGATCGGGACCGCCGTGCCGAGCGTGTGCTCGGCATCCCAGCGGTGCACCGCGGCCTCGACGGTTTGCATGCGCAGCCAGAAGCCGACGCTCTGCTCGGCGGACCAGGTCCAGACCGGTCTCTCCGCCGGGGTGCGCTCGAACGCTTCGGCCAACTCGCGTGCCCCCGCGGCGAACCAGTCGACCAGACCGGCCGGCAACGGGCCCGGGGTGGGGGTGGCGCCGCCCGGATCCGGCCAGCCGGTGCGATCCTCGGGCAGTGCGTAGATGGAGATGTCGGTGACGGGCGGCGGCTCGGCGAGTCCGGCCACGACGACCCGGGTCACGAAACGGTGCACGCCGCCGAGGTGCACCACCAGGTCGGACATCGTCCACTCCGGGCAGGACGGCACGACGGGCGCCTCGGCGGCGTCCAGGGTCCGCCGCGCGGCGGTCTCGAACGCCCGAACCTCGCGGCGGAAATGGCTGATGTGGTCCATCCCTCGATTATTGGACCCCGCCCGGGGCCGGGCGAGCACAGCGGCCGATTCGGTGCCCGCGACCCCGATCCGCGCACCCGGTGGGCGAAGGTCCCGCGGCCCGCGCGGCGTCGGCGGCGGTGGTGGGTACACCTTTCGGCTCACCGCTCTCGCGGGGCGTCGGATTGTTCGCGAGGCTGACGGAAGAACCCGGGCGCGTCGTGCGTTGGGCCCGATGGCACACCGGAAAGCGACAAGGGAGCAACGATGAAGCAGGACAAGCACCCCGCGTACGGCCCGGTCGTCTTCCGGGACCGGTCTGCCGGATACGCCTTCCTCACCAAGTCGACCGCCGTCAGCGAACAGACCATCGAATGGGACGACGGGAACACCTATCCGGTGATCGACGTCGAGATCTCCTCGGAGAGCCATCCGTTCTACACCGGCAATGCCCGTCCGGTGGACCCCGAGGGCGAGATCGCCAAGTTCGAGCGCCGCTACGGCGATCGGGGCGGTGACGGTCGGGCCGATTCGAGCTGAATCGGGCCGCCGTCGCCCGAGTACGGCCGCGTCCGGGACGGACGTCCGCCCGTGGCACGGGAGTTCGCCGCCGCCGCGCGGACGGAAACACCGCGGTTGATCCTTGCCCCGGGCAACAAAACCGGGTCGGGCACCAATAGGCTTACCACCAACGGGAACCGATGATCACTCAACCCACGGTTGGAGCCTCATGGCAGACGACTCGCAAACGGCGGGCAACGCTCCGGTCGAGCCGGACGACGACTGGCGACCGGTCGGCATCGACATCTCCATGCCCAGCATCGCCCGGGTCTACGATGCCGTGCTCGGCGGCAAGGACAACTATCCGGTGGACCGCGCGATAGCCGAGGCCTCGCTGGCGATCGTTCCGGAGATCGGCGATGTCGGCCGGTACAACCGGGCGATCCTCGGGCGCGGCGTCCGGTACATGGCCGAGCAGGGCATCCGGCAGTTCCTCGACCTGGGCTCCGGCCTGCCCACCGTGCAGAACACCCACCAGGTGGCCCAGGCCCACTCGCCCGAGGCCCGCGTGGTCTACGTGGACAAGGACCCGATCGTGCTCGCGCACGGCCGGGCGCTGCTCGCGGAGAACGACCGGACCACGGTGGTCACCGCCGACCTGCGCGAGCCGGCCGAGATCCTGGCCCACCCGGACGTGCGCGCGTTGATCGACTTCGACCAGCCGATCGGGCTGATGCTGGTGGGCGTCGTGCACCACCTCAACGACGACGAGGGCCCGGAGCAGATCGTCGAGGCCTACAAGAAGGCGCTGCCGCCCGGCAGTTTCCTCTTCCTCACCCACTTCTGCGCGTCCAGCCCGGACGCGGTCGCGCTGGAGAAGGCGCTGCTCACCGACCTGGGTTCGGGGCGCTTCCGCACCATCGAGGAGATCTCGGCCTACTTCGAAGGTCTCGAACCGGTCGAGCCGGGCGTGGTGTTCCTGCCGCAGTGGCGGCCGGAGGAGCCGGTCGAGGAGCCGCTGACCGTCGGCCAGAAGCTGATGGCCGGTGGCATCGCCCGGAAGCCGACGGCCTGAGCCGGCACACGTGATCGTCGCGGCGCGCGGTTCAGCGTGCCGCGACGAGTTGTTGTTCGGCGCGGGCGATGACCTCCTGGAGATACAGCCCGCGGTGCACGTCGCACACGTGCTCGCCCCCGTCGCGCACCAGGCTCGCGAACTCCGCGCGCAGCACCGCGAACGCGGCCCCGTCGATCGCGGTGGACAGGTTCAGCTCGGTGGCCCCGGCCGACCCGTACATCTCCACGTCGTAGCGGTGGCCGGCCACGGCGGTGCAGCACAGCACCAGTTGGGACACCGCGCCGCCGGCGTGCACCAGTTGCACCGCCGTCCAGCCGGCACCCGGTGAATCGGCCCGCATGTCCACGATGTCGCCCAGCGCGACGCTCATCAGGTCGAACGCGTGCGGCCCCACGTCGAGAATCGCCCCGCGGGTCTGCCGCCACGGCGACGCCGCGAACGGACCGTCGAGGAACGCGTCGGTGACGCACGCCAGTCGGCCGCCGCGCCAGGGCGTCTCGGCACTCGCCAGGTGGGCCAGGAAGTCCCGTACCCGCGGCGCATATCGTGCGCTCAACGCCACCATCGAACCGACACCGGCCGCGCCGATCACGTCGGCCAGCCGACGGGCGGTGTCCAGGTCGCCCGCGATCGGTTTCTCCAGCAGCACCGCCTTGCCCGCCCGGGCCGCCCGCTCGGCCAGCGCGGGTTGCGCCTCGGGGGCGATCGCGAAGACCACCGCCTCGCACCGGTCGAGCAACTCGTCGAACTCCGCACACGCCCGGGCCCCGTAGGACTCCGCGAGTTCCCGGGCCGCCTCCGGACGGCGTGCCCACACCGCGGTGAGCCGGGTCTCCGGCCCGGTCGCGAAGACCGGTGCATGCACCTGACTCGCCCATGGACCGGCCCCGACCAGACCCACCGCGACCCGCTCGTCCATCGTCATCCTCGCCTCCGCCACCCGTACTGCCGACCCCGCCGAGCGAGCGTACCGGCGAGCCGAGCCCACCCGGCCACGCCACGCATGCGCGCGGCCCGGGCGGGGGCTCGTCGGGCCCGCCCGGGGGCGCCCGGGCCTGACCGGGAGCCGACCGCGCGTGCGACCGGCGGCCCGCCGCGCCCGACTCGCACGACCCGGGTTCCCGGCCCGGTTCGCACGACTCGGTCCGCACGACTCGGTCCGCACGGCCCGGCTTCCGATCCGTCCGTGGGCGGAGCACGGCCCTGGAGAGCTTGCGAGGACGCTGCTAGCTTCCGGCCGCATGAGGTTCTCCATGTCGCTGCCCGTGCTTCGGGATCCGGGCAACGCGCAGCCGTACCACCGCACGTTCGCGCTCGCCCGGATCGCCGAGGAGGCGGGGTTCGACACCGTCACCGTCGGCCACCACCACTTCATGCCGGGCAACATGAGCGATCCGCTCACCCTGCTCGCGGCCGTCGCCGCGCGCACCGAGACGTTGCGGTTGGGGACCGGCATCTTCCAGCTCCCGGTGCACCATCCGGTGCGGGTCGCCGAACAGGTCGCCACGATCGACGAGATCTCCGGCGGCCGGGTCACCCTCGGTGTCGGGCTGGGCTGGTGGCCGCTGGAGTACACCGCGCACGGATCCGACTTCCGTACCCGGGGCGCGCGGATGGAGGAGGCGCTGGAGATCCTGCGATTGCTCTGGACCCGGGAGAACGTCGGCTATCGGGGCCGCTTCCACACCTTCCCCGAACTGACCGTGCATCCGCGCCCGGTCCAGGAGAACATCCCGCTGTGGGTGGCGGGCGTCGCCGACGCCGCCGTCGAGCGCGCCGCGCGGCTGGGCGACGCGTGGTTGTGCGGCCCGGTGCAGTCGTTGGCCCGGGCCCGGTCCTGCCTGGCGGTCTACCGGGCGGCCTGCGCCACGCACGCCAAACGTCCGGACTGGGTGCTGCGCCGCTACGCGTGGCTGGGCAAGGACCGGCGCACGGTGGCCGAGGACGTGCTGCCCGGGTACGTCGGCGGCCTGCTGGAGCACTGGCGCGAGTCGGCCGAGGACGCCGGCGAGCGGGACCTGTTCCGCCGCCTGGACGCGGGCGAGCACGTACCCGCCGAGGAGATCGCGCACGACCGCCTGCTGTGGGGCGGTCCCGAGGACGTGATCGCCCAGATCGCCCGCTACCGGGACCTCACCGGCAGCGACCATGTGCACGCCGCCTTCGGCGCGGGTCTTCCGGCGGGCGCGAGCCCGGTGTCCACGCGCGGCTCCTTCGACGAACTGGCTTCGATGATCCGGCTGTTCGGGGCCGAGGTGATCCCGGCGTTCGACCGACCCGGACGGTCGGCGACGGCACCCGGTCCACGGCACGCCGGGTCCCGGAAGCAGGCGCGAGGCGATCGGGACGAATGAAACCGCTCGTGCGGATCGGCCCGTCGCGGGCCGGAATCGGGTCGTCCGGATGATCTACTGGACACCCGCGGAGTGTTGGTCGGACGAAGGGTTCGCAGCGTGCTGATCGATCTCGCCGGGAAGTCCGCCCTGGTCACCGGGTCGACCCAGGGCATCGGGGCGGCGATCGCGATGGGCTTGGCCCGGGCCGGAGCCCGGGTCGCGGTGAACGGGCGCACCCCGGACTCCGTCGAGGCCGCGATCGAGCGCATGCGCGGCGAGCTGCCGGAGGCGCAACTCCTCGCGGCTCCCGGCGACATCGCCGCCGACGAGGGCGCCGCGCGGGTGTGGGCGGCGATGCCGCAGGTGGACATCCTGGTGAACAATCTCGGGATCTTCGGGACCCGGCCCGCGCTGGAGATCGACGACGCCGAGTGGCGGCGGTACTTCGAGGTGAACGTGCTCACCGCGGTGCGGATGATCCGCGCCTATCTGCCCGGGATGCGCGAGCGCGGCTGGGGGCGGATCCAGAACATCGCGAGCGATTCGGCGGTGGTCACCCCGGCCGAGATGATCCAGTACGGGGTGTCCAAGACAGCGCTGCTCGCGGTCTCGCGCGGCTTCGCCAAGGAGGCGGCGGGCAGTGGGGTGACGGTCAACTCGGTGCTCGCCGGGCCGACCCACACCGGCGGGGTCGAGGACTTCGTCTACGAATTGGTGGACCCCTCGCTGCCGTGGGCGCAGGCGCAGCGCGAGTTCATGCGGCTGCACCGACCGCAATCGCTGATCCAGCGGTTGATCGAACCCGAGGAGATCGCCCACATGGTGGTGTACCTCAGCTCGACCTTCGCCTCCGCCACGACGGGCGGCGCATTGCGAGTGGACGGCGGCTACGTGGACGCGATCCTGCCCTGAGCGCCCGGCGTCGCCCCCGCCGGCGAGGGGGTGTGCCCGAGTGCGGGTACGGCGCAGGCCCCACCGCCGATGGCGATGGGGCCTGCGTTCGGGGTACCGCCGACCTGCGCGGCGGTCAGTGCGTGGCGGTCAGTGCACGAGCACCGGGATCGGCACCTCGTCCGCGTCCGTGTCCGCGTCCTTGTCGTTGGCGGCGACCACCGTGCTGTCGCCGTGCCCGACGGTGATGAACGTGAACGCGATCGTCGAGGCCAGGGCCAGGATGCCGACCGCCCACCAGATCGCGGTGGCGTAGCCGTGCACCACGGCCTGCATCTTCAACTGCTCCAGCCCGCCCGAACCGGCCGCGTGCGAGCCCACGTAGGCGGTGGTCGCGCTGGCCGCGATGGTGTTCAGCAGTGCGGTCCCGATCGCGCCGCCGACCTGCTGGGAGGTGTTGACCATCGCCGAGGCGACGCCCGCGTCCCGCGGCTGGACGCCGTAGGTGGCCAGGCTCATCGCCGGCATGAACGCGGTGCCCATGCCCAGGCCGAGCAGGATCTGCGCGGGCAGGATCAGCCCGACGTAGGAGCTGCCGACCTCGATTTGGGTGAGCAGCAGCATGCCGACACCGGCAGTCAGGAAGCCCGGGCCCATCAGCAGCCGGGCCGGGACCCGGGTCATCAGCCGGGCGCCGATCTGGGTCGAGCCCGTGATCATGCCCGCGATCATCGGCAGGAACGCCAGGCCGGTCATCACCGGCGAGAAGTCCTTGACGATCTGGAGGTAGTAGGTGAGGAACAGGAACATGCCGAACATCGCGATGATGGCCAGGCCCAGCGAGAGGTAGATGCCGGCCCGGTTGCGCTCGGCGATCACTCGCAGCGGCAGCAGCGGGGCCTTGACCCGGCTCTCCACGAGGACGAACGACGCGAGCAGGACGACGGCGGCCAGGAACAGACCCAGCGTGCTGCCCGCGGTCCAACCGTGGCTCTCGGCGCGGGTGAACGCGTAGACCAGCGTGCCCAGGCCGATCGAGGACAGCAGCACGCCGGGGATGTCCAGCGGCGAGCGGTTGCGGGATCCGACCGGCTCGCTGATGACCAGGACGGCACCGGCCGCTGCGACCGCGGCGAACGGGATGTTGACGAAGAAGGTCCAGCGCCAGTTCATGTACTCGGTGAGCACGCCGCCCAGGATCAGGCCGACCGCGCCACCACCACCGGCGATCGCACCGAAGATGCCGAACGCCTTGGCGCGTTCCTTGGCGTCGGTGAACATCACCGCGAGCAGGGACAGCGCGGAGGGGGCGAGCAGTGCGCCGAAGATGCCCTGGAGGGCGCGGGCGCCGAGCAGCATGCCGGTGCTTGCGGCTATGCCGCCGAGTGCGGAGGCGGCGGCGAAGCCGACCAGGCCGACGATGAACGTCCGACGTCGACCCCACAGGTCGGCGATTCGGCCGCCGAAGAGCAGCAACCCGCCGAAGGCCAGGGCGTACGCGGTGATCACCCATTGCCGGTTGCCGTCCGAGATGCCCAGGTCGGTCTGGGCGGACGGCAGCGCGATGTTCACGATGGTGCCGTCGAGGACGACCATCAGCTGGGCGATGGCGATGAAGACGAGCGCTTTCCAGCGCCTGGGATCGGGCAGGGCGGTCTTGGGCGGGGCTGTTGCAGACATGGGGGTACTCACTTTGCGGGTGCGTCGCGACGGGGGCGTCGCGGGATGGACGGTGCGCCCTCGCCCGCGCGGAGTGGCGAGGCGACGGTGAAGTGTTCGTGGTCGTTACGCGGACTGTCGGTACGCGGTCACGCACGCACGCGGTGCCGCGGGAGATCTGAAGTCGGTGGGGCGCGTCAGCGCCCGTGAGGCTGCCCCTCGGGCTCGTCGGCCAGGTGTTCCAGGTCCCGCATCGCCACGGCGGAGCCGGACAGCGCGGTGGGTTCGGGTGTGCACAGACCGTCGAGCAGCACGTCGAGGTGACGGTGCACGAACCGGTCGTTCACCACGCAGCTGCCCATCCCGGGCAATGGTCGGGTGAGCTGGGTGATCGCCATCAGCAGATCACCCGAGCCGATGTCCGTGCGCAGCCGGCCCTCGGCGCGAGAGCGCTCCATCAGCGTCTCGACCAGGTGCTCCAGCCGCGTTCGGGCGGTGATCAACTCGGGGTGTTCCTTGTCCACGGTCGCGGACACGAGCGGGCACAGGGCCCCGATCCGTTCCTTCACCGCACCGTGGGCGAAGCGCCGCAGGGCCGCGAAGGCCTCCGACTCCTCGGCCAGGGCCAGCTCGCCCTGTTCGGTGATCCGCTCCAGGACGGAGAGGATCACCCGGTGGGCGAGCTCGGCGCGGTCGGCGAAGTGACGGTACAGGGTCGCGTTGCCGACGCCGGCGCGGCGGGCGACCTCGTCGAACGCCACCTCGGAGCCGTGCTCGACGAACATCTCGCGTGCCGCGGCGATGATGCGCTCGCGGTTGCGCCGGGCATCCGCACGAAGTCGCGGACCGCGGTCCTCGGCAATGTCGGTGACGGTGGCGATGCTGCCCATGGTCCGGCTCCTTCCTGTCGGCACCCGGTCGATAACCGGGGAGCGATTCCCCGATTGTGATTCGCTCGGTTAAACGGACAGGAAGTCCCCGGATATTTCGATCGGCCATGTGACCTGAGTCACACCACCTCCGAGGGGCTCTCCGGACGGTGTTCCGGCGCTCTCCAGGAGCCCCTCGGTGGTCTGCCGGCAGGCCTCCTACCAGGCAAAAGACTCCGGAGCCGGTCCCGGGCCCGGGAAGATCCGGTCGAGTTCGGCGAGTGTTTCCGGGCTCAGTTCGACGCTCAGCGCGCGCAGTGCCGAGTCCAATTGGTCTCGTGTGCGCGGTCCCACGATCGGCCCGGTCACTCCGGGACGGGTGAGCAGCCAGGCGAGGGCGACCTCGCCGGGCGGCGTGCCGAGCTCGGCGCACAGGTCCTCGTACGCCTGGATCTGCTCGCGCCGCTCGGCCACCTCGCTCGCGGCCCGGTCGCCGGCCGAGCGGTGTCGGCCGCCCGCGCGCTCCTTCTCCAGCACGCCGCCCAGCACGCCGCCGTGCAGCGGCGACCACGGGATGACCCCGAGGCCGTACGCCTGCGCGGCCGGCAGCACTTCGGCCTCGGCGGCCCGCTGGGCCAGGTTGTACAGGCACTGCTCGCTGACCAGGCCCAGCGAGGATCGGCGGGCGGCCGCCTCCTGGGCCCGGGCGATGTGCCAGCCGGCGAAGTTCGACGAGCCGACGTAGAGCACCTTGCCCTGCGCAACCAGCAGGTCCATCGCCTGCCAGATCTCCTCCCACGGCACCCGGCGGTCGATGTGGTGCATCTGGTAGACGTCGATGTGGTCGGTACCCAGACGACGCAGGCTGTCCTCGCAGGCCCGACGGATGTGCCGGGCGCCGAGCCCGCCGGAGTTGGGCCAGTCGCCCCAACTGCCGTAGACCTTCGTGGCCAGCACGACCCGTTCGCGGCGATCGCCTCGGCCCAGCCAGCGGCCGACCAGTTCCTCGGTGGCGCCCCGGGCTCCGGCGCCGGTCAGCTGGGAGCGCCCGTACACGTCGGCGGTGTCGAAGAAGTTGACCCCGGCATCGAGCGCGGCGTCCATGATCTCGCCGCTGTCGCGTTCGTCGGTGGCGGGGCCGAAGTTCATCGTGCCGAGCACCAGGCGGGCGACGGTCAGGCCGGTGCGGCCCAGCTGGGTGTACGGCATCTCGGGAGCGGTGGCGGAGGAGGAAGAGGTCATGTCCTTGTCGCTGCCCGGTCCGACCCGCCGGGAACCCAGGAGAGGGGAGGGGCTCGCCGGGTGCTCGGAGTCGGGCGGGGCGGCTGCGGTCGCCGCTCGCTGCGGTCTCCGGGGCCGGCGTGGGCCGGTGCGGGCCGGTTTTGCGGTTTGGTGCGGTGCGGCGTGGCGGGGATCCGACGCGTGTGGGTCGCCTCGACGGCTCGGTCCGGATCGGGGCGCGAGGATACCGGCGGGTCGGCGATGCGGTGTGGGGTCCGGCGGGTGGGGCCGGTTGGCCGGCTGATGTGGCGTCCTGGGGCCGGCGGGTGTCGGGCCCGGGGGGCCGGTGGGTGCGTCAGCGGCTTGCCGCCAGGCGGCGGGTGTGTTCCTCCCAGGCGGCGGTCAGGCGGTCGACGGCGGTTTCGAGCGTGGCCGGCGACTCGGCGAAGGACAGGCGTACGCCGCGGCGATGCCGGCCGTCCACGCACGCTGCGGCCCCCGGGACGACCAGTACGCCGTAGCGCGCGGCCAGGTGCACGAACGTGGTGCTGTCCCCGACCGGCAGGTCGGCCCACACCGACAGGCCCGCCTGCGGCGGCTCCACCCGCCAGGCGGGCAACTGCCGGGCCAGCAGTTCCAGCAGCAGGTCGCGCCGCTCGGTCAGGGCCCCGCGCAGGCCGACCTGCCAGTGCGTGTCGGCGGCCCGCAACAGCCGGGTGGCGAGCACCTGCGCGGGCACGCTCGCCGCCGGCGCGCCGACCGCGGAGGCCTGCGCCAGGTATCCGCGCAGCGAACCGGGCGCCCGCAGCCACCCCACCCGCAGACCCGCCCAGAACATCCTGGACAACGACCCGATCGCGATCACCGCGTCGTCGTCGGCGGCGGCCGGCGGCACGGGCCGGGTGCCATCGGGGGCCTGCTCCCGGCCGGGGCCCAGGCCCAGCCCGGTCTGGGCGAGGTCCTCGACGAGCACCGCGTTCCGCGCGCGCCGCACCGCGAGCAGGTTGTCCCGGCGGAGCCGACCCAGCGGCGCACCGGTCGGATCGTGGGCGGCCGTGGCGGCCAGGATCACCGGCGCGTGCAGGCGGGCGGCGGCCCGGTCGACGGCGGCCACATCCAGGCCGAGCGGGTCCACGCCGACCCCGATCGGCCGGCCCCCGGCTGCCGTCACGGCGGCGGCCAGGCCCGGTGGGCCCGGGCAGCCGGTGAGTACCGCCCGTCCCGGCGACACGAGCGCCGCGAACACCAGGGACAGCGCGTGCCGGCCGCCCGCGGTGACGATCACCTGGTCGGGCGTGGTCGGCAGTCCCACGTGCGCGGTGAGATGGTCGGCCAGTGCCGTGCGCAGCTCGGGCAGGCCGTTCGGGTGCAGGCCGTGATCATCGTTGCCGGACAGTGCGAACGAGCCGTCCACGGGCGGCAGATGCCCCGTTCCGGCGGGCACCGACAGGGACAGGTCGAGCGCGTCGGCGTCGGCGACCAGGCGCCGTCGGACCGGGGCCGCGACCGGTGTGGGCGGGTGCGTCCACCCCGGTCGTGGGCGGATGAACGTGCCCGCCCCCTGCCGCCGCTCCACCAGGCCGGCCTCGGCGAGGGTCTCGTAGCCGCGCACCACGGTGCCGCGACCGACCCGCAACGCGTCGGCCAGCGGACGTTCGGCGGGCAACCGGGCGCCCGGGTCGGCGAGTCCGCGCTCGATCGCCTCGGCCAGCGCCTCGGTGATCCGTCGGTGCCGCGGCCCGGGGCGCGTCTGCCAATCGTCCAGGGCGATCCGTACCCACCAGCCCAGATCCTGGTCCATTCGCTCAGATTGGCACTGTCTCGGCGGTGGGACAACGGGCAACCTGGTCGGCGGGCGGGCCCGGACGGTCGGTTGCCGGTTCCGCCCGCGCACCCGTCCCCTGCCGAAAGGTGTCCGCCGTGTCATCCGCTCCCGCTCCCACCCTGGCCAGACGGTTCTGGGAGACGATCGAACCCGTCCACGCCGTCGCGTACTTCGCGCCCGAGCCGATCGAGGCGGCCCGTGCACTCGGGCTGATCGGCTGGTGGATGGGCTACTTCGCCGGCCGCCTCGCCCCGCTCGGCGCGGTGCGCGCACCCGAGGCGAACGCGCTGTGCTTCGCCTTCGCGCCGAGTCGGGTGGCCCGCGCGCTGCCCGACGCGTGGGCGTACAGCACGCCGGAAAAGGTGCTGGACACCCGGCTCGGCGCGGTCGAGTCGGCGCTCACCCGCACGCTGCCGGCCGTCGGCGAACGCCACCTGACCCGCCTGGCCGACCTGCTGGAACGCGCCGTCGAGGGCTGCGGATACGAGGGGCGCGCGCTGGCCGCCGGGTGGGCCGGCGTGCCGCGTCCGGACGGCGTGGTCGGGCGACTGTGGCTGGCGAGTACGGTCCTGCGCGAACATCGCGGCGACGGCCACGTGATCGCGGTCGCGCATGCCGGCCTGACCGGGCTGGAGGCGGGCCTGACCCACGCCGCCACCGGCAACGTGCCGCGCGAGCTGCTCCAAAGCACCCGGGGTTGGACCGACGCGCAATGGGAACAGGCCCGCCGCCGACTGGTCGCCAGGGGCCTGCTGGACCGCGACTCCCGACTCACCAAGAGCGGCGGGGCGCTGCGCCGGGACGTCGAGCACGCCACCGACCGACTCGCCGCCGACCCGGTCACCCGGCTTGGCGAGGACGGCGTCGAGGAGGCCATTCGGCTGGCCGCACCGCTGAGCCGCCACCTGGTGGACAGCGGCCTGATCCCGGTACCCAACCCGATCGGAGCGCCCCGCCCCTGACCCGGTGGACCTCGTTCGCCCACTGGGGCCGCGCCGACCATGTGCGTCGAGCGAGCCGGCGCGATCACCACGTCGAACACCGGCCGGCGACCACCGCCCGGGCCCGGCTCGACGCGCTCGACCCGGCGTCCGGCATCCGGCACCCGGCACCCGGCGAGTGCGGTGTCGCGCGTGCCCGGCGGCGGCCACGCGCTGGATCGACCCGCCGAGCGACGCCGGCCCGGCGGGGGAGGCGTCCCGGTTCGCGGTCACCGTGTTGTCGACCGAGGGTGGTGCGGCCGGACTGGAACGGTTCCGGAGCCGGGCGCGTCCGTAGTGGGCGGGAGTCGGTCTCGACCCCCCCGACCGCTGCCCGGCCCGCCGACCCGATTCCGTTCGTGGTCGTGCGCGGCGGTCCATCGGTCGCGAGAGAGCATGTGCCGGCCGCGACCCGGGGGGTTGCCGGACAGGGGTCGACCGGCCACGACACAGGGGGACGATTCGTATCGCCATCGCCGAGCCCGGGCGGACTGCCCAGGAGAGCACCGCGCGAGATGGGGCCGGGGACGCGACCGGCGGAACCGGGGCCTCGAAGATCGATGCGGGTGACGCAGGTGGGGTGAACGCGGGCGAGGCCGGTGGCCGCGAGGTGGGCGTCCTCGGGTCGGCGGCCGGCCGGGTCGGGACTCGCCGGGTGGGCGCCCGTGACGTGGTGGATTCCGACGGGGGGAGCGGCGGCCCCGGGGCCTTCGGCGGCAGCGGCGACGCGCCCGGGGACGGCGACGGCGGGGTCGGCGAGCCTGCGGCTCCCGACGGGCCGCCCGAGGTGCCCTCGACGCGGCGCCGGGGGCGGCTGCGGCGCCGGTGGCGGTCGTGGAGTCGGTGGAAACGGGCCACCGTGATCCTGTTGCTCCTGGTGAGCCTGCCGCTGGTGCCGATCGGTGCGGCTGCGCTCGCGCTGCGGTTGGAGTACGCGGGCGATCCCTCGGATCAGGCCCGCAGTCGCGGCCGGGACGCGATCTGGCTGGGCCACGCGTGGGTGGACGGGCGCAAGGGCCCGGCCGAACTGGCCGTGCTGGCGCAGCGGTTGCGCGGGACCGGCATCCACGACCTGTACGTGCACGCGGGTCCGCTGGAGCACGACGGCACGCTGCCGGCCACGGCCCACCCCGGGGCGCGGCAACTGGTCGAGGCGGTGCACCGCGAACTGCCCGGCGTACGGGTGCAGGCCTGGCTCGGCGACATCGTCTCGCACGGCGGCCCCGGGCTGAACCTGGACCGCCCCCGGGTACGCGAGGCGATCACCGCGTCGGCCGCGCAGGTCCTGGACGCCGGCTTCGAGGGCGTGCACTTCGACCTGGAGCCGGTGTGGTCCGGCGACGAGGACTTCCTGACCCTGCTCACCGCCACCCACGAACTGACCCGGGCGCGCGGCGTCCCGCTCTCGGTCGCCGCCGCCCAGATCGACCCGCTGCCGTCCCTGCACAACATCTCCAAGGCAGTGCGCGACCACCCCAAGTGGTGGTCGCAGCGCTACTTCGGCCAGGTCGCGCGACGGGTCGAGCAGATCGCGGTGATGTCCTACGACACCGCGATGCCGCTGGAATCGCTGTACGGCGGCTACGTCGCGCAGCAGACCGCACTCGCTTTGGAGGCGACGCCGGCCCGGGTGGACGTGCTGATGGGCCTGCCCGCCTACTACGCGAACTCGTGGGGCCACCACGGTTCGGCCGAGACGGTCGCGGCGGCGGTGCGCGGCGTGCGCCTCGGCCTGACCCGAACCGACCTGCACCGGCCGGGTTTCGGCGTCGCGCTGTACGTCGACTTCGCCGCGACCGACACGGACTGGGCGTCCTACCGCCGCGATTGGTGCCGGCCGGACCGCTGAACCGGACCCGGCCCACCCCTCCCGGCACCGAACGCGGCGTCCGAATGCCGCCGGCGCCCCGTCCCGGCGCCGCCCAGGCTGGTGCCATGACCACCACCACCAACGTGCGTACCTTCGTCGTCCGAGCGATCCCCGCCGAGTTCCTCGCCACGGTCCGGGCCGCCGGCACGGACGTCTCGGGTCACCCGATCGAGTTCCACACGGCCGGCGGCGGCGAACCCCTGCGCTGCTGCCTGCGCGACGCCGAACCGGGCGAGGCCCTGATCCTCTTCGGCTACGAACCCCCGCTCCCGGCAAGCCCGTACCGCGAGATCGGCGCGGTCTTCGCGCACGCCGAAGCCTGCCCCGGCCCGACCACCGACGCCTACCCGCCGCACTGGCGCGACCGCCCCCAGGTCTTCCGCGCCTACGACGCCCGGGGCCGGATCCACCCCACGTCCCGCGTCCACGACACCGACGACCCCGAACCCGCCCTGGCCGAAATCCTCGCCGACCCGGAGGTCACCCGGGTCCACAGCCGCAACATCACCTACGGCTGCTACATGTTCACCATCACCCGTCCCGCCCCCGACAACGCCTGACCCCCGGCCCCGTCCATCGGGTCGCCATCTCCCCGAACAGCCCGAAGGCGCAAACGAGTTCGGACGAATCTCCGGAAACGGCCGGGTCCGCTCCAGGACCCGGCCGTTCGGCGTTCGCGCGCCCGGTCACGCCGCGGATCATCGGTCGTCGGTCGGGGATGCGCCGATGCCGTCGAGGACGTAGTGCAGACCCGTGGTGAAGGTGGCGTCCCAGTCGTTTTGGAGCATGTAGTCGTTGGCGCTGAGGGTGGGGTAGCGGTCGCTCAGGTCGTTCAGGCGTAGCTGGGCGGCCTCGCGGTCCGCGGCCGAGAGGGTGAAGCCGGCTCGGGCCACGGTCGCGCCCATGAGGTGGTTGTAGAGCGCCCAGGTGGCGGAGTTGAGGCGGCGGCCGGTGAAGCCCGCCCGGACCAGGGTGGCCTGGAGGAACTCCATCCGGGCGAGCAGGTTCGGGCCCAGGGTCGGTCGCTGGAGCAGCGCGGCGGACCACGGGTGGCGCAGCATGATCGCCCGCCAGTCCAGGAGCAGGGTGACGATGTCGGCCCGCCACGCGTCGGGGTCCGGGGAGGCGGCCGGTACCGGCGTCTCGGCGAAGATCGCGTCGAGCGCGAGGTCGACCACGTCGATCTTGGTGTCGACGTGCCAGTAGAGGGTGGTGACGCCCGAGCCCAGCCGCTCGGCCAGCCGCCGCATGGTCAGCCCGTCGATGCCCTCGGCATCCAGGAGGGCCACCGCCTCGCCGACGATGCGAGCGCGTGTCAGTGGGGGTTCCTCGCGCGCCGCCCGGGATTCGCGCAGCCAGACGCTTTGCACGCCCCCCGCGGCTTGGCCCTTGGCGTTGCCCTGCTTGCCCTTGATGGCCCGACCTCCTTGCTCTTTCCGTGACGGCGAGCCTAGTATCCCGGCCTGTCGAACGTTGTACCGGTACCGGTACGTTGTTCTAGAGGGATGTGGGTGAGCCGTGCATCAGCGCGAGTACGAGCAGGAACGCGAACAGGAACACCGGGGCGAGCGGGACCTCGCCGAAGAGGCGGTCGAGCGTCGGCACGAGCAGCGGTGGTGGGCGTTGGCGGTGATCACCCTCGCCCAGTTGATGATCGTTCTGGACGGCACGATCGTGAATGTCGCGCTGCCCTCGATGCAACAGGATCTGCACCTGTCGGACGCCGATCGGCAATGGGCGGTCATCGCCTATGTGCTGGCGTTCGGCGGGTTACTCCTGCTCGGCGGCCGGATCAGTGGGCTGCTCGGGCACCGGCGGACGTTTCGGATCGGCCTGATCGGGTTCGCCGCCGCCTCCGCGCTGGGCGGCGCGGCCGACGGCGCGGGCACCCTGTTCGGTGCCCGCGCGCTGCAAGGGGTGTTCGCGGCGGCGATGGCGCCGGCCGCCATGTCGCTGCTGACCCTGACCTTCACCGACCCGCGCGATCGCGGGAAGGCGTTCGGGGTGTTCGGCGCGATGGGCGCCGCCGGTTCGGGGGTCGGGCTGCTCGCGGGCGGGCTGCTCACCGAGTACCTGGACTGGCGGTGGTGCCTGTGGGTCAACGTGCCCATCGCCGGACTCGCCCTGCTGGGCCTGCCGTTCGTGTACCGCGACCGCCCCTCGGTCACCGGTCCCGGTCGGCTGGACCTGCCGGGTGCGCTGCTGAGCGTGGCCGGCCTCGTGGCTCTGGTCTACGGCTTCAATCGCACCGAACCGCACGGCTGGGACGACCCGTTGGTGCTTGCCCTGCTGCCGGGCGGGGTGCTGTTGCTCGGCCTGTTCGTGCTGGTGGAGACCAGGGTGAGCCATCCGCTGTTGCCGATGCGGGTGGTCCTGGACCGGGTCCGCGGCGGCGCCTACCTCACCAGCGCGTTGATGCTGGCGGCGCTGTTCGGCTGCTTCCTGTTCCTGAGCTACTACGCGCAGACCGTGCTGGGCTATTCGCCCGTGCGGGCCGGGCTGACCATCATGGTGCTGGTCGCGGGCTCGCTGGTGGGCTCGATCCTGATCGCGGGCAGACTGCCGGCCCGGGTGTCGCCCAGGACGCCGATGGTTCCCGGACTGCTCGCCATGGCCGCCGGGTTGCTGCTGCTGTCCCGGTTGACGGCGGACAGCGCGCACGTGCTGGTGCTGTATCTGGTGCCCGCGCAGATCCTGATCGGCCTGGGCCTGGGCGTCGTGCTCACCATCGCGACCGGCCTGGCCACGGCGGGGGTGGGTGCGGCCGACGCCGGGACCGCCGCGGCGACGTTCAACGCCGGACAACAGGTGGGCGGCGCGCTCGGCACCGCGCTGTTCAACACCGTCGCCACCAGCGTCACCGCGACCTGGCTTCGCACTCACGAGGGTGGCCGGGACGCGGTCACCGCGGGCACCGTGCACGGGTTCGGTACGGCCCTGCTGGTGGCCACCGGCATCATGCTCGGCGCCGCGGTGGTCGCGGCGGTGCTGATCGATCCGCGCCCCGCGCGCGAGGAGCCGCCGTCGTCCTGAGCCGGCGACGAGCGGGCGGCGGGGGCACCTGCCTCGACGAGGCACGTGCCCCCGCCACCCGACCCGAGGGGCCGCGGTCAGCGGAAGACGCCGGTGTGGCCGAGTGAGTAGCGGCCCGGCTGCGGATACACGCACAGCCCGTGCGGCCCGACGCCGACCGGGATGCGGGCGAGCAGGTGTCCGTCGGTGGTGTCGATCGCGTACACCTCGGCGTTGTAGCGACCGCTGAGCCACAACACCTTGCCGTCGGCGGAGACGCCGCCCATGTCCGGGCTGCCGCCGCCGGGCAGGTGCCACTTGGCGGTCAGCGCGCCGGTGGCGAAGTCGAGTACGGAGATCGAGCCCTCGCCGCGATTGGAGATGTACAGGCTCTTGGAGTCGCGGCTCGGGTACAGGCCGTGCGCGCCCTTGCCGGTGCGCAGCTTGGTCGGCTTGCCGAACGTGTCGCCGTCGAGCACCCAGACGCCGTCGGACATCATGTCGGCGATGTACCAGGTACGGCCGTCCGGGGAGATCTTGACGTCCTGCGGCATCGAGCCGGACTGCGGGATCTTCTGTTTGGCCAGCACCTTCATCTCGGCGGTGTCCACCTTGAGCAGTTCACCGGAGAACTCGCAGGAGACGATGAAGTACCTGCCGTCGGGGGAGAAGTCCGCGTGGTTGACGCCCGCGCACTCGCTGGGCACGGACTTGACCACGTCCATCGTGTGGGCGTCGCGGAAGACCAACTGGCGGTCCATCGAGGCCATCACGACCGCGTACTTGCCGTCCGGCGTGAAGTAGAGGTTGTACGGGTCGTCCACCGGGACCGGCGTGCCGGCCTTGCCGGTGGCCGGGTCGAGCGGGGTCAGCGTGTCGCCGAGGTCGTTGTTCACCCACAGGGTCTTCAGATCCCAGGACGGCACCACGTGCTGCGGCTGGTGGCCGACCTTGATCGTCTCGATCACCTTGTAGGTGGTCGGGTCGATCACGCTGACCGTGTTCGAATCGGTGTTGGGCACGTACACCCGGGACGGGAAGTCCTTGACCACGTCCGAGAGCATGCCGGGGCGGTCGGCGGCGTACAGGTCCTTCGGGTCCAGCGGCGGCGGCATGCCGGGCAGGAGGTTCGCGGTCTCCGCGGCGGGCACCGCGGGCGGGACCGGCGCGGCTTCCACGGGAGCGATCGAGGACTTGACCGGGGAAGGGTTCGCCGTGCCGTCCGTGGAGGACGCGCACGCGGCGGACGCCACCAGGCAGCAGCCCGCCAGGAACAGCGCGACCGGGCCGGGACGGCGACGGGTGGGGGAGGGGTGAGTGGTCATCAGGTGACGAGCTCCGACATCGTGACCGCCCGCAGTCCGCGGGTCCGTAGGCCGTCGAGGATTGCGGGCATCGCGGCTACGGTGCCCGGGTGTCCGAAGTGCAGGCTGACCACCGAGCCCGGCCGAACCCCGTTCAGCACGGTGTGGCCGACGGCGGCGGCGCCGGGATCGGTGAAATCGAGGGAGTCCAGGTCGTAACCCAGGCAGTGCGCGTATCCGGCGCGGCGGGCCTGGGCGAGGACGGTGGGCGTGCAGTCCTTGGCTTGCGAGGGCCGAAACCAGCGTCCGATCGAGCCGGTGAGGCGTTTGAGCCGATCGGCGCAGTCGGTGATCTCGGCGTAGGTGCGATCGGCGGACATCGAGGAGATGTCGCCGTGATGCATGGTGTGATTGCCCAGTTCGTGGCCGCCGGCCAGCACCCGGCGCGCCATCCGCGGCTGTTCGTCGAGCCAGGTCCCCACCGCGAGGACCGTGCCGCGCGCCCCGGCCGCCTCCAGCAGGCCCAGTAGCGAGTCGGCGATCCGCGGATCGCCCTGACCGTGGAAGGTCAGCGCCACCCGGGGGCGATCGGGTGGACCCGAGGTGACCTGGAGCGGCAGATCGGCGGGCAACGGGAGCGGCTCGGGTCCGTTGCCGACGTTGCCCGAGGCGGCATGAGCGCCGGACGGAAAGCTCGGCGCGGAACCGGTGTCGACCGGCTTGGCCGTGGGTGCGGGCATGGACGCGTGCGGGGAATCCTCGCCACACGCACTCGCGGCCGCACCGGCCGCACCCAGCGCGGCGGCCCGGGCGAGCTGCCGAAGCACGCTACGGCGATCCAGAGGCGTCACCCTGGCGACCTTACGGGTTGTGATCGTCCGGGTGCGCAATGTGCACGTCGGAGGTGGGTACGTGTCGCGGCATCAGGGTTCGGCGATGCGTCTGTATCTCTCCTCGTTCCGGATCGGGGACCACCCGGAACACCTCCTCGCGTTGCTCGACCGGCCCGCCGTCGGTGGCCCCACTGTCGACCGCTCCGCTCTCGACCGCCCCGCCGGGGCTGCGATCGCGGTGATGGCCAACGCGACGGACGATCGCGCGCCCGGTGACCGCGCGGCCGGGGTCGACCTCGAACTCGCCGCCCCGGCCGCGTTGGGACTGCGGCCGACCGAGCTCGACCTGCGCACGTTCTTCGACCGCCCGCCGGCCGAAGTCGCCGTCGTGCTCGGCGACTTCGACGCCGTCTGGCTGCGCGGCGGCAACGTGTTCGTGCTGCGCCACGCGCTCGCCCGCAGCGGCGCGGACGGCGTACTCGTCGAGCTGCTGCGCCGGGACACGCTCGTGTACGCCGGGTACAGCGCCGGCGCGTGCGTGCTCGCGCCGAGCCTGCGCGGGCTGGAAGGGTGCGACGACGCGGACGCGGTACCGGCGCTGTACGGCGAGCCCGTCCGCTGGGACGGGCTCGCCGTGCTCGACCACGCCGTCGTCCCGCACATCGACTCACCCGGCCACCCCGAGACGGAACTGCTCGCCGCCGTCGCGGCCGACTACCGCACCCGAGGCGTGCCGCACCGCACGCTGCGCGACGGACAGGTGCTCGTGATCGACGGCGCGCGGACCCGGATCCGCTGACCGCAGGCGCGGCCGACCGCACTCACCCGGCGATCGGCGGCACCGCTTCCGCGTACGCCCGCAGGGTGACCAGCGCGTCGACGGTGATGCCCGGACGGGCCTCGGCCCGCACGGTGGGCGACCACTCGGCCCAGCGCAGCGGCCAACCGCCGTCCTCCTGCCGGGCGTCGGCCAGGGCGCGCAGACCCACCCGCAGCTCGGCGTCGGTGAACCACTCCCGGGCCAGGCTGTCCGGGCGCGGCGCGAAATCGTGCGGCAGGTGGTACTCGCCGGCCGCGTAACCGGGCGCCAGTCGGGCCTGTTCGGGGTGCGCCGGGTCGAGCAGCACGAGCCGCTGTTCCCGGACCAGTTCGCCCAGCCGCTCGGCCTGACGCCGGGCCCAGGCCCGGTCCGGCAGACCGTCGAGGAAGGTCACCGCCGCCTCCACCTCGTACGGGTGGGTGGTGCCCAGTGCCTCGACGGCGGTCCGGCAGAACTGCGTCGCCTGCGGCAACCACGGATGCTCGACCCCGGCGCGCAGCAGCGGTCCGACGATCCAGCCGGTCGGGATCAGGCCCGCGACGGGCGCATCCGGGACCACCAACCACGGCGGATGCGGGTATTCGCGCAGACTCGTGAACGCCGGCGGCACGCCGCCCGCCTCGGTCGCCGCGCCCGCCGTCCAGTCGCACAGCCGAGCCGCCTCGGCGCCGTGCAGGGCGTCGGTCTCCACCAGGATCGGCATCGCGGTACGCAGCGTGGCCGGTTGGGCGATCGGCCCCCGCACGTCCGGCTCCAGGCCGTAGGCATAACCCCCGTCCGGGGTGCGGTACGCGTGCAGCGCATCGAGCACACCGGCCCGCTCGTCGCCGGTCGCCTCGGACCCTCCCGCCCCCTGCGCGCCGAACAGGTATGCGAAACGGCGCTGTTCCAACACCCGACCGGACGTCCACAAAAATCGCTCGGCTTGCTCGATCATGGCCTTCGTGATCCACGTCATTCCTCGACGCTAGCCGGCCGACCACGTCCGGTCTTGAACGATTCGGACACCGGGCGCGCCCCCGGTTCCGCGGCGCCGATTTCGTGGCCGGCGCGTGTCGGGACATGGGCCCGGCGATGACGGTTGGTGGAATTCGCCCGCGCAGGGGTTGGCCCGCACGCCGTCGGCCGGCCACGGTGGGCGGGTCAGGCTCGTCGATGCTCTTCGGGGGATGCTCGTGTTCGCTCGCTCCGCTTCCCATGGTCTGCGCCGATCCGTGATCGCCGCCGCCGTATTCGCCGCCTCGGCCGCTCTGGCCGGCCCGGTCCCGGTCGCGCACGCCGCCGCGGCGGACCGATCGGCGGGCGCACACGGCACGTTCGGGGTGCACCGCGACGGCCGCCCGGTGGTGGTTCCGTTCCGCACCGGGCGCGACGGCGAGGCCCTGGTGACGCTCACGGTCGCCGCGCCGGGCCTCGACTGGGGCACCCCCGGCCGTGAGTCGGCGGTGCTGCAACTGCTCGTGGACGGACGGCCCGCCGGCGACGTGGTGGTCTTCGGGGCCACGCCCACCGAGCGCGGTTTCGCCCTCGGCGCGCTGCGCAGGGGCCGGCACGAGCTGACCCTGCGCTACGCGGCCGACCGGTCCTCGCCGGCGGGCTCGGTGGTGCGGGTCTCGCGGCTGCGCACCGAGACCGTGGACACCGGCGACCGCGACTACGCCGCGGCCGCGAACGCGCCGGTCCTGTACGGGCGGAGCATCCCGGGCGTGCCCGGCGGAGCGACCGGCCCGTTCCAGAACGCGATCTCCGACACCCCGGTGCTGGCCTGGTACCAGGAGGCCCCGGCGGCGACCGCCGGACACCGGGTGCTGACCTACACGATCGTGTGGACCAACGAGGACGGCGGCACCTCGACGCCGGCGCTGATGGCCCGCTGGGGCCGGACCACCGACATAGAGTGGGCCTACCGTGTCGAGGTGGACGGGCGCGGCAAGGCGGTGCCGGGCACCGCCTACTTCCAGTCGCCCGACCACGGCACGACGTTGTTCGCCGGGCGCTACGAGGACGCCCACCCGCTGCTCCAGACCTGCACGCTGAACAACAACCTGTGCGACGTCGTGGACAACCCGATGCGCTTCGCGCCGGCGGCGGTCGAGCGGCTGGTCGATCCGCGGCGCACCGCGCGTGAGGAGATGGTGGACCGCCACCCGTGGGTGTACCCGGTGATGACGGCCGAGGTACGGCGCGAGGGCCGGGTCGTCGCCGATCCGCCGGCCGACACCACCACGCTGATCGCCGACCCGCAGGACTACCTGTACGCGGTGCTCCGCAAGACCACCTCGGCGCCGCCGCCGGGTGCGGCAGGCTGGAACGGTGTCGCGATCGGGGTGCGGATCAAGGGCGACCCGACGTTGTACCGCTCGGACTGCGGGCGGGTGGACTGGTCGTTGCAGCGCGACGACCCGGCGGCGACCACGGTGCGGCTCCCGCACGGGACGCGGGCGTCCGACATCGTGGAGGTGGTCGCGATTCGTACGGTGGCCGGGGTCGACCCGGGTTCCACGATCACGGTGAACGGGGTCAACCGGGCGTTTCTGCTGGGTCGGGACGATCGGCCGGGGCGGGCGGTGCCGGTCCGCTCGAAGTCGGTCACGCTGAGCGCGGCGGCGCCGGAGGCGGTGCTGTACCGCCGGTGAGCCGGTCGGCCTCGGACACCGGCCGGGCTTGGTGAGGTGTTCCCAAGCCGCGGTCGGGGATCGGGCGTCGGGCGGGCCGAAATCGGCCCGCCCGGTGCCCGATCGGTTGCGCTGCCGCGCTATGGCGCGGAGACCGGGATGCGCGGCTCGGGTGTGACCGGCGGCTGGGCCGGGCCGCCCTCGGACAGGCCGAACCGGTCGTGCAGTCGGCGCAGTGGGGCGGGCGCCCACCACGTCGCCTTGCCGGTCAGGGCCAGCACGGCCGGCGCCAGCAGGCTGCGCACCACGAACGCGTCGACCAGGACGGCCAGTGCGAGACCCATGCCGAGCATCAGCGTGTTGGTCACCCGCGAGGTGCCGATCGCGAACATCACCACCGCCAGGACGCATGCCGCCGCGGTGATGATGCCGCCGGTGCGGGCCAGGCCGGTGGCGACCGCGCCCCGGTGGTCGCCGGTGCGGTCGTGCTCCTCCTTGATCCGGGAGATCAGGAACACGCCGTAGTCCATCGACAGGCCGAAGGCGATGCAGAACATCAGTACCGGCAGCGCGGTCTCGATCGACCCGGTCGGGGTGAAGTCGAGCAGTCCGGACAGGTGGCCGTCCTGGATCACCCACACCACGGCGCCGAACATCGCGGTCAGACTCAGCGCGGCGAACACGATCGCCAGGATCGGCAGCACCACGCTGCCGGTGAGCAGGAAGACCAGCACGAACGTGGTGAGCAGGATCAGGCCGCCGGCGAGCCACAGCCGGCTGCCGATCGCGTGCTTGGCGTCGACCACCTCGGCGGACTGTCCGCCGACCAGGGCCGGTCCCGGAGCGGCGACCCCGCGCACCTCGCGCACCAGGTCCTCGCCGGCGGCGGAGAGGTCCTCGACCGCGGGCACCACCGAGATGTACGCGCTGCCGGCGGCACGGCGGCCGGCCTCGGCCGGGCCCGCGGGTGCGCTGCGGACGCCGTGTTCGAAGGTGCCGGCCGGGCCGACCACGCGGGCCACGCCGTCCAGGGCGGAGAGTCGGGCGCTGTAGTCGGCGGTGCCCTCGGCCTGCTGCGTCGTGCCGACCACGATCTCGATCGACCCGGTGGGCCGGCCGTCGACCTGGTCCCGGATCACCTGCTGGACCTGCCGGGACTCGGCCGACCTCGGCAGTTGGCGGTCGTCGCCGGAGCCGAACTGCACGCCCAGGAAGGGCAGTCCGAGGGCCACCAGGAGGCCGGTGGTGAGGACGGCGACGATCGGCGCCCGGTGCATGATCGCCTGCGAGAGGCGATACCAGCGACTGTCGCGCACCGCGGTCGGCGCGCCGCCGGCGCCGGCGCCGGGCCGCAGTCGGCGGCCCAGTCGGCGCAGCGGCGCGCGCAGGTCGCCCCGGTCCACCCGAGTGCCGAGCAGGACCAGTGCCGCGGGCAGGATCACCAGCGCGCCGAATGCGGCGAGCAGCACCACCGGGATACCGGCGTAGGCGAACGACCGCAGGAAGTACTGCGGGAACACCAGCATCGCGGCGAGGGAGACGGCGAGGGTGAGGGCGGAGAAGACCACGGTGCGTCCGGCGGTGTCGAGCATCACCGCGACCGCACGCGCCGGCGGGGCGCCGGCGGCGAGTTCCTCGCGATAGCGGCGGACCACGAACAGGCCGTAGTCGACGGCCAGGCCCAGGCCCAGGACGGTGGTCAGGTTCTGGGCGAACACCGATACGTCGGTGGTCGAGGAGACCAGCCGCAGCACGGCGTTGGTGCCGACCATGGCCAGGATGCCGACGCCGAGCGGCAGCAGGGCGGCGACCAGGCTGCCGAAGACCAGGATCAGGATCAGCAGGGTGATCGGCAGGGCGATCAGTTCGGCCCGGACCAGGTCCTCGGAGATGGTCTTCTGCACGTCGTGGCGCACCGCGACACTGCCGCCGAGTTCGACGGTCAGGGCTCCCCGGGTGCCGCGGTAGTGCGCGGCCAGGCGTTCGAACGTGTCCGAGGCGGCGGTCTCCTCGCCGCGGATGTGGGCCAGGACCAGGCCGTGCCGGCCGTCGGCGGTGCGCAGGATGGGGGCACCGTCGGTCCAGTGGGAGAGCACTCCCTCGACGTCCGGTTCGGCGGCGAGGCGGGCGGCCAACTCCCGCGCCTGGGTGGTGACTTCGGGTGCGTCCAGGGGACGGTCGGCGCCGACCAGGAGGACCAGGTTGGGTCGGCTGCCGGGGAAGTCGCGGTCGAGTGCGGTCGCCGCGCGGGCGGAGGCCGAGTTCGGGTCGACGGCGCCGCCGCCGAGGAGGTGGTCGCCGACGCCTCGACCGAGCAGGCCGGCGCCGATCAGCAGGAGCAGGGCCGTGAGCAGCAGCAGTCGGGGTCGGGCCGTGGTCAGGCGGGCCAGGGCAGCGAACATCGCCGAACCCTTCCGTAGAGTCGATGGATCGTATGTGGAACATACGATAGGCATCGCCTTTCGTCTAGAAGACATATGATCGAGGACCGCTAATATGTGGCCATGACGGACCGACCGAGCACGGGGCGGCCGCCGATGGGAGCTCGGACCGGATACCGGCTGGTCAAGCTGGCCGATCTCCTGTTGGCGCTCGCCGATCAGACGCTGGCCACGCTGGGGGTCAAGGCCAAGCACGTACACGTGCTGGAGACCCTGTTGGCCTACGAATCGTTGTCCCAGCAGGACGTCAGTCGGCTGCTCGGGATCGACCCGAACGTCCTGGTCGGCCTGCTCGACGATCTGGAGGCGCGCGGCTTCGCCGAGCGTCGGCGCAACCCGCACGATCGGCGCCGGCACGTCGTCCAGGTCACCGACTCGGGGCGGGAGTTGGTCGCGGAGAGCACCCGGCTGCTCGGTGATGCGGAGGACGCGTTCTTCGCCGTCGTCTCGGCGGAGGAACTGCAGGTCGTGCACGACGCGTCGGGCCGGCTGCTGGCCGCGCACCGGCCCGGCTGGACCGACAACGGGTCCTCGATGGGCTGCTGAACGGCCCTGCGGGCGCCTCGACTTCGGTCCTCGGGCGGATCGCTTCGGCGGTTGGTCGGCGCTGCCCCGGTGGGCGACTTCGTCTGCGCTTCGTCTCTTCTTCGCCGGAACGCCACGGCCCGACTCCCCGCGCATCACGTCGCGCGGGCCAGGGTGTGGGCGTCGACGGTCGATCGTCGTCGACCGGAGCGAGAAGGAGACGTCCATGTCCGGATGGAAGACCGTCACGGCCGCGGTCCTGGCCGGGGCCGCCATCGTCGCCGCCCCGGGAGCGGCCGCCGCGGCGGACCGCCACGGCGGTCACCACCGCGAGTCCTTCGACCTCCAGGCGCACCGAGGCGGACTCGGGCTGACCGTGGAGAGCACGCTCGCGTCCTTCGCCAAGGGCTTGGACCTGGGCGTGTCCACCCTCGAACTGGACGTGCAGATCACCGAGGACGGCCGCGCCGTGGTCACCCACGACCGCAGGGTCGACGGGCGCAAGTGTGCCGACACCGAACCGGTGCGGGCCGGCGACCCGGAGTTCCCCTACGTCGGCAAGTACGTCAACACGCTCAGCCTGGCCCAGATCCGCACCCTGGACTGCGGGTCGCGGCAGTTCCCCGGCTTCCCCGCGCAGACCACCTCGCCGGGCGCCCGAATGCCGCTGCTCACCGAGGTGTTCGACCTGGTCGAGCGCCGGCACGCGCGCGGCGTGAAGCTCAACGTGGAGACCAAGGTCGAGGCGGGCGCGCCGCAGGAGACCGCGCCGCGCGAGCAGTTCGTGCAGACCGTGGCGCGCGAGGTGCGTCGGGCCGGGCTGTTGCGCCAGGTCACCATCCAAAGCTTCGACTGGGGCGCGCTCAAGCGCATGCGAGAGGTCGAACCGCGGCTGCCGCTGGTCGCGTTGACCAACTACGACTTCCTCCAGGTCGGCAAGCCCGGCGCCTCGCCCTGGCTGGGCGGCCTGGACATCGACGACTTCGGCGGCGATCCGCTGCGCGCGATCGCCTCGTTCGGCGCCACCACGTTCTCACCCGTGCACGGCTTCCCGCAGAACGGCAAGGTCACCGACCCGGACTACCGCCCTTACGTGACCCGGGAGATGGTCGCCCAGGCGCATGCGAGGGGCATCAAGGTCGTGCCGTGGACCATCGACGACCCGGCGACCATGGCCAAGCTGATGGACGACGGTGTGGACGGGCTGATCACCGACTACCCCGATCGGGCACGGGAGTTGCTGGCCGCACGCGGACTGCCGCTGCCCAAGCGGTACCCGGCACGCGGCTGATCGACTCGGCCCGCGGGGCTTCGGCGGGCGCGGGGATCCAGGCGTCCGCGGGGGTCTCGGCGTCCGCAGGGGTGCGGACGCGCACGTGGGCCGGGCCCGTCGACGCGTGGTCGACGGGCCCGGCCCTGGTACGGCTACCGCAGAGTGGCTGTCGCCGTGCGGTTACTGCCTGAGTGACGCTCGGATCAGAGGTTGACGCCGTGCGCGCGCAGGTAGCTGACGGGGTTGATGCCGCTGCCGTAGTTCGGGGTGGTGCGGATCTCGAAGTGCAGGTGCGGGCCGGTCACGTTGCCGGTCGCACCGGAGAGGCCGATCTGCTGACCGGTGCTCACCGTGGCACCGGCGCGCACGCCGATGCTGGACAGGTGCGCGTACTGCGAGTACTTGCCGTCCGCGTGCTTGATCACGATCTCGTTGCCGTAGGCGCCGCCGTTGCCGGCCTTGACCACGGTGCCCGAGGTGATCGCCTTCACCGGGGTGCCGGTGGAGGCCACGAAGTCCTGGCCGGTGTGGCTGCCGCTGGACCACATCTTGCCGCCGACGCCGAACGCGGTGCCCAGCGAGCCGCTCACCGGGGCGACGTAGCCGGACGCGTTGACCGCGGTGCTGCCGGCCTTGGCGGAGGACGCCTTGGCGGCGACCGGGGCCTTCTCCTTGACCGTGGTCTTCGGCGCGACCTTCACCGACGCCGAGGGCTTGGTCTCGGCGACGGTCTCGGTCTTGGGCGCGGCCTTCGGCGCGACCTCGACCTTGGCGGCGGCGGTGGCGGTGGCGGCGGACGCCTTGGCCTTGCCGGACAGCGAGAGCTTCTGGCCGACCTGGATGAGGTTGGGGTTGCCACCGATCACGGAGCGGTTGTCGGCGTACAGCTTGTGCCAACCACCGGCGATGTCCTTGTCGGCGGCGATCTTGGACAGGGTGTCACCCTTGACCACGGAGTACGAGGTGGTGGTCGACGCG
Source organism: Embleya sp. NPDC050493 (assembly GCF_044458105.1). NCBI lineage: Bacteria > Bacillati > Actinomycetota > Actinomycetes > Kitasatosporales > Streptomycetaceae > Embleya > Embleya sp. NPDC050493. The sequence goes on from NZ_JBITHP010000003.1 coordinate 493,923, forward strand.
GGCTTCGCGGCGGCCGGGACGACCTCGATCTTCGGGGCGGGGGCGGTCGCCGGCTTGGACTCGACCGGCTTCTCGGCGACCTTGGGGGCGACCTTGATCGAGGTCTTGGCCGAGCCGGAGGACTTGGTGGTCGGCGAGACGGCGGGCTTGGCGCCGCCCTTGGTCAGACCCGCCGGGCCGGAGGTGTTCGGCCAGGCGCCGGGGCCCTGCACGGCCAGGACCTTCTCGGCGATGGCGATCTGCTGGTCCTTGGTGGCCAGGTCGGCGCGCGGGGCGTACTGCTGACCGCCGAACTCGTTCCAGGTGCTCTGGGTGAACTGCAGGCCACCGTAGAAACCGTTGCCGGTGTTGATGTGCCAGTTGCCCGAGCTCTCGCCCATGGCGACCTTGTCCCAGGTGGAGACCGAGGCGGCGTTGGCGGTTGCGATACCGGTGATCAGCGGGGCGGCGACGATGGCGCCGGCCATGCCGAGGGTCAGCGCGAGACGCGTCTTCTTGGGCATGCGGGCAGGGGTGATGAACGACTGCACGAAGATTTTTCCTTCTCCCACGCCTACGAAGTGAGCTGTCGGATTCGGGCTGGAGAGTCTCGCCCGGCCGTGTTCGACCCTCGAATGAGAGGGACGGGCACGGCTTCACCCCAAGCCGTCCGCATGGGCGTCTGTGTCACAGACGCCCGGGACGGCATTCCACTTGGTTCCCCCGCTCCTGCCTTTCGGGTTTCGTACCGTGGCCTCGCTCCGGCGGCAGGATTCGGCGAACCGGGAGACCATTTCGCCGAGCACCGGACCGGTGTGGCGAAGCACCAAGCTACGCACACCCCCGGCGCGGAACCAAACATCACGATTCGCCGAAACCGAAGAATCGGGTCTTAAGGGTGGAATAACGGGACTTAAAGTCCCGATCTCCGTACGCATTGTGCCCGAAATGCTCACTCAATGTTTACCGGTGAATCGCAGAGGGTGAGAATCCGGGAAACTCGGTTCACGGTGTGTGCGAGCTCCTGACGAACGGTATGCACGATGTGACGTGCGTCATGCGTCGGCAAAGTATTGTCCGAATTACCCCTATATGGCCGGTGATTCTTTGGGCCGAGCCTGGTGCCTGCCGTGTCTGCCGTCCCTGCCGCATCGGGCCGGCGGCGGGAGCTGGTACGGCGCACGCGGCTCCCCCTATGAAGTTGCGTGCGCCGCATCGGGCCCCGGCTCCCCTGGCCTCAGCCCGCCATCGGGTCGCCGGCCGCGGGGGTCGGCGGCGCGTGGAACGCGGTGAGGAACTCGGCGAGGTGCATCGCGCGCACCCGCGACCCGCGCCGACGCAGGCCGGTGCGCAGTTGGCGCAGGCAGCCGGGGTTGACCGCGATCACGACCTCGGCGCCGGTCGCCTCGATCGCGTCGAGCTTGCGGTCGAGGATGCGTCGGGACGCGGCCGGCCGCAGCAGGGCGTACGTGCCGGCCGCGCCGCAACATTCGGCGGCGCCCGGGGTCTCCACGAAGTCGGCCACTCGCGCGAGCAACGCCCGCGGCTCGCGCCAGACGCTCAGGCCGTTGCGCAGGTGGCACGAGTCCTGGAGGGTGACCTTGATCCGGTGCCCGGCCGGCGCATGCGCGGTGAGCGTGGCCGGGTCGATCGCCTCGGACAGTTCGGCGACCCGATCACGGCCGATGACGTCGGCCAGGTGCGCGGCGCAGCCGCCGGAGGTGGTGACGATCCGGCCGGGCAGCCGCTCGCCCAACCGGCGGGCGAGCGCGCGTCCCTTCTTCAGCTCGCCGTTGTGCGCGTGCAGCGCGCCGCAGCAACCCTGGTCGTCGGGTACCGCGAGGCCGGGCAGCAGGGTGCGTGCGGCGCGGGCGACCTTGGGGAACATGGCCCGTTCGAAACAACCGAGCATGAGCGAGGCACCCGTGCCCGCGTCGGGGTCGGGCGCGGGCACGGAGGTGCCGGACGCGGAGGACGCCGGCGGTGCGGTCGCGGCCCGCTCGGTCCTTCGTCCGGACTTCGCCGGATCGTGTTTCGCTCTCCCGGCCGGCAGCACGAAGCGCCCCCATCCCATGACTCGCACCACGGGGGGCATGCTCACCACGACGGTCAGCAGCCGGGCGAGCGGCGGCCTGCGCCGGCCGCGCCACTGGTGCTCGCGCCATTGTTCGAGCAGCGAGCCGTACGGGACGCCGGCGGGACAGACCGGTTCGCAGGCCCGGCAGCCCAGGCAGGCCGAGGATTGTTCGAGCAGGGTCGGGTCGTCGGCGTCCAGACGGCCGGTCTCCAGGGCGCGCATCAGATTGATCCGGCCGCGCGGCGAGGACGCCTCGTCCCCGGTCTCGGCGTAGGTCGGGCACGCGGGCAGACAGAAGCCGCAGGAGATGCAGCGGGAGAGTTCCTCGGGATCGAACACACCGGTCATGAGCCGAGCTTTCCGGGATTGAGGATGCGGGCGGGATCGAAGGCCGACTTGATCCGGCGCAGCAGATCCAGTTGCTCGTCGCCGAGCTGGGCCCGCAGGTGGGGCAGCTTGGCGGCGCCGACGCCGTGTTCGCCGGTGATCGTGCCGCCCAGTTCGATCGCGGTGCGGAAGATGTCGTCGAAGGCGGCGTGGGCACGCTCGATCGACTCGGTGTCCTGCGGGTCGGCCACCACGCAGGTCGGGTGCAGATTGCCGTCGCCGGCGTGGCCGAAGGTGGCGATGGTGACCGTGTGTCGGTCCGCGATGGCGTCGATCCGGTCGACCATCTCGGCGATCCGCGGGCGCGGGACGGTGGCGTCCTCCAGGATGGTGAGCGAGCCGAGTCGGGACAGCGCGGGCAGCGAACAGCGGCGTGCGGTGAGCAGCGCCTCGGCGCCGGCGACGTCCTCGGCCAGGGTCCACTCGCTTGCGCCGGCCCGGTCGCACAGGTCGGCCATCCGGGCGAGGTCGCGGCGCACCGCGTCCGGCGCGCCGTCGTCGCCGAACAACAACAGTGCGCCCGCGTCCGTACGCAGGCCCAGGTGGGCGAAGTCCTCGACCGCGCCGATGCAGCGCCGGTCCAGGAACTCCAGGGTCGCGGGCACGATGCCGGCGGAGAGGATGTCGGCGACCGCACGGCCGGCGTGGGCCAGGTCGGGGAAGTAGGCGATGCCGGTGCCCGTGTCGGCGGGCGCGGGCAGCAGGGCCATGGTGATCTCGGTGATCACCGCGAGGGTGCCCTCCGACCCGGTGAGCAGCCGGGTCAGGTCGTAGCCGGCCACGTCCTTCCACAGCCGGCCGCCGGTGCGGATCACCTCGCCGGTGGGCAGCACCGCCTCCAGGCCCAGCACGTAGTTGCGGGTGACGCCGTACTTGAGTCCGCGCAGCCCGCCCGCGCACGTGGCCACGTTGCCGCCGACGGTGGATACCGTGCGGCTGCCCGGGTCGGGCGGGAACAGCAGGCCGTGTTCGGCGACGGCGCTCGCGAGTGCGGCGGTGGTCACGCCGGGTTGCACCACGGCGAGCAGCTCGGCGGGGCTGACCTCGCGGATCGTGTTCATCCGGGTGGTGACCAACACGATGCCGCCGTCCAGGGCGACGGTGGCCGCGCACAGGTTGGAACCGGCGCCGCGGGGGACGACCGGGATGCGGTGCTCGGTGGCCAGCCGCAATACCGCGGCCACCTCGGCGGTGTCGGCGGGAAAGACCACGGCGTCCGGGAGCCGGTCGAACAGGGGCGTGGCGTCGCGCGCGTAGGGCACGAGATCACCGGCGGCGTGCCGGACGTGTTCGGCGCCGACGATCGCGGCCAGGCGGTCGATCAGGTCCGTGGACAGGGGCATGCGACGTGCTCTCTCTCGGGTGGGGCGGGTGGATCCGGCGGGCATCCGGTCGGCCGGGTCGGCGCGCTTTCCGCCGACGAAGACGCGGCAGCCCTCCTCCGGGAAGCGGCGGGCGGCGGCGAGGCCGATGCCGCGGCTTCCGCCGCCGACCGGCACCCGCTTGTCGACGAGTCCGCGCAATAGTTCCCCTCCGTGGGCTCCGATGAGCCGGGACGGTATCAGCGTTGCGCGAAACGGTCTATCATTCCGTTGTGCGGAACGACGTCCCATTATTGCCTCGTCACTGGGGGGTACCTTGACCGGCACCAGCGATTCGCCCGTGATCAGCGTGGATCGGGCCCTGCGGATCCTGATGCGTATGGGGGAAATGCCCCGAGGCATCACCCTGGAGGAACTCGCGGGTGATCTGGACCTGCCCAAGAGCACGCTGCACCGGCTGCTCGGCGCGCTCAAGTACCGGGGTTTCGCCGCCCAACCCGAGGTCAACGGCCCGTACTTCATCGGCAGTCGGCTGCTGGCGACCGCGTTCCGCTTCCACGACGACATCGACCTGCGCTCGATGGTGCATCCGCTGCTCGCGGAGCTGCGCCGGGTGACCGACGAGACCGTGCACGTGGCGACCCTGGACGCCGGCGAGGTGGTCTACCTGGACAAGGTCGAGGCCTCCGGGGCGATCAAGCTCTCGTCCGTGATCGGCGGCCGAAATCCCGCGCACAGCACGGGAGTCGGCAAGGCCCTGCTGGCCTGGACGTATCCGACGGACGAGGCGCTGCGGGCCTGGGCGGCGCCACGGCTGCCGCTGCGCGCGGCGACTCGGCACACGGTCACGTCGGTGCCGAAACTGGCCGCCGAGCTGGAGGAGGTGCGGGCCCGCGGGTACGCGACCGACCTGGAGGAGAACGAGGTGGGGCTGCGGTGTGTGGCGGTGCCGCTGTTCCTGGGCCGGTCGGCGCCGGTGGCCGCGATCAGCGTGACCGGGCTGAAGTCGCGGATGACCTCGGCGCGGATGGCGGAGCTGGCCGAGGCACTGCGCTCACGCGTTGCGGAATGGGCCGGCGCGGTCGGTTAGGCCCTGTCCGGCGGATCTCGACGGCCCCACACGATCCGCCGGACAGGATCCGGACCGGCTTGCGGTGTCTCACGTGCCGGACCGGCCGAAACGACCCGGCCGCGCCTCGGGTTTGCCGCCCGCGCACCGGCAGCACACCCGAAACCGTACCCACCGTGCGGCAACCGCCCTGCACGATAAGTGAATTACCCGAGACCCCCGAACCGGCAACTCGCCGGTTCGGGGGTCTCTTGAGATCTTCGGCGGCTCGTTGTTTTACTCACCACGCCATATGGAATCACGTTCCGCTAGACGGAACGGTGACCGTGGACGTCGACTGGGAGGTCGAACTCGGCGTGGTGATCGGCCGCCCGCTGCGATGCGCGGACAAGGACGAGGCGATGGCCGCGATCGCCGGGTACACGGTCGCCAACGACGTCTCCGCCCGCGACCTGCAATTCGGCGACGGCCAGTGGGTGCGCGGCGAGAGCCTGGACACCTTCTGCCCGCTCGGGCCGGTCCTGGCCACTCGCGACGAACTGGCCGACCCGCAGGCGCTGGTGCTGCGCACCCGGGTCAACGCGGAGACCGTGCAGAACTCCTCCACCGTCGAAATGGTCTTCGGCATCGCCGAGTTGTTGTCCCACTGCTCGCGCGCCTTCACCCTCGAACCCGGCGACCTGGTGCTCACCGGCACCCCGTGGGGCTGCGGCGCGTTCATGGACCCGCCGCGCCGGCCGGTGCCGGGCGGCGTGCTGCAATGGCGGATACAGGGTGTTTCGGGGCGGCCCGGCGAGGGGCGACTTCAGTCCTGCGTCATGGTGCCCGGGGGATCGACGGCATGCCGTACGGCCGACCGGGTGGCTTGCGCCGGCCCGACCGCGGGCATGGGCTCGGGATGGAACGCTTCGAGATCGAGATCCTCCCGTACAACGCCCAGGACATGCCCGCCGAGGCGCGAGGGCCGGCGGTGCGCTCGGCCGTGGTCGAGGCCACCGGCGAGATCGGCGCCTCGGGACATCCGCGCTATGCGGGCGAGGGCGTGGTGGCCGACATCGACCCGACGTCGCGCACGGTCGAGGCGATCACCATCGACGGGGCGGAGATCGAGGACGGGTGGAGTGTGCGGATCACGCCGAAAGAGGACTGACCCGGATTCGGCCGGGCCGAGGTGACGCGGTCGAGCCGGCGCGCGGCGGCGGGTCGTGTGACGTGGCCGAGCCGGGAGTTGTGGCCGGTCCGGGAGGTGTGGCCGGGCCGGACTGTCCCGGTGGACGGGACGGTCCGGCCCGGCCGCGATCGGCTCAGACCGCGGCCGACAGGGCCTCGAACTGCTCGTCGGACAGTTCGATCCGGGCCGCCTCGGTGTTCTCCTCCAGGTGCGCGACGCTGGAGGTGCCCGGGATCGGCAGCAGCACCGGGGAGCGGTGCAGCAGCCAGGCCAGCGCCAACTGTGAGGGTGCGGCGCCGTGTTCCTTCGCGAGCCGGTCCAACGGGCCGCCCGGCCGGGCGAGTTCCCCGGTGGCCATGGGGAACCACGGGATGAACGCGATGTTCTCGGTCGCCGCGTAGTCGAGCACGCTCTCGGCCTTGCGGTTGGCCAGGTTGTACAGGTTCTGCACGGAGACGATCTCGACGATCTCGCGGGCCTGGCGCAGCTGCTCCACGGTGACCTCGGACAGGCCGATGTGCCGGATCTTGCCCTCGCGCTGCAACGCGCCGAGTTCGCCGAGCTGGTCCGCGAGCGGGACCTGCGGGTCGATCCGGTGCAGCTGGTAGAGATCGATCCGGTCCAGACCGAGGTGGCGCAGGCTCAGTTCGGTCTGCTGGCGCAGGTATTCGGGCCGGCCGAGGGCGCGCCACTCGCCGGGTCCGGTGCGGGCGAAGCCGCCCTTAGTGGCGATCACCACGTCCTCGGCATACGGGTGCAGGGCCTCGCGGATGATCTGTTCGCTGACGAAGGGGCCGTACGAGTCGGCCGTGTCGATCAGGTTCACCCCGAGTTCGACGGCGCGGCGCAGCACCCGGATCGCCTCTCGGCGGTCCTTGGGCTCGCCCCAGACGCCGGTCCCGGTGAGCTGCATGGCGCCGAACCCGAGCCGGCGCACCGGCAGGTCGCCGCCGATCGGGAAGACACCGGACGCGTGGGCGGGGCCGGACGCGGACGAGACGGTCATCTGTTCTCCGTGGGGGTCGGGCGGCCCGAGCGGGCCGGACGGCGCGGACGAGATCGGTCGAGCGGTCGAGCGGTCGAGCCCATTGTGCCCCGGGCCCCGAACGCGGTCGCCGGGCTTTCGTCCGGCGCGCGTGTCGCAGGTCCTTCGCGAGGTGTCCATTCACAGGGTGACCAAGTTCGGGTCCGCACTTGTACACAACGACGCGTTCGCGGCGCGGCGGTGCTCCCTAGTGTTTGCCATTCGTCGAGGCACTCGATCCACGGATGGAGCTGTTCATGGTCTGGCTCATACAGGACTACCGCGAGGAGGACCTCGCGGCGGTGGTGCACCTGATCGACACCACGACCGAGCTCGGCCAGGAGTCGGTCTTCTCGCTGTCCGAGTGCATCAACGCGCTGACCTCGCGACAGCCGGCGGTGATCGCCCGGCGGGACGGCGCGGTGGTGGGCGCGGCGCTGGCCACGGTGTCCGAGGGGCGGGCCTGGGTGATGCGGATCGCCATCTCGCCGGCCGCGCGCGGCCTGGGGCTGACCAGCACGCTGCTGCTGGCGCTGGAGCGCAGGTTGGTCGAGGATCGGGTGCGCCGGATCGCCTACGTGTTGCCCGAGGAGGACTCACGCGAGCTGGGGCTGCGCAACGCGGGCTACGAGCGGCGGCCGGCGGTGGCCTACTTCGAGAAGGTCGAGCCGGTCGACGACCACGCGGCGGAGACCCTGGACCGGCTCGGCGGGCGAATGTTGCCGGGTGACCTGTGGTCGAAGGTGGCCGGCATGGAGGTGGAGAAGAACCTGATCGAGCGGCGTGTGGTGCTGCCGCTGGCGGATCCCGAGCGCGCGCTGCGGCACGGCGTGGAACCGCCCAGTGCAATCGCGCTGTTCGGCCCGCCCGGCACCGGCAAGACCACCTTCGCCCGGGCGATCGCCTCGCGCCTGGGCTGGCCGTTCGTGGAACTGCTGCCCTCGCGGCTGGCCGACGGCGGCAACCTGGCCGCCGCGCTGCGCGAGGCGTTCGGGCGGCTGGCCAGGCTGGAGCGGATCGTGGTGTTCATCGACGAGGTCGAGGAGATCGCGCCGGTCCGGCACGCCCGGCCCAGTGCCGGCCACGCGGTGACCAACGAACTGCTCAAGCTGATCCCGGCGTTCCGCGAACACGGCGATCGGCTGCTGGTGTGCGCGACCAACTCGGTGCGCTCGCTGGACCCGGCCTTCCTGCGGCCGGGCCGGTTCGACTACATCATTCCGGTGGGCACGCCGGACGCGGACGCGCGGCGGGCGATGTGGACCCGGTACGCATCGGCCCGTCCGGATGTGGACCTGGACGCGCTGGTGGCGGCCAGCGAGTTGCTCACACCCGCCGACATTGGCCACGCCGCCCGGATCGCCGCCCAGGCGTCGTTCGAGCGCGACCTGTTCGACGAGTCCGCGACCGCCGACGGGCCCGGTGCACACACCGAGGACTACCTGGACGCCCTCGCCCAGTCCCGACCCACGGTGACCGCGAGCATGGTCGAGATGTTCGAGCAGGACATCACCACCCACGCCCGGGTGTGACCCGGCGCCGCGCCGGCCGGGGCCGTCGGATCCGGCCGGCGCGGCGGGCGGTGACATCGCGTGCGGTCGGCACTTCGCGTACACGTGCTCCGCGTTGCCCGGAGCGGTGACCTGTCGGTCGCGGAGCACGATGGAGAGCTTGGCGCCCCAGCCGCGGCACGCGGTGTCGAAGTCGGCGCCGGTGTACTCGACGACGAGGACCCGATTGTCGAAGGTCGCCGCATAGGATTCACGCCGGCGGATATTTGATTCCGGTAATACTTTGCGAATTTGCATGCGGCAACGCATCCGCGGCCCTCGACTATCCGCCCGGTCGGGGTATCGAATTACCCGCCGACAATGATCACGGCCGGGAATGGGCCGGGCCGGAAAAGGATCTTGTCGGAATCCGATCGCGCCCGGCCGAATCGGTCGAATCCGGCGGTGGTGCGTCAGGCGGCGGTGCGCACCGGTGCGGAAAGGGCTTTCGGGTCGAAACCGCTCGCGGTGATCGTGCCGTCCGTATCCAGCAGACCGAACACCGGATATCCGGTCACCGCGAATCCGCGACCGAGTGGACCGTCGGTCGGTTCGACCACGACCTGCGCGACCGCGGCCAGCGCGGCGACCTGCTCCCGACTCTCCGCCTCGTCGCCGTGCACCACCGCGAGCACCCGCCGGCCGTCCGCCCTGCGCGCCGCCGCCACGAACTCCGGCAGTCGCTCCTTGCAGGCCCGACAGTCCGGCGAGAAGAAGCCGAACAGCGCGGCCCCCAAGTCGTCCCGGGACACCGTCTCGCCCGTGGTGGTGACCGCGGTGAAGGCGGGCGCCGGCGAGCCCACCGGCAGCACCAGGTCCGAGATGTCCACGTCCTGCGCGCCATGCCCGTGTTCACCCTGTTCACCCTGGGTGCGAAGTTTGCGAATGACGCCGAACGTGAGCAGCAGATTCAACAGGCACAACACCGTGACCAGTACGACGGCGGCGATCAGGAACGGCATGGGGATGCTCCCAAAAGGGCGAAGGATGTCGGCCGACCTCGATGTGCGCGCGACCGGCGAACACGGCCGTCGAAATGTATCCCCGCACTCGCCAATGGCAACAGTGCTCACTCGGCGACGGCTCGAAACAATCACGGTATTCATTGATTCGAGGTACTCGCCATCTCTTGCGACTCGGCTGACGAAGGGTTTAGCGTCGCCTCCGGCAGAAGCACACCCCGCTTCCGTCGATTCGACCCTTCAATGGAAGGTCCACGATGAACCGTGTGATCGGCACCATGGGCGACAAGCTGTTGGGACTCGTCCTCCGCGAGAAGCGAGCCGGGGCGTGCGTCCCGGAACACGGCCAGTTCTGCGTGTGTCGCAACCACTATCGCTACGTGTACAGCTGCAACGGCCCGTGCGTGAAGACCGCCACCCGGTGTTGACCGGCGTCCTCGCCGCTACCGCGACTCCGGAGGCTGAGATGAAGCGAGCGATCGGCACGATCGGCGACCGGCTGCTCGGCCTGGTCCGGGAGGAGAAGCGCGCCGGCGCGTGCGTCGAGTACGTCGGCCGACTGTGCCACTGCCGCGGCGGCCGCGAATACCGCTACAGCTGCAACGGCGTCTGCACCCTCCGACCGGGCGACCCCTGTTGATCCCGGAATCGCACGGGACCCCGGAGGGCGATACCTCTCCGGGGTCCCGGTTGCGCCCGCGCGCGGTCAAGGTGGCCCTTGCGTTGCAGTTCAGGGCCGCGCCCGTGGGCGCGGTGCTGTTGCTGGTGGCCACCGTGCTGATCGGCGTGCTCCCGGCCCTGGCCGCGTGGCTGACCAAATTGCTCTTCGACGAGCTGGGCCGCGGCGAACACGCCGACTCGGGACGGGCGGTGGCCCTCGGCCTCGCGCTCGCGACGCTCGGTGCGGTGCTCGCCGTGCTGATGCAACTGGCGAGTTACCTGGACGAGGTGGTGCGTCGACGGCTCGTCGTCACCGTCGAGCGGGACCTGTTCGCCAAGGTCAACGAGTTCCGCGGACTGCGCCGCTTCGAGGACCCGGCCTTCCACGACCGGCTGCGGCTGGCCCAGCAGGCATCCGAGGACGCGCCGCACAACATCACCATGTTCAGCCAGGAGGTGGTGCGTTCCGGCGCCGCGCTGAGCGGGTTCACCGGTGTGCTGCTCGCCGTGTGGCCGCCGATGGTGGGACTGCTGTTCCTGGTCGGCGTCGCCGCGTTGCCGGCCCGGTTGTCGATGGCGCGTCGACAGGTGGCGGTGCTGGAGCTGACCTCCGGGAAGCAGCGCCGCCGGCTGTTCTACCGGTCGTTGCTGACCGACCCGCGCGCGGCCAAGGAGATCCGGCTGTTCGGGCTGGGCGACTTCCTGCACGGCCGCCTGGTGCGGGCGCTGCGCGAGGCCACCGACGCCGAACTCGCGGTGGCCCGAAGGGGCATGCTGATCCAGGCCGGATTCGCCGCGCTGAACGCGGTGGTGGCCGGGCTGGGCATGGTCGTGGTGGTGGCCGGCGCGGCGCAGGGCCGATTCAGCGTCGGCGACGTGATGTTGTTCACCGCAGCCGCGGCGGGCGTCCAGCAGGTCTTCACCGGCGTGATCACCCAGGCCGGCATGGCCGCCGAGGCGATCCGCCTGTTCGGTCACTTCCTGGATCTGATGGACACGCCCGACGACCTGGAGACCGGGACCGGACAGGTGCCGGCGCTGCGCGGACGACTCGAATTCGACGACGTGTGGTTCCGCTACGACGCACAGGGCCCGTGGGTACTGCGCGGGGTGAGCCTGGTGGTGCCCGCCGGCGCCGCCGTGGGCCTGGTCGGACGCAACGGCACCGGCAAGAGCACGCTGATCAAGCTGCTCTGCCGGTTCTACGACCCGGATCGGGGCGCGATCCGCTGGGACGGCGTGGACATCCGCACGATGGACGTGGCCGCGCTGCGCCGCCGGATCGGGGTGACCTTCCAGGACTACATGACCTACGATCTCTCCGCGGCGGAGAACATCGGCATCGGCGACCTGGCCCACCGCGAGGATGCGGCCCGGATCCGGTCGAGCGCGGTGCTGGCGGGCATCGACGCGGACCTGTCCGCGCTGCCGGACGGCTACCGGACCCAGTTGAGCCGGGTGCACCTGGACGAGGACGACGACTCGGCCGGTGTCACGCTGTCCGGCGGTCAGTGGCAACGGGTGGCACTGGCCCGGTCGTTGATGCGCGGCGACGCGGATCTGCTGATCCTGGACGAGCCCAGCTCGGGCCTGGACCCGGAGGCCGAGCACGAGGTGCACCGCGCGCTGCACCGGCACCGGGCGGGCCGGACCGGCCTGCTCGTGTCGCACCGGCTGGGCGCGCTGCGCGACGCGGACACGATCGCCGTGCTCGCCGACGGCCGGATCACCGAACTGGGCCGCCACGACCAGCTGATGGCCTTGGCCGACGGGCACTACGCCCGGCTCTTCGGGCTCCAGGCGGCCGGGTACCGGGACCGGTGCGAGGACTCGACCAGGATCGTGGAGGAGGCGCAGTGAGGGGGTACGGGCGCGTGGCCCTGGTCGTCGGAACGGTCGCGACGAGTGCGGCGCTGGCCGGGTGGGCGGTGCGCTCGCGGCTGGCACTGGTGCGGGTGACCGGGATGAGCATGGCGCCGACGTTCGTGGACGGCGAGCGGCTGGTCGTGCGCCGGACCACCGCCGTGCGGCGCGGCGACGCGATCGTCTTCCGCAATCCGGTCCGGTACGGCGCGGAGGACGACCTGCGGTGGCTGGTCAAGCGGGTCGCGGCGGTGTCCGGGGATCCGGTGCCGAGCGAGGTGCGCCCGGCGGTGCACGCGGTGCACGGAACGGCGGTGCCGCCCGGTTCGCTGGTGGTGCGCGGGGACGCGGTGCGCACCCAGGATTCGCGGCACTTCGGCTACGTACCGACCTCGACCGTGCTCGGCGTGGTGATCGGCGGGCGGGGGGAGCAGAGCCGGCGCGCGGTGTGGGAGACCGGCGTCTGACGGGTCGGGGTGGGGGAGCCGGCTCGTGACGTGTTCCGGCGGTGGCGCCGGGGCCTGGCGGTGTAGGGGGAGGGGCCGGCGCTTGACGTGTTCCATCATGGGGACGTACGTTCGCCGACATGGATTGAAACGTTTCATTTCGCGGTCGGTTCAGGTCGGGTCGAGTCGGGCTGGCTGGGCTGGGCCTGCCGGCATGGCTCGGTCTCCGGCGGTGGGTGGCCGTGAACGCCGGTCGGGTCGAGGTGCGCCGGATTTCGGTCGGCGTGGCCTGGGGGATGCCGGGCCGGAGGAGCCGGGTCGGTGGCTTGGGAGGGAGTCGGGCATGCGTACGGCGCGGAGTTTTGTGGCTGTCGATCTGGGGGCGTCCAGTGGCCGGGTGCTGGCCGGGCGGGTGGGACCGGATTCGCTGACCGTGAGTGAGGCCCATCGGTTCGTCAATCGGCCCGTGCGGGTCGGCGGGACGTTGCACTGGGACGTGCTCGCGCTGTACGCGGGCGTCCTCGACGGGCTTCGGGCCGCCGGACGCACGGCCGGCCCGCCGGTGAGCGTGGGAATCGACGCGTGGGCGGTCGACTTCGGGCTGCTGGACGCCGACGGTGCGCTGCTCGGCAATCCGGTGCACTACCGCGATACGCGCACCGACGCGGTACCCGACCGGGTGTACGCCCGCGTGGCCGCGACGGAGCTGTACACGATCACCGGCATCCAGCACGCGAGTTTCAACACGGTCCATCAGCTCGTCGCGGCATCCGACACCCCGCAATTCGCGGCCGCCCGGCAGGTGTTGCTGATCCCGGACCTGATCTCGTACTGGTTGACGGGAGTTGCCGGCACCGAGGTGACCAACGCCTCCACCACCCAGCTTCTGGATCCTGTCACCGGGTGCTGGTCGAGCAGGATCACGACCGCGCTCGGCCTGGATCCGCAGTTGTTCGCGCCACTTCGCCTGCCCGGCGAGGCGGCGGGCGCGCTCACCGCGCAGGTGCTCGCCGAGACCGGGCTGCGCGGACCCGTACGGGTCACCGCCGTCGGGTCGCACGACACCGCGTCGGCGGTGGTCGGGGTGCCCGCACACGGCAGTCGGTTCGCGTACATCTCCAGCGGCACATGGTCGCTGGTCGGTGTCGAACTCGACGCGCCGGTGCTCACCGAGGAGAGTCGACGGGCCAACTTCACCAATGAGTTGGGTGTCGACGGCACCGTGCGCTATCTGCGCAACGTGATGGGGTTGTGGCTGCTTCAGGAGTGCATGCGGCACTGGGACCGAACGGGCAGGCCGCACTCGCTGGAGCGGCTGCTCGACGACGCGGCGCGGGTGCCGGCGCTGCGATCGCTGGTGGACGCGGGCGACCCGGCCTTCCTGGCGCCCGGCGACATGCCGGACCGGATCGAGGGGGCCTGTCGGGAGGCGGGCGAGCCGGTGCCCGGGACGCCCGGTGAGCTGGTGCGCTGCATCGTGGACAGCCTGGCGCTCGCCTACCGGGGCGCGGTGCTGGATGCGCAACGCCTGGCGGGGCACGCGGTCGACGTCGTGCACGTGGTCGGCGGTGGGGCGTTGAACTCGCTGCTGTGCCAGGTGACCGCCGACGCATGCGGATTGCCGGTGGTGGCCGGGCCGACCGAGGCGGCGGCGCTGGGCAACCTGCTCGTGCAGGCCCGGGCCGCGGGGAGCGTGACCGGTTCACTGGCCGACCTGCGCCGGTTGTTGCGGGAGACCCAGCCGCTGCGCCGGTACGAGCCGCGGGGCGATACGGGCGTCTGGGCGCGGGCGGCGGATCGGTTGCCGGCCCGCCCGGCGGCGGTCGGTTGACCTCGGCGCGCCGGTGCACGTATCGAACTCTGGGGCACGGTCGCCGAATTGCTCTCAGCTGAGGGAGGGAGCCGCAGTCGCACACCCATCGGCAGGTGGTGTTCGGGCCCGAGCCGTTCGTGCGCGAGTCGGCAGCGGGCTACGCGAGTCCACGGCGGGCGACGGGGGTCGGTGACGGGCGACGCGAGTCGACGACGACGGGCGGCGACGAGACCCGGTGGGGTCCCGTCGCCGCCCGGTGTGGGCCGCGCGACTCGTGGTGCGCGTTGTCGACTCGTGGTGCGTGTCGTCGACCGGGTGGTGCGCGTTCGGTCAGTAGGCGGTGGTGACCGACGTGCCGGCGAAGGTCTGCTTCGCGTGGAGGGTGATGTAGTGGTAGCCCTCGGGAGGTGCCGTGATGGTCAACGTCTCGGCATTTCCGGTCGCGGTGGACTTGCTGGTGTAGGCGGTGTTCGTGGCCCACACGTCACTGTTGTAGTAGAGGTCGGCGTTGCCGGTACCACCGGCGGTGGTGATGTTCAGACGGGCGGTACCCGCCGGGATGTAGATGTAGAAGTACAGCTTGTCGTTCCCGCCGGCCGTCGCCGACAGGCCGCTGCGCCGGCAGTTCTTGCCCAGTACGCGGGGGTCGGGGTCGGTGCACTCGGCGCCGCCACCGCCGCCGGTGACCGTGACGGTGTGCGTGACGTTCGCGGTGGCGCCTCGGTTGTCGGTCACGGTCAGCCGCACGGTGTAGGTGCCGGCGGCATAGTTCCTGGTCGGGTTGGCCGCGGTCGAGGTGGTGCCGTCGCCGAAGTCCCAGGCCCGCGAGGCGATCGTGCCGTCGGGGTCGGTGGAGGTGTCGGTGAAGGCGACCGTGGTGCCGTTGACGGCGCTGGTGAACTCGGCCACCGGCGGACGGTTGGCGGGAGTACCGCCGCCGCAGTCGCCCGCCGCGCAGGCCGCCAGCCACGTGTACCAGTCGCTGTCGTAGCGGGTGCCGATGGTGCTCGTCAGGAACGAGCGGGCGCCGTTCCAGTCGCCGGCCCGGTAGTAGCCCAGCAGCCGGGTGATGTCCGCAGGGTGCTTTTGCAGCATGTAGCGCACCCCGAGGTAGCCCCAGCGGTAGATGCGGGTCGTGTCGTGGGAGTAGGTGGTGTCGAAGACCGTGCTCAACGCGTAGGTGTGCTTGCCCGCTTCGGTGATCGCCGCGTCGTAGGGCAGATTGCGGTAGGAGTAGGAGACGTACTCGGCGAAGCCCTCGATCCACCAGATGGTCGGGGTGGTGACGCCGGCGTCGAAGTCGCCGGCCATGTCGAAGCGGCCGTCGAGGTAGTGCGTGTACTCGTGGTTGAGGTTCCAGATCTCGAACGCGGGGCGCGTCCACTCGGCCTCGTAGGCGATGAAGCGCGGCTGGTTGCCGGCCGCGCTCGGGTCGCCCTCCAGGTACATGCCGCCGTTGTTGGTGTCGATGCCGAAGATCGCGCCGGCGTAGGTCTGGTAGTCGTAGCTGGAATCGAAGACCACGACCTCGATGGTGGAGTTGCGGTCGTTGGCGACGGGACCGTTGTCCGCGACCACGCCGTGGAAGTAGGCGTCCTGGTTGCGCAGGCTGGTGCACGCGGCGGTGAGGTTGGCCGCGGTCATCTCCTGCGCGCGGATCCGGATGCCGGCACTGCACGTGTAGTCGACGGTCAGCACGGCCGCGGTCAGCCGAGCCTGCAGGTTGCAGGTGTCGTAATAGGCGCACTGTGCCTTGTCGTAGAAGTCCGTGCCCTCGGCCAGTGCGACCCACAACGACGCGGTCGGCCCGGTGATCGAGGTGGCTTGCAGATGCGTGCGCACCTTCGGGCGCACCTTGGCCTGGAGGGTCGGGTACTGGACGAACCGGACCAGTTCGCGGCCCGCGTTGGTGGTCAGGTACCCGCGGTCGGTGCCGAGCAGGTCGCGGTGCGCGGTCACGAACGCGTCGACCGCGTCGACGATGCTCGGGTCGGCCTGCACGGCGGTGACGAACTCGGGGACCTGGTGGCCGCGGAACAGCACGGTGAAGCTGTTGTTGACCGCGGCCTTCATCCACCAGGACGCGTCGTACGAGCTGTTGTAGCCGGCCAACAGGCGCTTGACGACGTACAGGTAGCGGGCGTTCTGCTCGGCGCTGTCGATCAGGGTGACCGCCTCGGCCAGCGTCTCGCCGTTGGCGTCGGTGACGTCGGAGGAGTGCGGATTGGCGTAGAAGGCGTCCAGCCCCGACCGGATGGCGGTCTGCAGCGTGGGGCCGTAAGTGCCCACGGTGGACTGGTTGTACCAGTGCACGTAGTAGCCGGCCCGCAGGAAGAGTACGACCTGCGGGGCGCCGGTGCTGCCGTTGCCCGGGTAGGTGCCGGCCAGGTCGCGCAGGGCGTAGGCGACCGTGGTCATCTGGGCCTCACGGAAGATCGAGTAGGCGTCGGGCCCGGTGACCGAGAACAGCGTGTTGACGCAGTCCGTGGTCGACGCCTTGATCTGCTGAACGAGCGCGGCGCCGGTGCGACTTGCGAAGTCGGCGACCGTGCAGGTCGCCGCCGCAGCGACGCGTTGCTCGGCGGCCATGGACGGGCGGGCCGGAAGTACCGCGGCCGACGGGTCGTCGTAGTCGCGTCGGGCGGTGGCCGACGCGGACGCGGACAGCGGGGGTCGGTCGGGTACCGGTAGCGGTTTGCCCTGGGTGTGCGGGAGTTGGTCGGCCGGGGCGCTGGGGGCGGTGCCGGCCGACGGTCCGGGGACGGAGGAGGGGGTGGAGGTCGACGTGGAGGTCGCCGGGGCCGTCGATGTCGCCGCGACCGGATCGGAGGGGGCGGCCGATCCGGGCTGGGTGAACAATCCGAAGCCCATGGCGAGGGAGATGGTGACCACCGCGACGCGGCGAAGTCCCTGTCGTGCCAGGTTGGTTCGCAAAGACCGTCTCCTTGCGGAACAGAGGTCACGCCGATGCGTGCCTCCGGATGAGGGGTGGTGCCACGGCATGAGCGGTTCGTCGCCGGTCCCGCTCCGGGGACTTCGGGATCGGCGCGAGCGTGGTCCTGGTCCCTGCCTCGCCTGAAACGCAACGGTGGCGCGGCAGTTGGTGCGGCGGGGGACCGGAAGGGGAGCGTCCGGACCACCGCGTGACATGTACCATGTCACAAATCACATTTTGCGTGAAGGCCTGTCGAACATCGAGTGTGGCCAACGAAACGGCAGCCGTCGGCGGGGAAGCGGGGGCGGGGGTAGGGCCGTTCGCCTTGCGCTTGCGTGTCCCGTTCGCGCGTGCCCGCGCCCGGGTGTGTGCTCGCGTCTGCGCCCGCGTGCCCGCGTGCCCGCGTGCCCGCGTGCCCGCATGTCCGCCGGCGTGCTCGCGCCCGGGCGCCCGCCCGCGTGCCCGCGTGCCCGCGTGCCCGCGCGTCCGCAGGCGTGCCCGCTCGCGTACATTCGCGCCCGCCCTGCGCGCGTCCGTCCGTGTGCCCGCGCCGACTCGCCCGCCCGCTCGCCCGCGATCGAATCGGATCGGATCGGTTTCGCCTTCCCGCCGCTTCGCTCTCGCCGCCCCGCGCGCTCGTCACGATGCCGCCCGGGCGTGCGGATTCCGATCGATCCCGGTTTCCGATGATCCCTACTGGTCTAGACCTTGATTATTGGTCCAGACCTTCATTACGCTCGCTCTACTGTGTGAGCCGGGCATCCCGGCTCATTGTGGGGCGCAGGTTCTCCATCGGATCCCAAGTCCAGGAGCACCCATGGCCATCGGTACCGTGAGGCGCACCAAACGCACCAAACCAGGCAAGAGATTCATCGCGATCTGTGCCGCCCTGCTTCTCCCGCTCGCTGCGATGGTCGGCCTGTCGGCCGCGCCCGCGCAGGCTGCCGCGGGCGCGACCGCAACGTTCGCCAAGACCTCCGACTGGGGCGGCGGCTTCCAGGCGGAGTGGACGATCAAGAACACCGGAACCACCGCCATCACGGCCTGGACCGTCGAGTGGGACTTCCCCACCGGCACCTCCGTGGGCGCGTACTGGGACACGTTGATCACCAAGTCCGGTTCGCACATCACCGCGAAGAACCGTGAGTACAATGGCTCGCTCGCGCCCGGAGCCAGTGCCAAGTTCGGCTTCGTCGGCTCCGGCCCCGGAAGTCCCGGCAACTGCAAGGTCAATGGCGGCCCCTGCGACGGCGCACCGCCGACGGACAACCCGCCGACGGCGCCGGGGCAACCCACCGCCACCGCGACCACCGTCGACTCGATCTCGCTGAGTTGGACGGCGGCCACCGACGACAAGGGCGTCCAGAACTACGACGTCTACCGAGGCGCCACGGTGGTCGGCACGGCCACCGGAACCGCCTACACCGACACCGGCCTGAGCGCCGACACCGCGTACGCGTACAAGATCGTCGCGCGGGACACCATCGGCCAGACCGGCCCGGCAAGCCCCTCCGCCACGCTGCGCACCAAGCCGACGGGCGGTGGCACCGACAACCCGCCGACCGCGCCGGGCACTCCCCAGGCGAGCGCGGTCACCGACACCTCGCTGACGCTCAACTGGGCGGCGGCAACCGACGATCACGGCATCAAGAACTACGACGTCTACCGAGGCGCGACCAAGCTCGCGACGGTGACCACCACCGGCTACGGGGACACCGGCCTGACCGCGAACACCACGTACACGTACACGGTGGTCGCCCGGGACACCCTCGACCAGACCGGGCCGGCCAGTGCGCCGCTCACGGTCAAGACCACCGGTGGGGGCACCCCCGGCAACGACTACGCGCGCGTGGGCTACTTCGTACAGTGGGGCATCTACGGACGCGCCTACACGATGAAGTCGCTGGACACCTCCGGCGCAGCGGCCAAGCTGACCCACCTCAACTACGCCTTCTCCAACATCGATCCCACCAATTTGACCTGCCTCAACGGGGTCACCCGAGCCACCACCCCGGGGCCGCAGGACCCCAACCAGGGTGACGGCGCGGGCGATTCGTGGGCCGACTACGAACGTTCGGTCGGCGCGGGCGAGTCCGTGAACGGGACCGCCGACACCTGGAACCAGCCGCTGGCCGGAAGCTACAACCAGCTGCTGCAACTCAAGGCCAAGTACCCGAAGTTGAAGACGCTGATCTCGATCGGCGGCTGGACGTACAGCAAGTACTTCTCGGACGCCGCCAAGACCGAAGCGTCGCGGCAGAAGTTCGTGAAGTCCTGCGTGGACATGTACATCAAGGGCAACCTGCCGGTGACCAACGGACGCGGCGGAACCGGTGTCGCGGCGGGTGTCTTCGACGGGTTCGACATCGACTGGGAGTGGCCCGGCTCCGAGGGTCACGCCGGCAACCACATCTCGACCGCCGACAAGAACAACCTGACCCTGCTGATGGCCGAGTTCCGCAAGCAGATGGAAGCGCTGACCACGACCACGGGCAAGCACTACCTGCTCACCGCGTTCACCCCGGCCGACCCCGGCAAGATCGACGCGGGTTGGGACATCAGCACTCGGGACGGCACGCCCAGCGTGTTCGACTACATGGACTTCGCCAACGTCCAGGGCTACGACTTCCACGGTTCCGGCAGCGACAACAGCTGGGAACCCAACCGCACCGGCGACCAGGGCAACCTGTACGTCGACGCGGGGGACCCGTACCCGACCAAGTTCAGCGTGGAATCCACCGTCCAGTACTACCTGGACCAGGGCGTCGACCCGCGCAAGCTGGTGCTCGGGCTCGCCTTCTACGGTCGTGGCTGGCAACAGGTCACGGACGGTGGGGCGCACGGTGAATGGCAGGCCGCCAACGGTGCCGCACCGGGGCAGTTCCCGGAGGAGTCCGGCACCAGGGGCTACGCCAACCTGATCGCGTCGGTACCGAACCTGACCGTCTACCACGACGAGCAGTCGGTGTCGACCTACGGCTACACCGGCAACAACGGCCAATGGTGGACCTTCGACGACGCGTGGTCCATCGGTAAGAAGACGGCCTGGCTCCGCACCAGGAACCTCCTGGGCGCAATGCTCTGGGAGATGAGCGGAGACACCGGAGTGCTGATGACCGCGGTCGACAACGGGCTCAAGTAGCCCACCCGATCGGAAGGCCGGGAGCGCGGTGAGTGGCCGCCTCCCGGCCTTCCTCGTGCGCGGATGTCCGGCCCCGGCCGGGCACTTGGAGTCGGTCGCCGAACTCGAACCCATCACCGCGACGCCGGTGGCCGCAAGGTCGCAGGGACGATGCGCGACCGACGGGAGGAGGAGCCCGCCGTCCGGCATGGACGATGGCGTGGCGCCGGCCTGCTCGGTCGCCGTCCTGGCAGGATGGCGACATGGAACACGTGCTTGGAATCGGTGGCTACTTCGTGCGTGCCGCCGACCCGGTGGCGCTGGGCGCGTGGTATCGCGATTGCCTGGGTCTCGACACCGACGAGAACGGCCTGTGGCATCAGGAAGCCGGGCCGACGGTGGTGGCAACGTTCGAGTCGGAGACCGACTACTTCGGGTCCCGTACCCAGCAAACCATGATCAACTTCCGGGTCCGCGACCTGGATGCGATGCTCGCCCAGCTGCGCGCCAAGGGAGCGGACGTGACCACGGCGACGCAGGACATGGCGGGAGTCGGTCGATTCGGCTGGGTCACCGATCCCGAGGGCAACCGGATCGAGCTGTGGCAGCCGGCCTGACCACGTCCCCCGGCAGTCGATGATGTGCCGGTTGCCGGTTGCCGGTTGCCGGTTGCCGGTTGCCGGTTGCCGGTTGGCGACTGGCCGCCGAGGTGTGAACCTTGGCGGGGCGCGCCCATTCCGCCTTGCGCCGGGATGCGCCCCCGGCGCCGCCTGTCTCGCCTCCTGGTCACCGCCATCGAGTCCTACACCCTCACCCTGATCCGCGACCCGGCCGCCGACCCGTCCTCGTACGCGGCGGCCGGCACCCGGGACGCGACCGACTTCGAGTGACCGGCAGCGGCCGCCGGGCGTCGCAAGGCGCGGACACGCGAACGGGCCCGGCACGTGATGTGCCGGGCCCGCCGCTCATGGGTGTGCCGGTGTTGCCCTGTGGTTACCAGGTACCGGGTGCCGCCCGCCATGCCTGGAAGGGATTCTCCAACGTGCCGTCGGCCTTGCCGAGGAACGTGTTGAAGGTGCTGCTGCCGTCGCTCCAGTCGTACATGGCGCCGATGTCGGCGCGCCCGTCGCCGTTGAAGTCACCGGAGGTGGGCATGGCCCACTTGCTGTCCCAGGTGCCGGTGGCGGACTTCCAGGCACGCACGTCGTTGGTGAAGGCACCGTCGGTGTTGCCCGCGAAGGTGAAGATGCCGGTCGTGTCGCCTCCGTAGTCGTAGGTCGCGGCGATGTCGGCGCGGTGATCGCCGTTGTAGTCGCCGGCGGAGAGGATGACCCGGTTCCACTCCCAGTTCCCCACCGGTACGTTCCACGACTTCACCGGGTCGTTGAATCCGCCGTCCGGGCGGGACTTGAGGGTGAACAGTGCGACGGCTCCGCCATTGAGGTCGCCGTAGCCGTACATCGCGCCGATGTCGGCCCGACCGTCACCGTCGAAGTCGCCGGCCACGTACTTCCCGCGTGGCTGCACCCAATTCCCGGGGCCGCTCTGCCAACTCGCGAACGCGTCGGTGAAGGTGCCACTGCCGTCGACCTTGCTGATCCAGGTGTAGGCGGCGGCCGCCTCATTCCCGTGGTCGTAGATCATCGCCGTGTCGGCGCGTCCGTCGCCGTTGAAGTCGCCGGCCAGGAACTGGGCCTTGGCCCACTCCCAGTTGCCCGGAGCCGTGTATGCGCTGGGGACGCCTTCCTCGAAGGTGCCGTCGGCGCGGGACAGGAATGTGAACAGCCGGGTGCTGCCGTTCGGGTAGCCGTACAGCGCGCCGACGTCGGCGCGTCCGTTGCCGTCGAAGTCGCCGATCGCAAACTTGGCCCGGGTGCTGTCGAACCAACCGTAGTGGCTGGCCCACGCCATCCTGGGGGCGCCCACGGTGCCGTCGGCGTTGCCCGACGCGACGTAGAAGCCCGTGGTCTCCGAGCCGAAGTCGTAGACGGTGAGCACGTCGGCGCGATGGTCGCCGTCGAAGTCACCGGCGAATTCACTGCGTTGGGCGGCCGTCTTGTCGTTGGCGAGGTGTGCCGCGGAACCGCCGGCGAACGCGTTCCAGCGGATGTAGCCGCCTTCGTAGTCACCTCGGACGCCGCCGGTGACGGGGTACTCGTCACTGGTGGGGAAGCCGAGCCAGCCGCCCTCCCATTGCTGCGCGGCCCACACGGTGAGGTTGGCCCCGTAGACCGGCCAGGCGCCGGTCGCGGCCGACCAGTAGATCGAGCCCGTACTCGCGGTGGCCGTGGGGATACGGAAGTTCACGTACTTGCCGGGCTTGAGCGTGGTCGGGCTCACGTCCATCTCGGGGAACCCGAGCCTGCTGAGCGGGCCGCCCATCGACTGCCAACGGTCGTAGATCGGACCGGTGATGACGTGCGCGCCGGTACGGCCGTCCCAGGTGACCGCACCTGCCCCGCCCGCGGGGGTACCGCCGTAGCGACTGATCCAGCCCACGACCTGGTCCGCACCGTCGCGGACGGTGATCTCGTCCGAGACCGGGTAGCCCAGCGGCCCGGTCAGGCCGCCGCTGTCGAGCCACTTCTGCCGGGTGCCACCGTGCTGGAACCAGGCGCCGGTGTAGGGCGACCAGTTGATGCAGCCGAAGGTCGCATCGTTCGAAGTCCCTTGGAAATCGACGAACTTGCCGCCCTGGCCGTCCTCCCGCACCGGTGTGGTGGGCAGCCGCATCGGGCCGCCGGGCCCGCCCAGGGCCTCGTACTTGGCCAGGATCGGACCGCAGATGTCGAAGGTCTTCGACGCGTCGAACGCGGTGGCGAACGGCTTGCAGGTCGTCCACGGAGTCTGGCTGTTGGCCAGCAACTGGGCCGTACCGAAGGCCGTGGCGCTGCCTGCCGGGTTGCCTCGGATGAGGTAGAGGCTGCCACCGGGGCCCTCGGCCCACAGGTCGGCGATCTTGTCGCCGTCCAGGTCGCCGTCCGCGTGCAGGCCGGGATAGACGGCGGTGGTCATGTCGGCGGCGAGTTGCACCCGCCGGCTGTCGTCGCCCAGCGCGCCGACGTCGGTGAGCGTGGGGGAGATCTTGTGCGAGGGGTACTGGTACAGCTTGCCGGTGGTGCGGTCGCGGACCCACAGGTCCGGGCGGGCGTCCGCGGTGACGTCGCCGGGGGCGATGATGTCGCGGTCGGCCCAGTTGGCGGTGCTGAGGAGTTTCGCGTAGGGGTTGAACTGGCCGGGGGTGCCGTTGCCGGTGAAGAGGAAGAGTTGGTTGGCGTCGCCTTCGACGGTGATCAGGTCGAGTCTGCCGTCGCCGTCGACGTCACCGGGGGCGACGATCTGCTTGACCTTGGTCCAGTTGGCGGCGAGGGTGCCGGCGGGGCAGGCGAGGTTGGTGGCGGCGACCTGGCAGCGCGGCGGCCGGGTGGCCAGCACGCGGTTCTCGGCGACGTAGAACTGGCCGCCGTTGTTGGCCGATCCGGGCTTGGGCAGTGCGGTGTAGCCGTCACTGTTGCGGTAGACGTACAGGCTGCTGCCGTCGTGGACGAACAGGTCGTCCTTGGTGACACCCGCGCCGCCGCGGTGGGCTACCAGAGCCCCGGTCCAGGTGGGGGCGTTGGTGGCGGTCCGCTTCGGTCCCTGGGCGGCGAGGGAGGTGGTGCGCCCGCCGGTGGTCGGGTCGGTGGCGGCGTCGTACATCCGCAGATCGCCGGCGTCGTTCACGGCGAGCATGTCGATTCGGGTGTCACCGTTGATGTCGCCCAGTTCGGTCCGCGCGTTCGGGTTGCCGGGCGCGTAGAACTCGTAGACGAAGGACTGGGAGCGGTTGCCGGCCCGGTCCACCGCGCGCACCGTGAGGGTGTTGGTACCCCACCGGGACACGTACAGGTCGGTGATCCGCCACTTGCCGACTTGCTCGTCCCAGGTCGCGGCGGGCGCTTCGCCGACCGGCAGAGTCGAGTTGAGGGCGAACTCGACGCGGCCGACGCCGGAGTCGACGTCGGCGGCATCGACGTAGAACGTCCCGGTGTTGTCGGTGGTCTTGCTGCCGCCGTTTTTCGGGAAGTCGATGCTGGTCACCTCGCCCACCGTCGGGACGGTGCCGTCCACGGTGAACACGCAGCCGTCGGTCCAACCGGAGGGACGCCGTCCGTCGCCGCCCTTGACGCTGGTCTGGTACCGCTTGCCACCCTTGAGCAGGGCGGCGGGCACGTCGGCCGATCCGGTGGCGCCGTTGGGTCCCCATGAGGTCCAACCGCTGTTCCAGATCTCCGTCTTGCCGGTGTCCGTCATCTCGTCGAGTGCGAACCACAGGTCGCCGTCGTCGCCGTCGGGGTCGTTGCGGTCGGCGAACATGCGAAGTCGCCCGACGTCCTGGTTCAGCAGCCCGATGTAGCCGCAATTCCCGGACGCGGCACCGTTGATCGGCGCCGGGTCGGTACGCAGGTTGGTCGGCGGGTTCGGCACAGTGTTGTAGTTGACCGAGAGCACGGTGTCGGCGGGCTCGCGGGAGACCCGCTTGAAGCCGTTGTTGCTGCTGACCTGGCTCTCGTTGCCCTGCACCGCCAGGATCACCGACGGGGTGCCCAGACGTGCGGCGATCTGGTCGGTGACGGTGAAGTCCAGCATGCGCGGGGCGCAGTGGTCGTCGGCGCTGGAGCCGGGGAAGGAACCGCTCGCCCAGGCGGTGCGGTTGCCGGCGGGTTGGTTGTTCCAGTTGGTGTAGTTGTCCAGGGTGCCGGTGACCTGGTTGAGGTAGACCGGTTGCGGGGAGTCCGTGCACGAGTGCATGGCGGAGTCGACCTGCTTGACGCTGAAGGTGGCGCCGATGATGTCGGTGCCGGCCAGGCCGATGGGCACGCGGAAGAAGGAGCGTTCCAGGCCCTTCTTGTCCGGCGGCCACTGCTGGTAGCCCACGCCGGGCTGGTATTTGGTGTTGTCGCGACCGGGCGTGGTGGGGTAGGCCGACTGGGCCCAGCCCCAGGTCTCCGCCCAGCGGCCCCAGGTGGGGTCGATGTAGACGGGGAAGACCGTGTCCGGCGCGGTGAGCAGCGAGGCATCGGCGGCGAGGGTCAGGGACTTGGCGTCGACCGTGGTGTCGAGGTCGGCGGTGCGGGCGTGTGCGCCGGGACGGTGCGCGTCCGAAGTCAGGTCGCCCTGTGGCACGTTGCCCGCCGGCGCACTTTGCGCAATGGCCGACCGCGCGGCGGCCTGGTCGGTGGGGGTGGTGCGTGAGTCCCACATCTGCGGGGTGGGTGCGACGAACACCGGCGCGCCGTCGGCGGTCTTGGCCACCAGCGAGCCGTCGCTGTTCTCGGCGAGTGTGACGCCGGTGGTGGTGGTGCCGAGCTTGAGGGTGGCCAGCTTGGGGTTCTTCGCGGCCTGGGGGGTCTTGACGATCAGGGTGTGGGCGAAGCCGCCCTGCTTGGCCGCGGTGACCTTGAGGTCGACGTCCGGGAGCACGCTCGGGTACAGCGCGGACGAGCCTTCGAGGACCGGCTTGGGCAGGGTGCCGGGCCAAGTCAAAGCGAGGGTGCGCCCGTTGCTGGTGATCGAGGCGAGGATGTCGTTGCCGCCGCCGCCCAGGACGAGGTCGTCGGTGGTGCTGACCGGGCGAACCCTGCCGTCGGCGGAGGGGCGCAGGGTCGCGTCGAGGTCGACCCAAGTGCCGGTCTTCTTCGTCCGGGTGGGCACGATGGTCCGCTTGAGGGACATCGTGCCGTCCGGCAGCGCGGTGACCGTGTCGGTCTCGGTGGTCAGCGCCGGCACCGGTACCGGCTGCTTCGTGGCCCGGGCCTTGGCGGAGGCGCTCTGCTCCGCCTCGGCCTTGGCGGCGGGGGTCGGCGCCTGTGGGTCTGCCGATGCGGCGACGGGCTTGGCGGCGGACGCGCCGGGCGTGGCGGGTGCGGCCTGGGCGACGGGCGCCAGGACACCGCAGGTGAGGGTGAGCCCGACCAGCCCGCACACGGCGGCCGACAGGCTGGGACGTATTCGCTGGCTACGCGGGGGTGGATGCCCCATGTGATGTGCTCCTGCTCGGGGTTGACGACGCCGGCGCGTGATGGGCCGGATGTGGATGACGCGCCGGTGTGCTCCGGCGCACCCTCGTTGCGGAGCCGGACGCGGACGTACCTACCGCGGTCACGGCGGGAACTGCCCGGCGGTGTAGGCGAGTACGCGGGGAGCGAGCGCGGGCACGGGCAATCCGCGAACCGTCGGCGACCGACGGGGACGGTTTCGGGCGTGCGGGCGCGGCTGCCCCATGGGCAAGTCTCCTGTGCCTGGCGGGAAATGGGGCGGGTGGCCCGCATACAGATGCGCGGAACCTATGGGCCGGTGTGGAGAGGCGGCAACATGACTCTCCTGTGACCTACTTCACGGTATGTATATGGCCGAGTCGACTAATGGTCTTTGGCTGAAAGCAAGCCAACTAACCATCCGCTTTTGATAGCAGCTGCACCCTTTCGATCAACCGAGGACATCTGAAGAGCCCGCGAAGTTGTAGTGACAGGTATCACAGCCGCCCGGGGAACTGCCGTTGTCCGCAAGGGATTCCGCGCCCTACGTTGCGCTTCCCATCTGATCTTGCGTCTGCCGGTGGCGGGCGGGAACGGCGGTCGACAGAGTGCGTGGCATAGGCATGTGGTCCTGGGAGGCCGGTGGTATCTCGCGACCGAGACGCGGACCGGGACGACGGCGAGCCCGAGGAATCGTGGTGGCCGGAACCGTATTCGCCCTCCTCGCCGCGGCGGGTCCGGCGCAGGCACAGTCGTGGATCGTGTCGGAGGACCGGGCACCGAAGTGGTCGCCGGGACCGCTGCCCACAACGAAACCGGTAAAGGGCGTCGCGGCGCCGAAGCCGAACGTGCGGGCGCCGGCAGGTGACGGGCACGGGTCGTGGAAGCCGGCGAAGGTCACGTGGCCCAAGGCACTCGACGCCGAGGCCGTGCCCGCCCCGGAGGCCACCGCGCCGCGCTCGTCGGCATTCTCCGCCCTGTACGCGGCCCCCTCGGACGGCAGGGTGGCCGACAGCCCGATCCGGGTGACCACCCCGTCGTCCGCACCGTCGCCGTTCGTCGACCGCGCCGCGCCGGCGACCCCGAACGCGACGGCTGCCGCACCCGGCAAGGTACGGGTCACCGTCGGCGACCGCGCCGCCGCGGAGAAGGCGGGCGTCGACGGCGTGCTTCTGAGCGTCGCCCGCACGGACGGCCGCACCGACGCCGGCCGAGTCACCGTCTCGGTCGACTACGCCGGCTTCCGCGATGCCTTCGGCGCCGACTGGTCCACCCGGCTGCGCCTGTTCGCCCTCCCCGAGTGCGCCCTCACCACCCCGGACCAACCGTCCTGCCGCACCAAGACCCCGATCACCACATCCCGCAACAACCCCACGACCCGCAACGTGAGCGCGTCGGTGGAGTTGGCGGCGACTTCCACGGGCCGAATGGTCCTCGCGGTGGCTGCGGCGGACTCCGGTCCGTCCGGCGACTACAAGGCCACTTCACTGGCGGCATCCGGTTCGTGGACGGCAGGTGGCAACACGGGCTCCATGTCGTGGACGTACCCCATCGCGGTCCCGGCTGCCATCGGTGGAACAGCTCCGCAACTCACGCTCGCCTACAACTCGGGTGCCATCGACGGGAAGGGCACCTCCACGAATAACCAGGCATCCTGGATCGGCGAAGGTTGGGAGTATTCGCCTGGTTTCGTCGAACGCACCTACCAGGCGTGCGCCAAGGACGGTCAGGACAAGTCCGGTGAGAAGTGCTGGTCGAACCAGAACTCCCTGACTCTGTCGTTGAACGGGCGTTCCTCCACGCTGCTGCGTGATGACGTGTCCAAGGTGTGGCGCCTTGCCGAAGACGACGGCTCCCGTATCGAGTTGCTGACCGGTGCGAGCAACGGCGACGACGACGGCGAGCACTGGAAGCTGACCACCACCGACGGAGTGCAGTACTTCTTCGGGGTCGGTCACAAGCCGGCCACCGGCACCGGCCCTGCCACGAATTCGACGTGGACGGCGCCGATATACGGCAACGACTCGGGTGAGCCGTGCAACAAGGCGTCGGGTTTCGACGCTTCCTGGTGTCAGCAGGCGTGGCGTTGGAACCTCGACTATGTGATCGACGCCCGCGGGGGGATGGTCACGTACACGTACAACGAGGAGAAGAACAACTACACGCGTGGGGCGATTCTGGTCGGTTCCGGGACTGTGACCCCGTACACCCGCGGCGGGACACTGGCCAGGATCACATATGGATCGAAGCAGGCCGACAGCACGCGACCCACCGCGCAGATCGTCTTCGATACGGCGGAACGCTGCCTGAAGAAGGACGGGTTCGACTGCGATCCGGCCAAGATGACCAAGGCCAACGCGGCGAAGTGGCCGGATGTACCGATCGACAAGGTGTGCGCCGCGAGCGGCACGTGCGAGGAGCACTCGCCCACCTTCTGGTCGACTCGACGATTGACGAAGATCACCACTCAGATCCTGGCGGGTGCCGACTATCAAACCGTGGACGAGTTTGCCCTGGGTCAGGACTACCCCGATCCCGGCGACGGCTCGACCGCGACGTTGTGGCTGAAGTCGATCACCCGTACCGGCTACGACGGTTCGAAGAAGATCGACATGCCGTCCCTGGACTTCACCGGCACGTTCATGCCCAACCGCGTGGACGCGGGCGGCGACATGGCCCCGCCGATGAACCGCCGCCGGATCACCACGATCACCAACGAGACCGGCGGATCGACCACCTTCCGCTTCAACGCCGCCGAGTGCACGACGGCGAACCTGCCGACGCCGGACACCAACACCAAGGCGTGCTACCCGGTCTGGTGGAGCTACAGCGACTCCGACCCGGTCCTGCACTGGTTCCACAAGTACACCGTCGCCGAGGTCACCGAACAGGACCCGACCACCCACACGCCGGACAAGTCCACCCGCTACGAGTACGTCGGCGGCGCGGCCTGGCACCGCGACGACACCGAACTGACCGAGGACAAGGAAGCCGCCAAGCCCAAGTCCAAGGACCGCCGCACCTGGAACGACTACCGTGGCTATGCCGAGGTGATCACCCGATCCGGCGTCGCCCCGGACAAGATCACCCAGTCCAAGTCCCTGTTCCTGCGCGGCATGGACGGCGACGTCAAGAAGGACGGCACCAAGCGCGCGGTGAGCGTCACCGACTCCGCCGGCACCGTGATCACCGACACCAACGACCTGCATGGCTTCGGCTACGAGACGCAGACCTACGACGGCGCGGAACTCGGCAACAAGGTCGTCGCGACCAAGTCCGACAAGCCGTGGCTGTCCGCCGTCACCGCGACGCACAAGCGGGCACGTGACCTGCCGGACCTCACCGCCCGGAAGACGCGCACCGGCCAGAGCCGCTCCCGCAGCCTGCTCGCCGACGGCGTCAACTGGCGCCAGACTCGCACGGAGACCACATACGACCCCACGTACGGTCTGGCGGTAGCCAAGGCGGACTACGCCGACGCGCTCGACCCGTTCTGTACCAAGACGAGTTACGCGCACAACACCACGGCCTGGATCATCGGCAGGCCTACCGAGGTGACCTCCGTCGTCGGCGATTGCGATACCACCGCGACCGCTGCCACCGTCTACGGGCTCGCTCGCACCTCGTACGACAATCTGCCCCTGGGGCAGGTCGGTACGATCGGCGACGTCACCTCGACCCAGGCCGCGATCGCATACAAAGCCGATGGGACACCCGACTGGCTGACCACGGCAAAGACCGAGTTCGACGCCTACGGCCGTACGGTCAAGGCGACGGATGCGGAGAATCGGGTCACACTTACGACCTATGAACCGGCTGTGGGCGCGCTCCCGATCAGGACGACGGTCACCGATTCCAACGGCTGGAGCACGGTCCAAGAGGTCGGAGGCTCGCGTCGCCTGCCCATCAAGAGCGTCGATGTGAACGGCTTGGTCGTGGAGCAGGAATACGACGCGCTCGGCCGTCTGCTCGCGGTATGGAAGCCGGGCCATCCCAAGTCGGGCAATGCCGATCTGCAGTTCGCATACGACATCAGCAAGTCCGTGCCGTCGGTGGTGACTACCAAGACCATGCGGGTGGACGCGACGTATGCCACGTCCCACAGCATCGTCGGCGGATTCCTCCAGGCACGCCAGACCCAGACCGACACCGGCAACGGCGCGTCAGGTCGTCTGATCGCGGACACCTTCTACGACAGCCTGGGTCGGGTGCTCAAGTCCAATCAGACCTACTACGACAATACCTCCGCACCCACCAAATCGCTTTTCATTGCCAACGACAACGAAGTTCCCGCACAGAGCGCCAACGTCTATGACGGCCAAGGGCGGAAGACGGTCGAGTCCTTCTCGTCGTTGTCGGTGAAGCAATGGGAGACCCGGACGGCATATCAGGGTGCGGATCAAGTCGCCGTAACGCCTCCCGGAGGAGGTGTCGCCACACTCTCGATTTCCGATGCTCGTGGCAAGATCAGGGAACTTCGCGAGTATGACGGCGGTGTTCCCACCGGCGTCTACTCGAAGATCACGTACACTTACACGCCGCGTGAGGAATTGAAGACCGTCACCGATGCCGGCGGCAACACGTGGTCGTATCGGTACGACTTCATGGGTCGGACGATCCATACGGACGACCCCGACAAGGGCGCCTCCGACACGACGTACGACAAAATGGGTCGCGTGACCGGTACCACGGATGCCCGAGGTCAAAAGATCACCTACACCTACGACTCCCGAGGGCGCAAGAACGCTCTGTACAAGGGCGCGGAGGCCAAGCCGGAAAGTCTGCTCGCTTCCTGGTCCTACGACAATCTCGCCAAGGGCCAGAAGGACAAATCGACGCGCTACGTCGATGGCGCATCCGGGGCGCAGTATGTCTCCGAGATCACCGGATTCGACGCGGACTCGTATCGTCCCACCGGTACTCGGGTGACAATTCCAGCGGCAGAGGGAAAGCTCGCCGGAGTCTACGAGACCCAGACCTCCTACGAGTCGCTCACCGGTCGGCCGACGTATGCCTACATGCCTGCCGTCGGCGGCCTTCCGGACGAGGCGGTGACGTACGCCTACAAGAGCACGGGCCAGCTGGGCACGCTCGGCAGTACGACAGGTGACTCGTATCTCAATTGGTCGAATTACGACGTGTTCGGGCGTAATGTTCGCGCGATTCTCGGCTCTCAGCCCCGCCAGGCGGCTTTCACGAGCAGCTTCGACCCGGCGACCGGCCGGCTGTTGACGACGAACTGGGACAAGGAGACCGCAACCACCGCGAGCGTGGACGCGACCTCGTACACGTACAAGCCGTCCGGTGACGTCACTTCCATCAAAACCGTTCGCGACGGTATGCAGACGGACACCCAGTGCTTCGCCTACGACGGCTCGCGGCGGTTGAAGGAGGCCTGGACCGATACGGCCGGCGTCACCGTCGCTCCCGCGCCCAGCGTGCCGGGCATCGGCGGGTGTGCCGCCTCGACTCCGAGCACGAACTCGGCCGGTGGTCCGAACGCATACTGGCAGACGTTCGACTACGACATGGTCGGCAATCGCATCAAGCTCGTCGAGCATGACGCCGCGGATGACCCGACGAAGAACGTCTCCACGGAATACGGCTATCGCTCGGTCCCGAGTGTCACCCGTACACATACCTTGGACTCGGTCACGGTCAAGATCGGCGGTGGTCAACCGGTGAGCCGGGAAATCACCTACGACGCCGCCGGTAACACCGAAACTCGATTCGGCACCGACGGTAAAAAGCAGGTGCTGACGTGGAATGAGGAGAACAAGCTCGCCAAGGTCGTCTCGGAAAGCAGTGCCGTCAGCGACTATGTCTACGACGCGGACGGAAATCGAATCATTCGTCGTGAAGCCGGCAAGACCACGCTGTACCTCGGCAGTGACGAACTCGCCACCAAGACCGACGGCAGTGGTCCGGTGGTCGGCACCCGTTACTATCCGACGCCGGGGGGTGCGACTGTCGTCCGCTCCGGAAACGGAACACTCACCTACATGGCCGCGGACAGCCACGGCACGGCCACCAGCACACTGGACGCGGGGACGTTGACGGCGACTCGTCGTCAGTCGAAGCCGTTCGGTGAGCCCCGAGGATCGCAACCCACACAGGCGAATGGTCAATGGCCGGACGACAAGGGTTTCCTGGGCAAGTCCATGGACACGACCGGCCTCACCCACGTCGGTGCTCGTGAATACGACCCCACGCTCGGTCGGTTCATCAGCGTCGACCCGCTCATGGATCTCACCGATATCCAGCAGATCCACGGCTACACCTACGCCAGCAACTCTCCACTGACGTACGACGATCCGAGCGGTGCAGGTGAGGTGTGCGCGATCCTGGGCGTCAACGACTGCAAGGACGTCAGGCCTTCTCGACCGGCCGGCGCCTCGATCGACCCCCCGGCTCCTTCGAACCCGCCGGTCGATACCGGCGGGAACAAAACGACCGGGAACGGAACCGGAAAAAGGACCGGATCCGGCACGCAACTCGCCGACAGGTCGACGTGTGGACCGGTCATGTGTCCGAAATTCGTGGCCGAAGGTAAGATGCAGCCCATCACTTATATGGAGCTCAGGGAGCTTCTTCCGGAGATCCCGTTCTCGGAGAAGCCGGCTTGCCTGATTTTCGACTACGAGTGCACCGGACAGAATTCCTCGAAATTCACGCTCGTGACTGCTTGGCTCTTGGGTCGCGGGGACATGGAGTACAGATACTCGGACGGCAGCGACATGGTCGCTCTCCTGGAAAAGAGTTCGCATCTCGCCGATGCCCGCCAGGAGATCATGGCGCGCTACAACAGCGAGGCGACGAAGATGTCCGGTACCGTGAACTACTCCCTCGCGAAAATGAGCCCCAAAGACAAGGTGCAAAATGGCGGGGCCGACGTTCTCTCGATGATCATAGGAGACGGGCCACGCGAGGTTCAGGGTCTCCTCGGGTCCTACCAGATGACCTACCAGGTGAACGAGGTTTCGGGTGGGGTCGCGGACTCGAAGAACAGTCGCTCGCTCACTGTGACATATTCCGGGAAGACCGATCTCAATACAGCATCCTTCCTTCACTTCGTCTCCTACGGGAAGAGTTCCGAGGTGCTGGCCAGTATGGTTCCGAAGACTATTGCGGCCGGTAACGTGAAGGTCTCCTTCAACTTTACGGAGGTCATCTCGTACGCTCCGGACGGGGGTGTCTCACATCGCAGTTACCGGTGACGAAGAGGGTCGGGTGCGGGAGTTCGACGGCCATCCGGACGTCCGATGGTACGAGTGAGGGTATGCCATGAAGCCTGATCGGTTGCGCAGTGTTTTCATTGCCATCCTGTGCAGTTGCGCGGTCGCGTGCGGCTCCGCTGCTCCGGATTCGCTCAGGATGAGCGAGGAGGATGTGGTGGGAAAATGGACGGGCGATGACGGAGGCTTGGACGTCTCCGCCGACGGGCGATTCTGCGCGACGGATTTGCGAGCCGACTGGCTGGATGGATCACGCAACCTGCGGGAACGACTCACCGGATGCGGCAAGTGGATCATCATGCCGTACCGGAAGAATGGTTCATCTCAAATAGATCTGCGCATCGACGAGGACGGATCATCGGCGACATTCGCGGCAGGGGGATCGCTCAAATCTCCCCGATTGTGGGTGGAGATCGGTGATCCGGACGATGATGATGTCGTGGTTCTGAAGAAGATATCCGGCCCCGCGGGCGCTTCCACCGGTGTCGTCGTCACCACCGGTGGAACGGAAAAGTAGACGCTGCATTTCGCTGTGTAAGCGGCTGGATGGCAGGGTGTGTTCCTTCCGGAAACGGGAGGACCACACCCTGCCATTTTGATGCCTCCGTCACGCGTGCGGCCGTGCGCATGACGGAGGCGGTTCGGCGGATCGGTGTTGACGCCCGGGATCGTCCCCGGTGAGTGTGTCCCTCAGCGGCGATGGTGCGAGGGGCGGGATGCGTGCACCGACCGCGGCGGAGCCTGCTGGTACGTGATGGCGAATTCGGCGACGAGGCCGGGATTCGCTGCGCGTGAACACGAACGCGACCGACGGGGATGGGCATGGGCGGAATTGACGGTGCGGACGCGATGGTGGGCGATCCGGCCGCCGGGCAGTTGGGTGCGTTGTTGGGGGAGTTGGTGGGGCGGGGGGTTACCGAGCGGGATCGGGGGGCGCTGCGTGGGTTGGGGGTGGCGTTGCGGGAGGCCGGGCGGGTTGTCGACGTGTTCGAGGCGGTCACCCTCGATCGGCGGGACGCCGCGATGTGGACCGTGGACCTGGACCTGCTCGATGCCGCCATCGCCGTCGGTGTGCCCGTGGCCGACCCGCCCGCCGGCGTCGCGTTGCGCCTGGCGGCATGGCTCGAATCGGGGAGGCGTCGGGGCGACCTCGCCGCCGTATGCGCGCACCCCGGATTTCGGCCGCTGCTGCGCGACGCGTTTCTGGATCGGCGGGCCGACCTGCTCGCGCTGGGCCGCCCGGCCGAGTCGCGCACCCACGAGGGCGCCGACGCCGCGCTCCTGGACGCGGCCGGGCCGCTCGACCTGCTGGTGGAGAGCCTGCACGAGTGGGTGACGGCGGTTCGGGCCGGCAGCCTGCCCGCCCTGCACGAGGCCGTCTATCACCTGGATTTGGTCGGTCCCGCCCGCCTGGTCGAGCGCCGACCGCAGACCCGCCCGTGGGTCCTCGAACTGCTGACCGCCGACCTCCCGGCTCTGCTCGCGGAAACCTGGCGGACCGGGCTCGTGGACGAACGGGGACACCGGGCGCTCGAACGCTTCGACGAGCTCGCCCACAGCGAGGACGTGTATCCGGTCGATCTGTCGGACGGCGTCGGCACGGACGACGGCTTCGTCGTGCTCGCCGGCGCCCGATCGGCGGTCTTCGACGCCCGTAGGCGGCTCGCCGGCCCCCTGTTCGCCCGTCTGCCCGAGTTGGCCGGCTCCGCGCTGCCACCCACGCATCGACTGCGCTTCGCGGACGGTCGACTCGCCGCCGATCGGATGGACTCGGGGGCGCCCCGCCCCGACGACCGGACGGCCCTCGTTCCGGTGGGTGGAAAGCACTCCCACGAGCTGCGCCGCGTCGGCACCGGCTGGTGGGAGGTGGCCAACGCCGCCGGCGCGTGCACCTCCCGGTGGTACCAGGGGCCTGCTCGACCCCGGCGCGCGTCCGGCTCGCACAGCGTCGGTCGATACCGACATCGCTGGGCCGCCGGCAGCGAACTGGTCGTACCGGTACACCTGTGGCCGCATCTGACCCCGCGTGACAAGTCCGGCTCGCGGGTCCTGCGCGCCGCCGATCGGGCACTGACCGACCGGGTCCTCGGCGCGGTCGACGCCGAACTGCGGGCCCGGATCACCGAGATCGGCCGCCGGATCGGCGTGTGCAGTCCGTCGCGCGAGGTGGACGAGACCTTTCGGGCGCTGCGGCAGGTGATCGATCCGCTGCTCCCGAGGATTCGCGCCGACCGGCTGCTCGACGGCATCGCCGGTACGGTCTGGACCGCGGTCGAATGCGCCGAACTGACGGCCCGCCACCTGGACCCGCCGTCCGCCGAGGGCGTCAAGGGCACCAAGGGGGCCAAGGCCGCCAAGGCCACCAAGGACACCCGGGTCGCCGTCGATCCGCCCGGCGGCACGGATCCCAGCGCCGGTATCGACTCGCCCGGCGCCGACGACGCCGAGGTCGGCGTGGTGCTGCGGACCAACCCCCGCCCCTACCCGCGCGCCGACGCGGGTGATCTGCGGGCCCGGTACTACACCGGGATGCAGGACATGTTCGAGCGCATCGCCGCGGTTGCCGCCGCCTGTGTCGACCCGACCGTCGTGTCACCGCCGCAGACGGTCGAACTGGTCGATGCCCAGGGCTGGGAGCAGGGGCTCGGCCGGCTGGGCGCCAAGGCGTTGCGGCTCGCGCTGTTCCCGAGGTCGGGCGGCGGAGAGCAGCAGGACGAACCGGCCCGAGACCACCTGCGCATGTGGGGCGTCGCGGAACTGGCCGACCCCGGCGATCGTTGGCGCGTGCTGGAGGTCGAGGTCGACACGGGCCACCCACCCGCGCAGGGCACCGTGTGCCGCACCGCGCGCGGTTGCCTGATCGCGCTCCAGCGCTCGCCGTCGACCCGCGGCCGGGTCGCCCCGGTGCTGGAGTACGCGTACGACGGCCGGTTCGACGCGTCCCCGTTCGGGCGGATCGTCGCCGAGCGGGTCTGCGCCGGCTGGGGCGGCAGGGAACGGATCGCGGCGTTGCTGCGCCTGCACCACGATCGGGGCGCGGCGCCCTGGCCCGGCCGGTCGGTCGCCGCGCTCGCCGCCGCCGGCGCGATGTCGCGGGCGGACGCGGCCGTCCTGACGGCGGGCTTCGAGCCGCGCGATGCCTACCTGGTCCGACAGGGGCGGGGTATCGACTCGCGCCTCGCCGAGATGTCCGGGCTTGATCCGCAGGAAATCGCCGACGCCGCTCGCGAGTTGTCCCGTCGGGTCAGCCCCGAGCAACGCCTGGCGATCGCCGAACTGCTGATGCCGGAAGATCCGGCCGACGTCTGGGCGGACCGACTCGCGGTCGAGCGCGCCGCGAGCCGGTGGCATGCCGCCATCGGCAAGGGGGTCTGAGGCCCGGGCCGAACGCATCGGTTTCTCCGCACGAAGGCGTCGGTTTTCTCCAATACCCGCCCGCCCGCGCCGCGGCAGCCTGGTTCTCGCCCCGCACGGCACCTCACCCCCCGACGTCGGCGGCCCGACCGGTGCCCCGGTCGGGCAACGGGCGTACGCGGGGCGGGCCCGATGGGGGAGGCCCGTCCCGCGTTCCGACGTACGCCCGCGTCTCGACCTCGGCGTGCGGCACCCAGGCCGTGTCCGGCGAATCCTGGTGGGGTCGCGCCGCCCGGCATCCGCCCTTCGGTCTCCGCGCTGCGCTCGTCTCGCCGCACCGGAGAAACAGCCGAACCGAACCACCATGCGGCTGCTGCTCCCGCACGCCGAGTCACGGCACCGGACGACGCGCCTCATCCACCGGGATCCACCGGACACGGCCCAGGCTTGCGGCGACTCGCGCCGGGCCCCACGCATGCTCACGGCGGCAACAGCACCGTGGTCACCATGCCTTCGAGCCGGGTGGGTCGGGCCGACGCGTGCGGCGCGTGCGCGACGAAGTCGCCGGGAGTCAGCCCGGTGGCGGCCCGGACCTCGCGGTTGAGATGCGACTGATCGTAGAACCCGGTTCGGGTGGCGACGTCGGCCAACGGCAGCCCCGCGTCCACCAGGCGCAGAGCGTCCTGGAGTCGCAACACCCGGGCGACGGCCTTGGGCGTCAGGCCCAGTTGTTCTCGGAAGCGGCGCTCCAACTGGCGCTCGCTCCAGCCCAGTTCCGTCGCCAAGCCGCCGATCGGCAGCCGGCCCGCCGAGGCGGAGAGCAGATCCCAGGCGCGCAGTACCCGCGGTGCCGGCCCCGGACCGGCCGCCTGCCAACGCAGCAACGTGGCGTCCAGCACCGCGAACCGGGCGGGCCAATCCGGGAGTTCCACCAGCCGTTCGGTCAGTCGACGGATCCGCGCGCCGGCGAACTCGGTCGGATCGACCAGGTGTTCGGCCAATTCGTGCATCGACACCCCGAACATCGCGTAGGCCGCCCACGGGTGCATCACCACCTCGATGCCGTGCACGAACCCGCGATGCTCACCGATCACGGCCCGGGTCCGCATGCCGGCGAACAACGAGGTGAATGCCGTGGTCGGGCTCGCCGTGCCGTCCGCGGCCATCGGACCGACCCGGATCCGCTGGTCGAAGCCGAGTACCAGGGTGGCGAAGCCGACCGGCAGTTCGAGCCGCCTGCGCGGGCGGTCGAAGGCGACGCGCAAACCGCGATAGAAGCGCACACCGGGGCGCAACAACGCATGGGGTAAGACCTGGACGATCCGGGGCGTGGCGGGATCCACACCGAACTCCGGCTCGGACGGGACTGGTTCGCTCGCGCTGCCGCTCGGCCGAGCCGGGCCGGGTCGTCCGGCGATGCGCCCCGCAGGGCTGGGCCGCGTGGCGACGGGCCTCGCCGAACCGGATCCCGCCGGGCCGGGTGGTACGGGTACGGGAAGGTCGGGGACGGGCGGGGGGACGGGCACGGGGACGCGCGAGCGATGCGGCATGACCAACGCCTCCGGGACGATCGGACCGTGTCGCCCCCGCCCGAGACGTTCCCGATACCGGGTGCGGTACCGGCGTTCGACCGTTCGTGGCCGGGCGACGTCACGGAGTAGCGGGACGCCGGCATGCTAGCGATGCGCACCCCGTCCCCGACAGCCCCCGGCAGGCACTTTCCGGCACCTTGCCGGAACCCTTGCCTCCGCTGTGCCGTTCTCCGCCCGCGCGCAGCCGACCGGTTCATGCCCCGGGGACGGGGGGCACGACCCGGTCGGCGCATCCGCTGCGACACCCATCCGCTGCGACACCCATCCGCGGCGACGTCACTCCCCCGCGTACGCCGTGCGCAGCGTCGCGATGTCGAGCTTGCCCATCTTCAACATCGCCGCGGTCGCCCGGGCTGCCTTCTTCGGGTCCGGGTCGCCGACCATGTCGATCAGCTCGGTCGGCACGACCTGCCAGGACACGCCGTACTTGTCCTTGAGCCACCCGCAGGGCCCCTCCTGCCCACCCTCGGACAGCTTGGCCCAGTAGTAGTCCACCTCGTCCTGGTCCGCGCACGGGATCTGGAACGAGACCGCCTCGTTGAAGGTGAACTCCGGGCCGCCGTTGAGGCCGACGAACTTCTGCCCGTTGATCTCGAATTCGACGGTGACCACGGAGCCCACCGGACCGGGCCCGGCCTCGGTGTAGCGGTCGACCCGGCCCAGCCGGGCGTCCTCGAAGATGGACAGGTAGTGGTTCGCGGCCTCTTCGGCCTGGCCGTCGAACCACAGACAGGTGGTGAGTGCCTTGTCCGTCATCGTTACCTCCGGTACTCGGTGTGGGTGGTGTACACGAGTACCGACCTGTTCGGCGCGGCAAACTCATCGCCCGTCGGCGAGCGAGTTCCCGCGATGCGCGCGCCTGCCGGTCAGCGCCTGCGAGCGGCCTCGACCACGTCGCGGATGCCGTCCGCCGAGGTCACCCTGCGGGCGTACTCCGGCTGGCGCAGCGCGCCGCCCATGAAGGGATGCGGGTTGCGGTGGGTCGCGGTGCTCTCCAGGACCGCACCCGCCGCGAAGTGCACCTCGTGCACGCCGGTGGCGGCCAGGATCCGGTCGATGTTGCGGGCGGTGATGCCGCCACCCGGCATGATCACGATCCGGCCCGCGGCCTGCTCGACCAGGCGTGCGATCAGCGGTGCGCCCTCCAGCACGCTGCTGTCCTGGCCGGAGGTGAGCACCCGGTCGACGCCGAGTTCGATCAGCTCCTCCAGCGCGGCGTGCGGGTCGCGGGTCATGTCGAAGGCGCGGTGGAAGGTGACCGAGCGGTCGCCGGCCGCGGCCATCAGCTGCTCGATCACCGGCCGGTCCAGGTCGCCGTCCGCGGTCAGTGCGCCGATCACCACGCCGTGTGCGCCGGCCGCCCGGATCGCCTCGACGTCCCGGCGCATCGCGGCGACCTCGTACTCGTCGTAGACGAAGTCGCCACCGCGCGGGCGGACGATGACATGGACCCGGATCGTGTCGACGGCGGCCAGGGTGGTCTCGATCAGGCCGAGGCTGGGCGTGATGCCCCCCTCGAACAGGTCCGCGCACAACTCGACCCGGTGCGCGCCCACCCGTTCGGCGGCGAGTGCGCCGGGGACGTCGTCGATGCAGATCTCGTAGGTCAGGGCGGGGGTGGGGCCGGCGGTGACGATCATGTCGTGTTTCTCCTGGTGGACCGAGAATGTGGGCCGGGACGAGCGTTCGGCTCGGCCGGGGGTGCGGAGTCCGGACGTGAATCCGGCTGCGCAGGAGCGTGCGGGCCCGGACGTGGGTCCGGCTCCGGGGGCACTCAGGTCAGGCTCGGGCTCACTCGGACCTCGCCGACCGGCAGACCGCCGCCCAGCACCGGTACGGACGCCCACTCGTGCGCCGCGGCCGTGTCCACGCCGAGCATGCGCAACGCGGCCAGCGCGAGGGCGGTGGTCGCCCGCGGGCTGCCGTCGATCACCTTGACCGCGACCGCGTGCCCGGCCGTCGTCGCGGCCACGAACACGCCTTCGGCGCCGCCCTTGACCACGACGCCGGGCAGCAGCCGCATCACCTCGGTGTTGGCCTGCCCGTCCCCGCCGACGTACCGCGGGTACTCGCGCATCGCGTCGGCCACCGTGCGCCCGGGACCGTTCGTCGCGGTGGCCAACGCGCGTACTCCGCGCGCCAGTCCGGTCAGGGTCATCGCGAACACCGGGGCGCCGCAGCCGTCCACGGCGGTGTGAGCCGTCGACTCGCCCGCCGACTCCTCGATGCCCTCGCGGACCAACACCTGCAACGGATGTGCCGGATCGAGGTAGCCGTCGGTCGGCCACCCGGCGGCGACGCACGCGGCCAACATCGCGGCGTGTTTGCCGGAACAGTTCATCCGCTCCCGCGAGTCCGCCTCGCCGCGCGCGATCATCGCCTTGTAGGCCGCCTCGTCCTCCGGGCGGCTCGGCGGACACCGCAGCTCGTCGGCGGTCAGCCCGGCGGCGGCAAGGATCTCCCCCACCGCCCGGACGTGGAAGTCCTGCCCGGTGTGACTGCCCGCCGCGATCGCCACGTGCGCCCCGGACAGGGGCGCGCCGGCGCGCAGACAGGCCAACGCCTGGAACGGCTTGGCCGAGGAGCGCGGTATCACCGGCTCGTTCGGATCGCCGAGCTCGATCGCGGGCCGCCCGTCCGGGGCCAGCGCGACCAGGCTGCCGAAGTGCCGGCTCTCCACGAATCCGGAGCGCACCACCTCGGCCAACTCGGCGTAGCGGGTGCTGGGTTCGGGGCGCACGATGTCCTCCTGGCGCATGGGGTCCTCCGGGTCGGGGCGTTCGCCGGCGTCGGCGATCACGGACGGCGCGGTCGGGCGGGGTGCTCCGGCCGTCGGCGGTTGCACGTCGGTGCCGGCCGTTCGGCGGGGCGCGGTCACAGGCGGGCGTCCGCGCCGGCGCGGGCCCGCAGCAGGGTCCGCATGCTGCGCCGGCCTGCGGATTGGAAGCCCTGGCGGGCCTCCAGGGTGCGGGCCAGCTTGGACAGCGATGCGTTGAGCACGATGTAGACGAGCGCGATGATGATGTAGGTCTGGATCAGCAGTCGGTTGTAGCTGGCCAACACTCGGCCGCTGTACAGCAGTTCGGAGTAGCTGACGATGAAGCCGAGCGAGGTGTCCTTGAGCAGGCCGACCGATTGGCTGACCAGCGACGGCAACAGCCGGCGTACC
The DNA here is from genome assembly GCF_044458105.1 of Embleya sp. NPDC050493. Lineage (NCBI taxonomy): Bacteria > Bacillati > Actinomycetota > Actinomycetes > Kitasatosporales > Streptomycetaceae > Embleya > Embleya sp. NPDC050493. Next base: position 535,669 of record NZ_JBITHP010000003.1, read on the forward strand.
GCCTGCGGCAGCACGATCAGCCGCATGGTCTGCGTGTCGGTCAGGCCGACGGCCAGGCCCGCTTCGCGCTGGCCGCGGTCCAGGGACAGGATGCCGGCCCGGAAGATCTCCGCGAAGACGGCGGAGGCGGACACCGAGAGCGGCAGTACCAGCTTCCAGAACAGCGGCAGATCCACGCCGTAGTGCGGCAGTCCGAACAGGACCAGGTAGACGAGCAGCAGCACCGGGACCGTGCGCATCACCTCGATGTAGCCGGTGGCCGACCACCGCAGCACCCGACGCCGGGACAGCCGGCCCAGCGCCAGTACGATGCCGCCGGCCATGGACAGCACGGTGGCGACGACCGCGGCGCGAATCGTGGCCCAGAGCCCCTCCAGCAGGTATCGCCACATCGGCCACGTGGTGTAGGGCCGCCACTTGTCCGCGTCGAGCTGGCCGTGGTCGGCGAATCGCCGTACGGCCAGGGCCAACAGCGCGGCCGCCGCGACGGTGGCCACGATGCCGGCGATCCGCATCCGGCGGCGCGCGATCGGGCCGGGCTCGTCGAACAACACTCGGGACGCGCTCATCGCACGATCGCCACCTTCCGCTCGATCACGCCGGTGAGCAGGCCCGCGGCGGCGCAGATGACCATGTAGCCCAGGCCCGCGCCGACGAACACCGGGATGGGCTGGGCCTCCAGCAGGTTGACCCGGTTCGCGGCGGAGGTCAGTTCGACCACGCCCACGGCCGCGGCCAACGAGGTGTTCATGGTCAGCGCGATGAAGATGTTGCCGATCGGCTGGACCACGCCGCGCAGTGCCTGCGGCAGGATCACCAGGCGCAACGACTGACCGAAGGTCAGTCCCAGTGCCCGGGCCGCCTCGGCCTGGCCGATGGACACCGTGTTGATCCCGGAACGCACCGCCTCGGCGATGTAGGCCGCCTCGTACAGTGCGATCACGATCACCGCGGTGGTGAACAGCGGGAAGATCACTCCGACTTCGGGCAGGCCGAAGACGAACAGTACGAGCAGGACCAGCAGCGGGGTGTTCTGGAAGGTCTCCACGTACACGGTGCCCATTCCGCGCAGGGCGGCGACGGGGGACACCCGCAGGGCGGCCACCACGACGCCGATCAGCAGCGCGCCGGCGAAGGACAGCGCGGTGAGTTCGAGCGTGGTGGTGATGCCGTCGGTGAAGGCGGAGAGATGTCGCAGCACGACATCCATCGGCGATGGCCTTTCGGGAGAGGGCGGGTAGGGGCGCGCGGGGGCCGCCACGGGGAGAGGCGGCCGGGGAGGTGCTCGGGGCCGGGCGCCGTGGTGGGGCCCGACCCCCGGCCCGAGGCCGCGCCGGGAGGGGCGTCGACTCGGGTCCGTCCTCGATCCCGCTTCGCGGTGCTCGGCGGGGGATCGTGGACGGGCCGCTCGGGCCGGGCGTCGGGAAGCCGGGTCGGGAGGGCGCGGCGTGTCACCCTCCCGACCCGGGGATCAGGAGCCGGGCACGCCGCCGATCGCGGGCGGCGTCGGCGGGTTGCCCTCGACGACCGTGCCCAGGGTCTGCTTCCAGATCGCCTGCCACGAGCCGTCCTGGCCGATCTTGCGCAGCCAGTCGTTGACGAACGTCTTGAACGCGGCGTCGTCGTGCCCGAGCCCGATGCCGTACGGGTCGGCCGTGAACGGCTCGCCGACCACGGTGGTGTCGGGGTTCTGCTTCACGTCCGCGACCAGGAGCGCCTGGTCCTGGACGTACGCGTCGCCGCGGCCCTGGCGCAGTGCGGTGACACACTCCGGGTCGCTGCCGAAGGTGACCACCTTCGCGTCCGGCGCGACCTGCTTGATCGCGGCGATGGCGGGTGTGTTGGCGCCGGCGATCACGGTCTTGCCGTTCAGGTCGGCCGGCGTCTTGATGCCGCCGGCGCCCTTCTTGACCAGGATGGCCTGGCCCGACGAGTAGTACGGGCCCGCGAACGCGACCTGTTCGGCCCGCTTGGGGGTGATCGTGTAGGTCTGGAAGACCACGTCGACGGTGCCGTTCTGGAGCAGCGCCTCGCGGGTCTCGGTGGCCGAACTGACGATCTTCACCTCGGGCTTGCCGATGATGTACTTGGCGAGCAGCCGGCCCATCTCGGCGTCGAACCCGTCGACCTTGCCGGATATCGGGTTGAGCTGCGACCACAGCGGGGCGTCCTGGGAGCCGCCGACGATGAGGTAGCCGCGCGCCTTGATCTTGGCCATCGTGGAGTTGGGCAGGATCGCGCTGTCCGGGGCGACGTCGGCCTTCTTGGCGACGTCCTCGCCGGCGGGCTTGGCGCCGCCGGGCACGTCCGAGGACGAGCCGCCGGAGCAGGCGGCCAGCGCGGTCAGGGACAACGCCGCGAGGACCGCCGGGACGGCGGAGCGCAGGCGACGCGCGGGTGCGGCGGTGCGCGGGCGACGCAGGGGGAAGCCGGACATCGGGGCCTTCCTTCGCAGGTGGGGGTTGGGGACGAGGGCGTACGGGGCCGGGGAGCGGAGCGGTGGCCCCGACGCTCGGCGGTTGGGTGCTGCGGTGGGTCGCGGGTCTTCGCCGGTCCGGTGAGACCCGGTGACCCGGGGCCGCGGAGGGCCCGGTGGGACCCGGTGGGTGCCCGGGTGGGTCAGTGGCTGAGCACCTTGGACAGGAAGTCCCGGGCGCGGTCGGTGGTCGGTGCGGTGAAGAAGGTCTCGGGTGTGCCGACTTCGACGATCTGTCCGTCGGCCATGAAGACCACCCGGTCCGCGGCGCGGCGGGCGAAGCCCATCTCGTGCGTGACCACGACCATGGTCATGCCCTCGCGGGCCAGGTCGACCATCACGTCCAGGACCTCGTTGACCATCTCCGGGTCCAGGGCGCTGGTCGGTTCGTCGAAGAGCATCACCTTGGGCTGCATGGCCAGTGCCCGGGCGATGGCCGCCCGCTGCTGCTGGCCACCGGACAGTTGCGCCGGGTAGTGGTCCGCCTTGTCGGCGATGCCCACCCGGTCCAGCAGCGCCCGGGCCTGTCGGTCCGCCTCGCTTGCGGACAGACCCTTGACCCGGGTCGGTCCGAGCGTGACGTTCTGCAACACGGTCTTGTGTGCGAACAGGTTGAACTGTTGGAAGACCATGCCCACTTCGGTGCGCAGCCGGGCCAACGCCCGACCCTCGGCGGGCAGTTCCTCCCCGTCCAGCAGGACCACGCCGGAATCGACGTTCTCCAGCCGGTTCAGACAGCGGCACAGCGTCGATTTGCCCGCGCCGGAGGGGCCGATCAGCACGACCACCTCGCCTGCGGCGACGGTCAGGTCCACGTCGGTCAGCACGCGGACCGCCCCGAACGACTTGTTGATGGCGCGCGCCTCGACCATGGGCGTCAGTACGGCGGAAGAAGGCGACGCGGACTTCATCAACGCTCCATCTTTGTTCGGAATCGAAGTTTCGTGTGACAGTAGAAGCGAAATTCGAAGGAAGTCAATGCCTTGCTGGTTATTACCTGGTGTGCTATTCCTGTCACAGCCGTACCGCAGCAGGTGTGCCTCGAACGGGAGTGGGACGTTGGCTGGAACCGCGGGTGACCTGGTGCGACTGGTGGCCAAGGGGCACGGTCGATCCCGGGCGGAACTCGCCCGACTGAGCGGCATGGCCCCGTCGAGCGTCTCCCTGCGTGTGGAGGAACTCATCGACGCCGGGCTGCTGCGCGAGGACGGCGAGGGCGCCTCCCGAGGCGGCCGACGTCCCCGGCAGTTGCGCCTGCACGAGAACGCGGGTGTGGTGGTGGCCGTCGACGTGGGCACCCACCACCTGCGGATGGCGGTTCTGGACCTGGCCGGCCGGGTCCTCCTGGAGCACGAACTCCCCGGCGACATCACCGAAGGACCCGAGCAGGTGAGCGAACGCCTGCTGGAACACATCCGGATGACGCTCCGTCAGGCAACCGTCGAAAAGTTGCCGTTGCTCGGCGTCGGCATCGGCATGCCCGGCCCGGTCGATCCGACCGCCGCCAAGGTGATCGCGCCCTCCCGGATGCCCGGCTGGAACGAGTACCCGATCGGTCGCCGGATGAGCGAACTCCTCGGCGTACGCGTGGTGGTGGAGAACGACGCCAATCTGATGGCGGTGGGCGAACACCGCTACGGCTGGCCGGATCGGGACAACCTGATGGCGGTCAAGGCCGGCACCGGGATCGGCTGCGGCATCATCGCGTCCGGGAAGCTGCATCGCGGGCGCGGCGCGGCCGGCGACATCAGCCACGTCCCGGTGCACGTCCCCGAACCGGTCACCTGCTCGTGCGGACACTCCGACTGCCTGGAGGCGCACGCGAGCGGCGCGGCCCTGCGCCGCACGCTGCGTGCGCAGGGCATCGAGGTCTCCTCGTCACGCCAACTGGTCGAACTGGTCAACGACGGCGTACCCGAGGTGACCACGCTGGTCCGCAACGCCGGCCGGCTGGCCGGTCAGGTGCTCACCCCGCTGGTGAACTTCTTCAACCCGGACGTGCTCGTCCTCGGCGGTGGCCTCTCCGCGGCCGAACCCTTCGTCGCCGCCGTACGCGGCGCGATCTACGAACGCTGCCTGCCGCTGGCCACCCGCGACCTGGAGATCGCCACCGCCGTCACCGGCCGCGACGCATGCATGCTGGGCGCGGGCGCCCTGGTCCTGGACGAGGTCCTGGCCAGCGAATGGGTCGACGACACCCTGTCCGCCCGCTGACGGACCCACCTCACGCCGGACGGCCGCTCGGCTACCCGACGGGGACGCCGGCCGTCCCACGCGGCGGCGGCGTGTTCAGCCGGCGCCGGCCCAGGTGTCGGGGCCGAAGCTGCCCTTGATGTCGGAGGCCAGGGTGGTCGGGTTCACCTTGGCGGCCAGGGCGTAGACGGTCGTCTTGTGGGTGGCGCGGACGGTGAGGTGGACCGGGGTGTCGCCGGGGTGGGCGGTGAGGATGCGCTTGAGTTCGGCCACCGATTGTTCGGTGACGCGGTGGGCGGGGAGGGCGAGGCGGACGGGGGGTCTTCCGCCGTGTTCCGCGGATGACACGTCCAGCACGGTCGCTTCCCGGCCGAAGATGTTCGGGGTTCCGTCCCGGTCCTCGATCCGGCCGGTGACGCGGACGACGTGGTCCTCGACCAGTGCGTGCCGGACGAGGCGGTAGACGGCGGGGAAGAACAGGACCTCGATGCCGGCGTCCCGGTCTTCGAGGTTGACGATGGCCCACACGTTGCCCTGCTTGGTCGTCTTGAGTTGTACGCCGGTGATCAGCCCCGCCAGCCGGACGTCGCCGGAGCCGCGTTCGGGGCCGGAGCCCGAGCCGAGCAGCGCCGCGATGGAGCAGTCCCGCGCGGCGGCGAGGATGTGCTCGGCCCCGTCCAGCGGGTGAGCGGAGACGTACAGGCCGAGCATCTCGCGTTCGGTGGCCAGGAGTTGCCGCCGGGGCCACTCGGCGTCGTCGATCGGGAAGTCCAGCCCGAAGGCGGGCCCGTCGCCGTCCGCCGCGCCCGCGTCGGCGAAGAGATCGTCCTGGCCGAAGCTCGCCGCCTTCTTCACCGGGATGAACGCGTCGATGGCGTCCTCGTGGGCGGCGGCCAGGCCCTTGCGCGAATGCCCCAGGGAGTCGAACGTGCCGGCCTTGATCAGCGAGTCCACGGCCCGCTCGTTCAAGGCGGGCAGGTCCGCCTTGGTCAGGAAGTCCGCGAAGGAGGTGAACTTCCCCTTCCGGCGCCGGGCTTCGACGACGGCGTCGATGACGGTGTCGCCGACGTTGCGCACGGACCGCAGCCCGAACCGCACATCGTCACCGACGGCGGTGAACTCTGCGACGGACTCGTTGACATCGGGTGGCAGTACACGCACCCCGTTCTTGCGGGCGTCGGCGAGGTAGATCGCGGCCTTGTCCTTGTCGTCGCCGACGGAGGTGAGCAGCGCGGCCATGTACTCGGCCGGGTGGTTGGCCTTGAGGTAGGCGGTCCAATACGAGACGAGGCCGTAACCGGCGGTATGGGACTTGTTGAACGCGTAACCGGAGAACGGGAGCATGACGTCCCACAGCGCCTTGATCGCTTCCTCGCCGAAGCCGTTGCCGCGCATGCCGTCGTGGAACCGGTCCCATTCCGCGGCGAGCACCTCCGGCTTCTTCTTGCCCATCGCCCGGCGCAACAGGTCCGCGCCGCCCAGGGTGTAGCCGGCCAGTTCCCGGGCGATGGCCATGATCTGCTCCTGGTAGACGAGCAGATGGAAGGTGTTCCCGAGGATCGGCTCCAGGGCGTCGCGCAGTTCGGGGTGGATCGGGGTGATCTCCTGGCGACCGGTCTTGCGGTGCGCGTAGTTGGTGTGTGCGTTCGCCGCCATGGGGCCGGGCCGGTACAGGGCGTTGACCGCGGCGATGTCCTCGAACCGGGTGGGTTCCATCTGTCGCAGCAACACGCGCATGCCGCCGCCGTCGAGTTGGAAGACGCCGAACGTGTTGCCCTCGGCCAGCAGTCGGTACGTCCGGGCGTCGTCCAGGGGGATCACCGTGGCCGAGGAATCGGCGTCCAGCGGGTCGACGGTGGCCAGGTCGATGCCCCGGTTCTCGCGGATGTTCTCGATGGCCTGGTCGATCACGCCCAGGTTCCGCAGGCCCAGGAAGTCCATCTTGATCAGGCCCATCGCCTCGCACGAGGGGTAGTCGAATCCGGTGATCCGCACGCCGTCCGAGGCGCGCATGTGCAGCGGGATGCGGTCGGTGAGTCTGGTCTTGGACAGGATCACCGCCGCGGCGTGCACACCGGTGCCGCGGATCAGGCCCTCGACTCCGCGCGCGGTGTCCAGTACCCGCCTGACGTCCGGCTCCTCGTCGTACATGCGGCGCAGTTCGCCGGCCTCGGCATACCGCTCGTGGGCGGCGTCGAAGACCGCGGCCAGCGGGGCGGGCTTGCCGTTGTGGTCCGGCGGGAGTGCCTTGGTGATGCGCTCGCCGTGGGAGTACGGATAGCCCAGGATGCGGGCGGAGTCCTTGATCGCGTTCTTCGCCTTGATCCGGCCGAAGGTGTTCACCATGGCGGTGTACTCGTCGCCGTACTTCTCGGTGACGTAGCGGACCATGCGGTCGCGTTGGCGGTCGTCGAAGTCGAGGTCGACGTCCGGCGGGTTGATTCGCTCGGGATTGAGGAACCGCTCGAACAGCAGGCCGTGTTCCAGTGGGCACAGTTCGGTGATGCGCGTGGCGTAGGCCACGATGGAGCCGGTGGCCGAACCGCGGCCGGGACCGAGCGGGATCCGGTTGTCCCGGGCGTGCCGGCAGATGTCGGCGACGACGAGGAAGTACGAGCTGAAGCCCATCGGGCCGATGACGGACATCTCGGTCTCGAAGCGATCCAGGACGTGCGCGGGGATCGGATCCCCGTAGCGCATCGCCAACCCCCTGAGGACCTCCCTGCGCAGCCAGGACTCCTGGCTCTCGCCGGCGGGTACGTCCGGGAAGTGCGGCATCTCGTCGACGTAGTCGAAGACGTCGTCGTAGGACTCGACACGTTCGGCGATCAGCAGGGTGTTGTCGCAGGCCTCGGGCAACTCCGCGAACAGGGTGCGCATTTCGGCAGCGGATTTGAGGTAGTAGCCGGAGCCGTCGAAGCGGAACCGCTTGGGGTCGTTCTTGTCCTTGCCGACGCCGATGCACAGCAGGCTGTCGTGTGCGTCGGCCTGGTCCTCGGTGACGTAGTGCGCGTCGTTGGTGGCCAGGAGCGGCAGGCGCAACTCCCGGGCCAGGCGGAGCAGTCCGTCGCGGACTTCGCGTTCGATGGTCAGACCGTGGTCCATCAGTTCCAGGAAGTAGTTCTCCGGACCGAAGATCTCGCGGTAGGCCGCCGCGGCGGCCTTCGCCTCGTCGTACTGGTTCAGCCGCAGGCGGGTCTGCACCTCGCCGGAGGGGCAGCCGGTCGTGGCGATGATGCCGTCCGGCCGCTGCGCGATCGACTCCCGGTCCATACGCGGCTTGCCCGCCGGGAACTGGCCCTCGTACCCGGCCTGGGTGCTCAGCCGGAACAGGTTCCGCAGCCCCCGGACGTCGCGCGCCCACATGGTCATGTGCGTGAAGCGGCCGCCTCCCGAGACGTCCTTCGAGCCCTCGCCGTCGTTGCCGACGGCGCGCCGGCCACCGGGTCCCCAGAACTCCTGCTTCCGGGAGAACCGGGACGAGGGCGCCACATACGCCTCGATACCGATGATCGGCTTGACGCCGTCGAAGCCCTTCGCGACCCGGGCGAACTCGTGCGCGCCGAACATGTTGCCGTGGTCGCTCATGGCGATCGCGGGCATCCCGAGCCGGGCGACCTCGCCGAACATCGGCCCGAGCTTCTGGGCGCCGTCGAGCATCGAGTATTCGGTGTGGTTGTGCAGGTGGACGAAGGAATTCGGCACGCGTGAGTCATCTCCGAGGCCGGCGGGAGACCGCCATTGGTGAAACCGGGCGTTGACCGGAGACATCAAATCGAGCATGCCGTAACGGGATCAAACAACTATCTCGCCCACTGCCCACAACCTCTGGTTGTGCTCCTAGGATGACGGCGTGGATATCGCCGCCGTGCGCACCTTCGTCGCCGCCGTGGACGCGGGGCAGTTCCAGTCGGCCGCGGCGCAACTGTCGATCACCCAGCAGGCCGTCTCCAAGCGCATCGCCGCGCTGGAGAAGGACCTCGGTGTGCAGCTGTTCGTGCGGACCGCGCGCGGAGCCCGGTTGACCATCGACGGGCAGGTGTTCCTGCCGCATGCCCGGGATCTTCTGCACGCCGAGGAGCAGGCCGCCGCGTCCGTGCGTCCGGGGCGGCGCGCGCTGCGGGTCGACGTGGTGGGTCGACGGCTCGCCCCGGCCGGCCTGGTCCGCGAATTCCATCGCGCGCACCCGGAGATCGGGCTCGACGTGGTGACCCTCTTCGGCGCGGACGCCGCCGTGGACGCGGTACGGTCCGGCGCCATCGACGCGACCCTGCGTGCCGTCACGATGCCCGGTCGGCAGTTGCCGGACGGTGTCGAGGCGACCCCGGTCCTCGACGAGCCGCTTCGGTTGTTCGTCGGCCCCGCCCACGAGTTCGCCACCGCCCGTGCGGTCGCGCTCGACCGACTGGTCGGGCAGCGGATCTGGATGCCGGGCAACATCCGCGGCACCGAGTGGACCGCCTACTACGACGCACTCGCCGCCGCGTTCGGGCTCACCATCGACACGATCGGTCCCGACTTCGGCATCGAGGCGCTCCTCGACACGATCGCCGACTCGTCGACGTTGGCGACCTTCCTCACCGACCGAACGCCGCTCGTCTGGCCGGTCGGCCACGACCTGCGGCTCATCCCCCTGTGCGATCCGACCCCGATCTACCCGCACTCGCTGGTCTGGCGCACGGACAATCCGCACCCGGCGCTCACCGCGCTCCGCGACCACCTCGCCGCGTCGGCACCCGAGGACCGGGAGGGCGAGACCTGGGCGCCGTCCTGGGCCCGAACCCGACGCTCCGATCGCCCGCGTCGACCCGGCGGTGACGGGCGCCGCAGGTAGCGGGCGAGCGCGTCCCGCGTCCTTCCTTCCGTGCCGACCGGGGCCGTGCCGGTCGCGCCGTCGGCCCGGTGTGATCGAGAGCGGCCCCTAGCGGTCGTGGTTCGACAGGAAGTGTGAGCGACGGATCCAAACGTCGCACAAACGCATCATTCGGTTACGGGTTGTGGTGTAAGTCGTGGGGCGGGGTAGCTATCGAGGTGCTCGACGGGCAACTTCGGGACGTCGGCGTCGATTGGGAGCGAACAATGATCCGCGTTCTCTTGGTGCACGACACGGAATTGATGCGATCGGCGCTCACCGCGCTGCTCGATCGTGAGGAGGACATCGAAGTGGAGGCCGACAGTTGGGACGGCGCACCGAATCGGGCCCGGTGTCAGCGCCCGCACGTCTGCGTGGTGGACGTGGACTGTCCCGGGTCCGTGCAGTTGCCGCGCCGGCCGGTCGATCCGGACTGTGCCCTGCTCGTCCTGGCCACGACCTCCCGGCCGGGCAGCCTGTGCCGGGCGGCCGAGGCCAAGGCCATGGGCTTCGTGGACAAGGACGCCCAGCCTCCGCAACTGCCGCGGGCGATCCGGCTGGTGGCCGCCGGACGGCGCTACGTGGACGGGTCGCTCGCGCTGGACCTGCTGCGGGCCGCGAGCGCCCCGCTGACCCCCCGCGAGATGCGGGTGCTGACCCTGGCCGCCGAGGGGGCATCCGCTCCGGAGATAGCCCGTAACCTGCGGCTCAGCATCGGCACGGTCCGGAACTACATGTCCGCGATCACCCGCAAGACGGGTGCCCGCAACCGGATCGACGCGATCCGGATCTCGCAGGACGCCGGCTGGGTATAGACCGGCCCGGTCGGATCCGGGCGCACCCCAGCCCGGATCCCGACCCCATTCGCCCCCCACGCCCCGCACCGCCCCGCACCGCCCCGCCGACGCCCGCTCCCATCGCATCGATGCCCGGCTCAGATCCGCTCGGCGTGCCAGTCCCCGACCAGATCCCGGTACAGCGACGAGCGATCCAGGAGCTCCCGATGCGTCCCGCACATCGCGTGCACGCCGTCCAGGACGAGCACCCGGTCCGCCCGTCGAGCCGAACTGATCCGATGGGCGACCACGATCAGCGTCCCGGGCCGCTCCGCGAAGGCCAGTTCGGCCCGCCGTTCGGCGACCGGGTCCAGGTGACAGGTGGCCTCGTCCAACAACACCAGGGGCGCCGGTGACAGGTGGGCCCGCGCCAAGGCGATCAACTGGCGCTCGCCCTGGGACAACGAGGCCGGGTCCACCGGCGCATCGAGTCCGCCGAGTCGATCGATCAGCGGCAACAGGCCGACGGCGTCCGCCGATGCGGTCAGCGCCGAGGTGGTCGCGCCGTCCGGGCACAGGTAGAGCAGGTTCTCCCGCACGCTGCCGGTGAACACGTACGCCTGCTGCGGGATGAGCACCCGCAGCCGGGACGGATCGCCGCCGACCGGGCGGACCGGCCGTCCGTCCACGTGCACCTCGCCCCCGTCCGGCGCGAGCACACCCGCGACGACGGCGGCCAGCGTCGACTTACCGATCCCACTGGGGCCGACCACCACGAGGTGCTCACCGGGTTCGACGATCAGGTCCAGATCGCGCAACACCGGTTCCGCGTTCGGGCCGTACGCGAACGTCACGCGGTGCATCCGCACCCGTGGCGGCCCGCCGGTCGTGCCCGCCACGTGCCGCGCCGCCGCCGGGCCGGCCGCCGGTCCCGAGGTGAGCCGATCCAGCACCACGAGCAGTCGGGTGCCGGCCGCGCCGAGCGCGTGCATCAACGTGTGCAGCGCCGGCAGCAGGGCCTGGGTGAGGTACGTCAGCGCACCCAGCAGCGCACCCGCGGTCAGGCCCCGGTCGAGCAGCCAGGGAGCGGTCACCAACAGCAGCAGGACCGGCAACTGCCCGGCCACCGCGAGTGCGATCGCCCGCGCGCCGGCCCACCGGGCCAACGACCGCGCCGCGCGGGCCTCGGCGTCGATCAGCGCGTGTGTGTGTGCCGCGACCGAATCGCGCGCACCGCCCGCGAGCACGTCGCGCAGTCCCGTCGCCACCGTCCCGAGTCGGGTGGACAGCGCCTCGTCGGCGTCCAGGAAGGCGCGCTGCCGGGAGGCCATCGGTGCCAGCGTGGCCAGGAAGAGCGCCAGTCCCAGCACCAGCGGTGGCACCACCACGACCAGCAACTCCGGTGCCAGCGCGGCCAGTCCGATCAGCGCGCCGAGCGCGGTGAAGACGAAGGAGCGGGCCACCAGGACCAGTCCGGCGAAGCTGTCCCGGGCGATCTCGCACTGGTTGGTCAGTCGGGAGACCACCGCGCTGTCCGCCGCGCGCGCCGGCGCCTCGATCGCCTCGACCAACGCGCCGGTCGCCACCCGCCGGACCAGCCCGTCGCGCAGCGGTTCGACCAGATCGGCCAGGCCGCGAAAGATTCCGCCCGTGGCCGCCCCGCCGAGCACGATCGCCACCGCCGCAACGGCCAGCCAGGCCAGACCGATTCCGGCGTGCCCGGCCAGGAAGCCGTGATCGAGGGCCATCGCCACGCCGTAGCCGCCGAGGAACGTCTGCGCCGACTCCAGCAGCGACCAGCCCGCGAGCCGGAGCAGGGCCGTCCGGCGCCGGGCCAGGAAACGCCGGGCCAGCGCGGGCACCCGGGATCGACCGCCGCTCACCGGTCCTCCCCGACCGGGTCGGACGCCGCGCCGGCAGCCGATCCACCGGGGCCCGACGGATCGCCCGGATCCGCGAACACCGCCCGATAGTCCGGGTCTTCCCACAGCGTCTCGTGCGGGCCGAGCGCGCGCACCCGGCCGCCCTCCAGCCACACGACCAGGTCGGCCCGCGCCGCCGAGGAGGCCCGGTGGGCGATCAGCAGCCGAGTGCCCGCGCGGACGTCACGGACCAGCGCCCGCCCGACCCGCAGTTCGGTGACGCTGTCCAGGCTCGAGGTGGCGTCGTCCAGCACGAGCAGCCGGCCGGCATGGGCGAACGCACGTGCCAGACCGAGTCGTTGCAGCTCGCCGCCGGACAGCGGCGCGGTAGCGAGCGGCGCCGCGTAGCCCTTGGGCAGCAGCCGGATGAAACTGTCGGCGCCGGCCGCCTCGGCGGCGACCTCGATCCGGCCGGGGGAGCAGGTGTAGGGCCCGAAGGCGATCGCCTCGGCGATCGTGTCGCCGAACAGGGCCGGCCGCTCGAAGGCGTACCCGACCTCCCGACGCAGCTGCGCCGGGTCGATCCCGGCCAGCGGTACGCCGTCCAGCAACACCGCACCCGCATCCACGTCGGTCAGCCGCCCGGCGACCGCGGCGAGCGTGGACTTGCCCGCGCCGGAGTGCCCGACCACGGCCGCGGTGGTGCCGCCCGGCACGATCAGGTGCACGTCGCGCAGCACCGGCGTGCCGTCGCGGACGACGGTGACCCCGCGTAGTTCGAGCCGGCCCGGGCCGTTCGCCGGAAGCGGGTCGCCGCCCGACCGCATCGGGGGCACGGCCAGCAACTCGGCGGTGCGGCGGGCCGCGGCGCGGCTGCGCACGAGGCCGTTGAGTTGCCCGACGGCGGCGCCCAGACCGGCGGCCAGTACGGCGTAGCGCGAGGCGGCAAGCAGTTCGCCGACGGTCAGGTCGCCGTGGGTCAGTCGCACCCCACCGACGGCGAGTACGGCCGTGGTCAGCAGCGGCACCAGGATTCCGGCGCCGGCCACGGCTCGTCCGTAGACGTGCCACATCCGCCTGCCCTGGTTGCCCAACTCGGGCAACGGCGCGAGGATTCGGTCGAGTTCGCGCGCCGAGCTGCCGGCGGCGGCGATCGTGCGCGCGCCGCCCAGCGCCTCGACGAGCCGGCCGGCGATGTCCGCCTGGACGCGCTGGTAACGGGCCACGCTGTCCGAGGAGTCGCGGACGAAGGCGCGCAACAACCAGGCCAGCAGCGGTACACCCGCCAGAAAGACGGCGAACAGCCGGATGTCGATCACCGCGAGAGCGATCAGGCCGCCGAGCGGAACGAACAGGGTGGCCACGCCGTTCGCGGCCGTGGTGGGGGCGGTGCTCGCCTCGGCGACGTTGCCGGTGAGCCGGGTGACCAGGTCGCCGGGGGTGCTGCGTTCGGCGGCGCGGTGCGGGGCGAGCGACAACACGTGGTCGACGCCCAGCCGGCGCAGCCAGGCGGCGGTGCGAGCGGTGGTGATCCCGCCCAGGAGCGCCTCGGCGGCGTCGAAGACGACCTCGGCCAGGATCAGGACGGCGCACAGGGCGACCGCGCGGCGTGCTCCGACGGCGTCGTCGAGGAGTAGGTCGAGCGCGTGGCCGAGGACGGCGGGCAGCGCGATCGCGACGGCCGCGGCGCCGAGACTGCAACCGAACACGGCCGCGGTGCGGCCCGCGCTGTGCCGGAGGGCGCCGGCCAGGAGTCGGCCGGTGCCGTCGGTGGGCGCCGGTTCGGCGCGTTCGGCTGTCCGGCGCGTTGCGGCCATGCGCTGCGATTCCTCGCCTCCGGGTGCGGGGTGCGGTCCTGGGAGTCTGGCGGGGGGCGTACTTTCGAGAGCAGCGGTCCCGGGCGGAATGCCGCCGCCCGGGACCGCGTTCAGCTCGTCATCTCGGGGTGTTCAACCCCGGCAGTGAGTCGGTCAGTTGCAGGTGACCAGGCTCAGGCTGCTGTTGCCGCACAGGAGGAGGCTGGCGCGGCTGCCACCGCCACCGCCGCCGAACTCGGGGGCCTCTTCGGTCTCCAGCGCCTGCAGGTCGAGAAGTGCCATGATGATCGTTCCTCTCGGTAGTGGAGCTCGTTCGTTCGGATGGTGCGCCGGCCCCCGGAACGGCGGGCCGGTCCTGCTTCGATCCCCGTGAAGGAATCGGCTCTAGGGCCGCGAAGGCGGCGGGAGGAAGGGCAGTTGCACGGGTCGGTCGTGCAGGGCGCTGCCCAACGCGAGCAGGCAACCGGCGGTGCCGGTGCTCAGGTCCATCGACAGGCGCATCATCTGCTCACCGGCGAAGGCCACATGCCCGCGGTAGGGGACGGCGCCCCAGGACAGCGACTCGATCTGCCGACGGATGTCGTCGGGTTCGGTGCCGGGACCTCCGGTGCTGGTGCGACTCAGGTGCAACACCATGCCCGCGGCGCCGCGGAACAGGCCGGGCTGGGCGTAGAACCTGGCCTGCGCGGCACGGACGATCTCGATCCGGGCCTGCTCGAAGTCGGCGTCGGGGCGGTGCGCGAGATAGTCGTCGAGGACCATTCCGATGCCCACGCTGCCCGCGCCCAGGTACGGCATCGTGCGCCGGCCCTCGTCGACCTGGAGGGTGCCGCCGACCGCGACCACGCAGCGGGCCAGGTCGGCCCGCAGCGCATCGGCGGCGGCATCCAACAGGCCCGGGTCGCGGAGCCGTTCGTACAGCCGCAGGTACAACAGCGCGCTGCCGGTGGCGCCGTGCAGGAGACCGGCGCGGGCCGGTGCGGGGCCGGTGCGGGCACGGTCGGCGAGTCGCTCGGCGCACGTGATCGCGTGGGTGTGCAGGCCGGTTTCGCCGGTGGAGGAGGCCAGTGCCTCCAGGGCCAGGCCGAGGCCGGCGAGTCCGCTGTGCAGATCGGATCCCAGGGTGCGCCGGTCCTGCGCCAGGATCGTGTCGACCAGATCCAGGGCCCGTTCCCGATGGCCGAGTCGGTCCAGTGTCCAGGCGACGCCGGACAGCCCGTCGTAGAAGCCGATCGGGTTCCCGGAGGGCAGGTTCTCGGTGCTGCGCAAAAGCCATTTCTCGGCCGCCGGCAGCGGCTCGGCATCGGTCTCGGCCAGGGCGTACAACACACCGGCCGCACCGTAGCCGAAGCAGGCGCCGCCGCCGGGCACGGCGAACTGGGTGATGTCGCCCGGGAAACAACGATCCTCGCGGTCCGGGGTCGCCGACGCGTGGATCGCCCGGGCCATCGAGTCGCGGCTGTTCGGCCAGTCGTCGAGGGCGACCGGCAGGTATGCGTCCGTCGACCGTGGGCCGTGCGCCGCCGGCGACGCCGCGTCCCGGGTCTGCTCCGGGTGGTGTCCGCGCAGGATCTCCTCGACCGCCGCATCCAGCCAGTCGGCCGGGATCGGGAACTGCTCGGCGGCGATGTCGGCCAGGTGCCGGGCCTTGCCCCGGTCCACGGTGAACAGGCTGGTCAGTGGCAGGAACAGGGCGATGCGCAGACAGGCGAGGGCGTAGCGGTCCACGTCGGCGCCGCGCCGGTCGCGCGGAGCGACGAAGCCGGGATTGGCGACCACCTGCCGACCGCTCTCGTCGTCGACGGCGGCGGCCTCGAAGTCGAGCAGCGTCACCGCGCTCTCGTCCTCGGACATCATGATGTTGAACAGGTGCAGGTCGTTGAAGACCACGCCGCGGGCATGGATCTGCGCGACCGCGTTCTCCACGAGTGTGTACACGCGCATCGCCCACTGGGTGTACTCGGCCAGGCGCTCGGGCGAGGGGTCCGTCTCGATCAACGGATGCCGGTGCGCGAAGAACGTGTTCAGCGGACTGCCCTGGATGAACTCCAGCACCAGGAACTTGTGTTCGCCGAGGTCGAACCAGTCGTGCACCTCGGGTGTACAGGCGAGTCCGCTCAGCCGGCGCAGCGCGTCGCGCTCGCGCTCCAGCCGGGTGACCGCGTCCGCGCCGTCCGCGGCGAGTCCGGCGTGCGGGCGGGCCTCCTTGAGCACGACCTGTTCGTCGGTGCGCAGGTCCCGGCCGATGTACACGCCACCGCCGTTGGAGAAGTGCAGCGCACGCTCGATCTTGTACGGGAGTTCGCCGACGGTGGTCGCGGAACGCGCGGCCAGGTGCGGGCCCAGGAAGGCGGGCAGTTCGAGCCACGGCGGCAGCCGGAAGGTGGGTTCGCGGCGGTCGGGGACCAGGGTGCCGGTGTCGTCCTCGATCGCGGGACACAGTTCGCCGCGCTCGTCGTGGCAGTTGCGTTCGGTGAAGCTGCCGTACCGCAGGTAGACCGGGCCCTCGCCCCAACGCAGGTCGCTGAGGATGTACGGGCCGGGCTCGCCGGCCAAGAGCGCGGCCAGGTCCGTCGCGATGCTTTGACACTGCCCGTCGTCGGCGGGGTAGACGGTGACGAATTTTCCGCTCCCGGCCCGCTCGGCGTACTTGGCGTTGCGAGTGTGCAGCAGGTACGGGCTCGGCACACACTTGAAGGCGATGCGGCGCGGGACGCAGTAGTCCCAGACCGCGGCGAGCACCTTGTCGGCGTTGCCCAGACAGGCGGAGACGTGGATCTTCCAGCCCTGGGCGGGCAGCGGGCACTCGATCGGTCGGAACGCGAGCCAGTCGCCGGAGTTGTGCCGCCGCCAGCCGTCCGGGAGTTCGCGGCGCGTGGTCTCGTAGGACGCCGCCGGACCGCTCTCGTCCGTGCGGAGTCGGTGCGGCGCGTCGTAGAAGGTTCGATCGGCGTCGCAGTAGACCGCGTACCCCTTGTTCATCGCACTCCCATTCCCGTTGGCCGGGTGCCGTTGGGAACACTGCCGGCGAAGCGGAGCGTGCGGCAGTCGTATTCATCACCAAACGCCCGTGAGGAATGCACGGATTCGTCCGTGAGGAACTCACGGGCGCGGCGGTCGCTTCGCAGGTCGGCGCCGGGGTGCGGCCCGCTCCGGTGAGCGCGCGGGCGTGCCCCGGCAACTCCTTTGTAGCGCAGTCGAGTTGCCGGTTGATGGCATGCGGCGTGGTGCGGGTCGACCTGTGGTCAGTGCGCCGTGACGGTGAAGCGGACCGGTGTGCCGGGGACCGCCTGAGCGGCCGGGGCGAGGTGTTCCTCGGGGACCACGCCGATCACCGGGTAGCCGCCGGTGACCGGGTGGTCGGCCAGGAAGAGCACGGGCCGGCCGTCCGGGGGCACCTGTACGGCGCCCAACACCATGCCCTCGCTCGGCAGTTCGTCCGTGCGCGCCCAGCTCAGCGCGGGTCCGTCGGTGCGCAGCCCGATCCGGTTGCTCGCCGAGGCCACCGTGTAGCGGGCGGCGCCGAGCGCGGCGGGGGCGTCGGGTGCGAACCAGTCCCGGCGCGGGCCGAGCACCACCGGCAGCACGAGCTCGGTGGGCGGCCCCGGTCGACGGGACACATCCGCGTCCGGCGGCGTGGGGCCGGTCGGCTCGCCCAACCCGAGCACGTCGCCGTCGGCCAGCGGCGCGGGCCCCAGTCCGGAGAGCAGGTCGGTGGACCGGCTGCCCAGCACCGGCTCGACCGCCACGCCGCCGGCGAAGGCCAGATAGCCGCGCAGACCGGCGGTGGCCGGGCCGACGTCGAGCACGGCGCCGGCCGGGATCCGGATCGCCGCGCCCCACGCCACCGGGCGGCCCTGGACCCGGACCGTGCAGGGCGCGCCGACCACCGCGGCCACGGTGGTCGCGCACACCCGCACGGCGGTGCCGGTCAAGGTGGTCTCCAGGGTCGCCGCGTCGGGCGGATTGCCGACCAGGCGATTGGCGAGCCGGTGTGCGGGCTGGTCCAGCGCGCCGGAGCGGGGCACACCCAGGTGCGCGAACCCGGCGCGGCCCAGGTCCTGCACGGTGGTCAGGGCGCCGGCCCGGACCACCTGGATGGCGCGCGTGTTCATTGCTCCTCCGGTGCGGAGAGCGTCCGCATGGTGGTCGGGGCGTCCGCTCGGACCGCCTCGACGGCGCGCGCCCTCATCGGTCCTCCGGCACGAAGTGCACCCGCACCCCGGGAGCGAACAGGGCGGCGGGCTCACGGGCGGCGTCCCACAACACCGCGTCGGTGCTGCCGACCAGTTGCCAACCTCCGGGCGAGGAGCGCGGGTACACGCCCGCGTACTCGCCGGCCAGTCCCAGCGAGCCGACCGGGACGGCGGTGCGCGGCGTGGCCCGGCGGGCCAGGTGATAGCGCCGGGGCAGGCCGGTGAGGTAGCCGAATCCGGGGGCGAAGCCACAGAAGGCGACCCGGAAGGTGATCCCGCCGATGATCTCGGGCACGCGCCCGACCGGCACCCGCCACAGGTCGGCCACCTCGGCCAGGTCCGGCCCGTCGTAGCGCACCGCGATCTCGATCAGCTCGCCCGCCTCGGCGGACAGCGGCGGGATGTGCCACCCGGGGACGTCGGCGGCCAGGGCGGCCGGTTCCGCGAGCCCGTCCAGCAGCACGGTGCGTGCGGCCGGGACGATCTCGCGGACCGTCGGCAGGGTTCCCGCGGCGCGTCGGCGCAGCAGTTCGGCGTGCAGCGCCTCGGCCCGGTCGGCCGTGTCCACCTCCAGGAGCAGCGCGTGTCGGCCCACCGGCAGGGCCCTCACGCGAACGGCTCCAGGGACACGTCGGCGGCCAGCAGCGCGCGGCGGACCCGCAGCGCCAGCTCGGCCGCACCCGGGGTGTCACCGTGCAGGCACAGCGACCGGGCCGAGACGGCGACCCGCTCTCCCGTGATGGCGACGACGGCGCCCTCACGCGCCATCGTCAGCGAGCGGGACACGACCCGGTCCCCGTCGTGGACGACGGCTCCGGGTTCCCCGCGCGGCACCAGGGTGCCCTGCGCGGTGTATGCGCGGTCCGCGAACGCCTCGCGTACGCAAGGCAGTCCGGCGGACTCGGCAGCTTCGAGCAGGCGTGAGCCGGGCAGCCCCAGGACCGGCAGCGCAGCGCCGGCCAGGAGCACGCCGGCGACCACCGCGCCGGCCTGGTCCTCGTCCCACACCGTGCGGTTGTACAGCGCGCCGTGCGGCTTGAGATAGGCCACCCGGGCCCCGGCGGCACGTGCGAAGACCTCCAACGCGCCGATCTGATAGGCCACTTCGGCGGCCAGCTCGGCGGCCGGCACGTCCATCGCGCGGCGGCCGAAGCCGGCCAGGTCGCGATAGGAGACCTGTGCGCCGATCCGCACGTCGTGCTCGGCGGCCAGGTCGCAGACCCGACGCATCGTGATCGGATCCCCGGCGTGGAATCCGCACGCGACGTTGGCGCTGGTCACCACGGACAGCAGTGCCTCGTCGTCGGTCAGCGTCCAGCGGCCGAAGCCCTCGCCCAGGTCGGCGTTGAGGTCGATCACGGTGGCGCTCATGCGCCGTCCATGCGCATCGCCGTGCAGATCATCTCGCACGCGTCGTCCAGGTACCGCTCCAGAACCACCGCGGCGCCGGCGGTGTCGCCGGCCGCGAGCAGGTCGGCGATCCGCCGGTTGCGGCGCAGGAACGGTTCGTGCAGCGCCCGGGCCGAGGGCATGGCCAGGAAGGCCAGCCGCAGCTCGGCGATCAGCCGGGTCATGTACTCGTCCAGACGCGGGCTGCCCGCGAGGGCGACCAGGGCCCGGTGGAAGCGCAGGTCGGCGGTGCCGACCTCGGGCCAGTCGCCGGCGTCGGCCGCCGCCTCGCCGCCGGCGACCGCCGCGTGCAGTGCGGCGATGCGCTCGGGTGCGGCCGTGGCGGCGGCCCGCAGACCGGTGCCCTCCAGGGCCCGACGGACCGCGTAGATGTCGGACACGTCGTCGGGGTCGAGCATGCGGACGAAGACGCCGCGATTCATCTCGTGCACGACCAGGCGGCCGTCGACCAGCGTGCGGAACGCCTCACGCAGCGTGTTGCGGGAGACACCGAGGGCGGCGCCCAGGGCCTGTTCGGACAGTCGGGTGCCTGGTGGCAGCGCGCCCTCGGCGATGCGATCGCGCAACACCTCGGCGACGCGTTGTGCGGTGCCCGCGCGTCCGAGCAGGTCGCGATCGGCGGCAAGGCGTCCGAGCGTGTCGTCGGCGGAAGGCCGGGCGAGGTCGACGTCTTGGCCCATGTGGGGTTCCCCCAGAGTGCGACGGGCAGTGCGGGAGGAGTAGATCAAGTTCCCGCACCGTTCACAAGGTCTTGTGGGATTGTTCAACAATAGCTTAGCCTCCTCGGCACCTCCTCGTCCCCCTGTTCGAGGACCCGAGCGTGGAAGGCTGCGCAATGATTGTGCTCCTCGGCGTCCTACTGGTGATCGTAGGGTTCGCCACTCGACGCAACCCCCTGTTGGTGGTCGGCGTTTCCGGCGTGGCCACCGGCCTGCTCGGAGACCTGTCACCGCGCGAAGTGCTCGCCGCGTTCGGCAACGGCTTCGCGTCCAGCCGGGGCGTGACGATCTTCGCGATCACCCTGCCGGTGATCGGCCTCCTGGAACGCAACGGCCTCCGGGAGCAGGCCCGTACCCTGATCGCGCGGTTCGGCAGGCTTACCACCGGGCGCTTCCTGGTGCTGTACCTGGGCCTGCGTCAGCTCACCGCCGCGGTCGGCCTGGTCACCCTGGGCGGACCGGCCCAGACGGTACGCCCGTTGGTGGTTCCGATGGCCGAGGGCGCCGCCGAGCGCAGCCACGGGCCGCTCCCGGACAAGGTCCGGGAGAAGATCCGTTCGCATGCCGCGGGCGCCGACAACGTCGGCCTGTTCTTCGGCGAGGACTGCTTTCTGGCGGTCGGCTCGATCCTGCTGATCACCGGCTTCGTGAACACCACGTACCACCAGCACATCGAGCCGTTGCACGTGGCGCTGTGGGCGATTCCCACCGCCGTCTTCGCGTTCCTCATCCACGGCTGGCGACTGCTGCGGCTGGACCGCACGTTGGCCCGCGAGTTCGCGGCCGTCCCCGCCGCCGGGCCGGTCGCCGAGACCGTCGCCGCATCCGTGGCCGCACGTCCCGCCGCCGCTGGCGCCGTTGCCGAGAGGAAGCTCAAGTGATCGAGGTCGAATGGTTCTTCTGGCTGGTCGGCGCCATCTTCCTGGTGATGGCCGGGCAGATGCTCGTGGACCGCAGCAATGCCAAGCGCTTCGGCAGCGCCGCGTTCTGGGGCCTGCTCGGTGCGGGCTTCATCTACAGCACCCGAGTCGTGGAGAAGACCTCCCCGGCCGAACCGCTGGGCGTGGCCGTGCTGGTGATGGTGTGTCTGGCGGGCTTCGGCTTCACCGGCAAGGGCGCCGTGCACAGTACCGACAGCGAGCAGCGGGTGGCCATCGCCGCCCGCCTCGGCAGCCGCCTGTTCATTCCGGCACTGACCATCCCGGTGGTGGCGATGGTGTGCGCGGTGATCGTGAAGAAGTGGCACATCGGCTCCGAACCGGTCCTGCAAAAGGGCAGCGAAACCCTCCTGGGCCTGGGCATCGGCGCGATCGTCGCACTCGTGGTCGGCATGCTCGTGGTCCGCGAGAAGCGCATCAGCGTGCCGATCCACGAGGGTCGTTCGATGCTGGAGGCGATGGGCTGGGCACTGCTTCTGCCGCAACTGCTGGCCACGCTCGGTTCGATCTTCCAGGTCTCGGGGGTCGGCAAGCAGGTCGGCGTGCTCACCTCGAAGGTGCTGCCGGACGGCAAGATCTACGTCGCGGTGATCGTGTACTGCCTGGGCATGTTCCTGTTCACCACGATCATGGGCAACGCCTTCGCCGCGTTCCCGGTGATGACCGCGGCGATCGGCTGGCCGGTGCTGGTGGTCGAGGGCGGCGGCGACCCGGCGGTGGTGCTCGCCCTGGGCATGCTGGCGGGCTTCTGCGGCACGCTGTGCACCCCGATGGCGGCCAACTTCAACCTCGTGCCCGCGGCCCTGTTGGGACTCAAGGACCAGTACGGGCCGATCAAGGCGCAACTGCCCACCGCGGGCGCGCTGCTGGTCGTCAACATCGGCATCATGTCGGCCTTCGCGTTCTGAGCCCGCCCGGCCCCTGCGCCCCGCCTCCTTCCGTTCGCCTCGTTCCGCTCGCTCGGCCGTCCCAGGAGACAACAGTCATGACCCGCGTACTCGTCACCGGATTCGACACCTTCGCCGGCGAGGCCACCAATCCCTCGTGGGAGGCCGTGCGGCTGCTCGCGGAGGCGCCCGAACCGGGCCTGACGGTGACGGTGGTGAAGCTGTCCTGTGTGTATGGGGTGGCGCTGAAGGAACTGCGGGCGGCCGTCGAGCGGGTCGATCCCGACCTGGTGCTGTGCGTGGGCCAGGCCGGCGGCCGGCCGGACGTCACCGTGGAGCGGGTCGCGGTCAACATCGACGACGCCCGGATCCCGGACAACGCCGGTCGGCAGCCGATCGACACACCCGTCGTCGAGGCGGGCCCCGCCGCGTACTTCGCCACGCTGCCGGTCAAGGCGTGCGTGGCGGCGGCCCGCGCGGCCGGCGTGCCCGCATCGGTGTCCCAGACGGCCGGCACCTTCGTCTGCAACCACGTCTTCTACGGCCTGATGCATCTGCTCGCCACCGAACGCCCCACCACCCGCGGCGGCTTCGTGCACGTGCCGTTCTCCTCCGACCAGGCCACCGATCGGGTGGTCCCCTCACTCCCGCTGCCCACCATCACCGCCGGCCTGCGCGCGATCGTGACCACGGCCGTCACCCGCACGGACGACATCACCGCCCCGGGCGGCGCCACCCACTGAACCCCGCCGGGGGGAGGGGCGCCGGATGGGGTCGAGCGCCGAAGGTCACCCATTCGGCCAGTCCGCGGGCGAATCGTGCGAACCGGGTCCCGATACCGGGTGGCGTGCGGAAACCCGGGGCCCATCGGGTGACACAGTGTATCCACTCGGCTCCGTGGCGGCATTCTCGGCATGCGAGGGGCCGTGCGCCCGGCTTATCTGGAAGTCGCGAGCACGGCTGTCCCAGCGGTAGGTCGCTACCGCGTCCGGGCTCGCCGGAGGTTGCATCATGCGTTCGATCACCAGGTTTGCGGGCGCCACGCTTCTCGGCGCGAGTCTCGCGCTGGCCGCTCCCACGGCCGGCCACGCGGCCCCCGCCCGTACTCAGGTCGACCCGGCGGACTGCGCCAAGGCGGTCGCCGCGGCGGCGAAGGCCCAATTGCAGTACGACGCCGCGGTCGCGGACTTCGCCAAGGCAGCGGCCGGGCGGCCCGACAAGTCCCGGCAGGAACAGCTCGACCGCACCAGGAACGAGATGAGCGCCGCGACCTCGGCCGCCGCCAAGGCCTGCCCGAACGTCAAGATCCCCGCCGGCGAGGGCGGACCCGACAAGGGCCGGGCGGACGCCGCCCAGGCCGCGCACGGCGGCGCGGCCGGATCCGACGGCAAGTACGCCCAGGCCCCCTCGGGCAGCATGCACACCGGTGCCGGTGGTACGTCCGGCACTGCCGGCGGCAGCGGAATCGCGCTCGGCGTGGGCCTGTTCGCCGCCGGTGCGGGCGTCGTCGTGCTGCGTCGCCGACGCGGCACGGACCGAGTCTGAGCGGAACCCTCGCCGCTCGGACCACCGCGTTCCCGCACCGCCCGGCCCCGGTCGCGGCGGTGCGGGAACGCGGGTGTAACCCACCGACCACGTGGGTGACTTCGGGCCACGGCCCCGCCCGGGCATGCCGGGAGCAACCCCGTCAGGAGCAGCAGTGGACCCTTCGGCCCCGCCCGACGAAGGTCGCAGGCGCACCATGGGGCCGGTGGGCGCCGGCGTCGTCGCGATGTGCCTCGGCGCCGCGTTGATCGTCAACGGCGCCGGGGCCGCCGACCCGCCGCCGCAGCCCGGCGAGGCCCGGGTCTATCCGGACGAGCCACGCCCGGCGCCGAACGATCCGCCGCCGCTGGCCCCGCTGGCGTCCGCGGCGCCGATCCGGGTGCGGATCCCGGCGATCTCGGTGGACGCACCGCTGACCGGTCTGGGCCTGGAGGACGGCGGCCGGCTCGCGGCCCCGCCCGACGACGAGGTCAACCTCGCGGGCTGGTATCGCAGCGGCACCGCGCCCGGTGCGGGTGGTACCGCGATCGTGGCCGGCCACGTCGACACCCGGGAGGGCCCGGCGGTCTTCTACCACCTCGGCGAGCTGCATCGGGGGAACACCGTCGAGGTGGATCGCGCCGACGGCGACACGGCGATCTTCACCGTGGACGCGATCGAGGTCTACCGCGCCGAGCAATTCCCCGACCGCCGCGTCTACGGCGCCGCGAAGGGTGCGGAGTTGCGGCTGATCACCTGCGGGGCGGGCTTCGACCGAGCGGAGCAGCGCTACCTGGGCAATGTCGTCGCGTTCGCGCACCTGACCGGCCTGGTCCCGGGACGGCACACGTCCTGAAACGCCGCCGCCCCGCCGACCGGATGGCCGTCGGGGCGGGGCGAACAGCGCGGCAGGGCGAACGGTCGGGGCGCACGGCGCACGGCGCACAGCGCGGCGGGGTCGAGGCCGAAGCCGGGACCGGGGCCCGGGACCGGGCCGAGCGCCCCGCCCCGGCCCCCGCCTCGATTCCGGCCGGGCCCCTGCCCCGCCGTACCGCGTGCGGGTTGTTACCTCAGTGCGAACCCTTGACGTCGACGAAGATCGGGTTGCTGTAGAACCAGATGTCGCGCCACGGGTCGCCGTCGTTGTTCGGGTGCTGGATCGGGCCGGCCGGGTCGACGCCGGCGCCGAACGGGCCCACGCCGTGCCGGTTGCCGTCGCTGCCGCGCAGACGGACGTAGTACGGCTTGTTCCGGCGCGGCAGTTGCACCTTCAGGGTGTAGGTGCCGGTGCGGCCGGACACGTCGATGCGCTTGCTCACCCGCGTGTCCGGGGCCTGCCACGAGTCCGCGTCGCGGGACTTGCCGGTGACCGTTCCGGTGATCACGTCCACGTGCGCGAGGCGGGGCACCTCGCCGTGGTAGTTGGGCCGGCTCGCGGTGGTGATCCGGATGTAGAGGGTGGCGCCGCGGTTGGCCGCCAGCGGCAACCGGCCGCCCAGGGTGACCGGCTCGGTGTGGCCGTTGTCCGCGACCATCCACACGTCCAGGCCGTCCAGAAGCTGGCCGTGGTCCACCCACACCCGACCGGCCCGCAGGCCGGCCATCACGTCGCGGTAGCCGAAGCGCTCGACACCCACGTGGGTGCGGCTGAACTGACCCGGCCAGAAGTCGCTGCCGGGCTGCGGGACTCCGGTGTCCACGGGCAGCGGCTTGGAGCCCAGGTCGTCGAAGCCCTTGCCGGGCGGGTAGGCGCCGTCCGCGTGGGTGTCGAACATGGTGCGGTGGTTGTCCGAGTTCGAGGTGACCGACCACAGCCGGCCCTCGGCGAGCAGCGCGTCCCACATGCCGCCGACCGTCGAGGTCATCCAGTCGAAGCCGCCGTGCGTGCGGTAGCTCTCGATCGGGTACCGCGGCCAGCTCTGCGGCGACGGCGCGTTCTGGTACTCGCCGCGCTGGAAGGTGCCCGGACCCGACTGTCCCTCGCGGTACTTCACCCAGGCCGGGTCGGCGTTGGCCTGCGAACCGGGCGCGCCCTCGAAGCCGAGGAAGATCGAGGGGTCCGCGTCCTGCCACGCGCGCAGTTCGTGCGGCGAGACGATGCCCAGCCGACTGGGGTGGTTGGCCAGCACCAGGACGTCCTCGACGAAGCCCTCACGCCGGCGCTGCCCGAGCCAGCGGATCGCCTCCACCGCCTTGGCCTCGTTGGCCGCGGTGACCGGGTCGCCGGGGGCGCCCACGTCGAACTTGTTGAGCTTGGCGTCGAAGGTCAGCTCGAATCGGCGGAGCAGTTCCACCTCGTTCCGGCCGGGCGCGACCATCACGGTGGCGTGCTCGGCGGCGGGGACGTACCACTCCAGGCCCTGGAAGATCAGCACCCGGGGGTTCTCCTGGCGGGCCTTGACGATCTCCGCGTGCTCGCGCTCCGCGCCGCCGGCGTTGGCGTGGCCGAAGTTGGCGTGCTCGGTGTAGACGATCCAGTCCAGGCCGAACTGCCGACCCTGCGCGGCCGACTGGGCGAAGCCGTACTTGGCGTCGTGGCTGTAGACCGTGTGTACGTGGTGGTCGCCCACCAGGTAGACGAACTTGGCGGGCGGGCCGTCCTGGCCCGGTCGCGAACTCGCCTGCACCGCATCGTCGGACTCGGCCGCGGCGGCCGAACCGGCACCCACCGCGCCGAGCGCCGACGCGCCGAGGAAGCCGGCTCCGAACAGGCCGGCCCGACCGATCAGACCACGCCGGGACACACCCTGCGGGTCGAGCCGGTCCTCGGCCACCTCCGGGTCGGCCCATTCGGGCAATTGCGGAGTGGGGTGGTCGTCGGGTCGGTTCGAGTGGTCCTCGGTCGCCATGTGCGTTCCTCCGGTCTGGGGCATGGGCGGATGCCGCGGCAGACGCTATGGGCCGTAGGTGGCGATTGGGCGACATCCGCCCCTCGCGCACATGACGGGCACAATGATCTTGAGGTGTCCGGGCTTCGACGGCATCGACCGGCATCGACCGGCCCGGACCGGCATGGACCGGATCGAACAAGCTCGAACCGTCTCGGACCGGCTTCGACCGGAGGCCGCAGCTCAGCCGGCCCGCGGCTGCGGATCGGGCGCCGGGTCGCGCGCCGGGTCGGCCTGCCGGTGCCCGGCCCGCGGGCGTTGGCCGCGCCGGCGCAGCAGCAGTTCGACCACGATCAGGTTGGGCACCCAGCACAGGAACGGGACGACCCGGTACGCGCGGTCGAAGTCGGTCATCGGGACCAGGACGACCAGCCACAGGCGCAGCGTCACCGCCGCGTAGGTGAACGCGAAGGCACGCTGCATCCAACGCCGGTGTTCGCCGACCGTGCCCCAGCGGATGGCGCGCAGGCCCATCAGCGCGCAGGTCACCCACAACACCGCCGGCATGCCGAAGCCGGCCGTGCCCACCGCGCCGGCCAGGTTCAGCGGCGCGAGCACCAGGCCGGCCGCGCCGCCGAGCAGGATGCACGCCACCGTCACTCGGCCGCAGATCCGGTGCAGCCGCGGCGACCGGCGGCGGACCCGGGCCGACAGTTGTGCCGGAGACAGCAGCAGGGCCAGGCCGGCGGCGACGATGTGGGTGTAGAAGAACGCCTGCGCCCATCGCGGTCGGTCCGCGTAGTTCGCGGCGATGCCGCTGTCGTCCGAGGCCAGATCGGCGAGCGTGTCGGTCAGGTAGGGAAGCGGCGCGAACACCGCGACGGCCAGGGCGCTCAGGGCCAACCACCACACCCCGACCGTGCGTCGTCGGGTCGATTCGTGCGTCACCGCTGTCATCTCCGGGCGTCCCTTCCCCCGTGCGCCGGCAACGCTCTTCCCGTGTGCCGGCGACGCTGTCTCCCGCGGGCCGGCCACGCATTTCCCGTATGCCGGCGACGCTCTTGCGCCGAGTGCCGGCAACGCTAGGAAGCGAGGGGCGCCCCGCTCGCCCCTCGCGGCGGGGGAATCGCCTACCTCCCGCGAGGGAGGTACGTCTCCGTCGGGGGGAGGTGACCGATGTGACCGATGCCGGTGCAGGATGGGCCATGCGCATTTCCGACGCCTGGCTGACCGTGGGGTTCGTGGTCGCGGCGGCCTCGGTGACCGTGCTCGCCCCGGCCGGCCCGCCGTACCACGCGTTGGACCCGGTGGGTGTCGGGCTCGCGGTCGGATCCGCGCTGTGCCTGCTCTGGCGCCGGGTCGCGCCGATCCCGGTGGTCTTCGCCACGTCGGTGCTGGTGGTGGTCAACGCGGCGGTGGGCTACGCCACCACGGTGACCCAGTGGCCGGCCTGGATCTCGTTGTTCACCCTCTTCTCGCTGCGGGGGGCGACCGCCCGGGTCATCGGGTCGATCATCGAGTTGTCGGCGGTGGGCGGGTACGTCGTCCTGGATCGTGCGCCGGTCGGCGGCGCGGACGTGTTCGGCGTGGCGGTCTGCTTCCTGTTGGCCGTCGTCACCGGCGACGCCGCCCGCAGCCGGCGGGCCGTCTCGGTCGCCGAACACGCCCGGGTGCGGGCCGAGGAGCGCACCGAATTGGCCCGCGAACTGCACGACGCGATCGGGCACGCGGTGAATGTGATGGTCATGCAGGCGGGTGTCGGGCGCCGGGTGTTCGCCGACGACCCGACCTTCGCACGCGAGGCGCTGGGCAACATCGAGAGCGTCGGCCGCGAGGCGCTCGGCGAGTTGGACCGGCTGGTCCGAGTGCTGCACGCGGCCGAGCCGGTCACCGATCTGACCGGCCTGGTGGAGCGGGTCCGGGCCGCCGGACGGGAGTTGCGGCTGAACGCCGAGGAGGTCGCGGTGAGCGAGGGTGTCGCCCGGGCGCTGCACCGGATCGTCCAGGAGGCGCTGACCAACGCGCTGCGGCACACCGAGACGGGCCGGATAGACGTGGACCTGGTCCGGTCGAACGGCACGGTGGTGCTGGAGATCGTCAACCAGGGCCGACACCGGCCGGTGGGCCCGCCCGGCCGCGGTCTGGCCAACATGCGCGAACGCGCCCGCCTGGTCGGCGGCGAGGTGGAGGCCGGTCCGATCCAGGCGGGCTTTCGGGTGCGCGCGACCCTCCCGGCCGAGGCGCGTTCGTGATCCGGGTCCTGCTGGTCGACGACGACGCGTTGGTGCGCAGCGGGCTGCGGGCGCTGCTGCGGGCCGAGCCGGGCATCGACGTGGTGGGCGAGGCGGCGAACGGTGTCGAGGCGGTGCGCGGGGCGCTCGAACATCGCCCCGACGTGGTGGTGATGGACATCCGGATGCCGGTCCGCGACGGGGTCTTTGCCACCCGGGATCTGATGGCCGTGCCGGATCGCCCGCGGGTCCTGGTGCTCACCACATTCGACCTGGACGAGGTGGTGGACGACGCGATCACCGCCGGCGCGGACGGATTCCTGCTCAAGCGGGCCACGCCCGAGGAACTGGTCGCGGCGATCCGTACGGTCGCCGCGGGCGACGCGGTGGTGTCGCCGGCGGTGGCCCGCAGGCTGTTCGCCTCGCACGCCGCACGCGTGGGACCGGACCACGCGCGTGCGGCCCGGCTCACCGAGCGCGAGGCGGACGTATTGCGGGCGATGGCGCTGGGCCTGTCGAACACCGAGATCGCCCGCACGCTGCATCTGTCCGTGGAGACGGTCAAGACGCACGTCAAGCACATACTGGCCAAACTGTACGTGCGCGACCGCACCCAGGCGGTGGTGTGGGCGTACCGAACAGGCTTCGCCTATCGCGGTACGGTGCCCGCCCCGGACTGATCCGGACCGAACCCGGGTCAGGGGCCGGGGGGTTGTGGCCGAAGGTGCTCGCGCCTGTCGGTGCGGGCGTCGCGGGGTAGGGTCCCGGGCGCCGTCGCGCCTGCCGCCATGGCGTCGTGGTGTCGGGTCCGGGGTGTTCGTGCCTGTCGGCGCGGGACTCGCGCAGTCGGTGGGTCGTCACGTGCCGATGCCCGCCGGTGCCGCGCAGCGTGGGCGGCCTCCCGTCGCGTCGGTCCCGACGGGAGGCCTGCTCCGGGGGCGCGGAATTCCGCGTGGTGAGCGGAATTCCGCACCCCCGTCGGCGATTACGCCGTGCTCGCCTTGGCCAGGATCGCCTCCGCGACGTGCCCGGGGACTCGGGCGTACGCGGCGAACTCCATCGTGTAGCTCGCCCGACCCGAGGTCCGGCCGCGCAGGTCGCCCACGTAGCCGAACATCTCGGCGAGCGGCACCAGCGCCGTGACCACCTTGGCGCCGGAGCGCTCGGTCATCGTGGAGACCTGTCCACGCCGGGCGTTGAGATTGCCGATGACCTCACCCAGGTATTCCTCGGGCGTGGTCACCTCGACCGCCATGGTCGGTTCGAGCAGCGCCGGCGACGCGAGTCGCGCGGCCTCCTTGAAGGCCAACGATCCGGCGATCCGGAAGGCCATCTCGGACGAGTCGACGTCGTGGAAGTCGCCGTCGAGCAGGGTGACCCGAAGCCCGGTGAGCGGGTAGCCCGCCAGCACCCCGAACTCCATCGCGGCGCGGCAACCCGCGTCCACCGACGGGATGAACTCCTTCGGGATGCGCCCGCCGGTGATCTTGTCGACGAACTCGTAGCCCTCTCCCTCCAGTGGTTCGATCGCGATCCGGACCTTGGCGTATTGGCCCTTGCCGCCGGTCTGCTTGCGATAGGTGTAGTCGTGCCCGGCCACCGCCGCGCACACCGTCTCGCGGTAGGCGACCCGGGGCCGGCCGACGTCGGCGGCGACGTCGAACTCCAGCCGCATCCGGTCGACCAGCACCTCCAGGTGCAGTTCGCCCATGCCGGAGACGATGGTCTGGCCGGTCTCCCGGTCGGTCTTGACCCGGAAGGACGGATCCTCCTCGGCCAGGCGCTGGATGGCGACGCCCAGTTTCTCCTGGTCCGCCCGGGACCTGGGTTCGATGGCCACTTCGAGCACCGGTACGGGGAAGTCCATCGATTCCAGGATCACCGGGTGCGCCGGATCGCACAGGGTCTCGCCGGTGGTGGTCTGCCGCAGCCCCATCACCGCGACGATGTCGCCGGCGCCCACGGACGCGATCTCCTCTCGTTTGGCGGCGTGCATCCGGTAGATCTTGCCGACCCGTTCCTTGCGACCCTTGACCGGATTGTGCACCTGGTCGCCGGCGGCGAGTCGGCCCGAGTACACCCGGATGAAGGTCAGCTTGCCCAGGTGCGGATCACTCGCGATCTTGAACGCCAGTGCCGCGAGCGGCTGTTCGTCCGACGGCTTGCGCTCGACCTCGGTCCGTTCCGCGTCGACCGCGTGTCCCACGATCGCGTCCACGTCCAGCGGCGACGGCAGGTAGCGTACGACGGCATCGAGCAGTGGCTGAACTCCCTTGTTCTTGAAGGCGGTTCCACACAGGACCGGGGTGACGGTGCGGCCTTCGTCGAGACCGGAGGCGATGGTGATCCGCCGGATCGCGGCGTGCAGCCGCGCCTCGGTGGGCTCCTCGCCCGCCAGGTACAGCTCCAACATCGCCTCGTCGTGTTCGGCCACGGTCTCCAGCAGTCGGCCGCGCCAGGTCAGCGCGGTCGCCAGGTACGCGGCCGGGATCTCGACGTCCTCGTACGCCTCGCCGAGTCCGCTCTCGGCGGACCACAGCAGGGCCCGCATGCGGACCAGGTCGACCACGCCGCGGAAGTCGGCCTCGGCGCCGATCGGCACCTGCACGACCAGGGCCACCGCGCCCAGCCGTTCGCCGATCATCTCGACGCAACGATGGAACTCGGCGCCGGTGCGGTCGAGTTTGTTGACGAAGCAGATCCGGGGCACCCGGTAGCGGTCCGCCTGCCGCCACACCGTCTCGGACTGCGGTTCGACGCCTGCGACCCCGTCGAAGACGGTCACCGCGCCGTCGAGCACGCGCAGGCAGCGTTCCACCTCGACGGTGAAGTCGACGTGGCCGGGTGTGTCGATCAGGTTGATCCGGTGACTCACCCCGTCCAGGGTCCAGTCGCAGGTGATCGCGGCGGACGTGATGGTGATGCCGCGATCGCGCTCCTGCGGCATCCAGTCCGTCGTGGTGGTGCCGTCGTGCACTTCGCCGATCCGGTGCGAGGCGCCCGTGTAGAACAGGATGCGCTCGGTGGTGGTGGTCTTGCCGGCGTCGATGTGGGCCATGATCCCGATGTTGCGGATGCCGGCGAGGTCGCGGGCGGGTGTGGTCATGACGGGTCTTCTCTCCTGCTCGACGGGATGGATGGTGACGAATCCGGGCAGCCGCCATCGACCCGTCGCCGCGCCGAGCCGGCCCGGCGCGCGGCACGGCCGCGTGCGGTG
The DNA here is from genome assembly GCF_044458105.1 of Embleya sp. NPDC050493. Taxonomy (NCBI): domain Bacteria; kingdom Bacillati; phylum Actinomycetota; class Actinomycetes; order Kitasatosporales; family Streptomycetaceae; genus Embleya; species Embleya sp. NPDC050493. The sequence continues at coordinate 567,595 of NZ_JBITHP010000003.1, forward strand.
GGTGCACGGCACGGAGGGGGACGGATTTCGTCGGATGGCAGGCATGCCGGGGCGCGGTGGCCGCCGGGACCGGTGCGCGCGCTACCGGACACACCCCATCGACCCGTGCGCGCACCGCGCACGCGCCGGTCGGCGACACCGCACGCCGGTACGAGGGCGGGACGGTGTGCCGGTCCGGTGCGGCGCGGGGCGTGGCACGGTCGGTCGGTGGGGGATCAGGGTGCGGGCGCCGGCGGAGCCGGGACGGACCGGGCTCGGCGCGGGGCGGCGGCCTTCGGGTCGGCTCGGGGGCGGCTGTTCGGCCGCGGGCCGGTGGGTGGGACGACCGTGGTCGTCACACCGCCTACCGGTGGCGGTTCAGCCGCGAGGCGACCCGGAGCGATCGGGCCAACGGCCCTTCCACGGCTCCCGGTTCGTCGTCGGATGCGCGCTCCGCGGGCGGCTGCCGAACGCGTGGCGCGGCTCACCGATCCGCTTGCAGGTCACATCCATGCCCCCAACCTAGATCAGGAACTGCCACACGGTCACCTGGATTTCCCGCCCCGCGGACGAGCCCGCGGCGCCGGGATCGGCGAGCGCACAGGCTGAGCCTCCGGCCGGGGGCGGGCGCGGCCGCATCGACACCCGCCGCGGCCGTGGACGGGCGTGCGGCGCCGGGATCGGGGTCGGCGAGCGTAGTCGATGAGCACCGGCCGACGGCGGGCGCGGCCCGCACCGACACCTGGCCGCCGCCGTGGACCGGCCGGCCCCGACCTCGGTACCGATCCGCCGCCGGCCTCGGTCCCGGTCGCAGCCCGGTGGGCCCCACGGGCGGCCGGCCTCAGGTCAGGTCTCGTTGGGTACGGATCGGGCTCGACCACAGTACGAGGGGGGTCAGGAAGGCGATGCCGCACAGTGTGGCCAGGGCGGCCCGGGTGCCCAGCCAGGTTGCGATCAGGCCGGCGGTCAGCGCGCCGATCGGGATCGCGCCCCAGGACACGAACCGGACCGTGGCCATCACCCGGGGCAGCAGGTCCGGCGGGGTCACCGTCTGGCGGTGGGTGCGGGTGAGGATGCTGAGCACCACGACCCCGGCGCCGAAGCCCGCGTTCGCCACCGCGAAGACGAGCAGTCCGAGACCGTGGCCGGCCAACGGCACGAACCCGAGCGCGACGGCGCCGAAGAGCGCGGCCCCGATCAGGGCACGGGCGCTGCCCACCCGGGCCACCAGGCGCGGGGTCAGCGCCGCGGCGAGCAGGCTGCCCATCCCCTCGGAGGCGATCAGGACGCCCACCAGCGCGGCCGGCGCGTCCAGGGTGCGTACCAGGAATGCCGGGACGAGCGCCAGCAGCGCGCCGCAGACGAAGTTGACGGTGGTCGCGGCGGCCACGCACGGGCGGATCACCGGGTGCCGGCGCACGTAGCGCAGCCCCTCGGAGATCAGCGCGAACACCGAGGGCCCGGCGGTGGTCGACGTGGTCCGGGCCGGGCGCGGCAGGCCGCGCAGCAGCACCGCCGACACCAGGAAACTGACCGCGTCCACCAGCAACCCGCTCGCGGCTCCGCACAGTTGCACCAGCACGCCGCCCAGCGACGGGCCGCCGAGCTGGGTGGCCGAAACCGAGCCCGAGGTGAGGCTGTTGCGGGCGGTCAACTCCTCCTTGCTCACGATCGACGGGAGCAGCGTCGCGTTGCCCACGTCGAAGACCACGCTCGCCAGGCCGACCACGAAGGCGACCATGATCAGTTGCCACAGGTGCAGTACCCCCAGGGCCCACGCGAGCGGGACGGAGGCGACCGCGACGGCCCGCAGCACATCCATCGCGACCTGGGTGCCGCGCAGCGGGAGTCGTTGCACGATCACTCCGGCCGGGAGCCCGATCAGGATCCACGCGGTGTACTGCGCGACGGTGATCAGGCTGACCTGGAGGCTGCTCGCGTGCAGGCCCTGGAGCGCCACCAGTGGCAGTGCGACGGCGGTCACCGCGTCGCCGACGTGGCTGACGGTCGTGGCGGTCCAGTAGCGCCGGAATGCGCCCGCCGTGCGGGTGATGGTCGGGCCGGCCTCGCTCGTCGTCGTTTCGCTCATCTGCGCCCCCGGAAAGCCCGGCCCGCCGGGCGGCCGAGCCGGGACCGCCGGACGAGCAAGTGAGTAACCAATGGAAACTCACTATAGTGAACGGGTCGTACCAGGCAAGGCGAGGTCACATGCGATACACGGATCTGACGGATGCCGACTGCGCCATCACCCAGGCGCTCGGCATCGTCGGCGACTGGTGGACCCTGCTGCTGATCCGCGATGTCGCGGCGGGCGTGCACCAGTTCGGCGCGCTGCACGAGCAGGTCGGGATCAGCCGCAAGGTGCTGGCCCAACGGCTCAAGGCACTGGTGGAGCACGGGGTGTTGGAGAAGCGGCTCTACCACCCGCACCCGCCGCGCTACGAGTACCACCTCACCGAATCCGGTCGCGGCCTGCTCCCCGTCCTGGTCGCACTACAGAACTGGGGCTCACGGCACGTCCTGGGCGACGGCACGCTCACCGCCACCGGCGAATCCGACTCGGCCGAGGCCCGTCAGGCGCACGCCCTGGTCGGCACCCGGCTGCCCGCACTGACCCTGCGCACCGCCGCCGACGAGCGCATCGACCCGATCGCGGACACCGCGTGGACGGTCCTGTACTGCTTCCCCGGCGCCTACGCCCCCGGCCTCCAGGGCCATCCGCCCGGCTGGGACCGGATTCCCGGCGCGCCCGGCTGCACGCTGGAATCGTGCACCTACCGCGACCGGCTGGCCGAATTCACCGACCGCGGCGCCACCGTACGCGGCGTGAGCACCCAACGCCCGGACCAACTGGCCTCGTTCGCCCGGCACGCGAACATCCCGTTCCCGCTGCTCTCGGACGCCGACCTGGAACTGACCGCCGCACTGCGGCTGCCCACCTTCCGGGCGGCGGGCGTGGACCGGCTCAAGCGCCTGACGCTGCTCCTGGACGACACCCGCACGGTCCGCGGCGTGCTCTACCCGCTGCCGGACCCGGCCGGCTCCGTGGAGGACGCGCTCACCCTGATCGACACCCGTCCGACCCGGACCACGCGCGCCGACCAACGAGTCGATCGGTAGGACGTCCCCGCTCACCCGCAGGTGGCACCCACACGGCGAAACCGCCACCTCCCGAGGACCCCGACCCGGTACGTGTGACGGACGCGCCCCTCGCGGCCCCTTCCTAGCCTCGCAGCATGCGCATACCAGTACCGCGAAACTCCCGCACGCGAGTGAACTCGTCGCACAACAAAGGACATCGGCCGGCATCGCGCTTCGGCGGACGAAGCGTGCGCCTGCTCGCCGCGTTCGTCGCCTGCGCGAGCGTCGCGGGTCTCGGCACGGCCGCCGGCCCCGCCCGCGCCGCCGCCGAACCCGCCACCGCAGCCGCCTCGATCGCCCGACCGCTCACCTGGCAGCCGTGCCCCGAGGACCCCACCGCCGACTGTGCCGAGCTGACCCTGCCCGTCGACTGGTCCCGCCCGCACGGCCCGAGCTTCGAGATGGCCGTCGTCCGCCGCAAGGCGACCGACCCCACCCGGCGGATCGGCTCCCTCGTGGTGAACTTCGGCGGACCGGGCTCGCTCGGTGTGGACGACGTACTGACCACCTACAAGGACTTCTTCTCGGCGGAGGTGAACGCGCGCTTCGACCGCGTCGGCTTCGACCCGCGCGGCTGGGGCCGCAGCGCCGCACCGACCTGCCCCCAGGTCGGGCCGAGGCCGACCGCCGACCCCACCACACCGGCCGGCTTCGCCGAATTCGCGGCCGACAACCGTAGGTTGGTACACGGTTGCCGCGCCGGAACGGGCCCGCTGTACGACCGCCTCGACACGCTTTCGGTGGTCCGCGACATCGAGGCACTGCGAGCCGCACTCGGCGATCGGCGCCTGACCTTCTGGGGAGTGTCCTACGGAACCCTGATGGCACAGCAGTACGCCGAGCTGTTCCCGCAGCGGGTCCGGGCGTTGGTCGCGGACAGCAACATGGACCACAGCGTGGGCGGTGCGGATTTCCTGCGCGCGCAGGCCGCGACCGTCGAGGACTCCTTCACCGAATTCGTGAACTGGTGCGCCGCGGCCGCCGACTGCCCGCTGCACGGCGCCGACGTCGGCGCACTGTTCGAGCGGCTCTACTCCCGGGCCGAGGCCGGCACCCTGTACGAGCCCGGCAACCCGACTCGCGGCGTGCGCCCGAAGAACCTGCTGTCCGCGATCCAGTGGAAGATCTCCTACCTCAAGGAGGCGCCCACCGACACGCTCGCCGACGCCCGCCGCTCCGCCGCCGACCTCCTCGCCGCCCTGGACGCCTCGCCGCCCAGGCCCGCGCCGGCGATTCCCGACATCCCGGACTCGGACGCGCGCAGCAGGCAGTCCGTGCTGTGTGCCGACTGGCGGCTGGACATCCCCGACGCGGGCACGCTCGCCGCCATCGGCCGCCGCTCGCAGACGATCGCGCCGCACATGCGCCGCTCGATCCAGGCATGGGACGCGATGACCTACTGCCTGGGTCGCCCGATGCCCGTGACCAACCCGCCGCGTCCCTACCGGATCCCCGGCCACACCCCGATCCTGCTGGTCAACAACCTGCACGACCCGCAGACTCCGTACTCATGGGCGGTGCACGCGGCCCGGCAGATCCCCGGCGCCACCCTGCTCGCCGCCGACGGCTGGGGTCACATGAGCTACGACAAGAGCCGTTGTGCCGCCGCACTGACCGACCGCTACCTGATCGACCTCGCCATGCCGGCGCCCGACACCCATTGCGCGCCCGACGATTAGGCCGGGTCCGGTGGATTTTGGTGGATGAGGTCGCGTCGTCCGGTGCCGTGGCTCGGCGTGCCGGAGAAGCAGCCGCATGGTGGTTCCATTCGGCTGTTTCTCCGGTGCGGCGAGACGCGGTGCCGGGCGGCGCGGCCCCACCTGGATCCGCCGGACACGGCCTAGGCCGGCTCGACCCACCTCTCGGGTCGCCGGCGCGCACCGTGCGGGCCGGCGGCCCGACCGTCGTCCCCGGGGTTCGACGCGGGGCGGAATCGAGACACCGTGGGGACGCCGCCCCCGTCGGGCATGATCCGCACCACGGTGCTTTGCGGTCGACTTCGGCGGAATCGGCGTGTTCGGGGCCGGATCTGGGCAAGAATGCGCCCAACGGCGGGCCCGCGACGGCGGACTCGGCGACGACGCGGTTCGGGGGTGGGCGATGCGCGTCGGTCGGCCCGCCCGGCGGCCACAACTGCGGGGGGTCGGTGTGGAGGCAGAGTTGATGACCTTGGCGGCATCGGGCGCGACCACGATGGTCGGGCTGATGGTGTCGGAGTCCTGGGCGCAGGCCCGGACCCGGATCGCCGCCCTGTTCGGCCGGGGCGATCCGGCCCAGGGGATCGCGGTCGAACGCGAACTGGACTCCTCCCGACGCGAGTTGTCCGTGGCCCGGGAGTCCGGCGACGATCCGGTGATCGCGGACATCGAGGCCGAGTGGCGCACCCGGCTGCGTCGCCTGCTCCGCGCCGATTCGGTGGCGGCGGCGGAACTGCGCACGCTGCTCGACGAGTTGGCGCCGTTGCTGCCGGAGGAGGCGGCGGGTGCGGTGCACAACACGATCAGTGGCGGCACCCAGCAAGGCCCGGTCATCCAAGGACGGGACTTCACCGGCCTGACCTTCGGCGCGCCGGGCATCGCGGCACCCCCACCGGACCCGGCCCAGGGCGGTCCCGAACCGCGCCGTTGACCACGCGCCGCGCTCCGCCCTCCGGCGGCAGGGCCGGTTCCCGATTCGCGCCCGCCGTCGTTGCCGCGTCGTCCTACAGCCCCATCCGAGCCACCTGGACGGACAGTTCGCCCGCCGAGGCGACCACGGCCGACACGTAGTCCGGTACCTGCTCGTCGGGCACCCGGTGGGACAGTGCCGCGATGCTCACGGCCGCCACGACGCCGCCGTCCTCGCGACGCACCGGGGCACCGATGCCGAGCACGTCCGGGTCGAGTTCGCCGCGTGCCACCGCGTAACCCCGGGTGCGGATCTCGGCGAGTCGCGTGCGCAGTCGCTCGGGGTCGGTCACGGTGGCGTCGGTGAACCGGGGGAGCGGGCGCGCCAGGAGCCGGTCGAGTTCGGCGTGGTCGGCCCAGGCCAGCAGGGTCAGTGCGGCGGCGCCGGCGTTGAGCGGCAGCACCTGTCCGCGCTCGTAGGACAGCCGCAACGTGTGCACGGCCTCCTCGCGTTCGAGGCAGACCACCACATCGCCGGCCCGGCGGGTCAACAGCACCGGCTGACCGACCGCACGGGCCAGGGTGCGCAGCACCGGACGGGCCAGGTCGGACAGACCGACGCCCTTGCGGGCCAGCCGGGCCAGGTCCATCACCCGGGGCCCGAGCCGGAACCCGGAGCCGCCGTCGTTCTCCTCCAGGAACCCGTTGGCGGTCAGGCTCTGCAGATAGCGGTACGCGGTGGAGCGGGCGACGCCCAGGTGCTCGGCGACCTGGTTCGCGGACAGCGCGAGGCGGTCGTCGCCGAACAGCAGAAGGATGTCCAGGGCGCGGTCCGCGGTGGAGTTGCGCCCGCGATACGCCTGCCCACTTCCTGATTCGCGGGGGATGGTTCCTGACATGCGAAAAACCGTAGCAGGGCTCGCGGTGACATCCGGGAGCCCCGGGGCTCGTGGCGACGCCACGAAGCGCCGACCGTCGACGCCGGGGCGTCGCGGGCTCCGACGCGGGGTCGAGGACAGGCCCGGGCTCACAGCGGGGCGGGCAACAACTGCTCCGTCCAGATCGTCTTGCCGTCGCCCGTGTAGCGGGTGCCCCAGCGCTGGGTGAACTGGGCGACCAGGAACAGTCCGCGCCCGCCCTCGTCCGAGGTGCGCGCGTGCCGCAGCCGGGGGCTGGTGCTGGTGGCGTCGGAGACCTCGCAGATCAGCGTGGCGTCACGGATCAGCCGCAGCCGGATCGGCCCCGACGCGTACCGGATCGCGTTGGTGACCAGTTCGCTGATCACCAACTCGGTGGTGAACGCGATGTCGTCCAGTCCCCACTCGGCGAGTTGTCGGCCGGTGAGCGTGCGGGCCTCGGCCACGATGGCCGGGTCGGCGGGCAGCTCCCAGGACGCGACCCTGGAGGAGTCCAGGGTGCGGGTGCGCGCGATCAGCAGGGCCACGTCGTCCGGCGGCGGATTGTGGGTCAGCGTGTTCAGCACCGAGCGGCACAGCTCGTCCAGGGGCCGGTCCGGTTCGGCGAGCGAGGCGCGCAGCCGATCCATGCCGAAGTCCACGTCCCGATCGCGGGTCTCGATCAGGCCGTCGGTGTAGAGCACCAGCAGGCTGCCCTCGGGCAGCTCGAACTCGGCCGACTCGAACGGCAGGCCGCCCAGGCCCAGCGGCGGCCCGGCGGGCAGGTCGAGGAACTCCACCGCACCGCCGGGGCGGACCAGGGCGGGCGGCGGGTGCCCGGCGCGGGCGAACGTGCACAACCGGCTGACCGGGTCGTATACCGCGTACAGGCAGCTGGCGCCCAGTGCGGTGGTGTCCACGCCGCCCTCGCCGGTGCCCTCCTCGTCGACGAACCGGATGACCAGGTCGTCCAGATGGGCGAGCAACTCGTCCGGTGGCATGTCCAGGTCGGCCAGGGTGTGCACCGACGCGCGCAGCCGGCCCATCGTCGCCGCGGCGTGCGTGCCGTGTCCGGCCACGTCGCCGACCACCAGGGCGACCCGGGCGCCGGACAGCGGGATCACGTCGAACCAGTCGCCGCCGACCCCGGCCCGATCGTCGGCGGGCAGGTAGCGACTGGCCACCTCGACCGCGGTCTGCCGGGGCAGCCCGTGCGGCAGCAGGCTGCGCTGCAGGGCCAGTGCGGCGGCGTGCTCGTGGGTGAAGCGGCGTGCGTTGTCGATGCACACCGCGGCGCGCGAGACGAACTCCTCGGCCAGGATCAGGTCGTCGCCCTCGAACGGGTCCGGGGTGTCCCGGCGGAAGAAGTGCGCCATGCCCAGGATCGTGCCGCGGGCCCGGATCGGGACCACCATCATCGAGTGCAGGCCCACCGTGCGGGTGCGCTCCGTGGACACCTTGTCCTCGGCCAGCCAGGGCAGGATCACCGGGTCCAGGACCGGTTCCAGGACCGCCTTGCCGTCGACCAGGCAGCGTGCGCCGGGGGAGTTGCGGGCGACCGGGGCACGCTCGCCGATCCGGGCGATCGACTCGGCCGGGTCGCCGTCGGTCCTGCCGTCCCGGCCCTCGCGGGCCGAGCGCTGCCCGAGTCGGATCAGCTCCGGGTTGTCCCGGCTGACCGGGCCGGGCGCGGGCTCGATCCCGCCGAGCACCGGTTCCAGCAGGTCGACCGCGACGAAGTCGGCCAGGTCGGGGACCGCGACGTCGGCGAGTTCCTGCGCGGTGCGCGCGACGTCCAGGGTGGTGCCGATCCGGGCCCCGATGTCGCTGAGCAGCGCGAGCCGCTGCCGGGCCCGCCAGCGGTCGGTGACGTCGATGACGAGGTAGCACACCCCCGCCGGTGTTCCCGTGCTGTCGTCCAGCCGGAAGAACGAGGTGGAGTACGCGTGCACGTGTTCCGGGTCGCTCGCGGTGCGGCCCTGGTACTCGTGGTCGATCAGCGGGACCCCGGTCTCCAGCACCTCGCGCATCCGCGTCTCGATGGTCTCGGCGGGCAGGCCGGGCAGCACCTCGGAGAGCCGCCGGCCCAGGCGCAGCGCACGGGGGATCCCGCCGTTGCGTTCGAGCTGGTCGTTCAGCCACACGCAGCGCAGCTCCCGATCGACCACCGCCATGCCGACGGGTGCCCGGTTGAGCAGGTGGTCGAGCAGCGCCCGGTCCGCGCCCCACGGCACGGAGGACGCGTCGGCACCGGCATCGTCGGCACCGGCCGGGTTGGGTGTGCCCATCGAGCCCTCCTGTTCCTCCTCATTCCATGGTCGCGCGTTTGCCGCTCAGCGCAGATCGGCCGTGCCCCCCGCACCCGGCGCCGGTTCGGCCGACCCCGGCGCGGCGGGCCGGGTCGTCGGCCGCCGGGTCAGCAGCACGGCCACGTCGTCGGCCCGCTCGGTCAGTCGGCCCGCGTCGCGCAACATCCGGTCCGCGAGCTCGGCCAGGCCCGCGTCGGGGGCCTGCGACAACGACGCGCGCATCCGGTCGATGCCCAGGTCCAGGTCGGTGCCGGACTCCTCGACGAGGCCGTCGGTGTACAGGGCCAGGACCGAGCCCGGCTCCAGGGTCACCCGGGTCACCGGATACTCGGTGGCCGGGTCCACCCCGAGGAGGGTGCCGCCGGCCACGTCGAGGACTCGGGTGCGCCCGTCCGGGCCGCGCAGCAGCGGTGGCGGGTGGCCCGCACGAACCGCCTCGGCGTTGCCGGTGGCGGGGTCCAGTTCGATGTAGCAGCAGCTGGCGAACAGGCCCGGATCCAGATCGGCGAGCAGCCGGTTGGTGCACCGCACCACCTCGTCGGGTCGTTGTCCGCCGGTGGCGAAGGCGCGGACGGCGCTCCGCAGTTGGCCCATGGTGCCGGCGGCGGCCACGTTGTGCCCCTCGACGTCGCCGATCACCAGACCGACTCCGCGCCCGGTGTCGATCACGTCGTACCAGTCGCCGCCGATCTCCATGCCCTGGGTGCCCGGCAGGTAGCGGGCCACCACCTCCAGGTCGGGCAGGTCGGGCAGCCGGTGCGGCAGCAGGGCGTGTTGCAGGCCGCGGGCGAGGGTGAATTCCGCGTCGTAGAGCCGGGCCCGTTCCAGCGCCTGGGCGATCAGGCCGCTGAGCGCGGTGAGCACCGAGCGCTCCTCGGGGGTGAACAGGTGGTTGCGGTCGAAGCCGAGGATGCAGCTGCCCACCGACCGGTCGGAGGCGATCAGCGGCAGGAACGCCCACGCGGACATCTCGTCGAGCGGGATGCCCGGATACGCCGCTGCCAGTTCCTCGGCCGATTCGAAGAAGATCGGCACGCCGCGGGTGAGCGCCTCGACACCGGGGAGCGAGGCGTCCAGCGGCACGCCCTCGAACGGGTCCAGGAAGTTCTCGGGATAGCCGGTCTGCAGGGCCAGAAAGAAGCGTTTGTCCCGGACGATGTAGATCGCCAGCTCGCGGCCGCCGAAGGCGGGCAGGATCTGGTCGGCGACCACCTCGCACACCTCGCCGACCGACACCGCCTCGGTGAGCGCACCCGCCATCTGGAGCACGTGGTAGATCGCTCCGAGCCGGGGCGGCTCGGTCTCGGGGCGGGAGGCATCGGCCTCGGTCGCCCGACCGCCGGCGCCGGGTGGCGCCCCCACCGGGACCACCTTGCCGGTCAGCCCGTACGGGTCGGGGTAGAGCGAGAACGCCAGCCAGCGGTCGCGCGGGGTGTGGGCCAGGAAGGAGCCGGGCTGCTGGGAGAGCATCGCCGCCCGGTAGCGGTCCTCGTAGGACGGGTCGGCCAGCCAGGGCAGGGCCTCCCAGGGGGTCCGGCCCAACAGGTCCTCCGGCCGGACGCCGAGCAGGTCCGCCAGGTTGCGGCTGGCGTAGGTGATCCGGCCGCCAGGGTCGAGCGAGAAGACGCCGTCGCGCAGCCGCTCCACCGCCTCCGCGGCGGCTGCGCCGGCACCCAGGTCCAGCACCGCGCCCACCAGGTGTCGCGACCGGTCGCCGGACCCCTCGTCGGGAACCCGGCCCCACACCTCCAGCGGCCGGCCGGCGCCGTCGGAGCCCGCCACGTGGAGCCGCCAGGCCAGTACCCGGCCGGTCGCCACGGCCTGCCGCGCGGCGTCGCGGAACTCCTGTCCGCCGCCGGAGATCACCCGAGCCGCCAGGGTCGTCGCGCGTCGATCGAAGTCGGCCGGGTCGACGCCGAACAGCTCGCACAACTCCTCGTCCGCGTCGAAGTCGCCGGTGGCCACGTTCCAGTCGAACAGGCCCACCCGGATCAGCGGGAACGTGTTGGCGGGCAGCAGGGTCACCGTGGGTGGGCCGTCGTAGTCGACGGGCACACCGCGGGCGACCCGTGCGCCGAGCGCGTTGCCCAGGCGTTGGGCCGCGGTGCGCAGACTGCGCCGCCGCGAGGGGGGCAGGCCGCGTCCGGGGGAGGCGGGCCACATCACACACACCACGCCGAAGGTCTCGGTGCCCGCGCGGACCGGCGCTGAGGCGGACGCGTAGGCGTACGGCATGCCCAGGGCCAGCTGGGGAAAGCGCCGCATGGTGTCGCCGTCGTCGGCGAGGAAGACGATGCGGCCGGTGCGGTAGGCCTCGGGGGCGGGCAGTGCGCCGGTGACCGGGACCCGACTCCACGGCCCGAGCAGGGACAGGGCCAGTCCGGCGACCTTGGCCAGGACCAGCGAGCGCCGATCGGGTGAACGCAGGTAGACCACCCCGGCGTAGGCGCCGGTGCCCCGGACGGCGCTGTCCAGGCACGTGGAGCAGTCGGCCAGGACCGCCTCGCGTTCCTGGTCGAGGTCGGCCTCGCTGTGCACCGCACGAAGGGGACGGGGCCCGGCGCCGGGCCCCGGCACCGTGCCGGTCATGGGCGCCACCCACGTCCGGGCACCGGGCGTCTTCGTACCGTGCGGCGCGGCGGCCGCTCCGCTGCTTGCGCGCACATATGTCTCGGATTACGCCTGCCCGGACCCGATGTCAAACCGGCGTATCCACGAGCGGATCCGGCATATTGCCACGCGGGCCGCCCGGGTGTCGCCGGGCCGGGCGTCCGAGCCGGGGCGGGACGACGGACGGTGTACGTGCTGCGACATACGGGTGAATCCGGGACGGGGTGGTGTGTGTCGTCGCGGTGGGGGCGGATGCGGAAGGCACCGTCGGAATGTCCCATCTTCAGGTGATGCGACCACCTTTATCCGTCCTCTTCGTGGAGCCCATCGTGATGCCATCCCCGTGCCATAGTCCGTCCACCCGCACCCGGCGGCTGACCGTCGCGGCGATCGCGCTGGGTGCCGCCACGCTCGCCGGTACCGGCGCCGCACACGCGCTGCCGATGGCGCCGGGGGACAACGGCGACGTGAAGGTGCACATGAGCACCACGTCGCCGACGGACCAGCGCAACGAACCCAAGGTGTGCCTGTTCAACCTGGCGGCGTTCAACTTCGACACGCTCCAGTCGGTCACCTACACGATCGCCCCGCAGCCGGCGAACAGCGCGGGATCCGTGCTGGGCGGGACCATCACCCTCGTGGACGGCACCGGTCACACCCCGAACCTGTCGCTGCCCAACGGGCAGTACAAGCTGGTGTGGACCTTCGAGGGCGAGCAGGGGGCCGGCAAGCAGAAGGTCTTCAGAGTCGACTGCCCCGCCGGCACGACCACCGGTGGCGGCGCGACCACGGGTGGCGGCCGGCCCGCAGGTAGCGTCAACGCCGGTGGTGGTGGCGGCAGTTCGCAGGTCGACGCGGGTGAGGTGGCGGCCGGCGTGCTGGTCGCGGGCGCAGCGCTCGGCGGCTTCGGCCTCTACCTCGCCCGTCGTCGCCGTGCCACGGGCGATGGGACGAACTGAGCCCGCGCCGGCGCAGCGCGCGCGTCGCTCCGGCCCGTTCGCGGCCGGGGCGACCGCGTTGGCGGTCGCCGTCGGACTGTGGCTGGTCCAGCACGGATCCGACGGCCCGGTCGAGCGGCCGCCGGCTCCCGTCGCGGACGCGGCCCGGGTGCCGGCCCAGGCCCGGACCCCGAACGACGCGCCGCACCGGGTGGACGCCGCGCCGCTGACGGCGTCGGCGCCGACCCGGATCAGGATCCCGGCGATCGGTGTCAACGCGCCGACGAGCGTGCTGGGCATCGGTCCGGACCGGCGGCTGGCCACCCCGCCGGTGGGCAACAAGAACCTGGTCGGCTGGTACGGCGACGGTGTCACTCCCGGCGCCCGCGGAAACGCGATCACCGTCGGCCACGCGGACACCCGCTCCGGCCCGGCAGTGTTCTTCAAGCTGGGCCTGCTCCGGGTGGGGGACCGGATCGAGGTGCAGCGGCGGGACCGCCGGACGGCGGTCTTCGCGATCGACGCGGTCCGGTCCTACCCGAAGGACGCCTTTCCCGACGACGTGGTCTACGGGCCGACCGAGGCCGCGGAGTTGCGGGTGATCACCTGCGGTGGTCGCTACGACAAGCACGCCGGATACGCCGCGAATGTCGTGGTCTTCGCGCATCTGACGGGCAGCCGGTAGGGCTGCTCGACCCGTCCGCGATGCCGACCCGCACCCGCCTTTCGCGCGGGGCGGGATCGGCGCGGGGGTGTCACCCGGTGGTCCCGGATCCGGCTTGCATCGGGTCCGGGCCACCCGGGGTCGGGGCCACTCGGGGTCCGCGCCGATCGGGTTCGGCTCACCCGGGGGCCGGGCCATCCGGGGCCTGCGGGCCGGCGGGGTCCGGATCGCCGGTGTCCGGTCGGCATCGGGACAGGCGCCGGAGCCGGCGCGAAGCGCGGCGGAGCGAAGGCGCGCGGGTCGGGCCCGGACGCGGCCGTCAGGCGTGCGCGCTGCGGAACCAGGCGACCGTGGCCGCGATCGCCTCGGCGTGCGCGGTCGGCGGGAGCGGGCCGAAGGTCTCGGTGAACCGGCCGGCGTCGACCACGAACGGGCGGTCGCGCTGGTACCAGGTCTCGCCCAGGGCGCGCACCGTCGGGTTCACCAGACCCAGTACGCGCTGCAGGGTGCGACCCACCGCGGCCGACTTGTCCGGGCGGCCCAGTTCCGCGAAGAGCAGGTCGAGGAACTGTCGTCCGGTCACCGGCTCGGCGGCGGGAATGTGCCAGGCGTGCCCGTCCGCGCGCGGGTCCTCGCCGAGCACCACCAGCCCCTTGGCGAAGTCGGGCAGGTAGCCGAACGAGTGCGGTTGGTCCAGCGGACCCACCCAGCGCGCGACCCTGCCCCGCACCGCGGCGCCGAACACGGTCTCGCCCACCACGCTGTTCACGCCTCGGGGGCCGTAGTAGTCGGATGCCCGGCCGATCGCCACCCGCAGTTCGCCGGCGTCGTGCGCGGCCGACAACGACCGGGCCATCGCGGCCCGGACCCGGCCCTTGGGAAAGTCGGCCGCGTACGGCATGTCCTCGGTCATCGGCGCGCTCACCGGCCCGTACATGTACAGGTTGTCCGCGAACACCAGCTTGGCGCCGGCCGCGGCGGCGCCCGCGCGGATCGCGTCGGTCAGCGCCGGGAACTCGCTCGTCCACCGGGTGTAGGCCGGAGCCGCGCAGTGGTAGACCACGGCGGCGCCGGCACATGCCGCCGTGGCTCCCTCGGTCGTGGTGACGTCGCCGCGACGGACCTCGACGCCCTCGGGCACCGTCAGGCCGCCGCTGCGGTTGACCGCGCGCACCCGCCGGCCGCGCGAGACGAGTTCGTCGACGACGGTTGCGCCGACCGCGCCGCCGGCGCCGAGAACCACGTGCAGATCGGACCCAGTGGACATGAGGACTCCCGAGGTGGTCCTCCCTGTGGCGTGTGGCCCGACCCGGGGAGGGTGATTTTTGATACGGCGTTATGAAACAGCGTTGCGATACTGTTGTCAACATGGGACGGCCACGCACGCGCGATTGGGACGAACTCCGCCGGGAGTTGCTGGAGGCCGCCGGGAGGCTGCTCGCGCAGGAGGGCCCGCAGGCGTTGAGCACCCGTCGGGTCGCCCACGAGGTGGGCACCTCGACGACCGCCGTGTACAACCTCTTCCAGGACAAGGCCGGGCTGCTGCGGGCGATGTTCCTGGACGGATTCGCGGCCCTGGAGCGGCGGTTCGCCGACGTGCCGGTCGACGGCGACCCGGAGACGGACCTGATCGCGCTGGGCTACGCCTACCGGGCCGCGGCGCGGGCCAACCCGCATCGCTACGACCTGATGTTCGGTCGGCCGATCGCCGACTTCCATCCGAGCGACGCGGATCTGGCCCGGGTCCGGGGCACGTTCGACACCCTGGTGCGGGCCGTCGACCGCTGCGTGGCAGCCGGCCGCTTCGCGCCGACCGACCCGCACGACACGGCCACCCACCTGAGTGCCCTGGTGCACGGGCTGGCCAGTCTGGAACTGCGCGGTGCGCTGGGCGAGGGGGAGGTGGCGGACCACCGGTGGCGGGTCGCGCTGGAGGCGGCCTGTCGGGGCCACCACGCGGTGACGTGGGCGGCAGTGCCGGGGTGACGACGGCCCGCGGGCGGGGGTCGGGTCGGCGCGACCGCCTGCCGGAAGGGCCCGGATGGGATGCCTCCGGCGGGACCCCTCACCGGTGGTCGAGGTCGAGGTCGGCGGCGCCCGGGTCGGTCCGAGCCCACCCGGGTCCGCCGGACCCGACCTACGCGTCGTCGAGGTCCGGGTAGTCCGGGAGTTGCCAGTCGCCGCCTCGGTCCGTCTTCGAGTGGCGGGCGACGAGATCGGGGATGCGCAGGAAGCAGGCCAGTGCGGCGGCGGAGTGGAAGGCGTCGATGGCCCACTTGTTCCTGGGCATGGCCAGGCGCAGGAGATGCGGCTTGACCGTGGCCTGGATCCCGTCGACGAAGGGCCGCAGTGTGGTGTCGTAGTTCGCCAGGGCCTCGGGCAGATCATGGGCGTGCCGGCTGATTTCGCCGGCCAGGACGTATGCGCCGACCAGGCCGCCGGAGACGCCCATGCCGCTGAAGGGGGAAGCGCAGTGTGCGGCGTCCCCGACCAGGACCACGCGCCCCTTCGACCAGGTGTCGGTGCGTACCTGCACCACCTCCTGGGAGTAGAAGTCGTCGGCCGTCTCCATGCCTTCGAGGAAGCGCTCGGTCTGCCATCCCGCATCGCGGAACCTGTCGGCCCAGAACGTCTTGCGGCGTTCGATCGACTCCCGGTGGACGGCTGAGGACTCCTCGGAGTCCTCCCGCAGGATGAAGTAGACCTGAGTCTCGGTCGGGTTGTGACTCCGGCGCATGATCATCCGGCCGGGGGCGTGGTAGGTGTCCCGGATGTTGGTGTCCGTCGCGACGCGTGGGACGAACCAGTAGGCCATGTGGATGCCCACCCGCCAGTAGGGGTCCGGAGCGCCGGGCGGCAGGATGGCCCGCCGCAGGCGCGACCCCTGCCCGTCCGCGCCGACCAGGAGATCGAACTCGTCCGAAGTGCCGTCCGAGAAGTGGGCGACCACTCGCTTCTCGTCCTGCTCGAATCGGTCCACGCTCACGCCGAAGACGTGGTTCACGTCCTCCTTCGTCGCATCGTGGAGGATGCGCACCAGGTCGCCGCGCATGATCTCGTACTCGGAGGTCAGCGTCTGCCGGCCGCGGCCCGAGGTGTTGGCCATGATCGTCGCCCTCGCCTTGCCGCGAGCGTCCACCATGGCCACGCCTGCCTCGTCCACGCGCCTGCTCCCGACGACGTCGAGGAGTCCCATGCGCCGTATGGCGTCGATGCCCTGGCCTCGAAGGTCGACCTGGGCGCCGGTGGCCCGCAGCGCCGGGAAACGTTCGACGACGGTCACCCGGTGACCGCCTCGGGCGAGCCAGTAGGCCAGCGCCTCTCCCGCGATCCCGCCGCCGCAGATGAGGACCTTCAAGGAGGGAGTTCCGGCTCCGCGTGTCATGGCAGAACCCACTTTCTATCGGTGATAGGTGGATTTACAGCGTCCACCTATCGCCGATAGGTTGTCAACATGAAGATGAACCGCGAGACCGTCGTCGGCGAGGCGCTCGACCTGCTCGACGAGGTCGGCCTGGATGCCGTCAGCACGCGACGGCTCGCGAAGCGACTGGGTGTCGAGCAGCCGTCGCTCTACTACCACTTCCGGAACAAGAAGGAGCTGCTCGGCGCCATGGCCGAGGCCGCCATGAGGCCCCATGCGACGGCTCCGCTACCGGAACCCGACGACGACTGGCGTGACTGGTTCGTCGAGAACACGCGAAGCCTGCGCCGCACCCTGCTGATGCGTCGCGACGGTGCACGGCTGCACGCCGGAAGCAGCCCCGGCGGCACCGATCTCGACCGCATCGCCCACAAAATGGCCTTCCTGATCGCCTCCGGCGTGCCCGAGCGAGACGCCCGGATGGCGATGCTGGCCGCCGGCCGCTTCACGATCGGCTCCGTTCTGGAGGAGCAGGCGGACGCCGACCCCGGTGACGGCGCGGAACAGCCCGCCGTCCCGCCGATCGAGCACGAGTCGGCGTTCGAGGAGGGACTGGCCCTCATCCTGGACGGCCTGGCGAACCGCCTGGGCGAAACCGGCCCCGCGACCCGCTGAGCCACCGGGGCCGGCCGCGCCCGTCGAATCGGCGGTGTGGCAGGCCGCCGGCCGACTGCCGCGGCCCGATCGCCGGCCGCCACGGGCCCGGGCGCCATACGCCGGCTCGGCGCGGCCCGGACTGCTCCGGGCGGACCGGCCCGGCAACGGCAACCGGCTCGACCGCATGCCATCCACCGCGCACAGCCGCACCGGGCCCGGGCTGTGCGGAAATCCGCTCGCCGTTGTCGGTGGGCTTGCCTACGCTCGTGCCATACCACGCGACGACACCTCGGGGGAACCCTCATGAGCATGCCGAACTACACCCAGGACCCACTGGTTCGCCTCGACCGGCACCGGATCGAGTTCACCACCTACCCCGGCGACCACGCCGCACTCGGCTTCGTCGCCACCCGCGCGACCTGCTCGTGCGGCACCTGGGCCTCGAACCGACCCTGGGAGCGCAGCGATCACCTGCGCGCCTTCGGTCGGCACATGAGCGACGTCCAGGTCATCGCGCACACCGTGCCCGGTGCCTACGCGCAACTCGCGGTGGTCCCGCTGCGCTGCGTCGACGCCGAGCACGCCGCGGCCGTGGTCCGCGACTGGCCCGAGGCTCAGGACGCCGAACACGGCCTGTTCCGGCGCGAGGAGACCGTGTTCATCGCCTACCGGGACGGCGAATTCCCGTGCTCCGTCGCGGTCTGGGCACACCTTCAGGGCCACGTGAGCGACGTGTACGCCGGTCGCCTGCTACGGGACGTGGCCTGACCGCGGCCGTCGATTCGCAACAACCGACCGGGGCGAACCATGTCTTGACGCCCGCCCGGCAGCCGGGCACCGCCGTCCCCTCCTTCGTACCCGCGTGAAATCCGGCCCCACGAAGGAGAAACCCCCTGTGAGCACCCCCATTTCCGTCGATGTCCCCACCACGTTCGTCGAGTCCTACGGCCGCCAGGGCGCCTCCGCCCGGGCCTGGCTCGACGCGCTGCCGGGACTGGCCGCGGACCTGCTGGACCGCTGGACCCTGCGCCCGGACGGCCCCGCCGCGCACGGCATGGCCGCGCTCGTGCTGCCGGTGATCCGCGCGGACCGCACGCCCGCCGTGCTGAGGCTTCGACAGCCCACCGAGGACGACGCCGGCGTCGCCCTGGGCCTGCGCACCTGGAACGGCGACGGTGTCGTGCACCTGCTCGACCACGACCCGGACTCCGGCGCGATGTTGCTGGAACGGCTGGACGCGAGCCGCACCCTGTCCGCGGTGCCCGACGACGACGTCGCCATGCGCACGCTCGCCGAGTTGGCGGCGCGCCTGGTCGCGGTCCCGGCGCCGCCGGGGCTGCGGCACCTGGCGCGGATCGCCGCCGACATGCTCGACCGGGCGCCGCACGCGGTGCCGGCTCTGCGCGACCCCGCCGAACGGCGCCTGGTGCGCTCCTGCGCGAGCGCCGTCGCCGAGTTGATCGACGAACCCGGCGACCGACTGCTGCACTGGGACCTGCACTACGACAACGTGTTGGCCGCCGATCGCGAGCCGTGGCTGGTCATCGACCCCGAACCACTCGCCGGCGACCCGGGGTTCGAGCTGTGGCCGGCGCTGGACAGTCGGTGGGAGGCCGTCGTGGCCACGGGCGACGCGACCCGCGCGCTGCTCCGCCGCTTCGACCTGCTGACCGAGGTGCTGGATCTGGACCGGCGGCGCGCGGCCGGATGGACGCTCGCTCGGGTGTTGCAGAACGCGTTGTGGGACATCGAGGACGGTCGAAGCACACTGGAACCCGCGCAGGTCACCCTCGCCGAGGCGCTGCTCGGGCGGTAGTACGCGACGGCGCACCCGACCGCGGCCCGCCGGACCGCCGGGCGGGGACGGTGCGGCGGGCAGTGGTGGTCTGCCGGAGATGGGGCCGGAGATGGTGCGGTCGGGCAAGTGCCCGGTGGACGCGGTCGGTTCCCGGGGTCGGTCGCGGCCGGCCGGAACGGGCCGTCCAGGGCCGCCCATTGGAGCAGCCCGCGATACGAATCCGACGACGAGCCGTGCCCGGCGCTCGCGGCCCGCCCGGTCAGCGGAAGGCCGCGACGTGGCGGGCGGCCCAGTCGGCGAAGGTGCGGGCCGGGCGGCCGAGGATCCGTTCCACGTCCGAGCCGACGGCCTGCTCCGCGGGAGTGGGCGTGCCGAGGATGGCGAGCGTGGCGTCGGCCACGGGCTCGGGCATGACGTGCAGGAGGCCGGCGCGCGCCTCGTCCCGGGTCTGCTCGACGAAGCGGACGGGCTCGCCGAGCGCACCGGCCAGCACCTCGGCACGCTCGCGCGGTGACAGGGCTCGGGGACCGGTGAGTTCGTAGGTGCGCCCGTGGTGACCCTCCTCGGTCAGGACGGCCACCGCCACGTCGGCGATGTCGGCCGGGTCGATCGGGGGCAATGCCACGTCGGCGAACGGGGCGGCGACCTCGCGCCGGGTCCGGACGCCCTCGATCCACTGGAAGGTGTTGGTCGCGAAGCCGCCGGGGCGCAGCACGGTCCAGGCCATGCCGGACTCCTTGACGGCCCGCTCGAAGGCGACGGGATGTCCGTAGGCCTCCGGTCGGGTGCCCGCGCCCTGCGAGGACAGCAGCACGACGTGCCGCACACCCGCCGCCGCAGCCACCGCGAGGACACCCTGCGGGTCGTCGCCGGCCACGAGCAGGAACAGCGCCTGCGCGCCGACGAGCGCCTCGGTCAGGCTCGCCGGGTCGGCGAGATCGGCGACGTGGTGCCGGACGCCGGCGGGCGGCTCGCTGGTGGGGGCGTTGCGGGAGACGGCGACGACCTGCCGGCCGGCGGCGGCGAGCTGCTCGGTGACGGCGCGTCCGACGTTTCCGGTGGCGCCGGTGATGACGATCATGAGGTTCCCCTTGTGTTCGTGTGTGGGTGTTCTGTGCGGGCGTTCCCGGGCGGGTGTGCGTGTGCGTGTGCCGCGGAGTGTCCGGCGAGTGAGTTAGTTGACTAACTAAGAAAGACGCTAGCAAGCGGGAGGACCGCTGTCTATATTTGTTAGTGAGATGACTGACTCAGTGCAGAAGAAGAAGAGCCGGCGCGGAGCCGAGTCCGGACCCGGCAAGCGGGAGCGGCTGGTCACGGCGACCGCGCGCGTGCTGCATCGGCAGGGCGTGGAGCGGACCACCCTGGCGGACATCGCGACCGAGGCCGACGTGCCGGTGGGCAACGTCTACTACTACTTCCGGACCAAGGACCAACTCGTCGAGGCCGCCATCGGCGACCACGAACGGCAACTCCGCGAGCTGATCGCGGCTTTGGCCGAACTGCCCACCCCCCGCGAGCGGTTGCGGGCGCTGGTCGGCGGCTGGGTGGAGCAGCGCGAACTGGCGGTGCGGTACGGCTGCCCGTTCGGCACGCTGGTCTCCGAACTCGACAAGCGCGAGGACGACCTGGACCGTCGCGCCGCCGAGGTGATGCGCCGGCTCCTGGCCTGGGCCGAGGAACAGTTCCGGGCGATGGGCCACGACGCGGACGCGCGCGAGCTCGCACTCTCCCTGATCGGCGCCTACCAGGGCATGTCCCTGCTCACCAACACCCTTCGGGACCCGGAGATCATGGTCGGCCAGGGCCGACGCCTCACCGCGTGGATCGACTCCCTGGCCGGCTGAGCGGCCCGGTCGATCCCGTACCCGAGCGGCCCGGTTTCGATCCGGCGAACCCGCCCGGCGGAGGCGGGGCGTCGGCGGCCGGGGGAGGCTGTCGGGGACGACGACGGTGTCGGTGCCGGTCGAGCCCGGCTCGACCGGGGTCGACCGGGGTCCGTCCGGACCGGGTCGAAAAAGTTTTTGAGGGCCTGTCGATCCGGCCGCTGCTCGTTCGTCGTCATGGTGTACGGCAACCCGCCGGACGCGGAAACGACAGGACAGAGCAGGAGTCGGACCATGAAGTACATGTTGTTGATCCACAGCGGCGCGATCGACGCCGACGGCGGAGCCGCCGAGTGCACCGTCGAGGACTGGATGGCGTACGACAAGGAGGTCAAGGACGCGGGGATCTTCGTGTCCGGCGAGTCGCTCGCGGACCTGATCACCGCGACCACAGTCCGGGTCGATCCCACCGGTGATCGGACCGTGACGGACGGGCCGTTCGCCGAGACCCGCGAGGTGCTCGGCGGCTTCTACGTGATCGACGTGCCGGACCTCGACGTCGCGCTCGACTGGGCCGCGCGTTGCCCCGGTGCGCGCGGCACCGGCGCGGTCGTGGTGCGGCCGATCGCCGACTTCGCGGGCTGACGGGCATGGACGAGCGAGCCGCCGGTTCCGAGGCGCCCCCGGGAGTACCCGGCGACGGGCCCGCCGAGGGGGGCCGGGGTGCGTCGGTGGATGCGTCCGTCGAGTCGGTGTTCCGGGAGGAACGGGGTCGGCTGCTCGCATCCCTCGCCCGCCGCTTCGGGGACCTGGACCTGGCCGAGGAGGTCGCGTCCGAGGCGATCGAGGCGGCGCTGGTGCACTGGCCCGTCGACGGCGTGCCGGACCGGCCGGGAGCCTGGCTGCTGACCACGGCGCGGCGCCGGGCGGTCGACCGGTTGCGTCGGGACCGCACGTACGCGGCCCGGCTGGCGGTATTGCAGGTGGAGGCGGATCGGGCCGATCCCGCGCCGCCGGCGGATGCCGGCGACGACCTGCCCGACGAGCGACTCCAGCTGTTCTTCACGTGCGCCCACCCCGCCCTGCCCGCCGAGGACCGCGGCGCGCTGACGCTGCGCTGCCTCGCCGGGCTGACCACGCCCGAGGTGGCCCGGGCGTACCTGGTGCCGACCGCGACGATGGCCCAGCGGATCGTCCGGGCGAAGAAGAAGATCCGCGAGGCGCGCATCCCGTTCCGGGTGCCCGGTGCGGACGAGCTGCCGGAGCGTCTGCCGGGTGTGCTCCAGGTGATCTACTCGATCTTCACCGAGGGCTACACGGCCAGCTCCGGCCCGCACTTGCAGCGACTCGACCTCGCGGAGGAGGCGATCCGGCTGGCGCGGATCCTGCGCCGGTTGTTGCCCGCCGAGCGTGAACTCGCCGGGCTGCTCGCGCTGATGCTGCTGATCCACGCGCGGCGCGCGGCCCGGACCGATCCCGCCGGCGGCATCGTGCTGCTCGACGACCAGGACCGGGGTCGATGGGACCGGGCGATGATCGAGGAGGGTCGGGGCCTGGTGGTTGCCGCGCTGAGCGGCGGCCCGCCCGGACGGTACGGCGTGCAGGCCGCGATCGCCGCGCTGCACGACGAGGCCGCGAACGTGGCGACCACTGACTGGCCGCAGGTGGTGGCCCTGTACGACGTCCTGCTCGTCCTCACCCCGTCGCCGATCGTCGCGCTCAACCGGGCCGCGGCGGTGGCGATGCGGGACGGCCCGGAGGCGGGTCTGGCATTGCTGGACGAGCTGGCGGACGAGCCGAGGCTGCGCGGCTACCACCCCTTCGCGACCGCCCGGGCGGATCTGCTGGGCCGCCTCGGTCGCCGCGCCGAGGCGGCGGCGGCCTACCGTGAGGCGCTGGACCTGGCCGGTACCGAACCCGAACGGGCACACCTGCGACGCAGGTTGCGGGCGCTCGGGGAGCCCAAAGAGGCCGGGGCGCCCGACGGTGCCGAGGGCGTCGAGGCGGATCCGACCGACGACGAGTGACGGCCGCATGGCCGACCCGACCACCAATCTGCGACCCGAGGAGAACCGGACATGGACCGCAACCAGATCCTTGCGTGGGTACAAGCGGAACGACTGAGCCTCGCCGATCTCTTCGACGACCTCGACGAGCGGGAGTGGGCAGCCGCCTCGCTCTGCGCGGAATGGACGGTGCGCGAGGTGGCCGCGCACCTGACCACGTCGACGCGTACGACGCTGCTGGACATGATCAAGGGCGCGATTCGGGCCCGGGGCGACTTCGACCGGATGGTCGCCGACGAGGCCCGGGAGTTGGCCGTCCGGTTCACCCCGGCGGAACTGGTCGCGCAGATCCGGGAGACCGCGGGTTCGGCACGTCGGGCGCCGATGGCCGCTCCGCTGGATCCGCTGGCCGACGCGCTCGTGCACGGACAGGACGTCGCCAGGCCGCTCGGACGCGTGCGCACGATGCCCACCGAGCCGGCGCTCGCGGCGCTCGGCCATGTGTTGACCAGCCCGTTCTACGGTGCGCGCAAACGCTTCCGGGGCACGCGCGTGGTGGCCACCGACGCACAGTGGTCGGCGGGCAAGGGTCCCGACGAGATTCGTGGCCCCGCCGCCGACCTGCTCCTCCTGGCCACGGGCCGCCCGGCCGGCCTCGACACCCTGTCCGGGCCGGGGTTGCAGCGGGTCGCGGCGACGCTGTAGGGCGAGCCTGTGCGGGCGAAGTCGCGCGGGCCACGCGGTGAGGGGGCGCGCCGGCCCGCGAAACGGCCGAGTCGGGCGAGCGGAGGGGGACCGGCGGGTGGGGCTATTCGTCGGCGTCGCCGAGGAATTCCATGCCGTCCAGGACGGTCACCACGACGACGACCATGACCCCGCGCAGCACGCCGTACTCGATCAGCAGCGCGGGGGCGACCATCGCCTGCCGAGTGTCGTCGTCGGGGCCGATCGGGGCGGACGCCTTGGTGTAGGGATTGCGGGCGAGGACCCGGAGTGCCTTGGTGAGCTGCTCGCGGCGCTCGGGCGGAAGCGAGTCGCGAACGGTGGCCGCCGTTTCGGTGTACTCCACGCGGTACGGGCCGCTCGGATGCGCCTTCACGGTGCCCTCCTTCCCCTGCCGTTCCGGTCTGTGCCGTTTCGGTCTGTGGCGTTCCGGTCCTGAGGGGACGGTAGCCGGTGCTCGACGCGGTGACCAGATCGGGGGCGGATCGACGGCTCCGGGGATTCGGTCGCCGGCCGTCGATTGTCAAGCATCGACGCGTGGGCGTCGGGTGGCGCTCGGGCCGTGCGGTTCCGGCCATTCCGGCCGGCGGGGCCATTCCGGGCGAGATGTGCGGTTGGCGGGCGCGGCCTCTGGTCAAGATACCGACCAGTCGGTACCTTCACGAGGCGTGGGCGTCGCGACCCACTCACTCTCACAGCAGGGATTCCGTCATGCCCGAAGCAGTCATCGTCTCGACCGCCCGTTCGCCGATCGGCCGCGCGCTCAAGGGTTCGTTGAAGGACGTCCGGCCCGACGACCTGGCCGCGCTGATGGTTCGGGCCGCGTTGGACAAGGTCCCGGGCCTGGACCCGCACGACATCGCCGACCTGATGCTCGGCTGCGGCGGTCCCGGCGGTGAGCAGGGCTTCAACATGGGCCGCAACGTCGCGGTCATGCTGGGCATGGACCACCTGCCCGGGACCACCATCACCCGCTACTGCTCGTCGTCGTTGCAGACCACCCGGATGGCGATGCACGCGATCAGGGCGGGCGAGGGCGACGTGTTCGTCTCGGCCGGCGTCGAGTCGGTGTCCAGGGCCGCACTCAAGGGCAGCAGCGACTCGCTCCCCGACACCCGCAACCCTCTCTTCGCACCGGCCGAACTGCGTTCGGCCGAGCGGTCCGGCGCCGGGACCGCGCCCTGGACCGATCCGCGCGAGGAGGGTGTACTCCCGGACGTCTACATCGCGATGGGCCAGACCGCCGAGAACCTGGCCCAGTACAAGGGCATTTCCCGGGCCGAGCAGGACGAGTTCGCGGTCCGCTCGCAGAACCTGGCGGAACGGGCGATCGCGGACGGCTTCTGGGCCGAGGACATCACGCCGGTCACGCTCGCGGACGGCACCGTGGTGAGCAAGGACGACGGTCCGCGTGCGGGCACCACGCTGGAGGGCATCTCCGGGCTCAAGCCGGTCTTCCGCCCGGACGGCACGGTGACGGCGGGCAACGCGTGCCCGCTCAACGACGGCGCGGCGGCGTTGGTGGTCATGTCGGACACCAAGGCGCGCGAGCTGGGTCTGACTCCGCTCGCCCGGGTGGTCTCCACCGGGGTGACCGGGCTGTCGCCGGAGATCATGGGTTACGGCCCGGTCGAGGCGTCCCGGCAGGCGTTGCGCAACGCCGGTCTCACCGTCGCCGACATCGACCTGGTGGAGATCAACGAGGCGTTCGCCGCGCAGGTGATCCCGTCGTACCGGGACCTGGGCTTCGACCTGGACAAGGTCAACGTCAACGGCGGCGCGATCGCGATCGGCCACCCGTTCGGGATGACCGGCGCGCGGATCACCAGCACACTGATCAACTCCCTGCGGTGGCACGACAAGCAGTGGGGCCTGGAGACCATGTGCGTCGGCGGCGGCATGGGCATGGCCATGGTCCTCGAACGCCTGAGCTGACCCGACCACCGGTCCGATCCAGGCTTCAGTGGTGGTTCGGGTCGGCGGTGTCGTGCGGGCCGGAGCGGCGGGGGCGGTACTGCTGGGCGCCCTTGCGGTCGCGGACGGCGACGCCCAGGGTGCGCAGTTCGTCCAGCGCGTCCTCGGCCGCCCCGGCCTGCTTGTCGGTCAGGGCCCGCTTGCGGGCGCGGAGCAGGGCGTGGGCGGCCTCGTCGAGGTCGGGGGTGCCATCCACCCAGGTGGTGAACTCCGCCTCGCGCGGGTCGGTGGTGCCGCGCCACGGATAGTCGAACCGGGCGAAGGCGTCGTGCAGGTGGCCGGTGGGCAGGTCGGTCGCCTGGACCCGGGCGAGTTCGGTCTCGCTCGGGTCCAGGGCGACCAGGTCCCGGCCGTCGGTGAAGACGGCGTGGATCCGCTCGCGAAGTATGTGCAGGCCGGAGCCGTCCCGATGGATGGCGACGTGGTCCTCGGCCACGGTCACCACCGGGCTCTCCCGGCGAGCGGCCGCGGCCATCCAGGCCCCGAGGCCCGCGCCGAGCACGGACAGGATCGGTACGGCCCAGTGCGTCGGCAGCCGTGCGGCCAGCCGCAGCGGGCCGGGTGCGGAGCCGACCAGATCGATCAGCCAGTCCACGAACGGCGCGACCGCGAACCCGGCGCCGAAGCCGAGCAGTGTGCTGCCGACGCCGATCAACCAGAGCCACACCGACGGCATCCGCACCGTGACGGCCTGCTCATCGGGCTTCGTGTGGCGCATGACTTCTCCTTGTCTTGCTCGGCTTTGCTTCGTTCGGTGCTGTCTCGTCCTGGCTTGTCTTGTTCGGGCCTTTCTCGGCCGGTTTCGGCCTGTCCGGTCCTGCCTGGTCCGGCCCTGGTTCGGGCGCGGGCGCCAGGTAGCGCGCGACGGTGCGGCGCAGTGCGGGCGTGGCGTCCCGATCGGGAGCGGCGCCCAGGTATACGGCGTCGACCACGGTCTGGATCCACCCGGCCGCCTCGTTCGGGTCCAGTGCCGCGTCGATCGTGCCGTCGGCGATGCCGCGGGCGATCAGGCCGGCCAAGCCGTCCCGGACGACCGCCTCGGTCCGGGTGACCACCTCGACCAGTTCGGGATCCCGGCCGACCTGGCGCAGCAGTTCCACGAGCAGGCCGGCGGCGCTCGGGTCGCGGGCGTCGGCGGCGAGTTCGGTGACGAGTTCGACGATCGCCTCGGCCGGGTGTTTGGCATCGGCGAACCGGGCGATGCGTTCGTGGGACAGCGGTAGGTCCCGTTCGAACACGGCGCGGAACACCGCCCGCTTGTCCGGGAAGTAGTAGAAGACGCTCGCCGCACTGAGACCGGCCGCACGAGCGATGTCGGCGACGGTCGTCGGCTCGAACCCCTGTTCCGCGAAGAGCCTGGCGGCGGCGAGCGTGATCGCTTCGCGGCGCTGGGCGGTGCGGCCGGGGTCCACGGTGCGGGGCACTGGGTGTTGCCCTTCGATTCGATGACTGATCGGTCAATCGAAGAATAGCAGGCGGGCGCTCTTCGGAGGGCGGGCGGCGGGAGGGCAGGGGTCGGGGCGGTCGGGCTCAGGGGGTGGGCGGGCCGCAAGCAGTCCGGGTATCGGGCAGGGCGGCTTCGGTGGCGGTGGTGGTGGGGGTCGTGGTTTCGGTCCCCGTCCCGGTCGTGGCCTCCGTCTCGGTCTCGGTCGCGGCCTCCGACTCGATCTGCGCCCGGGGCGTCGCCGGTGTTTCCCCTTCCGTCGCCGCCTCGCTCTCCGTTTCCGTCCCGGCGAGATAGTCCTCGTAGACGCCCACCTTGTAACCGATCAGGTCGAGGCACTTGTGCAGCTGGTCGATCTGGGCGGCTATCCGGGACTGGTGTTCGCGGAGGATGGCCAGTCGGGCGCGTTCGGTGCCCTCCCCGGCGCGGGCCAGTTCGGTGTAGTGGCGGATGGCGGGGATGGGCATGCCGGAGCCGCGCAGGATCATGCACATGTTCAGCCAGGCGATGTCGTGTTCGGCGTACACGCGTCGGCCGGCCGGGTTGCGGCGGACCGGATTGGCCAGGATGCCCTCGCGCTCGTAGAAGCGCAGGGTGTCGATGCTCAGGCCGGTGCGGGTGGCGACCTGGCCGATGGTCAGGTCCTCGGGGGTGTCGGTCACGGGTCTCAGGATGGGACTTGACCTGGAGTCGAGTCCAGCTCGTAGATTTCCGGTCGGGAACGCTTTCGCGTCCGGGAGCCCGGGCGCACCCACGGCGATTGCCCGACCCCCATTCGGACGGCCCGTGCCCGGCGCGGTGGGGCGGCCGCGGGATCGCCCGCCCGGTGGGCCGCCCGGTCGCCGGCCCGTGGGAACACGCACGCACGTACACAAGGAGCACGATCATGCGCTACCGCACTCTCGGCCGCACCGGTATTCAGGTCAGCGTGCAGGCCCTCGGCACGATGATGTTCGGGATGGTGGGCAATCCCGACCACGACGACTGTGCTCGAATCGTGCACGCCGCGTTGGACCACGGGATCAACTTCGTCGACACGGCCGACATGTACTCGGCCGGCGAATCCGAGGAGATCGTCGGCAAGGCCCTGGAAGGACGGCGCGACGACGTGGTCCTGGCGACCAAGGTGCACTTTCCGATGGGCGAAGGCATCAACCGGGGCGGCAACTCGCGGCGTTGGATCACCACGGCGGTCGAGGACAGCCTGCGGCGGTTGCGGACCGATTGGATCGACCTGTACCAGATCCATCGTCCGGACGAGTCGACCGACGTCGAGGAGACCCTCTCGGTCCTGACCGACCTGGTGCGGCAGGGCAAGATCCGCGCGTTCGGTTGCTCGACGTTCCCGGCCGAGGACGTGGTCGAGGCCCATCACGTGGCCGAGCGTCGTGGGCTGCAGCGGTTCCGGACCGAGCAGCCGCCCTACTCGATCCTGGCCCGGGGCATCGAGGGCTCGTTGTTGCCGGTGTGCGAGCGCCTGGGCATGGGTGTGCTGACCTGGAGTCCGCTGGCGTCCGGGTTCCTCACCGGCAAATACCGCAAGGGCGGCCCGATCGACCTGACGTCCGGTCGAGCCGGGCTCAACCCGGGGCGCTTCGACCCGGCACTGCCCGTGAACGCGGCCAAGCTCGACATCGTCGAGCAACTGGTCGAACTGGCCGAGGAGATCGGCTGCACGCTGCCCGAACTCGCGGTCGCCTTCCCGACGGCGCACCCGGCGGTCACCTCGGTCATCATCGGGCCGCGCACCATGGAACAGCTCGAAGGGTTGGTCAAGGGCGCGACGCTCACCCTGGACGACGCGACGCTCGATCGCATCGACGCGATCGTTGCGCCGGGTACGAACGTGTACCACCCGGACGGCGCGTGGACCCACCCGGCACTGGCCCGAAGCGCCCTGCGCCGACGCCCCCTCACCGACCGCGCGGCCGGCTGACCGACCGGCGCGCCGCACGGCTTCGACGTCTTGTACCCGCGGTACCCCGGCCGACAAGGCACGCCGTGATCCCGGTCCCACGGACGGGCGTCCCGTCCGACGGACCGGGACCGGGACCGGGACCGGGGTGGCGTGGGGCGGGGGCTTGGGGTTTGGGGGAACTTTGTTCGGGGGTTGGCCGACTGTGTGTGTGGGTTCGCGTTTGCGGGTCGACTGTCGGTACTTCCGGGGAGCGAAACAGTGCGGGGCAGCAAGGTGTGTGGCGTGGCCGCCGTGGTGGTTTTGTTCGCGACGGCGTGTGGGGGCGATTCGAAGGACACGGACGGTGCGGCTTCCGGCCCGACCGTGGCGGCGACGAGGCCGGGTGCCGGTGGGGCGTCCGGTTTCCCGGTGAAGGTGGCGGACTGCGCCGGCGTCGAGACGACGTTTGCCGAGGCGCCGAGGAAGGTGGTCACCAGCAACGCCTCCAGCCTGGAGATGTTGTTCTGGCTCGGCGCCGGAGACCGGGTGATCGGAACCGGCTTCCCGCCCGGCAAGGGCACCATGCCGGCGCAGTTCTCGGCCCAGGCGGGCAAGGTCCGGGTGCTCGGCGACATGGTGATTCCCAAGGAGCAGTTGCTCGGCTCGGGCGCCGATCTCTACATCGACACCTTCGCCGACATGGGCGGCATGGGAGCGATGGGCGCGGGGCCCTCGCCGAAGGAGTTCGCGGCGGCCGGCATCAAGCACATCTATCTCAAGTCCACCGCCTGTGCGAGCAAACGCCAGGGCCCGCAGCAGGACTTGGCCGCGGTCGAGGCCGACATCCGGGAACTGGGCGCGGTGACCGGGACGTCCGCCAGGGCCGAAGAACTCGTCGCCGGCATGGAGCAGACCCTGGGCACGGTGCGCACCGCGCTCGCGGGCGTGCCGCAGGACCGGCGGCCGACCTACTTCTTCTTCGATTTCGACGCCGGTACCAAGCAGCCGATCGCGATATGCGGCAAGCAGGTTGCCAACGCGGTGATCACCCAGGCCGGAGCGCGCAACGTGTTCGCCGATTGCGCCGGCGACTTCAAGCCCGTCCCGTGGGAGGACGTGGTGGCGAAGAACCCGGACTGGATCCAGTTGGGTGTACGGAACAAGGGCAGTGCCGAGGACAACGCGAAGGCATTCGACGAGGCCGAACGCTTTCTGCGCACGTTCGATGCGACCAAGGGCCTGAATGCGGTGCGGGACGGGAAGTTCGTCCGGATCGGCTCCGAGAGCACCACGATCGCCGGGGTCCGCAACGCCGACACGGTCCGGCGGATCGCGAGCACGATCCACCCGGGACTGGTCCAACCCGCGCCGGCCGCGGGGTAGGGCCGATGGTTTCGGTATTCGAGCGCAGGACCCGACGCCGAACCGAGGCGGTGCCCGCGCCCGCCGCCCCGGTCGACGACGACCGGGCCCGCCCGGCGCGCACCGCCTGGGTGGTCGGGGTCCTGGCCGTGCTCCTGGTCGTCGCGTTGACCTCGGCCGTGTCGCTGGGATCGGTGGACATTCCGATCGGCGAAGTGTGGTCGGTGGTGGGGCGACGGCTGACCGGCGAGGCGCCCGAGCCCGGCACCCGTGACCTGATCGTGTGGCAACTGCGGCTGCCGCGAGCCCTGTTGGCGGCGGTGGTCGGCGCCGGACTGGGACTGGTGGGCACCGCCGTCCAGGCACTGGTGCGCAATCCGCTCGCCGATCCGTACCTGCTGGGCATCTCCTCCGGCGCCTCGCTCGGCGCGGTCGCGGTGATCGTGCTCGGCGCGGGCACCGGAGGGGTGCTCGGCTACGGGCTGTCCGCCTCGGCGTTCGCCGGCGCGTTGGCGGCCTTCGCGCTGGTGTGGGCGCTGGCTCGGCGCGGCGGCGGATTCTCCCCGCTGCGCCTGGTGCTGGCCGGGATCGGGGTGGGCCAATTCCTGTCCGGCTTCACCAGCTTCCTGGTCCTGCAGGCGGGCGACGAGCAGCAGACGCGGGGCGTGCTGTTCTGGCTGATGGGCAGCCTCAGCGGGGCGCAATGGGAGCAACTGGCGCTGCCCGCCGCCGCGGTGGCGCTCGGCCTGCTCGGTTTGCAGGCCCGGGCCCGGGCGCTGAACGCACTGTCGATGGGCGACGAGACGGCGGCCGGGCTGGGCGTGGACGTCGCCCGGCTGCGGCGTGAACTGTTCGCGGTGACCAGCGTGCTGACCGGTGTGCTGGTCGCCGTCTCGGGGGCGATCGGCTTCGTCGGACTGATGGTTCCGCACGTGTGCCGGTTGCTGATCGGCGGCGATCACCGCCGACTGCTGCCCGTCTCGGCGCTGTTCGGCGCTGTGTTGCTGGTGGCGGTGGACACGTTGGCCCGTACGGCGGTGAGTACCCAGGAGTTGCCGATCGGTGTGGTCACCGCCGTGATCGGTGCACCGGTACTGCTGCTCCTGCTCGATCGACGGCTGGAGACGCGATGACGGGCGGCGTGCGGGACAGCGCGGGCGAACGAGCGGGTGGCGGCGCGGACAGCGGAACCGGCGACGGAGCGGGCGTGGGCTTCGGCACGGCACGGACGCGGATCACCGTGGAGGATCTGCACGTCACCCTCTCCGGGCGGGACATCCTGACCGGAGTCGGGCTGATCGCGGCCGGCGGCGAGATCACCGGCCTGGTCGGCCCCAACGGCAGCGGCAAATCCACCCTGTTGCGCACGGTGTATCGGCACCTGAAGCCGCAGGCAGGCCGGGTCCTGCTCGGCGACCGGGATCTGCGGGCGATGCCCCCCGCGATGGCGGCCCGGCATGTGGCGGCGCTGCCGCAGGAGCGGGAGAACGACTTCGACTTCACCGTGCGTGAGGTGGTCGCGATGGGTCGTACGCCGTATCAGAAGGCGTTCGCGGGCGACAGCGCCGCCGACCGGGCGGCGGTGCTGATCGCCTTGGTGCAGGCCGGCGTGGAAGCGCATCAGGGTCGACGGTTCTCCACGCTGTCCGGTGGTGAGCGGCAACGGGTGTTGCTGGCAAGGGCGTTGGCGCAGGAACCGGACGTGCTGGTCCTGGACGAGCCGACCAACCATCTCGACGTGCGGCATCAGGTCGAGCTCCTGGCGCTGCTGCGCGCCCAGGATCGGACCACGCTGATCGCGCTGCACGACCTCAACGCGGCGGCCTCGGTGTGCGATCGGCTGCACGTGCTGCACGACGGTGCGTTGCGGGCGTCCGGCACGCCGCGCGAGGTGCTCACCCCGGAACTGCTCGCCGAGGTGTTCGGCATCCGCGCTGTCGTCCTCGACCATCCGCTGACCGGCGACCCGCTGATCGCGGTCGACCATCGAACGCCGGCTCCGCCGCCGCCCGCCCCGCGGCCGGTGGGTCCGGGCGGGGGTGCGGGCGGGGCCGTGGGCGAAGCGGATCACGATGAGGCCGGGGGCGACTCTGGGGCGGTGGTGACGCGGGGCCGATGGTGACGCGGGGCGGTGGTCGCGGGCGACCCGGCCGCCGCTCGGTCGGTCGCCGGCACGGGCATCGTCGGTGCCCACCCCGGGCGGGACGTCCACGTCGTCCGGGTGTGGACGGCGCCTCGGACGCCCCCGGTGGCGGATCAGGTGGGCTCCGCCGGGGTCGGGACGATGTCGAGGTGCGTCGGGCCGTTGACCATCAACGAGGGGATCGGCGGCGGGGGTTGGTCGGGGTGTGCGAGAGCGACCCGGGGGAGGCGGTCGAACAGGGTGGTCACCGCGATGCGGGTCTCCAACCGGGCCAGATGTGCGCCGAGGCAGAAGTGCGGGCCGTATCCGAAGGCGAGGTGCGCCTTGTCGGCGCGCGTGGGGTCGAACGTGTCGGGTGCGTCGGGGTGCACCGCTGGGTCCCGGCCGGCGGCGGCGAAGGCGATGATGATCGCATCACCCCGACGGATCGACACGCCCTCGCCCAACTCGATGTCCTCGATCGCATAGCGCAACGGCAGGTACATCACCGGTCCTTCGTGCCGCAGCGTCTCCTCGATCACGTCGGTCCAATCGATGCCGCCCGCCCGCAGCCGAGCCGAATGCTCGGGGTGGCTGAGCAATTCGGACAGGACGCTGGTGATCAGATTGACCGAGGTCTCGTAGCCGGCGCCGAGCATCAGGAAGAGCGAGTCGAGGAGTTGCTGCTCCGAGGATTCCTCCTGGTCGACCGCGGCCGGGATCAGCAGGTCACTGGTCAGGTCGGCACCCGGGTGTTCCCGCTTGTGTCTCAGCAACTCGACCAATCTGCACTGGAGTTCGACCTGCCGCAGGACCGCCTCGGTGGCATCGATGGTGGTGTCCAGGATCGCGTCGATCGCAGTGCCCAGCCCGGCGCGCAGGTGGTCCGGTACGCCGAGCAGGTCGCAGATGACGGTCATGGTCAGCGGCAACGACAGGGCTTGGCGCACGTCGACGCTTTCGCCCGGCGGTACGGCCGCCAGCGCGTCGACCAGACGATCCGCCGTTGCCTGGACGCGCGGCCGCATCGCCTCGACCCGACGGGGCGCGAAGGACGGCGCGAGCCGGGCACGCAGTCGGCGGTGTTCCTCGCCGTAGGTGTTCGCGAGACTCTGCTGGAGCGCCACCGAGGCCATCGGCCAGCCATCGGCCAGTTCGGCCAGTCCGGGCCAGTGCCGGCGGAAGTCGCGGGAGACCCGGGGATCGGTGGTCAGCGCCTGGATCACGCCATACCGGGTGATCGACCAGGCCCGTACCCCTCCCGGGAGTTCGACCAGGACGGCCGGTCCCCGAGCGCGCAGAGCCGCCGCCTCGGCATGCGCGGCGCGGGCGGTGGGGTCGAGCACGGGGCATCGGTGAACGGGTTCCGCCGACATGCCGGGCTCCCTTCGAGGGGAACGTGCAGATTGCTCGCCGGGCCCACGAGGCTAGCGGCGCAGTCGTGTTCGCGAACCACGCCGACGTCCGAGGACGCCGTATACCCCTCCCTTCTACGCCTGGTTCCGCACCCTGACAACACCGTGGGCGGAGTGGGTCGGATCGGGTGCCGGTCGGATCCGCCCGTGCGGGGGCGCGTGCAGGCGAAAGGCCGATGCAAGCGATAGTCGAGGTCGCGCCGCTTTAATGAGTCGGTACCTCGCGTCGATCGACGACTCGGGAAACGGGGAAGCCATGACGACCACTGCCACCACCGGAATTCCGGAGCAACGCGAAGCCACATCGGCGCAGCCGCCGGTGTCCGACCCGGTCGATGCGCGCGATCCGCGACTACGGTTGCGCCGTTTGCTCGACGCGGACGGGGTGCAGGCCCTGCCGGGAGAGGATCCGGCCGGGGTCTACGCGGTGTCCGGTCGGATCGACGGCGCCCGGGTGATCGCGTACTGCACCGACGCGACGGTGATGGGCGGCGCGCTCGGGTGGGCGAGTGCCGAGCGCATTTCGCGGGCGGTGGACACGGCGGTGCGCGAGCGTTGCCCGGTGGTGGGCCTGTGGCATTCCGGCGGCGCCAAGCTCGCCGACGGGGTGGAGTCGATGGACGGCGTGGGCCGGATGTTCGCGGCGATGACCCGTGCCTCGGGCCGGGTTCCGCAGATCTCCGTGGTGCTCGGTCCGGCCGCGGGCGCCGCGGCGTACGGCCCCGCGCTGACCGACATCGTGGTGATGGCACCGGCCGGCCGGATGTTCGTGACCGGGCCGGACGTGGTGCGCAGCGTCACCGGCGAGGAGATCGACATGGCGGGCCTGGGCGGCCCGGAGGCACACGCCAGACGTTCGGGCGTGGCGCACGTGAGCGCCGGTTCCGAGGACGAGGCGTACACCCACGCGCGTCGGCTGGCCGGGTTCTTCGCCCGGCCCGGCCGGTTCGATCCGGACGCCGCCCGCGGCCGTACCCGGGACCTGCGCGCGCTGCTGCCGGAGTCGGCGCGCCGTGCCTATGACGTACGCCCGTTGGTGCACGCGATCGTGGACGGATCGGGACCCGAGGACTTCACGGAACTCCAGTCGCACTGGGCGCCGAACATCGTGGTCGGCTTCGGTCGGATGGCCGGGCGCAGCGTCGGAGTGATCGCCAACAACCCGCTGCGCAAAGGTGGTTGCCTGGACTCGTTGTCGGCCGAGAAGGCGTCGCGGTTCGTCCGGATGTGCGACGCCTTCGGAGTCCCGCTCGTGGTGCTCGTGGACGTGCCCGGCTATCTGCCGGGGGTGGGCCAGGAGTGGGGCGGGGTGATCCGGCGCGGCGCCAAGCTGCTGCACGCGTTCGCCGAAGCCGAGGTGCCCCGGGTGACCGTGGTCACCCGCAAGTCGTACGGCGGTGCCTACATCGCGATGAACTCCCGTTCCCTGGGCGCCACTGCCGTGTTCGCGTGGCCGGAGGCCGAGGTCGCGGTGATGGGCGCGGAGGCGGCGGTGGGCGTCCTGCACCGCAAGCGGCTCGCCGCCGTGGAGGGCGCCGCGCGCGAGGAACTCCTCGCCGCACTGGTCGCCGAGCACGAGCGCATCTCCGGCGGCGTCGGCCGGGCCCTGGACTTCGGCGTGGTGGACGAGGTGATCGAACCGAAGGACACCGTGGAGCGGGTCGTGGAGGCACTGGCCGGCGCACCCGCCGGCCGCGGCCGACACGGCAACATCCCCCTTTGAGCCCCGGTGGCGCCGTCCCCCCGTGCGGCGCCACCGGTCCTTCCCGTGGATCGACGGGTTCCCGACGAGTTCCGTGACCGACGCGGTCCTTCGATCGGCGCGGCTCCTCGATCGGCGCGGCCCCTCGATCGGCGTGACTCCTCGATCGGCGCGGCCCCTGGATCGAGCGGAAACCCGGTGATCCAGGGCCCGCCGATCGAGAGGCCCGGTGATCGCCGGGATCAGGAATCGGGCCGCATCGCCACTCCCCGCTCGCCGGCCTGCCGGTCGGGCCCGACCGCGGATCGAATCGCCGGCCAGTGTAGGAGCCGACCGGACACCGGGCCGTCGAATATCGGCCGGCGGCCGGGTCGTGCGCGGTGCCGACCCGGACCGCCGGACACGGCCGGTGGGGGCGAACGGGGCGGGTGGCGCTGGTGTGCGCAGGTTCGGCTACGGGGTGCCGATCGAGCGGATCAGGGTTTCGCTCGCGTTGATCGCGGCGGCGGCGGTGCTGCCCTTGCGCTGGGCCATGACCGCGGCGACCACCAGTTGCGGCCGGCCGTCGATGCGGCGCTCGGCGGCGAAGACGAGGTTGCCGCCGGCCGGGGTGGTGAAGCCGGTCTTGCCCGCGAGCACGCCCTCGCGGCCGAGCAGGGTGTTGCTGTTGGACTTGGTGATCTGCGCCGAGTCGGTATAGCTGCGCACGCCGGCGACGGCGGCGAAGGCCGGTTCGCGCATCGCGACCCTGAACAGCCTGACCTGGTCGGCGGCGGTGCTCACGGTGGCGCGGTCGAAGCCGCTGGGATCGGTGTAGTGGGTGTCGCGCATGCCCAGTTCCTTGGCGGTGCGGTTCATCCGGGCGACGAAGGTCGCCTCGTCCCCGTCCACCCAACGGGCGATCTCGTGGGCGACGTTGCTCGCCGAGACGGCCATCAGCGCCTCCAGGGCCCGACGTTCGGTGAAGGACTCGCCCGCCGTGACCGGGGTCAGGCTCTCGAACCGGCGCAGTCGCTCCGGGTAGCGGTTCGCCTCCTCGGCCGAGATGGTGAACGACGGCCCCGGTGCCCCCGCCGCGAGCGGCTTGGCCTTGAGGAACAGGTAGGCGGTCATCACCTTGGCCAGGCTCGCGGTCGGCGTGCGCTTGGCGGAGCCCGAGGCGAGCGGCTCCCGGGCGTCGTCGACCGACACGGCGGCCTGGCCGCCCTCGGGCCATGCGGGGGCGAGCGTGACCGGCCCGCCGGCGACGGTGGAGGTCGGCGGGGCCGCGGCCCCGGTGGACACCGACACCGCGTTGGTCCGGGCCGACTCGCCCGCGCAGCCGGCGACGAGGGCCAGCAGCGCGGCGACGACGAGCGCGACCGCACCCGACGATCGACGGCGGGGGACGGGGAGTGCAGTGCGTATGGTCATGGCCTCGACCCTGGCGAGCGCGGATGACCACACTCGGCCGGGAAGAAGACCGTTCTGTCACAACCGGCCCGATCGCTTCCGCGAAGCGCGTTCGCGGTCGGATGCTGATCGATACTGAACCAATGGTTCGCGTGCTCCTGATCGAAGACGACCCCGCCGTGGCCGAGGGCCTGGCCATCGGCCTGCGCCGGCAAGGCCACACGACCGAGGTGCGGCACAGCGGCGAGGACGGCCTCGCGGGAGTGGCCGGATTCGATCCCGACCTGGTCGTGCTGGACCTGATGTTGCCCGGCATCGACGGCTTCGAGGTGTGCCGGCGCATCCGCCGGGCCGGCACCCTGCCGGTGATCATGCTCACCGCGCGCAACGAGGACATGGACGTCGTCCTGGGCCTGGAGGCGGGTGCCGACGACTACGTGGTCAAGCCGGTGCAGGCCCGGGTCCTGGAGGCCCGGATCCGTGCGGTGCTGCGCCGCACCGAGTCGGCGGCCCCGGTCGGGCGCCGCGAGGTACACGGCGAACTGACCCTGGATCGCACCGCGCTCACCGTGCTCAAGGCCGGCCGGCCGGTCGCCCTGGCGCCCTCCGAGCTGCGGTTGTTGCTCGCCCTGTCCGCCTCTCCCGGCCAGGTGTTCAGCCGGGGGCAACTGCTGGAGGCGGTGTGGGAGCACCCCTACCTCGGGGACAGCCGCCTGGTCGACGCGTGCGTCAAGCGCCTGCGGATCAAGATCGAGGAGCCGGACCGGCCGGCTCGCTACATCCAGACCGTGCGCGGCTTCGGCTACCGGTTCGGGCCGCTGTGACCGGGCCGCTCGCCCGGCTGCGCGTGCTGCGAGGCCTGCGGGTGCGGCTGGCCTCGGCCTGCCTGCTCGTCGCCGCGTTCGCCGCGCTCGCGACCGCCGCGCTGACCTACCGGGAAGCTCGTACCGCGATGTTGCAACGCGCCCAGGACTCGGTGGTGCGCTCGGTGCGCGACCGGGTCGACGCGGTCGCGCCGTCGGTGCCGTTCCCGCCGGACCAGGCCGCGCTGGAGCGGATCGTGGCGCTGGTGGACACCCGGGGCAACAACGACCACTGGGCCGTCGCGGCCGGCTACCGGGACCTGTGGGCGGCCACCGACCGCACGCTGACACCGAACGCGATCCCCGCCGAGCTGCGCACCACCTCCACCGCGGCGACCGCGTTCCAGCGGGTGGAGCGCGAGGGCGTGATCCTGCTCGCCGTCGGCGTGCCGGTGACCTTCGCCAAACCGCTCGACGGACGCCTGTCCGGCGTGCAGGTCTACGTGCTCACCCCGATGCGCGCGCAGATGCAGGAGGAGGCGGCCCTGGTCCGGGCCGCGCGCAACGGCGCGATCCCGGCGGTCCTGCTCGCACTGGTCCTGGCACTGGTGGTGGCCGGCGGGGTGCTGCGCCCGGTCCGGGCCCTGCAACGGGCCACCCGGCGGCTGGCCCAGGGCCGCCTGGACACCCGGCTCCAGGTCAAGGGCGGGGACGAACTCGCGGAGCTGGCAAGGGACTTCAACCACACCGCGGCGGCCCTGGAGCAGAACGAGGCGCGGCTGCGCACGATGGAGGCCCGGGCGCGCGGCTTCGCGGCCGACGTCTCGCACGAACTGCGCACCCCGCTCGCGGCGATGGCCGCCGTGATAGACGTGCTCGACGAGGACGCCGCCGCCGAGCGGCTGGATCCGGACACGGCCGCCGCGCTGCGTCTGGTCTCCGCCGAGACCGGCAAGCTGACCCGACTCGTCGACGACCTGATGGAGATCTCCCGCTTCGACGCCGGCGCCGCCGCGCTGCACGTGGACGAACTCGACGTGGCCGAGGCGGTGCGTCGCTGTCTGGCCGCACGGGCCTGGTCGGACGCGGTGTCCACCGAGCTGCCGGCGGGGATTCGGGCCGAGGTCGATCCCAGACGCTTCGACGTGGTGGTGGCCAATTTGGTGGGCAACGCGCTGCGGCACGGCGCGCCGCCGGTCGAGGTGGGCCTGGACACGGAGCGGCGAGCGGACGGCCTGTGGATCGTGCTGCGCGTGGCCGACCGCGGCCCCGGCCTGGCCGCCGACACGCTGGATCGGGTGTTCGAGCGCTTCTTCAAGGCCGACACCGCCCGGGCCCGCTCCGCCGGGAGCGGCCTGGGCATGGCGATCACGCTGGAGAACGTGCGGTTGCACGACGGACGGATCCGGGCGGCGAACCGACCCGACGGCGGCGCGGAGTTCACCGTCGAACTACCCCGGTACGCCCGGATCCGAGCGACGGAGGACGTATGACGACGGCCCGGCCAGGCCCGGTGCGGTGGATCCCGGTGGGGCCGCGCCGCCCGACATCCGCCCTTCGGGCCCGCCGCGCTCACCTCGCCGCACCGGAGAAACAGCCGCACGGAACCACGATGCGGCTGCTGCTCCGACACGTCCGGCCAGGGCACCGGACGACGCGACCCGATCCGCGAAGGTCCGCCGGACTCGGCCTGGCGGCGGCGGTCGCGTTGCTCGCGGTCGGCGCCGGTTGCGGTATCCCCACCACCGGTGCGGTGGAGGCCGGGTTGCCCGCGCAGGGCATCGTCTCGCCCGCCCCGCCGGGACAGCCCGGCAGCCTGTACGTCTACCTGATCGCCGACCATCGCATCCAACCCGTCCTGCGCACCTCGCTCACCGGTGTCACCCCGCAGGCCGCGATCGACCTGCTGCTCGCGGGACCCAGCTGGGAGGAGGTCCGGGCCGGGGTGACCAGCGCCGTCCCGCGCAACGCCGGACCCGCGCGGGTGAGCGCCCAGGGCGTCACCCTCCGGGTCGACCTGGCCGGTGCCACTCCGCTCACCGGACTCCTCCTGGACCAACTGGTGTGCACCGCTTCGATGGCCGACATCCGCAACGCCCCGAACGGGATCGCGGCGCCGGTGTCGGTGAGTACGCCGATCCAGCGCGTGGAGAACCGGTTCTGCCCCAACCCGATCGTGAACTGAGTCGGTTCTGCGGCGACCGGGGCGCGCACGTCGGGTCGGGGGCGGTGCATGTGCCGGCGGCGCGCGTTCGGCCGACCGGACGCGGAACGGCAACCCCAGCCCGGGTAGGGGCGGCGGTCAGGGGTTCCGCCACCGATCCCGGGTTCATACGCTGGCGGGGCCAACCGGTTGACCGCCGCGTCGTCGCGCCCGTCGAACCGGCGATTCCCGGACGGGCCGAGGGCGTTGCCCACACCACCGGAGCAGATCCGCAGGGCCCGAAGCGTGTTCGGGACGCATCGCCGAAGGGAGCCACGACATGGACGTGTCGCACCGGGACGAGGTCGGGGAGTTCACCGCGAACGCGGCGGCCCTGATCACCCGACACTGGGGCCGGGCCGGCGCCGCGCCCACCGGGGACCTGGACCGGCTGTGGGACGTGGGTGCCGTGCACGGCTGGTTCGACCTGGGCGACACCGGCGCCCTGGCCGCCGCGATCGCTCTGGTTCGCGCGCTCGGGCGGGCCGCATGCCCGCTGCCGGTGCTGGACGCCTTCGTCGCGGCCCGGCTGTTCGCCGCGAACACCGGCCTGGCCGGCGCGATCGGCGACGGCGGCATCCGGGTGGTGACCGCGCTGCCGGGCGGGGGCGAGGCCGACGTCGGCACCGACTGCCTGATCGAGGCCGGCGACGCGGCCACCCACGTGCTGCGCCTGCCGTACGGCGGCGGCCCGGTGGGGCTGTACCGCATCCTCGCGGCCGAACCGGTCGAGGGTCTGGCCGTACCCCGGTGGTCCCGGGCCCGACTCGGGGCGGCCCTCGCGTACGACGCGATCCCGGCGGATCGGGCCGATCGGCTGCTGACCCTGCTCCGACTGGGCCTGGCCGCACGTGCGTTCGGCGCCGCCGAGCGCACGGTGGCAGCCGGGCGGGCCGGGAGCGGTGCTCGGCGGGAGGTCCGGATCGGCGCGCGCGGCCAGGGCCGGCCGCGGGCCGAGCACAGCCGGATCGAACTCGACGCCGGCGACCTGCTGATCACCGACGCGGTCCGCCGGTACAGCGAGGGCGCCACCGACTGGGTGCTCGCCGCCGAACTGGCCGTCGCGCACGTGCGTCGGATCGCCCCGCGGGTGCGTGTCGACGCCCATCGGCCACAGGCTTCGGCCGCCGGCCGCTTCGACGACCACGAGACGCCGTGGTTGTTCCGCCGGGTGCACACCGATCTGGCCTGCCTGGGTGCGTTCGGCACGCCCGGCGGCGAGGTCGCCGATCGCCTGTTGGAGGCCGACCCGGACACCGAAGCGGACGCCGGCCCGGATGCCGGCGTCGGGTTGCCCGAACCCCGCCTGGGGCCGGACGGCGATGCCCTGCGCAAGGCGGTCCGCAAGGTGGTCGCGAGCCGCCCGATACCGCGACCGTCGGGCCCGGAGCAGGCCGACGACCCGGCAACCGTGGCCGAGTTGGCCGAACACGGCTGGTTCGCCCTGGAGTGGTCCGCGGTGCACGGCGGCAGCGGCGGCACTCCCGCCGAACGGTTCGCGCTGCGCCAGGAGGTCTGCCGGCATCGCCTGCCGGTCACCGATGCCCTGGCGTGCGCCACCGCGTTCGGCGCGGCGATCGCCCGGCACGGCACGCCGGAGCAGCGGGAGCGGTTGTTGCCCGGGATCCGCCGGGGCACGCTGCGCATCGCGCCGGGCTACCGGGCCGCGCGGGCCGAGTTCGACCCGGCCGCGGTGCGGGTGCGTGCGGCGCGGGCCGGCGGCGAGGAACGGGGTGACTGGGTGGTGAACGGCGATCGGCTGTGGTTCGCCGACGCGGAGGGGGCCCGCTACGTGTGGCTGGCCGCGCGTACCGACCCCGACCGCCGGCGACCGCAGGCCGGCCTCACCGTGTTCCTGGTGCCGCTCGACACGCCGGGCGTGACCGTGCGACCGCACCGGTCCCCGACGGGCGAGAGCGGATGCTCGGTGCTGCTCGACCGGGTCGAGGTCGCGGACACGGCCAGGATCGGTGCCGTGCACGGCGGTTGGTCGGTGATCGTGGACACCTTCGCCCCCGAGTCGGTCGCGGCCGGCGACGTCGCGGCCACGCTGCACCGCGAACTGGTCGACCTGATCGGGCTGCTGCGCACGGGCCCGGAAGCGGCCTCGGCGGCGGGGCCGCGTGGCTCCGCCGCGCGCGCCGGACTGTCCGAACTGGCCATGCGGGTGCAGGCGATCCGCCTCCTGGCGGCGGCCGCGGTGATGCCCGCGCGGGGCATCGGCGACGACACCGCGCGCCTGCATGCCCTCGCGGCCGGGGCGTTGGGCGGTGAACTGGCCACGGACTTCGGCGCGTTGGTGCTGGATCTGCTGGGTCCGGCGGCGGCACTGGGCGCGGGTGTGGCGGGTGTGGCGGGCGTGGCGGGCGTGCTGGGCGAGGGGGTGGCCGGGCCGGCGCCGCGTCGGTCAGCGGCGGATGCGCTCGGCGGCACCGGCGACCTGCACCGCGGCCTGTTCGCCCGGGCGTTGGGGCTGCCGGTGCGGGTCTGAGTCGGTGGCCGCGGGCCCGGTGGATCGGGGCTCGTCGGTGCGCCGCGGGGCTGCGCCGGGCGGTTCGTGGGCGGGCCGACACCAGTCCAGGTGCGACCGCAGGTGGGCGGGCAGTTGCCGGCGGTTCTTGATGTCGAGTTTGCGGTAGACCCGGGTCAGATGCTGCTCGACGGTGCTCACCGTGATGAACAACTCCTCGGAGATGCCCCGGTTGCTGTACCCGGACGCGGCCAGTGCGGCGACCCGCTTCTCCGATTCGCTCAGATCCGCGCCCGCGCCGCCGATGTTCGTCTCCAACAGGTCGGCGTACGCGTGCGCGATGTTGCGCGCACGCGGGCGTGCGCCGCAGTCCCGGGTCAGGTGCCAGACCCGGGACTGCAGGGTGGCGGCGCGGACCGGCTCGGCCAGGGCCCGATAGGACTCGGCGAGGGCCTCCAGGGTGCGGGCCAACTCCAACGTGTCCTCGGAGCGGCGCAGCGCCTCGACCGCCTGGGTCAGCAGTGCCGGGCGTTCGGCGACGTCGACGGTCATCGCGTGCAGCCGCAGCGTGGTCCCGCGGATCCGGCCGCCACCGGGACCGCACAGCCGTAGCTGCTCGGTCACCAGGTCCCGGGCGCGCTCGGTCTCGTCGAGGCGCAGCAGGGCCTCGGCGGCGTCGGTGCGCCAGGGCACGAAGAACGGCTGGTCCACTCCCCAGCCGTGGACCAGCCAGGCCACCTGGAGGAAATCGGCGAGTGCGGCCCGGACCCGGTCGGTGGCCAGCAGGAATCGGCCCCGGGCGCGCAGGTAGGCGAGTCCGTGCAGGCCGGTGAACAGGTCCTTGCCGACCGGCTGGTTCACCTGGTGTGCGGCGGCCGCGTAGTCGCCCATCTCGGTGTACACGCTGATCAGACTCGTCAGCGGGCCGCCGAGGAACAGACTTCCGGCGCGCTCGGGCAGGACCGCCATCGCCTGTCGCGCGTACGTCTCCGCCTCCGGCAACCGGCCCCGGCGCAGCGCCGCCTGGGCACACGCCGAGCCGAACACGGCCTGCCAGCCGGGAGCTTCGCGCCGGATCGATTCGGCAAGCAGGGCCCGGGCGTGGGCTTCCGCGCGGCTCGCGCGGTCCCGGTCGATCAACAGGTGCAGCGCGGCGACCAGCGGCGACAGGGTCACGTCGGTCAACCCGGACACCCGCAACAGGTGTTCGGCGGCCTCGACGCGCTCGACGGGATCGGGTAACGGCGCGGCCGGTTGCGGGTGGCACAGCCACGGGTGCGGGAGGTCCGATTCGACGTGGTCGATCCACTCCGCCCGCGGGTCGGTGTGTTCCTTGAGCCGGTCGAGGACCCGGCGGGCCGCGTCCAGCCGGCCGTGCGACAACAGTTGGTGGGCCAGCGGGGTCATGCTCGACGCGGGCAGGTCGCCCAGGGCCAGCGCGGTCAACGGCTCGCCCAGGCACCGCTGTTCGGCGGCGTGGGGGTTGAGCCGCCCGGTGACCTCGGCGAGCCGGACGTGCGTCTCGGCGCGCGCGGCGGGGTCGCGGCACTGTTCGGCGGCCAGTTCGAGGCAGGCGATCGCCCGGTGGGCCCGATCCCCGTCCAACGCCTCCTCGGCGGCCTCGCGCAGCACGCCCACCGCCCACGGGTCGGGGGCCTCGCGGGCGGCGAGCAGATGGGTGGCGATCCGGGCCGCCGGGGCACCCTCGTAGCGCAGCACGGCGGCGGCGCGACGATGCAGGCCGCCGTGTTCGGCCGGATCCAGACTGTCCAGCAGCGCGTTGCGGGCCGCGCGGCGCAGTCGGTCCCCGTCCAGCAGGCCGGCGCCGGAGAGCGCGCCCAGGGCCTGTGCGGTGGCGCGTGGCGTGGTGTCGGCGATCCGGGACAACACCTGGGCCGACGCGCCGGCGTCCAGGACGGCCGCGGCCCGGGCCACCCGCCACATGCCGGCCCCGCCTCGGCGCAGGCAGGTCAGCACGGCCTGGCTGAACGGGCCGCCGGGCGTCGGCGGCGTCGCGGCACCGGACGCGGATCGGTGCTCGGCGATCAGTGCGCGCAGCAACAGCGGGTTGCCGCCGGTGTGTTCGTGGTACCACTGGGCTGGATCCGAGACGGAGCCCGCATCCGAATCCGGGGCCGAGTTCGGATCCGGGGCCGGGTCCGGGCCCGAGTTCGGGTCGGGGACGTCGGGGTGCTCGGCGAGCAGTTCGGCCACGCCGGTCGGGGTCAGCGGGGCCAGGCGAAGGCGAGCCAGGTCCGGTTGGCGCAGGAACTCGGTGTCCGACTGCGGGTCCGCCAGGGCGAAGTCGAGCGAGCGG
This sequence comes from Embleya sp. NPDC050493, assembly GCF_044458105.1. Lineage (NCBI taxonomy): Bacteria > Bacillati > Actinomycetota > Actinomycetes > Kitasatosporales > Streptomycetaceae > Embleya > Embleya sp. NPDC050493. The sequence continues at coordinate 612,210 of NZ_JBITHP010000003.1, forward strand.
GCGAACAGTACGAGAACCCGGGCCCGGCCCGAATGCCGAGCCAGGTGCAACAGGCACCGCACCGAGGCGGCATCGGCGTGTTGCACGTCGTCCAGGGACACCACCACCGGTTGCCGCAGGGCTACTTCGTGGATCGCGGTGGTGAATCGCCGGGCCGCGCGGGTGGTGTCCTCGTCCTCGACCAACCGACCCAGGGCGAGGGCCAGTCGGGCCGGTACGGACGGGCCGTCGAGGAACTGGGCCAGGATCGCCAGGGGTCGGGCGCGGGGCGCGGCCGACCCGGTCGCGGACAGCGACATCGCGCCGATGGCCGCGGCCTGCTCGCCGACCCAGCCGAGTATCTCGCTCTTGCCGCAACCCACGGCGCCGTCCACCAGGACGACACCGCCTCGTGCGGCGGCGCATTCCCGGAGCGCCGTGCGCAACCTGCCGATTTCCGGCCCTCGTTCGATGAACTTCATGGCCTCTGCGAGCCCCCAAGTATCGCCGTGCACACGTTCTCCCACCGGTGCATGAAACCCCGGAGCCGCCGGCCTCGTCAACCATAGGTAACCGGCCATTGACCGCCAGTGACAGCGGACGGGTTGTTTGTGCCTGTGCGAACGGGCGGGAGAAATCGCGAACGTGTCCGGCCCACCACCCAGGGCCGCCCGGCGCCGGCCCGGGAGGGTGCCGACCCGGGACGGTGCCGCGGGTGGGTCAGTTCGGCGCCCGGCCGGCCGCGACGCAGAACTCGTTGCCCTCGGGGTCGGCCATCACGAAGTGGTGGCCGGTGTCCTCGTGCAGGATGGTGCCGCCCGCGGCCACCAGGCGCGCGGCCTCGGCGCCCATGCGGTCCCAGCGCTCCTCGGGCGAGCCGTGTCCGGGCACCCGGATGTCGATGTGCAGCCGATTCTTCACGGTCTTGGGCTCGGGCACCTTCAGGATGGACAGCCGAGGCCCCACACCCTGCGGATCGCACAACCACGCGGAGTCGTCCGGCGACTCGTCGTCGGGCAGGTCGAACGACGCGAACCATTCCGCGCGAGTCTCGAACGGCGCGGGCGGCGGTTCGTCGATGTAACCCAGGGCCGTCTTCCAGAAGTCGGCCACGAGCGGCGCGTTCGTGCAGTCCAGGGTCAGGGAGATGTACACAGTCATACCGCGACGCTAGTGCCGACGACACTCGGCGGTGTGCCACACGGGTACCGGACGGTGCGCGCGGGGGTGATCCTCCAGGGCGCGTTCTCGATCCCGCGTCGTGGCGCTCGGGGCGGGATCGAGGACACGCTCTAGGGTGAACCCGCACGGCGGTTGGCGTCGCGCGGATGTGGAGGACGGCGCGATGGACGTGGGCCGACGGGTGGTGCTGGCAGCCGCGTTGGGCGGGCTTCTGGCGGGGTGTTCGGATGCGGGGAAGTCCGCCGCGCCGACGACGACGGCACCGCCGGCGCCGGCGGCGGCTCGCCCCGCCCCGTCGGAGCCGACACCGCCGCAGCCCTCGGGCCCGCCGCCGGCCGCCGTCCCGACCCGGGAGCAGATCGTCGCCCGGTACGGCAGGCAGGTGCCCACGAGTTGGGGCCTGGAGGTGCCGGGGTCGTTGTCCCGCCTGCCCGGCACCAGGAAGGTCGCGGCGCTGACCTTCGACGCGTGCGGCGGCAAGGGTGGCAGCGAGTACGACCGCGCACTGATCGACTTCCTGCGTGAACGGTCGGTCCCGGCAACCCTGTTCGTCAACTCCCGCTGGGTCGACGAGAACCTGCCCACGCTCCGGCAACTGGCCGCCGACCCGCTCTTCGAGATCGCCAACCACGGCACCCGGCATCTGCCGCTGTCGGTGTCCGGCCGCGCCGCCTACGGCATCCCCGGCACCAGGGATGCGGGCGAGGTCTACGACGAGATCACCGGCAACCGGGCCAAACTCACCGAACTGCTCGGCCGGCCACCGCGGTTCTTCCGCTCCGGGACGGCCTACTGCGACGACGTGGCGGCGCGGATCGTCACCGACGTCGGCGAACGCTTCGCGAGCTTCCACGTCAACGCCGACGGCGGCGCCACCTTCACCCCCGAGCAGGTTCGCAAGGCGATGCGGGACGTACGCCCGGGCTCGGTGGTGATCGGCCACATGAACCACCCACGCGGCGGCACCGCCGCCGGCATCCGCCTGGCCGTTCCCGAACTCCTGCAACAGGGCTACACGTTCGTGCGCCTCTCGGACGCGCCCGAGTCCTGAACCGGCCGATGGCGGTACCGGGGTCGGAGCGTCCCGACCCCGGAATCGGCGGGGCGGGACCCCGAGGCGACCCGGTGTTCGCTCACGGCCTCGCTTGCGGGCGTGCCGAACAGGGCCTATCCGGGTCCGGGTGGGCCGGACGTCTCCGGTTGTGGGGTGTGCCAGCGGTAGATGTATTCGGGGCGACCGGCGCGTCCGTAGCGGGGTTCGCGCGAGACCAGGCGGCGGGCGGACAGGTGGTCCAGGTAGCGGCGGGCGGTCGGGCGGGAGACGCCGACCGCGTCGGCGATGTCGGCGGCGGAGGTCACCGCGCCCGTGCTCAGGTGCGCGACGATCGCCTCGAACGTGGCGGCGGCCAGGCCCTTGGGCAGCGGCGCCGCCTCGGAGGTGCGGCGCAGCGCGGCGAACGCCTGGTCGACCTCGCGCTGTCCGGTGGCGGTCGGCGCGGCACCGGCCGCGCCGATCCGGCGGCGGTATTCCGCGTAGCCGTCCAGGCGCTCGCGGAACGCGGCGAACGAGAACGGCTTGAGCAGGTACTGCACCACGCCCAGTGACACCGCCGAGCGCACCAGCCGCAGATCCCGGGCCGAGGTGACGGCGATGACATCGGCGTCGTGTCCCTGGGCGCGCATGGTCCGGCACAGGTCGAGGCCGTGCAGGTCCGGGAGGTAGAGGTCGAGCAGGACCAGGTCGACTCGGCGGGTGGACAACAGGCGCAGTGCCTCGGTGCCGCTGCCGGTGACGCCGGCCACCTCGAACTCCGGGATGCGGCCGGTGAAGACCGCGTGCGCCTCGGCCAGGACCGGGTCGTCCTCGACGATCAGGGTGCGAATCATGCTTCCTCCCCCGGACGTTGGCCCGGCAGTGCGGGCAGGCGCACGGTGAACACCGCGCCGCCGGTCTCGCCGCGGGCGACGTCGACGGTGCCGGCATGCCGGGCCACCGTGGCCCGGACCAGGGCCAGACCCAGACCGCGATCCTGGGATCCGTAACTCTCCTTGGTACTCCACCCGCGCTCGAACACCCGGGTGGCGAGCGGTTCGTCGATGCCGGGGCCGCTGTCCGCGACCCGCAGCAGCAGGCCGCCGTCGACCGCGTCCGGGTCGACGCCGACGGTGACCCGCACGGTGCGCGGCGGCGGCGCGGACACCGCCGCGTCGATCGCGTTGTCGACCAGGTTGCCCAGCACGGTGACCAGGTCGCGTGGTTCGAACCGGGAGGCGAGCGCGTCGAGCGGGTCCGGCCCGTCGTGGTCGGTCGCCGGCCCGGCGGTCACGGTCAGCTGCACACCGCGTTCGGCGGCCTGCGCGTGCTTGCCGAACAGCAGTGCGGCCAGGGCGGGTTCGTGTACGGCGGCGGTGAGTTCGTCGGCCAGGTCCTGGGCGGCGGTCAGTTCGCCGGTGGCGAATCTGATCGCCTCCTCGCCGCGCCCGAGTTCGATCAGCGCGACGATCGTGTGCAGCCGGTTGCCGGTCTCGTGTGCGGATGCGCGCAGCGCCTCGGCGAAGCCCTTGACCTGATCGAGTTCGCCGACCAGGGCGCGCAGTTCGGTGTGGTCGCGGAAGGTGGCCACCATCCGCCCGTCCCGGCCGGTCGGGCTGATGTTGACCGCGAGGGCGCGGGTGTTGCACAGGTGGATCTCGTCGCCGACCGTGCGGCCGGCGACGAGCGTGTCGGCCAGGGTGCGGTCCAGACCCAGGGTGCCCACGTGCCGCCCCTCCGGCGCGGCCGGCAGCGCGAGCAGTCGGACGGCCTCGTCGTTGGCCAGCACCAGTCGGCCGGCGGAGTCCACCACGATCAGGCCCTCGCGGACGGCGTGCAGGACCGCGTCGTGGTGTTCGTACACCCGCCGCAGCTCCACCGGTCCCAGACCCAGGGTCTGCCGGCGCAGCCGGTGGTGCACGGCCATGCTCGCCGCGCAGGCCACGGCGAGCGCTGCGGCGGCGACCGCGAGCACCAGCGGGACGTCCTGGCCGACCAGCGCGTCGACCCGGCGGTTGGTGACGCCGACGGAGACCAGCGCGAGCGGACGGCCGTCGGGGCCGAGGATCGGGACGACGGCGCGTACGGAGGGGCCCAGCGAGCCGGTGTAGGTCTCGGTCGAGGTGCGCCCCCGGGCCGCGGCGTCGATGTGACCGAGGAACGTCTTGCCGATCCTGGTCGGGTCGGGGTGGGTGAAGCGGGTGCCGTCGACGCTCATCACCACCACGAAATCGACGCCGTTCTCCTTGCGGATTTGCTCGGCCGTCGGCTGGAGCCGGGCGGTCGGGTCGGCGGAGCCGGCGGCCTCGACGATGCCGGGCGCGCGGGCCAGCGTGCGGGCCACGTCGAGCGCGCGCTCGCGGGCGGTCTGCTCGCCGGAGCGGCGTACGGCATGGACGGCGACGCCGGAGCCCGCCGCGACGAGCAGCAGGACGAGGGCGAGCTGCCACAGCAGCACCTGCCGAGCGATGCTCTGGTTGGCCATGCGCGAATTATCACTGGACGTCCGGCCCGTCTCGCAAGGCAGTCACTGTCCGCATTTCAGGCGTTTTCCGACGATTCGGCCGGAATTTCGTCGTGCGCGTAATGCGCGTAACCACCGACCCTCTCCCCTGGCGCGCCAATCTACGTGCCGTAACGCGCTGTTTCGCCGATGTTTCCGCCGCCCGACCGGTTCGACCACCGGCCGGGCCCCGCCGGGCGAGGCGGGCCCGGCCCGGTGCCGGCTCCGGTGTCGCAGCGTTCCCGTCCGCTCGACCCGACACCCTCCCGGGAGGCCCCTCATGTCCCAGGCCACCACGACCGACCCGGCCGCCGGCGCGGCCGACCCGCCGCCGCCCGCCGACTCGCCGCCCGTACGGGCAGCGCAGGCGCGCCGGCCCTGGTACACGCTGTTGTACGTGTGGGTCCTGGTCGGCATCCTCGCCGGCATCGTGGTCGGCGCCGCCTGGCCGCACACCGGCGAACAGCTGCGCCCGCTGGGCGACACGTTCGTCAACGCGATCAAGATGATCATCACGCCGATCATCTTCGTGACCGTGGTGACCGGCATCGCGGGCGTGGACAGCCTGCGCGGCGCCGGCCGGATCGGCTGGAAGTCGCTGGTCTATTTCGAGGCGCTGACCACGATCGCGCTGATCCTGGGCCTGGTCGTGATGAACGTGCTGCGCCCGGGCGACGGGGTACACGCCGACGTCGGTTCGATGAAGGTCTCCGCGACCGCGCAGGGCTACATCGACAAGGGCGAGGCGCAGTCCTGGTGGCATTTCCTCACCGATCTGGTGCCCAGCAGCGTGGTCGGCGCCTTCGCCGACGGCGACGTGCTCAAGGTGTTGTTCTTCGCGGTGCTCTTCGGCATCGCGATCAAGCTGGTCGGGCGCCCGGCGGAGGGCATCGCGGTCGGCGTGGAGCGGACCGGCCGGGTGCTGTTCGCGGTGCTGCGCATCGTGATGTACGCGGCACCGGTCGGCGCGTTCGGCGCGATGGCGTTCACGGTCGGCAAGTACGGGCTCGACACGCTGACCAGCCTGGGCGAACTGGTGGCGATCTTCTACGGGACGAGCCTGTTCTTCGTGGTGGTGGTGCTCGGTGTGGTGATGGCCGCGATCCGGCTGAACATCCTGCACCTGCTGCGCTACATGAAGGACGAACTGCTGATCGTGCTGGGCACCTCCTCCAGCGAGAGCGTGCTGCCCCGGGTGATCAGCAAGATGGAGAACCTGGGCGTGCCGCGGCAGGTGGCCGGTCTGACGGTGCCGAGCGGGTACTCGTTCAACCTCGACGGGACCTGCATCTACCTGACGCTGGCCGCGCTGTACGTCGCACAGGCCACCGACACACCGCTGTCCATGGGACAACAGCTGAGCCTGGTCGCCGTGCTGTTGCTGACCTCCAAGGGCGCGGCGGGGGTGACCGGGTCGGGGTTCATCGTGCTGGCCGCGACGTTGTCCACGGTCGGGCACGTTCCGGTGGCCGGAATCATGCTGGTGTTCGGCATCGACAAGTTCATGAGCGAGTGCCGCGCGCTGACCAACGTGTGTGGGAACAGCGTGGCGAGTCTGGTGGTGGCCTCCTGGGAGGGCGTGCTGGACCGGGACCGGGCCCGCAAGGTGCTGGCGGGTGAACCCGTCCCGGCACCCGACGACGACGTCGACACGATCACCCCACCCCGACCCGCACCCGCACCCGCACCCGCACCCGTACCCGCCTCCGGCGTCGAGGGGGTCGACCCGGCCGCCGGGGTGGCGGTCACCAAGGACTCGCCGGTGGCGACGCCGCACTGAGCGCGCCCTGCACGTCGGGCACGGCCGGCCCCGGCGCTGCCGGGGCCGGCCGCCCCACCCCGGCGCGTCAGGGCCCCGATTCCGCTCCGCTCGGCCCGCTACCCCCGCATCGCCGCCCCCGCGACCCGGCCGCACCCCGCGCGAGCCGACGAGCACCCCTACAGTCCGCAGCCGTTGACCCGGTCCGCCCCCTCCGCAGCCGCCGGGACGGTGTGGCTCGCGGGCGGCGGCGTGCCGCGCGTGGTCCAGGCGGTCAGGGCGTCGAAGGCCGAGGCGAAGCACGGCGACATCGCCTGGGCCACCTTCGGCAGCGCCGGGTACAGGCCGTCGGCATGCATTCCGCCGGTGACCCGGTAGTAGCGGTGCAGACCGCCGCGCCCGGTCTCGTCGACCATTCTCGCGTACACGTCACCGCTCCTCGTGATCGGCAACAACGCGTCGAGCGTGCCCTGGAGGCTGATCAGCGGACGCTTGATCCGCCCGGTCAGGGACAGCCGTTCCACCACCCTGTGCACGGCGGCCGGACGGTCGGCGTACACGTAGTCGGTGTCGCAACCCTGGATGGTGTTCGGCGGGCAGAACGGCGTGCCGCCCTCCTTGGGGCCGTCGTACCCGGGGTCGATCTCCTCGCGCACGATGCGTTGGAGCGAGTCCCACAACTTCCGGTAGTGGAACTCCCACGTCGGTTCGGAGCCCGCCGGGTAGCCGGCCGCGTACATCTCCTCCCGTGCGCCCGGCACGTTGTCGCGATACCTCGGGTAGGCGCGCAACGCCGCCGGCGCGGTGTCCAGGATGTTGGGTGCGGCGGGCGTGAGCAGCACACCGTGCAACTCGACGCCGCCGGTGAACAGGCCCGGATTGTGCTCGAGTTGCCACCGCACCAGGTAGCCGCCGGCGGAGGCGCCCGCCATGTAGGTCTTCGCCGGCCGCCGACCGTAGTGCCGCGCGGCGACCTGCTTGGCGGCCACGGTCAACTGGGCCACCCGCTCGTGCCATTCCGCGATGGCGTCGCCGGGACGCCGGCCGTCCTCGAAGATCCGCTCGCCGGTGTTGCCCTTGTCGGTGGCCGCGTAGGCGAAGCCCCGCGCGAGCACGTGGTCGGAGATCAGCCGGTCGTTGGCGTACTGCTCGCGCACGCCGGGTGGGCCGGCGACGACCAGGCCGCCGTTCCACTTCTCCGGCAGTCGGATCACGAACTGGGCGTCGTGATGCCACCCATGATTGGTATTGGTCTTCGAGGTGTCCGGGAAGTAGCCGTCGAGCTGGACGCCCTCGACGCCGGACGGATTGGTCGTGCCGGGCGCCTCCAGGCCGGCCCAGTCGTTCGGGTCGGTGTGCCCGGACGCCTCGGTGCCGGCCGTGGTCAGATCGGCCAGGCAGGCGCCGATCACGTACTCCGCGCCGGGCACACGCACGCTGCACGACGATCCGGCGACCGCATCGGACGGGGGTACGGCGCTCGCCGCCGTCGAGCCCAGCGTCGCGGTCAGCAGCCATGCCGCGGCGACGGCGAATGGGCGGGTGGTCTTCGGCAAGATCTTGCCCTTCATGGGGTGATCGGAACGAACGGAGCGCATCCGCATGGACAGGTAAGCGGGGTGAAGCCGGTGCGATCGGAATGCTCGGGACCGCGCCGATCCGAGGTTAGGAAGGGCCGGACGGTGGCCCACAGATGCCGAGTGGCCAGTCCGCGCCCGACCGGCTCCATCCGCGGCCGCGATCGGGCCGGCCGAACGGCACATGACCTTCGGCCAAGGACGGGCACGACCTGCGTCGCGCCGGTCGTGCGTGCGGTCTCCGCCGGTATCGTTCGGCGCACCGCACTCGGGATCGAACAGAGGTGCCAGGATGGCCGCGTCGTCACCGCCGACCCCGATCACGGGGGTGTCCCGGCCCATGCCCTGGGTGCCGCCCACCGTCTACGCCGTCGTGCTGCTCGGCGGACTCTACGGCGGGGTGATCGCGCCCGGTCCGGTCCGGGCGCTGCGCCTGGCCGGGTTCGCCGGCTGCCTGTTGCTCCTGATTGCGCTGGATCGCCGGGAGGTGCGCCGGCACCCGGTCCGCACGCCGCCGCGGCAGGCGGTGCCGCTCCTGATCGGCCGGCTCGCACTGTTCGCGGCGGCGGCCGGACTGGACCGCTCCGGCGTCTCCCGGGCGCTGTTCGTGCTGGTTCCGCTCACCGCGTTCGTCGCCTTCGGGCGGCGGGCCGGTGTGCTGCTGAGCGCGGTGTGTGTGGGAGTGATCCTGCTCGGCAACGTGTTGTGGGTGCCCGGGTGGTACCTGCGTACCGACATCGTCACCGACCTGCTGATGTCCGGCCTGGGCCTGGCGCTCGCGGTCGTGATGGCCTCGATCGCGGTGGGCGAACAGGCGAGCCGGGTGCGGCTCGCCGACACGCTGAGCGAACTGCGGGACTCACACGAGCGGTTGGCCGAGTACGCGACCCGGGTCGAGCAGCTCTCCGTCGCCCGGGAACGCAACCGACTGGCCCGCGAGTTCCACGACGGGCTGGGCCATCACCTGACCGCGATCGCCATCCAGTTGGAGAAGGCCGCGGTGTTCCGGGACCGGGATGCGCCGGTCGCCGAACGGGCGATCGCCGACGCGCGTTGGTCCGCGGACCGGGCACTCGACGAAGTTCGGGCCTCCGTACGGGCGTTGCGCGACGAGGATGAGGCGTTCTCGCTGTCCACGGCGCTTGCGGAGCTGGTCCGGCACGTCGACGGCGGCCCCGCCCGGGTGACCCTGGACGTGAGCGGCGAGGAGCGCGGATTCCACCTCGAATCGCTCACCGCGCTGTATCGGGCCGCGCAGGAGGGCCTGACCAACGCGCACCGGCACGCCGACGCCCGACACGTCGCGGTGTCGGCACGGTACGGCGAACGCGAGGCACGGCTGGTGATCGCCGACGACGGGCGCGGCTTCGCACCGGGCGCGGACCTCGGCGATCGCCCGCCCGGCACCGGTGACGGCTTCGGCCTGCGGGCGATGCGCGAACGGGTCGACCTGCTCGGTGGCCGGGTCGAGGTGGACGCGGCACCGGGACGCGGCACCGTGGTCACGGTCACGGTGCCGCGTGTTCCGGTCGCCGTCGGGGCGGCGAGCCGATGAGTGGGCACGAGGAGGACCCGGTACGGGTGTTGGTGGTCGACGATCAGGAACTGGTCCGCGAGGGCATCGCCTCGCTGCTCGGCGTGCAACCGGGCATCACCGTGATCGGCGCGGTCTCGGACGGCCGCCAGGCGGTGGCCGCGGCCATGGCCGAACAGCCCGACGTGATCCTGATGGACGTGCGGATGCCGGTGCTGGACGGGGTCACCGCGGTCGCGCGGCTGAGCGAGCGCGCACCGCTGTGCCGGGTGATCATGTTGACCACGTTCGACGACGACGAGTACGTGGCGGACGCGCTGCGCGCGGGCGCGGTCGGCTACCTGCTCAAGAACCTGCCCTCGGCGCAACTGGCCGCCGCGGTACGGCTGGCCCGGGCCGGCGTCGCCCAGATCGATGCGTCGATCACCCGACGCCTGGCCGCCGGCATGACCCGCCCGGAACCGCCGGCGGCGCGGCCCGGGCAGCCGGCGCCGGCGCGTGATCCGGGGCCGGGACCGGGTCCGGGCCTCCCCGGACCCGGCCCCGGCGTGCTCACCGAGCGGGAGACCGAGGTCCTCCGGCTGATCGCCACCGGGTCGACCAACCGCGAGATCGCCTCCCGGCTGTTTCTCAGCGAGGGCACGGTCAAGAACCACATCTCCCGAATACTGTCCCGCCTGGGTCTACGCGACCGCACCCACGCGGCGATCTACGCGCACGACCACGGCCTGTTGTGAATGCGACCGGTCCAGGAGCACCGACACGGCGCCCGTGCGCGCGGGCCACCCGGTGCGCACGCCGCGATGGTCAGCCGCCCGCCCCCGGACCCGGCTGCCGCGCCCCCGGCAGGAACAGCACCGAGTTGACGTAGCGCCGGCTGAACGGTGCCAACGTGCGGCGCAGCAGGCCGCGTTCGGCCACGTGCGACGTGCGCGCCTGATGGCCGGCCAGATCGAAGTCGGCCAGGGGCAGCCAGTGCCGACCGGGCAACACCCAGCCTTGGTAGTCCAGTCGGTGCAGGAAGTCGAGCACCGGCGTGGGCGACTGGATGCGCGCCTCCAACTCGATGAACAGCGCCGGGTGATCCCGATTCAGGATGTCCCGGGCACCGTGCAGCACGGCCGATTCGCTGCCGTCCACGTCGATCTTGACGAACCTGACGTCGGTCAGGCCGAGATCGTCCAGGCGCACGCAGGGTACGTCCAGCGCCCGATCGTGGATCCGCCTGCGTACGAGCGAGGACACGCCGCGATCACCGCGGTCGCCCGGTGGCAACCACAGCGCGACGGTGCCGGTGGCGCGGTCGCCTGCCGCGGCGCCCACCACGCGCACGTTGGCCGGCGTGCCGGTGTCGAGCAACGCGGCCAGATGCGGTACCGGTTCCACCGTCACCACCGACTCCGCGCGCCCGGCCAGTCGCCGGGACCACGGGCCGTACCAGCCGCCCACGTCGACGGCGGTGCCGCCGCGCGGGACGAAGTCGGCGATCCGCCGCAACTCCGGTTCGAAGCGCGGGTACAGCACGTCGACGGCGGCGATGACCAGTCGCGGGGACACCCGGGGCGCGAGCCGGGCGGCGAGCGTCATGGGGCGATCCGTCGGGTGAGCCGGGCGTGTTCGTCGTCCGAGACCCGGACGCCGGAAGAGGGGAGGAGTTGGGGGATTCCGTCGACGATCGGGTAGCGGCGGTGCAGTCTCGGGTTGTACAAGGCGTCCTCCGAAAGAAGCAGGGTGAGTGGTCCCTTGTCCAGTGGGCAGGCCAGGATCCGGAGGAGCGGATCGTCGGGTTGCATGGGCGACTCCTCTGGCGAGGCGGTGACTTCCGGTGTGCGGTGCGCGTCTTCCTCGGGGTCGATGTCCTCCGCGGGGCCGGTGTCCCGGTCGTGCCGGGGCAGGAGCAGCAGGACGGTCACGGCGAGCAGGCCACCGAGCAGGCGCAGGGCCGGTCGGACCCGGTCGTCCGGCAGCGCCTCGCCGAAGGCGAAGCTGCCCGGCCCGGCGATGAGCAGGGCGGAGACCGTGGTGCACACCGGCACGAGCAGCGACGCCCGGCAGCGTTGCAGCGCGGTCTGGGACAACACCAGGCCGGCCGCGCCGATGCCGACGAGCAGGTACGGGTAGGGGGAGCGGAGCAGGTCGAGGGCCGTGGCGCCGATGCCGTGCCGGCCGAGCCGGCCGGAGATGCCCTTGATCGCCAGCGAACTCACCCCGTACAGCAGGCCCATCGCGACGCCGTAGGCCACGCCGGTGGCGGGTGGGCCGCCGGGGGTGCGAGCGCGCCGGTCCGCGGCGCGGTACAGCCACAGGCCGGCCGCGAGAGCCGGCAGGCAGACCGCCAGGAACCGGCCGAGGGGGGCATGTTCGCCGACCGGATCGGCATCTCGCAACGAGGCGACGATCATCGCCAGTGCGGCGAGCACGGCCAGTACGCCCGCGCGTTCCCGGCCGCCGGGACGCTCGCCCAGCACCGCCGAGGACAGCAGGAGCAGCAGGACCAGGCCCGCGACGAACAGGCCCTGCGCCGCGGCGATGGGCAGCGTGCGGTAGACGGCGAGCTGGGCGAGGAAGCCGGCGGCCAGCGCCAGCGAGCCGGCCGACCACAGCGGGCTGCCCAGGAGCAGGCGCAGCAGTCGGAGCGGTCGGCCGACCGACAGCGCCGGCAGATCGCCCAACGCCCGCTTCTGCAGCACGAATCCGGTGCTGTAGAGCACGTTGGCCACCAGCGCCGCGGCCACTCCCCACCACATGGTCAGCACCCCGCCGGGCGCCGCAACGGGGTGAGCGCTGTGGGTCCGGACACGGCCTAGACCCGCCGGGCGTGCACGAGCAGGATCGAGGCGAACGAGGGGGTCAGGCACGCCGCCCGGTCCAGTGGCCTGAGCACCCGTGGCACGCCGTGGAACGGCGCACCGGCCGTGCGGACCACCTCGAAGCCCGACGCGGTGAGGAAGTCGCGCAGCGCGCGAGCGGTGTACAGCCGCAGGTGGCCGACCACCTGCGAGCCGGGTCGGCCGTGGATGCCGCGCAGGCTGACCTCGGAGAAGACCGGTTGCACGCCCGCGAGCAGCAACGCGCGGTTGTACCAGGCGGCCAGGTTCGGCGTGGAGAGCATCAGGTGGCCGCGCGGCTTGAGCACCCGGCGCAGTTCGTCCAGTGCGGCATCGGGATTCACGAGGTGTTCGAGCACCTCGCCGAACAGCACCGCGTCCACGCTCGCGTCGGCCAACGGCAGCCCTTCATCGGTCAGTTCGCCGCGGACCAGGTGCTTCATGCGAGTGCTCGCCCGGCGCAACGCCTCCTGCGACCAGTCGATGCCGATCAGGGTGTGGCCGGCCGGCATCGGGCCCGCGATCGAGGCCGCCGAGCCGTCGCCGCAGCCGACGTCGACCACCAGGGCCGGGTCGGGGCCGAGGGCGCGGGCCAGCATCGCGGCCTGGCGTCGGCTGCGCTCGGAGCCGGAGGCGACCGGTACCGCCGGGTCCTCGTAGAACTCGCGCAGCCGGGCCGAGCGGGTGGCGGTCATCGTGAACCACCTTCGTGGGGGACCGGGGCGGCGACCGGGGCGGCGGCGAGGGCGGCGGCCGAGACGATGTCGAGGTATTCCGCGAAGAAGCCGTACAGCCGCTGTCCGGCCGCGTCGTCGAGCAGTGCGCGGGACCAGCGCAGTCCCACGTACAGGCGGCCCGCGATGCCGGTCGTGGTGATCGTCAGGCCCCGGGGCATGCGGGTGGGCGCGGTGAACCAGACCGCCTCCGCCCGGCCCGCGTCGCCGAAGTCCAGCGGATAGGGGATCCGTCCGAGATTGCTGAGCAGTGTCGTCGAGGTCCAGGGTGCGAGTGCGCGACCGAGGCCGCGGGTGATCGCGGCCCGCAGCTCGACCGGGAGGACCGGGGCGGCGAGCAGGGCCACGCCGCGACCGAGTGCGGGACCCGGCGTGGCCCTGAGCCGCCTGGTCCGGCAGGCCGTGCGGCGAAGCAGTCCGACGATCGCCTCCGGGCTGGGTTCGGGCGCGTACTCGCCCACGCCGAACGCGACTTCGACCAGTCGGGTGCCGTTGCCGATGGGCATGTCGACGCCTCGGGGGCGGTCGTCGACCGGCATGGTGATCCGGATCGGCCGGGCCGGTGCGCCGTGCAGCCGGTTCCACCGGGCGATGGTCAGGCATGTGGCCACGAGGAGACGGTCGTTGACGGTGTGGTCGGCGTCGGGCGGGCGTGGGTGGACCGGGAGTTCGCCCAGGACGACGCCGTTGCCCCGGCGTTGGTGTGCGAGCGGCGCGGGGGCCGGCGCGACCCGGGTGGAGCGGGCCGGCGGCGGGCCGGGATCCAGCGGCGGCCCCGAGCCGGCGGCGCCGGGCGGGGCGGCCCGGACCGGGGCGGGTTCGGCGCCGGTTCCGCTGTACACCTCGGCGGCGGTGGCCAGGACGCGCAGGAAGGCGGGTCCGTCGAGGGCGGTGTGGTGGATCGTGCACAGCAGTACGCACCCGCCGGAGGTCGCGGACGCGCGGACCACGTCCAGCCGGACCGGCGGGGACAGGGACAGCGGCGGGGCCTCGTCCAGGGCCCTGGCCCGGGCCAGGGCCAACGCGTCCGGCCCGGCCGGCGGGAAGCGGACCGGTTCGACGTCGGGGGCGGCGGTGAGTTCCCATTCGTAGCGCCGCCGGTACCACCGACCGGGGGCCTCGCGGACCAGGATGCGCCCGTGTCGGCGCAGCGCGGTGCCGAACGCGGTGCGCAGTCGGGCCGGATCCGGCTGTCCGGGCAGCCGGATCTCCATGTGCACCCCGATCGGTTCGCCGGGCCGCTGACCCTGCCGGGACATCTCGTCGACGAGCGGGAACGGGATCCGGGCGAGGGCCGGCTCCGCCGGGAGTCCGGGCCGCGCCGGGCGGGCTGCGGTCATGGTCGGTCGGCCTCCTTGCCGCCGGACGGCGGCGTAGGCAACGGCGCGGTGTCGGCTTCCCGATCCGGGTGGGCCGGCGGGGGCGGGGCGTGGTCGTCCCGGGCTGGGCGGCCCGGTGGCGGCGCGGTGTGGGCGTCCCGCCGCGGGTGGCTCGGCAGGGGTGCCGTGTGGTCGTCCCGCCCCGGGTGGGCGTGCCCCGGCGTCGGTGCTTCGCCGGCCGGGGTTCGGTCGGGCGGCGCCGGTTCGGCCGTCGATACGGGCCCGGCCGCGGACGTCTTCGCCTCGCTCGGCCTCGGTGGTCCCGTGGGCGTAGGTTGTCCGTCCGGTGTCTTCGGGGACGTGGGCCGTGCCCGGCGTGGTGAACGGCCGTGCCGGGGACCGGATGCGCCGGCGGGCAGCCCGCCCGGGTCGGGGCCGCCCGCGGTCACCAGCGCCGCGCACAGCGCGATCAGCGCGAGCAGTTGGGCGGCGGGTCCGAACGCGCCCGCGCCGTCGACCACCGGCTCGTCCGCGCCGACCGCCGCCGCGATCCCGGCGCCGGCCATCGCCACGAGTGCGATCGGGGCGAGCAGCCGGTGACGCAGGTGGGCGGCCACCGCGAGCGCGGGCACCAGCAGCGCCACCGGGCCCGCCACCACGGCGATCACGACGGTGAGCGCGAGCACGCCCAGGATGCGGCCGGGCGGCGGCGGGTCGGCCGGCGCCTCGTCGAGCCCGGCCGGCTCCGATCGCCGGCGTCGCACGAAGGCGAGTGCGATCAGGGCGGCCAGGGCGACCGCGCCGCCGATCAGTCCGGCCCGGTGGATGCCGCCCGGTTCGTAGTCGAGTTCGACGGTGCCGGCCGCGCCGGCGGGCACCAACCAGCCCTGCTGCCAACCGTCGATGCGCACCGGACGCAGTTCCCTGCCGTGCAGCGTGGCCTTCCAACCGGAGTTGTGGTTCTCGTACATCTGGAGATAGGTGGCCTCGCCCGCACCCATCCGCACCGAGCGGTGGTCGCCGCTCCAGTCGGCGGCGGTGGCCGAGCGGGCGGACTGCCGGGCTGTGGCCGGGAGCCGACCTCGGGTCGCGGTGACGTCGGTGATCTCCAGCGGCCCCTGGTTGCCGGCCTCGACCGTGTGCGGTCCCGGAGCCAGCGGCAGGGAGCCGCCGGATGCCTCCGCTGCGCACAACCTCACCGCGACGGGCCGGCGTTCGAGCAGGTCGCGCACCGACCCGGCGGCGCCGGTGGCGTGCAGCACGCCGTCCACCGCCAGCGGGGGCCCCTGCCCGCACGGCAGCGTGAAGCCGAGCGTCGGGTCCGGCGGGCGGGTGCGCAGACCGGCCAGTGCCGGGATGTGGATCTCGCTGAGTCCGACCGGCAGTTGCAGCCGCTTGCCGGCGAGCGGGTTGTGCACGGTCAGCGGTGCGGTCCGGGTGATCGTGACGGTGATGCGGTCGGTGTCGATCGGGTCGAATCGGGCCAGTCCGTTCTCGTCCACGGTGGTGGTCACCGAGCCGTCGGGAGAGCTGATCCGCACCTCCTCCGGTCGGCTGGACAGCCCGCTGGCCGGGCCGAAGACGAGCTGATCGATGATCGTGCGGTCCGGCCAGCTCAGGTGGACCACGGGCCGGTCCCCGGCGATCCATGCGGTGGTCAGGTCGCCGTCCACGAGGTTGCGCGGACTGAGCGAACGGCCGGTGTGCCCGGTCGAGTCGGCGGTGGCGGTGATCCGCTTGGCCTGCTCGGGCGCGGCGCTCAGCACCAGCCGGTCCAGTTCCGGGCCCGGCGTCGCCACGGCGCGGATGTCGAAGGCGAAGTCGCCGGCCTGCGGGGTGCTGAACCGGCGGTGCAGCCCGTCCTCGGCCGCCACCGGGGAGAGCCCGCCGGGGTCGGTGTCGCGGTGCAGCGAGTAGACCGAGGTCTCGGCGCTGCTCCGGTCCGCGTCGGTGGGCAGACGCAGCAGCCGGGAGACCTGTACGCCGGGGATGGCCACCTCGGCGAAGCCCGCGCCGGACAGCCCGGATCGCGCGATCCGCGCGTCCAGAATGGTGACCTCGAGCCACGTGGCCGTCCCCGGGGGCGCCTGCACCGATTGGGCGGTGCCGTCGGGCCGCAGCGTGCTGTCCCTGGCGCCGCGATCGGTCTCGATCCGCACCCGGGTCGGCGCGGCACGCATGCCGTCGCCGGCCAGTGGAGTCAGCGACAGCGACGCGGGGATGTCGGTCGGCGCGGTGAAGGCGACCTTCAGCCACTGGCCGTTCGGCTCGCCGGGACTGCCCTCGGCCCACGCGGTCGCCGGATCGCCGTCGAAGGCGTTCACCGGGTCGAACTGCGGCAGGTGGAAGAGCCAGTTGCCGCTGCTGGACGCGCTCACCGACGCCGCGCCGCGCAACTCGGCGGTGCTCTGGTGGTCGGCTCCGTGGACGGGCAGGATCTGCTTCGGCTTCGTGCCCGCGTTCTGCGTGCTGTCGGAGGGGTTTCGCTCCTTCGCGGTGTACGGGTAGGACGTGTTGGCGTTGATCAGCCCGAAACGGGTGTCCGCGCGGCGCAGTCCGTCCGCGACGAGCCGGATGCCGGGCCGGTCGATGCCCGGGTGGGCGTCGCCGGTGAGCACCGTGGGTCGATCGCGCAGGGTGGGGTCGGCGGACAGTTGCAGCAGTGCCTCCGGGCCGCCGCTGAGCACCGCGGTGTCGGCCACCGCGCGGCTGCCGACCCGGCCGGGCCGCGGGGTGTCCGCGGCCGGCTCGTAGATCTCGACGGCCTGCCGGCGGCTGAACAGGCCCTGTACCTGGACGGGGGTGTCCTCGGGGATCCGGCCGCCGGTGATCAACGGACCGAATCCGGTGACCCGGTGGTAGCCGGAGGTCTCCAGGGTGCGGGTGACGGTGGCCGGCGGGACGTAGCCGATCTGGTCCGGATCCAGGTCGTTGCGCACCACCACCGTGTACAGCCCGGCGCGGGAGAGGAAGTCCCGCAAGCCGGGCACCGTGCCGCCGGTGAGCAGCGCCTGCTCCACCGCGTCGGTCGCCCGCCGCACCCCGGGCGTGCCGAACGGGACGAAGTCCCGCTGCGCCCACGGCGAATCGGCCAGTGGGTCGAGTGGTTCGTCGATCGGGGAGCCCCACGTGTACAGCCCGTGGGCGGTCGCGGGCACCACCAGGGCCCGGCTGTCCGGGGAGTGCTTCTCCAGCCAGTCGGCGGTCTGTCGCCAGTGGTCGGGCAGCCTGGTGAAGGCGCCCGGTTGCAGCACCGTGCCGTTGAGGTACGGCCAGGCCAGGCCGGGCAGGATCAGCAGCGCGGCGATCGCGGGCGTGAACCGGCGGGTCGGCCGGGGCAGGACGGGGTTCCGCTCGCCCACCGTGCCCACCAGGTGGGTCAGGCCGAGCACCAGGGCCAGCGCCAGGCCCGGCTCGAACTTGTAGATGTTGCGGAACGGACGCAGCCACCCGTCGAGCCAGTCCCGGGCGGTGCCGTGGAACGGGGCGCCGAACGAACCGCCGTAGCCGGCCAGGGCGATCAGCGCCACGATCAGCACGGTCAGGGTCAGCCAGCGGCGCTCGGGCAGGTCCCGGCGGGCCAGGCCGGCCAGGCCGAGCGCGGCGGCGAAGGCCGATCCGAGGATGGTCACCACGGCGGTCGCCACGGTCCACCCGGCGGGCAGCCACGGCTCGCCGAAGTGGAGATAGGCGACCCAGTCGCCCGCACCGCGCAGCAGTTCGGTCGCGGACATCGTGCCGGTGGTGGTCTCGGCCTGCTCGATGTAGGGCAGGAAGTTCTCGCCGTAGATGCCGAGCAGCAGCAGCGGGACCACCCACCACGCGGTGGCGAGCAGCAGACCGGGGACCCACCAGCCGATCAGCGCCCACTTGCGCGGCCCGGCC
This sequence comes from Embleya sp. NPDC050493, assembly GCF_044458105.1. NCBI lineage: Bacteria > Bacillati > Actinomycetota > Actinomycetes > Kitasatosporales > Streptomycetaceae > Embleya > Embleya sp. NPDC050493. The sequence continues at coordinate 630,543 of NZ_JBITHP010000003.1, forward strand.
GGGCGGGTGAGCAGGTACAGCCCGACCGGCAGCAGCGCGGCCAGGGTCGAGGCGGCGTTGACGCCGCCCATGAACGGGATGAGCAGCGCCGAACGCGCGGCCGCCGTCCGCGGGTTCAATCGCGGCGAGGTCAGCGGCAGAAGTACCCACGGCAACAGCGCACCGGGCAGCACCGCGGCCGAGGTGGACCCGATCACGATGGTGAAGGTCGGCCACAGCGCGTAGGCCACCGCACCGAGCAGCCGACTGCGCGCGGTGCCCACGCGCAACCGCTCGGCCAGCCGCAACGCGCCCCAGAAGGCGGTGCTGACGATCAGCGAGAGCCACAGGCGTTCGGCGAGCCAGATCGGCAGGTGGATCAGATCGGCCAGCGCGTAGTAGGGCAGGATCGGGAAGGCGTAACCCACGTACTGGTCGGCGAGGCCGCCGAAGCCGCCCCGGTCGTGCCACAGACTGCCCAGGTCGCCGATGAATTTCCACGGGTCGGTGACCACGCCGAGCTTGGTCTCGAACGTCATCCGGCCCGGTGCCTTGGCCAGGAACGCGACGAAGACGACCGCCCAGAACGCCGGCAGCCAGATCCGCCGGCGCGGTCGGTCGGCCGGTGGTTCGGCCGGCGGCGCCTCGGCGGGCGGCCGACCGGGTCGGGCCGGAGGGAGGGACAGGGTCGTATCGGTCACGAGTGCCTCCTGCGGAGCGCGCGCGATGCCCGGGCGCCGGGATGCCGGCGGGCGGGACCGACGGGTGCGTCGGGCGATGGCGCCGCCGTCACGGGCACCGCCGAAGAATGAGGAGCAGATTCCAGGTGAGGACCTCACGCAGGCCGGGAACGCGGGTGACCGCCCCGGGCAGCACGGGCCAGTAGCGGGAGCGGGCCGAGACCACCACCACGTCCGGGCGGGCCCGGACGTGCCGCAGCGTGGGCCCGATGTGCACGGCGAACAGGTTCTCGCCCAGGGTGTGCTTGGCGGCACGGCCGGTGCGCCGGGTGTACCGGGCCCGGGCGCGCTCGGCGCCCAGGTAGTGCCAGGGCGCCCACTCGTGCCCGCCCCACGGGGAGTACCAGTTGGTGAAGGCGACGTAGATCAACCCGCCAGGGCGGGTGACCCGGACCAGTTCGCTCAGGAAGGTCTGCGGATCCGCGACGTGCTCCAGCACATTGGACGAGAAGCACACGTCGGCCACGCCGTCGGCCAGCGGCAGCAGGTAGCCGTCGGCCAGTACCGCGCCCCGGGGCGGCGTGCCGCGCGGCGCCAGTTCCCGCGGATTCGGTTCGAAGAGGTATCCGTGGGCTCCGCGCCGGCGGAACTCCCGGGTGAAGTGCCCGTTGCCGCCGCCCACGTCCACCACCACCCGGCCGCGTACCCGGACATGCCGCTCGACCTGGTCGGCGGCGTCGCGAGCGAGCAGCCCGTAGCACCGGTCCGGGTCGTGCCGCTCCTGCCGGAAGGCCCGAAGGAGCGCGATCGACCGGCGCAGCGACGGGTCCTTCACGCGATCACCACGCGGTGTCGCCGCCGGCGCCCGGAGCGGACGCGGCCTCGGCGGCCACGGCCCGGAACCGGCGCACCGTGGCGGTCCAGCGAAACCGGCCGGCCCGCAGCCCGGCGGCGGCGCTCATCGCCGCGCATCGCCCGGGACTGAGCGCCAGGGTGCACCACGCGGCGGCGAACGAACTCTCGCCCCGGGCCAGGACCCCGGTGACGCCGTCGTCGATCGAGTCGCGCAGACCGGGGATGTCGAACCCGATCGCCGGGGTGTGCCGGGCCGCGGCCTCGGTCACCACCAGCCCCCAGCCCTCGACCACCGAGGGATGCAGCAACAGCCAGGCAGAGCACAACAATCGGTGCTTCTCGGCCTCGGAGACCCGGCCGGTGAACAGCACGCCGGGCCCGGCGAGGGCGCGCAGCCGGTCGCCCTCGGGGCCGTCGCCGACGATGACCAGTCGACCACCGGTCACCGGCCGGACCCGCTCCCACAGGCGCAGCAGCAGGTCGATGCGTTTGTACTCGACCAGCCGGCCCACCGCCACGAACAGCGGCTCCGGCGACTTGGCGACCCGCGGCCCGGGTTCCTCGACGCCGTTGTGCACCACGCGGATCCGGTCGGGCGGGACCCCGATCGCGCGCAGTGCGGCGGCGGTCGAGCCGGACACCGCGACGATCAGGTTGCCTCGATGCGCGCCGGCCAGCCCCCAGCGCTCCAGCCGCCGGCCCAGCCGCGCGGCCGGCCCCGGAAACCGCATTCCCCACAGGTCGGTATGGACATGGTTGACCAGGCACAGGGTGGGGCCGCGGTGCCACAGCGGGCTCAGGTAGGGCACGCCGTTGCAGACCTCGACGAGCAGGTCGCAGCCGCCGACGCGGCGATCGAGGGCACGGTGGGCGCGCAGGTAGTGGTCGGTGTCGCCGCCGACCGAGACCACGCGGTAGTCGCGGTCGGCGGCGGGCCCACCGCACAGCAGGGTCACCTGGTGGCCGTGGGCGGTGAGTCCGTCGGCCAGTCGGTCGACCAGCAGTTCGGAGCCGCCCGCGGCCGGGTTGGCCAGGTCGCGACGGGCCAGGAAGACGATCCGGCGAGGCTGGGGGGACCGGTCGGGCGGCGGTTCGGATGGTGTCGAGCGGGGCGTCGGACGCAGCGCGGGAGGCACGTGCCGGGGCATGAGAGCTCCAACTCGTATCGGGCCTGGATCGAACGCGGGTCGAGTGCATGGGAAGTGCGGGATGTGCGGGGTGAGTTCGTAGTTTTCGCCACCCCCGTGTGCCGCGGCTACTCACGCAGGTGACAACTTTGCCGCCGCGATCACCGACGAACCTTCAGTTCGATGCCGGCCGCCCGGAGTCGCCCCGCCCGGCAGCCCTTTGGCGCAGCCGCGGCAACCGACGGGTGCGCACCCGCGCGCCCCGATCGGCGGCCGCGTCGGCGACCGGTTCGGCGACCGGTTCGACTTCGGGGGAGCCGCGCCGTGGTCCGCGGACCACCAACAGCACTCCGAGCGCGGTGAGTACGGCCCCCGCGCTGCCCGCGGCGATCGGCGCGGTCTCGCCGACCAACACCAGCTTGGCGCCGTCCCGCCGCGCCGCATCGACCTGGCGGCGCCGGGTTTCGGGCGTGAAGCGGATCTCGGAACTGTCCAGCAGTACCACCGAAGCCGAACTCGCGCCGGGTGCCCGCAGGGTCTTGCGCGGGGCGATGCGGGCATCGACGACCCGGCCCGTACGCGGGTCGACGACCAGATCGACACCGGCATTGGCGTACCACTCCTCGGCGAGCACCTGCGGTTGCGCGACGCCGACCAGGGCGCCCGGCACCTGTCGGCCGCCGATCCGGGTGTCCGCCACGGTGCCGGTGAAGCGATAGCCGCGGTGTCCGCGCACCTTCACCGTGCCGCGGTAGTCCAGCGGGATCGCCGCCCCCAATGTCTCGTCCCACCAGCGGTATCGCCGCTTCTCCAGATCGAACGGGAACTTCAGGAACGCCTCGCCCCGGAACGCCGGCGTCTCTCCGCAGCAGTGCACCGGAGCATTGGTACGCCGGTCGGTCACCCAGCGGGCCACCGTCCACTGGTAGGACCGACGCGGGTCGTGCTCGGCCAGGGTGGCCGGGGTGTCGATCGTCGTCGACACGTCCCACACCGCCCGGCCGCTGCGCTCGGCCTCCGCGACATTGCCCACCACCCGGCGGGTCACGGTGAGCGTCTCGCCGTGCACCGGCCGCAGCGCGGTGGTGTCGAAATAGCTCCCGGTACCGGCGAACACCACGGTGTCGTCGATGTCGAGAGGGGTGCGCTCGGCCTGCGGCTCGACGTACCAGGCCAGCATCGCGGCCAGCACGAGCAGGAAGACTCCGGCTCCGAGCACGGCCAGGGACGGAATCGGGGAACGGGAGGAAAAGGTGCGGCGCATCCGGCACTCCTGACGGCAAAGGCCCAGGGCCTGTCTTCGATCCCACGCCGAGCACCGCGACGCCCGGCACCGCACCTCGCCACCCCGGTGAACCGCCCGAATGGAACCACTGTGCGAGCGCTTCCCCGGCGCGCCGATGCACGGCACCGGACGCCGCGGAGCCAGACGCGAGATCGAAGACAGGCCCGAGCGGACGTGCACGTCTGTCTCAGGCCGGGAACCGTAGGCGCACCCTTGACGGAGTGTCAATACGGCTCGCACACTGTGTTCACCACGGAGCCGGTGCATGGGATTGGGCGGGGTGCCCTCCGATCGAGAGGCTCGTCGAAGCATGCACAGACTGCTCGCCGCCGCGCTGACCGTGATCCTCGCCGCCGCCCTCGCCGTCGGTGCCGCGTTCGGCATCGTCGCCGCGTTGCACAAGACCCCCGAGCAACCCAACGTCCCGCTCGTGTCGTTTCGCACCGATCCCACCGCGCCGAACCCACAGCCCTGATGCCGACCCCGCATGCCGGGAAACGGGTCCGACCACGCGTCCACGCCCCGGGCACGGGCGCGGGCCACCCGCCGCGAGGGAGAGGCGACATGACGGTGCGCACCGCATGGCGGGACGTACCCCGGCCGCAACTGCGCCGGTTCGCCGATCTGGCCCTGGCCGAGATCCCCGACCTGGCGCAGGGCATCCTGCGCGACATCCGGGTCGAGTACCCCACACTCCCGCTGATCCCGGACGAGTCCGGCGAACCGATGGCCCTGGTCGCCATCCGACGCGCGCTGGCCGACTTCGTCTCACACCTGCTCGACACCGACGACCGGCAGCACGAACGTCTGGAACTGTTCGAGATGTTCGGCCGCGCCGAGGTGCTCCAGGGGCGCAGCCTGGACTCGTTGCAGGCGGTCTACCGGCTCGGCGTGCGCCTCGCGTGGCGGCGGCTGGCCGAGATCGGCCAACAGGTGGAGATCCCGCCGCCCGCCATGTACGAACTCGCCGAGGCGGGCTTCGAATACCTCGACGGCCTGGTCGCCCAGTCCGTGCACGGTTACGCCGAGGCCGCGGCCCGCCAGGTGGGCGAACGCCTGTGGGCGCAGAAGCGGTTGATCAAGCTGATGCTCACCGAGTACGGCACCGAACCGGCGGGCGCGCTCGCCGAACACGCCGCCCGGATCGGCTGGCCACTGCCCGAACAGGTCGCCGTGGGCGTGCTGTTGCGACCCGCGCCGGACGCGGTCGCGCCGGCGGTGGGCCGGGACGTGCTCCTGGACATGGAGTGCGAACGACCCCGGATGATCCTGCCCGACCCGGACGCGGCCGGGCGTTCCGACCTGCTGCGCCGGGCGATGGCGGGTTGGTCGGGCGCGATCGGGCCGGCCGTGCCTCTGGCCGACGCGGCCAAGTCGCTGCACTGGGCCTGCACCGCACTGCGCCTGATGGAGCGCGGGCAACTGCCCGACGGGCGGGTGATCCGCTGCACCGAACACACCGAGGCGCTGGTGTTGTTGCCGCCGGAGGAGCTGATCGAGGACCTCGCCCGCCGCTGCCTGGCGCCGCTGGACAACTGCGCGCCCGCACACTCGCGTCGGCTGGCCGAAACCCTGCTCGCCTGGTTGGAGACGCGCGGCGGTGCACCGGAGATCGCGGCGCTGCTGGGCGTGCACGCGCAGACCGTGCGCTATCGGCTGCGCCGGATCCGGGAGTTGCTGGGCGACGAGATGGACGAACCGGATCGCCGCTTCGAGTTGGAACTGGTGCTTCGGGCCCGGCGGTTGCGCGAGGACAAGGCGGCGGGGCGGCGGGACTGAGGACGTGGCCGGCCGGGACCGCGGACGTGCCCCACCCCGGACCGGGACACCCTACGGGTGCGCCGATTCGGTCGGTGTCGTCGGCGGCGTCGCGGGCGATGTCGGTGGCGTCCACGGCGTCGGCTGCCGGGTCGGTGACCACTCCCAGCCCTCCGACGGGGGCCGCTCCGGAGTGGACGGCCGCGCGAACGGCCCCATGTGTCGGTTCATCAGGACCAGCATGACCACGACGAAGACCATGGTGATCACGGTCAGTGCCAGACCGATGGGGTTGCGGACGTTGAATACGTAGGGGCTCGGCCCCCACCTGTCCCGCTTGAGGATCGGTTCGTCGTCGTTCACGCCCGGCAGCATATTCCGCACATGTGAGCGAGTGTCCGCGTGGCCGGCCGGGCCGCGCGCGAACGGGATGCCCGACCCGCCCACCTCGACCCCCCACCTCGACCCGCGCCCACCGACCCGGGACATCGGCCGTCGATTCGGGGCCGTGGCCTCATCCGCCCGGGACCGCGGGAGGCGCACGGTTGGCGTGTGACCGAACAACCGACCCACCCCGTGGCGGCTCAACGATCCGCCGCCACCCACGGCACTCCCGGAAGGACCAGGACCATGTGCCGGCACTCTCCCCCCTGTCCCGCCGCATCGGCCTCCGACCACCTCGCGGCACACGTCGTACAGAGCCATCCCGAGCAGGGCTGGAGCCTGCTGTGCAACGGCGTGGTGATCTTCGAGGACACCGGCGCGCTGCTGCCCGACGGTGCGATCGAGGCCCCACACCGGGTGGGCCCGCCCCGGTCGATCCCGGTGCAGGCGGCCCGGTAGCCGAGCGCACCGCACCGATGCCGGTGCCGCGCCCGGCGACGTCCACCCCGCGGTGGCGGCCGGGCGCGGCACCGAAACCACCGAAACCACCGAAGACCGCGGAGAACCGCGTCCGGTTCTCCGCGATTTCGCACCAGGCAAGGAAGACCACTCGTGAGTATTCTGTGCCGGCCCGCCGTGGCCGTCCCCGAGAACGTCATCACCATGGACGAGTCGTTGGAGATCGCCCGCCGACTGCACGCGGACAACCCCCGACTGCCGCTCGCGCTGCGCCTGATCGAGAACACCGGCGTACGCAAGCGACATCTCGTCCAGCCGATCGAGCGCACCCTGCGCCATCCCGGCTTCGAGGCCCGCAACCTCCTCTACCACGAGCAGGCCAGGCTGCGGGTGCCCCCGGTGATCCGCCGGGCACTGGCCAACGCGGAACTGGACGTACGCGACGTGGACCTGCTGATCTACGTCTCGTGTACCGGATTCGGCATGCCGTCGATGACCGCTTGGCTGATCAACGAACTGGGCATGCGCTCCGACACCCGCCAGCTGCCGATCGCCCAGCTCGGCTGTGCGGCCGGCGGCGCCGCGATCAACCGGGCGCACGACTTCTGTACCGCCCATCCCGGCCTCAACGCGCTGATCGTCGCCTGCGAGTTCTGCTCGCTGTGCTACCAGCCCGCCGACGCCGACATCGGCTCGCTGCTCTGCGACGGCCTGTTCGGCGACGCGGTCGCGGCGGCCGTGGTGCGCGGCGCGGGCGGCACCGGCGTCCGGCTCGAACGCAACGCCTCCCACCTGATCCCGCACACCCAGGACTGGATCCGCTACGCGGTCAAGGACACCGGCTTCCACTTCCGGCTGGACAAGCGGGTGCCCGCCACGATGGAGCCACTGGCACCGGTCATCGAGGAACTGGCCGCCCGGCACGCCTGGGACGCCTCGGACCTGGACTTCTACATCGTGCATGCCGGCGGTCCGCGGATCCTGGACGACCTGAGCACGTTCCTCCGCGTCGCCCCCGACGCGTTCCGGCACAGCCGGGCCACCCTCACCGAGTACGGCAACATCGCGAGCGCGGTGGTACTCGACGCCCTGGACCGATTGTTCGCGGCGGGCGGACCGGCCGCCGGCGGACGCGGCATCGTGGCCGGCTTCGGCCCCGGGATCACCGCCGAGATGGCGGTCGGCACCTGGGTCGAATCCGGACCACCGGGCGGCCTCGATCGCCGGTCCACGGACGAGGAGGTGCCGTCATGGTCGACGGCCTGATCATCCCGCCCGGAACGGGCCGGCGGCTGGTGACCGCCGCACACGAGGTCACCTACAAGGTCACCGGCGCGCACGCCCGGCACACCTCGACCTTCGAGGTGGTGGTGCCGCCCGGCTTCGACGTCGGCGCGCACGTGCACGGGCACGGCGAGGAGTTCTTCTACGTACTCGACGGCGAACTCGACGTGCTCGCCTTCGAGCCCCGCCGGCGCACCGCCGACGACTGGCGAACCTGGCGCTCGGAGACCGGCCGGGGACCGGTCCGGGCCGGCGCCGGGAGCTGCATGTTCGTACCGCCCGGATGCCCGCACGCATTCGGCAACCCGACCACGCGACCGGCCCGGATGCTCTTCCAGTCCACACCCGCGCCCGACCACGAACGCTACTTCGAGGAGCTGCTCACCATCTTCGAGAACGGCGAGCGGGTCGACGCGGAGCGGGTGGCCCGACTGCGCCGGGACTACGACATCCACCAGATCACCCCGCTGCGGCACGCCGCCCCGAGCACCGCGCCGCGCGACGAACAGGGGAGAACGCGATGACCACCGCTTCCGGGCCGGCCGCCGACCGGGTGCCGCCGGACTGGCTGATCTGCCCGAGCTGCCGCGCCCTGGTGTACCGCAAACGTTTCGAGCGTGCCGATCGGGTGTGCCCCCGCTGCGGCGCACACACCCCGTTGGACGCGGCCCGGCGGCTGGACGCGCTGCTCGACCCGGGCAGCGCCCGGCCGCTCACCCCGACCCCGACCGTGCAGGACCCGCTGCGCTTCGAGGACCTCCGGCCGTACCCGGACCGGTTGGCCGCCGCCCGTGCGGCCACCGGGCACGACGACGCGGTCCGGGTGGCGCTCGGCACGCTGGCCGGGCATCCGGTGGTGCTGGCCGTGATGGACTTCGCCTTCATGGGCGGCAGCCTGGGGGTGGCCGCCGGGGAGGCGATCGGCACGGCCGCCGACGCCGCGCTGGCCCGGCGGGTGCCGCTGATCGTGGTCACCTCCTCCGGCGGCGCCCGGATGCAGGAGGGCGCGCTGGCCCTGATGCAGATGGCCAAGACCTCGGCGGCGATGGCCGAACTGGACGAGGCGGGACTGCTCACCGTCACCGTCGTCGCCGACCCCACCTATGGCGGCGTGGCCGCCTCGTTCGCCACGCTGGCCGACGTGGTGGTGTGCGAACCGGGCGCGCGGATGGGCTTCGCCGGACCACGCGTGATCGAGCAGACCATCGGGGAGCGGCTGCCGGAGGGGTTCCAGCGGGCGGAGTTCCTGCTTCGGCACGGCCTGGTGGACGCCGTGCGCCCGCGCGGCGAGCTGCGCCGCACGCTCGCGGTGCTCCTGGCCGCGGCGCGCGGGGCCGTCGGGCCGGATCGGGCGGAGGGGAGTGGGCGGCCTGTCCGCGCTGCCGTGCGGTCCGATCGGGCTTCGGCGGCGCCGCCGGCCCGGCCGGATCGGGGGGCGGCGAGCGCGCCGACCCGGGCCTCGGTGTCGGGCGCCGGCGGGCCGGTCGCGGTCCCCGAATCGGGCGCGCCGGCCGTTCGGCCCGCGCACGAGGTGGTCGCCGCCGCGCGGGACCTGGGCCGGCCGACCACGCGGGACCATCTCGCCTACTGGATGGACGCGTTCGTCGAGCTGCGCGGCGACCGGGCGGGCGGCGACTGCCCGGCGATCGTGGGCGGTCTGGGCCTGGTCGAAGGCCGCGCGCTGCTCGTGCTCGGCCACCAGAAGGGCCACACCACCGCCGACCTGGTCCGGGCCAACTTCGCGATGGCCTCACCGGCCGGCTACCGCAAGGTGGTCCGGCTCGCCCGGCTGGCCGAGAAGATCGGTGTGCCGCTGGTGACCCTGATCGACACCCCGGGCGCGCACCCGGGAATCGAGGCCGAACAGCAGGGCCAGGCCGGGGCGATCGCGGAATGCCTGCGCGTGCTCGCCGGACTGCGGGTGCCCGTGGTGGCCGTGGTCACCGGCGAGGGCGGCAGCGGCGGCGCCCTCGCGCTGGGCGTCGCCGACCGGGTGCTGATCAGCGCGAACGCGCTGTACTCGGTGATCAGCCCGGAGGGCTGCGCGGCGATCCTGTGGAAGACCCGCGAGCAGAGCCCGGCAGCGGCCCGGGCGCTCGGTCTGGACGCCGGTTCACTGCTCGAACTCGGCGTGGTGGACCGGGTGATCGCCGAACCCGAGGGCGGTGCCCAGGCCGATCCGGCCGCCGCGAGCCTGGCCCTGCGGGACGCGGTCCTGGAGACGGTCGCCGAGCTTGCGACGGTCGAACCGGCCGAGCGCGTGGTGCTGCGGCGACGACGCTTTCGCGCCTTCGGACTCCCCGCGGCGCCGGCCGCGGAGGTCGACGGGCTCGACCGCGACCGGGCGGACGCGCACGACTACGAGGAGGAATCGGCATGAGCGGCATCGACGACCGAGGCCGGGCGGCCACCCTGGCCGTCCTGTGCACCACGTTGGGCCAGGTGCTGAGCGAGGCCCCGCGACCGCCCACGCAGATCGTGCTGCGATCCGGAGGGGAGAGCATCGAGGTCGCCTGGTCGCCCACCCCGGGGCAGCCGCCGATCCCGGCCGCCACCCCGCCCGGGCCCGAGGCCGGGCCCGAGGCCGGGCCCGCACCCTCCCCGCCGCCGGCCGCCGCACCCGCGGGCCACCTGGTCCGCGCGCCGCTGGTCGGCACCCTCTACCGCGCGCCGGAACCGGGAGCGGCACCGTTCGTCGAGGTCGGCGACACGGTCCGGGCCGGCCAACAGGTGGCCATCATCGAGGCGATGAAGCTGATGAACCCGATCGAGGCGGACCGCGACGGTCGGGTGGCGGCGGTGCTGGTCGACAACGGCCAGGGCGTCGAGTACGACCAACCGCTGCTCGAACTCGACCCCGATCCCACCACCGATCCCGACGCCGGATCCGCTGCCGATCCGGCCGCCGGCCCCGGCCGCCCCGGCTCCGGCCCCCACTCCGATTCGGCGAGGTGAGCTGCCGTGTTCGACACCGTACTGATCGCCAACCGGGGCGAGATCGCGCTCCGCGTGGTGCGCACCTGCCGGGACATGGGCATCGCCACCGTCGTCGTGCACTCCGGCGCGGATCGCGACTCGGCCGCCGTACGGGCCGCCGACCGGCACGTCAACATCGGCCCCGCGGACCCCCATCGCAGCTACCTCTACCCGCCGGCGGTGATCGAGGCGGCCCGCAACACCGGTGCGCAGGCGATCCATCCCGGCTACGGCTTCCTCTCCGAGGACCCGGACTTCGCCACGATCTGCGCCGAGAACGGGATCGTCTTCGTCGGTCCGGCGCCCGAGGTGATGGCCCGGCTCGGGGACAAGTCGACGGCCCGGCGGCTCATGGCGGACGCCGGGCTGCCGGTGCTGCCCGGATCGCCGGACCCGGTCGAGACCGCCGACGAGGCCGCCGAGGTGGCCCGACGGATCGGCTTCCCGCTGATCGTCAAGGCGGTCGCGGGCGGCGGCGGGCGAGGGATGGCGGTGGTGCCGGACGCCGGCGCACTGCTGCCCGCCTTCCGGGCGACGCGCGCCACGGCCCAGGCGGCTTTCGGCGACAACCGGGTCTACCTGGAGCGCTACCTGGCCGGTGCGCGTCACATCGAGATCCAGATCCTGGCCGACGGGCACGGCAACGTGGTCCACCTCGGCGAGCGGGACTGCTCGGTGCAGCGCCGACACCAAAAGCTGGTCGAGGAGTCCCCGGCACCGTGCCTGCCCGCCGGCCAGGCCGATCGACTGGCCGCACACGCGGTCGCCGGGGCCCGGGCGGTGGGCTATCGGGGCGCGGGCACCTTCGAGTTCCTGGTCCGTGGCGAGGAGGCGGCGTTCATCGAGGTCAACTCGCGGATCCAGGTCGAGCACCCGGTGACCGAGACGGTGACCGGGATCGACATCGTCCGCGAACAGCTGCTCATCGCCGCCGGCCGACCGCTGGGCCTCGACCAGGAGCGGGTGCGGCCCCGAGGGGCCTCGGTGGAGGTCCGGATCAACGCCGAGGACCCGGCCCGCGACTTCGCGCCCTGTCCCGGCACGCTCACCGCCTTCGACGCGCCGGCCGGCCCGTTCGTCCGCGTGGACACGCACGCGTTCCCGGGATCCCAGGCCCGCCCGGAGTACGACTCGCTGCTGGCCAAGATCGTCACGTGGGGACCGGATCGCGACCAGGCACTGGCCCGGATGCGCCGCGCGCTGGGTGAACTGCGGGTCGAGGGCCCGGGCATACACACCACCGCGCCGCTGCTCGCCGAGATCCTGGACGACCCGGACTTCCGCGCGGGGCGACACGACACGACGCTGCTGGACCGCCGCACCGGCACCTGACGCACCGACCGCGGGCGTATCGGCGCCCGCGTACCGACGCCTGAGGCTCCGGCGCCCGACGTACCGGCGCCCGATGCCCCGGTTCCCGGCGTATCGGCCCCTGACGTATCGGCCGGTGCCATACCCGCTCCCGACGCGCCGGCTTCCGACGTTTCGGCCACCGACACCGGCTTCCGACGTATCGCTTCGACGAAAGGCCACTCATGTCCGCGCCCGGGACCGCTCCCGCGTCCGCTCCCGTCTTTGCCTCCCCGGCCCGCGTGTTGGCGATCTCCGGTTCGCTGCGCGCCCGGTCCGACAACACCCGGCTGCTGGCCGCGCTGCCTGCGCTCGCGCCGCCCGGCATGTGCTTCGACGTCTATCCGACGCTGGGCGAACTACCGCTGTACAACCAGGACTTGGACGTGCATCCGGAGCTTCCGGCGGTGCGCCGGTGGCGTACCGCGATCCGTCGGGCGGACGGGTTGGTGATCGCCACCCCGGAGTACAACCACTCGATCCCCGGCGTGCTCAAGAACGCCGTCGACTGGGCCTCGCGCCCACGAGGGGACGCGTCGTTGTCCGGGAAGGGCATCGCGGTGATGGTGGTCACGGCCAGTCGGCTGCACGGGTTTCGCGGGTTGACCGACACCGTGCGGATCCTGGCCGGTCTGGGCAACCTGGTCGTGCCGCACCCGGAGGTGGTGGTGGGCGGCGCCCCCGACGCGCTGACCGGCGGACCGGACGGATCGGTACGGCCTGCGGACCCCCGGGTCGCGGCGCTGATCCGAGCCCAGTTGCAGGCCCTCTCCGACGTCATCCACACCGGCGCGGCCGGCGCCGCCCTGGCCGCACCGACCCGTCACCGCCACACCGGGTGAGCCCGCCCGCCGCGCGCGCCCGCCGTGCACACGGCGCCGCCCCCACCGTCGAGGACGGTGGGGGCGGCGGTAGGAGGAATGTGCCGAGTCAGCCGGACGGCGGATGATGCGTGTCCGGTTCGGCGGGTCGGCCCGGTGCGTCGGCCCGATGCGGCGGATGGCCGCCGTCCGGATTCGTCGGTTCCGACGAATCCGCGGGCTCCGCGGCCACGCACGCGTGGTTCGGTGGGTGGCAGCCGAAGTGCTTGTCGGGCTGATCCGATCCGGGCGGTGGTTCGCCGCCGTTCGGCAGTGGGGTCGTCGACATGATCGATCTCCGTGCTCTGTGAGGGACGAGGTGATCGGGTCGATCACCTCTCCTCCACCTTCGCGCGGTCTCGGTTCGCCCGCATGTGGTCACGGTCCCGGGCCGGTCCCGGGTTGGTCCCGGGTGTCGGTCCCGGGTCGTGGAATGACCGCGCGCACCACCGTGCCGTGCTCGTCGCCGCCCGCGGTGAAACTGCCGCCGAGTTCCTCGGCGCGTTCGGCCATCGAGGCCAGGCCGACGCCCTCGGTCGCCGCGCCGCGCTCGCGGTCCACGCTCCCGATGCCGTCGTCGACCACCTCCAGGACGACGCGGGTGTCGGTGACCCGGACGTCGAGCGTGGCGTTGCGGGCCCGGGCGTGCCGGACGACGTTGGTCAGCGCCTCGCCGCAGATCCGGTAGACCGCGACCTCCACGGCGGCGGGCAGCGGCGGGGGCGGATCGGGGTCGAAGGCGACCCGGATGTGCGGGTCCGTGCCGTTGCCGCCGTCCAGCCGCGTGGCACATTCGCGCAGTGCGCCGGCCAGGCCGAGACGGGCGAGTGCGGCGGGGGCGAGGCCGTCGGTGATCCGGCGCAACTCGGTGATCGCCTCGCCGATGCTGCGCGACGCGATGGCCAGCGTGCCCTCGGCCGGAGTGCCCGGCGGTACGCAGGCCCGCGCGGTGTCGACCTGAAGCCGGGTGCCGGACAATGCGGGGCCCAGGCCGTCGTGCAGGTCGTGGCGCAGCCGGCGGCGGGCCTCCTCGCGGGCGAGCACGATGTGTTCGCGGGTCTCCTGGAGTTCCTCGTACAGGCGCAGCGACGCGATGGCGGGCGACGCCTGGTCGGCGAGGAAGCGCAGTACTTCCAGGTCCTGGCGATCCAGGGTGTCCTGTCCGGGTCGGGGCGGTGCGGAGAGCCGGCCGATCACGGCACCCTCGTAGGTGAGCGGGAAGTCGACGCGGTCGGCGTCGGCGCTGCCGATCCGGGCGAGTTCGCGTTCACCGTGTCGGGTGGCGACCACGACGCCTGCGCCGGGCAGACCGAGGGTGTGTACGACGGTTCGGCAGAGCAGGGTCGGCGCCGCGCCGGGTGCCGGTGCCCGGCTCAACTGCTCGGAGAGGTCGCGGACCACCTGGTAGGGCCTGGCCCGTTCGCCGTAGTAGAAGCGGTCCACGACGCGCATCGCCCAGCCGATGGTCGGGCGCAACAGGGCGCCGATCACCAGCGCGCCGGCCGCCATCACCAGTGCGCCGGCGGTATGCGCGCCGGGCAGTGTGCCGGAGAGCGCGACGGCGATCCCGAAGTAGCCGCCCATCAGCACCGCGGCCAGCGAGAAGGCGGCCAGCACCTTGCGCGTGGACCGGTCGAGGTGCCACTGCCGGTCCCGGGCGAAGGCGTACGCGAAGCACAGCTGCCAGACCAGCACGCCCGCGTAGAGAAGGAAGTCATAGAGCAGATCCGAGAGTTCGAGGTGGTAGCCGAGGAAGCTCACGGCCAGCCACAACAGGTAGGGCAACAGCGGTACGAGTCGTACCGGGTGCGGTCCGGGCGAGCGCACCCAGCACACGGTCATCACCACGAGGCTGGTGAGGATGACCAGTGGTGGAATCAGGTCCATCCACGGGGTCAGCCGCTCGTCCAGCCACCGCTGCGCGTCGGCCCAGGCGCCGTGGTGCAGGAAGCTGGGCAGTCCGTACCAGTCCGACCCGGCGTGGTCGGTGTACGCGTGCAGAGCGCTCCACACGGCGACCAGCACGGCGTAGATCCGGACGGATCGGGCTCTGGGCAGGGTTCCGTTCGGGAGCCACAGCGGCAGCGCGTACATCCCGAACAGGAACACCCAGTCGGTGACCAGCCACAGGGTGATCGCCACGGCGGACCAACCGGGTCCGGCGTCGGCGAACACGGCGCCGAACAGGACCGCGCTGCCCAGGGGATAGGACAGGCCGGTCCACAGCAGCAACCAGCCCAGGCCTGGCGCGGATCGACGCGAGAGCACGAACAGCCCGGAGAGCGCGAAGACGACGCCCTGGAGGGTGGCCACGCCGATCAGGGCGGGGCGCGGGGACATCCTGGGGTCGTCGAGGTGGGTGAGCAGCAGGACCAGCGTGACGAGGCCGCCGGCCAGGGAGGCGCCGCATACCGCGTAGGCCCGGTCGAGACCGGAGCGTTGCTCTCGGTTGCCGATGGGCATCTGGCGCCTCCTCACGAGACGTCGGCGAACGACGGCGCGGACGAGTGGAGCCGGGTGGGACCGGACGACGCCGGGTGGTTCCGGTGTACGGGGCCCGGCGGGGTTCGGACGTCCCAGGATGGCCGTCGCGAGGTCCCGTGCGCACGAGGCACCGGTCCCATCGAGGTCCCGATTCGGGCCCGGCCGGTGTCCCGGGGCGGCCCGCGACCGGGTGCGCGGATGCGGTGCCGCGCGGGTGCCGGATCAGTCGGCGCCCAGGCCGAAGTCGCGGGCGTGCGCCACCGCCTCCGCGCGGGTGCCGACGTGCAGCTTCTCGAAGATGTGCGTGATGTGGTTGCGCACGGTCTTCTCGGCGAGGAACAGCCTGCGGGCGATGTTGCGGTTGTCCAGGCCGCGGGCGAGCAGATCGAGCACCTCGCATTCGCGCTCGGTCAGCTCGGGGAACACCCGCTCGGCGGTGCGCGGGGCACCACTCGCCAACAGTGCGGTCAGCCGGGGTACGGTCTGCGCCCCGAAGACCGCGCCGCCGGCCGCGACCGTGCGCACCGCGTGCAACACCTCGTCCCGACCCGCTCCCTTGACCAGGTAGCCGCCCGCGCCGGCACGCATCGCGGCGAGCAGGCTGCCGTCGTCGTCGGACATGGTCAACACCAGGACCGGGACGGTGGGAGTGTCGGCGGCGATCCGCCGGGTGGCCTCGATGCCGGAGCCGTCCGGTAGGGACAGGTCCATCACCACCAGGTCGGGACGGTGCTCGGCGACCGTCTCGGGCACCGCGGCGGCCGTCTCCACCTCCGCGACCACCACGACGTCGTGGGCACTCTCCAGCGCCGCCCGCAACCCTGCCCGAAACAACGGATGGTCGTCGACGATCACGACCCGAACCACCTCGGAACCACTCTCCCCAACCACGCGGTACATACTACGCGTGTGCGCGCACTCACTGTGTGCACATGGCCGAGTCGCACCCCCCTCCACGCACGCCTCCGCCTCGAAGCCCCCGCGGCCCCACCCTCACGCCCCCGCCCACACCGCTCCGGGGGACTCCTGTTGCGTTCCCTGAAGCGCGGTGGGGCTTGTCTGCGGGCAGGGGCGATGAAACGCTGCCGGGATCCCGTGGCCACGGGGCGGGACGGTCGGGCTCGCGTGTGTGTCGCGTGAGCGTCGGTCGGTGAGGGGAGGACGGGGACGATGGTGGATCTCGCGGCCGTTCTGGACGACCTCGGAGCGGAAAGTGCCGCACTGGACCGACTCGTCGGCGGGTTGGCGCCGCACGCGTGGGCCATGCCGACGCCCGCGCCGGGGTGGACCCTCGCCCACCAGATCGCGCACCTGGCGTGGACCGACGATCAGGTCCGGCTCGCGGCGAGCGATCCGGCCGGCTTCGCCGTCGCCGTCGCGGAGGCCGCGGCCGACCCCGACGGCTTCGTGGACCGAGCGGCCGAGCGCGGCGCGGCGGAGCCGCCGGATCGCATCCTGGCCGGCTGGCGCGCCGGTCGCGACGCCGTGGCCAAGGTGCTGGCGGCGATACCGGCGGGCGGGCGGTTGCCCTGGTACGGACCGCCGATGAGCGCCGCGTCGATGGCCGGCGCCCGAATCATGGAGACGTGGGCGCACGGACAGGACGTCGCCGACACCCTCGGCGTACGGCTCCCGCCCACCGCCCGGCTGCGCCACGTGGCCCGGATCGGCGTCCGGGCCCGGGACTACGCCTATTTCGTGCACGGTCTGCGCCCGCCCGAGCGGGAGTTCCGGGTCGAACTGAGCGGCGGGCCCGAGGTCGGCGGTGCCTGGACGTACGGCCCCGAGGACGCGGTCGAGCGGGTGACCGGCCCCTTGCTCGACTTCTGCCTCCTGGTCACCCGACGCCGGCACGCCGACGACCTCGCCGTCCGGGCCGAGGGCGACGAGGCGGTGCGCTGGCTGGAAATCGCCCAGTGCTACGCCGGCCCACCCGGACCGGGCCGCACCCCCGGCGGGTTCGCCTGATCCCAGAGGCGGCGACACGCGACCGCCCGGACGCACCAGTTCGGCCGGGCGCTCGACGGGTCACCGTCCCGGGCCGCCCGCACGGGCGCCGGCGACCACGCCCGGTTCGGACCCGGGCGGTGCGTCGAACGAGCCCGGGCCTGCGCCATCCGAGGGGCGCGGCTGTTCCGATCGAGTGGGCGGGGCGCGTCGATCGGCGACGTACGGCCTGCCGCCGGAGAGGGTGATGCTTCGGCGTCGCGGTGCGGGCGATGATGGGAGAACACGATGACCACAGGTGTGGACGGGCCCGGCCGACCGGTGTTGCCACCCATCCTCAGGGGACAGAAAGCGCTGGTGACGGGGGCGAATTCCGGTATCGGCAAGGCGACCGCGATCGCACTCGGACAGGCGGGCGCCGACGTCGTCGTGAACTACGTCTCCGGCCGAGAGACCGCCGACGAGGTGGTCCGGGAGATCGAGTCCTTCGGCGTACGGGCGTACCCGCACGAGGCGGACGTCTCGCAGGAGGACCAGGTCGTCGCGATGGTCGCGCGCATGGTCGAGGAGTTCGGCACGATCGACATCATGGTGGCCAACGCCGGGCTCCAACGAGACGCCGCCCTCACCGAGATGTCGCTCGCCCAGTGGCAGAAGGTCCTGGACGTGAACCTCACGGGTCAGTTCCTGTGCGCCCGGGAGGCGGCCAAGGAGTTCAAGCGCCGCGGCGTGGTCCCGGAGGTCTCCCGCTCGGCGGGAAAGATCGTCTGCATGAGCTCGGTCCACCAGATCATCCCGTGGGCGGGCCATGTGAACTACGCCGCGTCCAAGGGCGGCGTCCTGATGCTGATGCAGACCCTCGCGCAGGAACTCGCCCCGGACCGCATCCGGGTCAACGCGGTCGCCCCGGGCGCCATCCGTACCCCGATCAACCGCGACGCGTGGGCCACTCCCGAGGCGGAGGCCGATCTCCTCGGGCTGATTCCCTACCGCCGGGTCGGCGATCCGGTGGACATCGCCGACGCGGTCACCGTCCTGGTCTCCGACCTGATGGACTACGTCGTCGGCACCACGATCTATGTCGACGGTGGCATGACGCTCTTCCCCGGCTTCGCCACCGGGGGGTGAGGGCGTCGTGGAGGACCACGTGACCCCTCGGCGGGTGGTGATCCTCGGCGGCGGCTTCGCCGGGCTGTTCGCCGTACGGGCCCTGCGCAGCGCCCCGGTCGCGGTGACCCTGGTCGACCGCTGTGCGCACCACCTCTTCCAGCCCCTGCTGTACCAGTGTGCTTCCGGCATCCTGTCCGAGGGGCAGATCGCGCAGCCGCTGCGTGCCGTCCTGCGCCGGCACGACCGGGTGCGGTGCCTGGAAGCGACGGCGACCGACGTGGACGTCGCCCGACGGGTCGTGCACGCCGAGCGGCCGGACGGCCGGGTGCTCGCCCTCCCCTACGACGACTTGATCGTGGGGATCGGCGTGCGCCAGTCCTACTTCGGGCACGACGAGTTCGCGGCCCACGCCCCCGGCATGAAGACGCTGGAAGACGCGTTGAAGGTGCGAAGCAAGCTCTACCGCGCGTTCGAGACGGCGGAGGCGAGCGAGGACGAGCGCGAGCGCGCGCACTGGCTCACCTTCGCCCTGGTGGGGGCCGGCCCCACCGGGGTCGAACTGGCGGGCCAGATTCGGGAGATCGCCGGCCACACGCTCAATCGGGAGTTCTCCGGCATCGACCCGAGTCGGGCGCGGGTGCTGCTCTTCGACGCGTCGGACGCGGTGCTCGCCCCCTTCGGCCCGGTCCTGTCCCGGCGGGCCGCCCGCACCCTGGACGATCTCGGCGTGGAGGTGCACCTGGGCACGATCGTCACCCACGTCGACGACCGGGGCCTGACCGTACGCCGTAAGGACGGCGGCACCGAGCGGGTGGAGGCTCGCACGGTGTTGTGGGCTGCCGGGGTCGAGGCACCGCCGCTGGCGACGGTCCTGGCCCGGGCCACCGGGGCGGAACAGGACCGGGCGGGACGCATCCGAGTCGAGCCCGACCTCACGATCGCGGGCCATCCGGAGATCCGGGTGGTCGGCGACTTGATGAGCCTGGACAAGCTGCCCGGTCTGGCCGAGGTCGCGATGCAGAGCGGAGCCTACGCCGGCCGCCGGATCCGGTACGCCGTCGAGGGCAGGACCGGCAAGACGCGTCCGTTCCGATACGTGGATCTCGGCAGCGCCGCGTACATCTCCCGTGGCAAAGCGGTCGTCAAGATGGGCCGGTTCCACGCATCCGGGCTGATCGGCTGGCTGATCTGGCTGTTCATCCACATCGTCTTCCTCACCGGCTTCCGCAGCCGGATCGGGGCACTGCTCAGTTGGGCGGTGGTCTTCGCCACCGGATCCCGCCGCGAACGCGCGTTCCTTTCATCCGACCCGCAGCCCGACCCCCAGCCCGACCCGCAGCCCGACCCGGAACCGGCTGCGCAGCCCGATGCGCGGCACGGTCCGCCTTCCGGTCCGCCTTCCGGTCCGCCGAGTGACCCCGAGATCACCCGGCACGAGCCATCGAGGCCCGCATGAACCCCGCCTCACCGATTCTGGCCGCGGCGCCGGAACAGCTGCTTCCCGCACGGGAGTTGATGGCCTTTACGCTGGCCTCCCACATCATTCTGGTGCCGTTGGGCGTGGCACTGCCGTTGATCACGCTGGTGATGCACCACCGGGCCCTGCGCGGGAACGATCCGGTGGCAATGCTGCTGGCCAGGCGCTGGTCCGCCGTCATGGCCGTCCAGTTCGCGGTCGGCATCGTCACCGGCACGGTCCTGTCGTTCGAGTTCGGACTGTTGTGGCCGGGCATGATGGGCCGGTGGGGCGACGTCTTCGGTATCGGATTCGGCGTGGAGGCCTGGGCGTTCTTCCTCGAGGCGATCCTGATCGCGATCTACCTGTACGGCTGGCGCCGGCTGAAGCCGTGGACGCATTTCTGGCTCGGCGTCCCGCTGCCGTTCGCGGCGCTGCTCGGCGCGTTCGGAATCATCGCCGCCAACGCCTGGATGAACACCCCTGCGGGTTTCACCCTCGACTCGACCGGCAAGCCGACCGACGTCGATGTGCGATCGACGATCTTCACGCCGATGTTCGGACCCCAGTACTGGCATTTCGTGGTCGCGATGTTCCTGACCGCCGGCTACGTCGTGGCCGGCGTCTACGCGGTGGGTTGGCTGCGCGGTCGCCGCGACCGCTACCACCTCCTCGGGTTCCGGGTGCCGTTCACGATCGCCGCCGTCCTCACCCCCGTGCAGTTCGTGCTCGGCGACTCCATCGCTCGGTCGGTCTTCCACAAGCAGCCGGTCAAGTTCGCCGCCACGGAACTCGTCTGGGACACCGACACGCACGTACCCGAGTACATGTTCGGCCGGCTGCAATCGGACGGAAGCGTCAAGGGGGGCCTCAAAATCCCTCAACTCGACTCCATCCTGGCCGGCTTCAGCCCCGACACCGAAGTGGCCGGGCTGACCGCCGTGCCCTCCGCCGACCGCCCCACGCCGACTCAGGCGACGATCGCGCACTGGGCCTTCGACATCATGGTCACCATCGGCAGCCTGCTGATCCTGTTGGCGCTGTGGTACGGCTGGTGCCGGCTGCGCCGCCGTGACCTGCCGCGGTCACGGTGGTTCTTCCGATGCGCCGCCCTCGCGGGTGCGGCCAGTGTGCTGGCCGTGGAGTGCGGCTGGATCACCACCGAGGTGGGTCGACAGCCCTGGATCGTCTATCGGAACATGCGGGTCTCCGAAGCGGTGACCCCGACCCGGGCCGCCGCGCTGTGGACCGTGCTCGGCGTCATCGTGGTGGTCTACGTTCTCGTTTTCGGCGCGTTCCTCGGCGTGCTGCTCAAGATGCGCAGCCGTTGGCGGCTCGCCGACTCGGGCGCCGCCCGCGCGCTCGCCGACGGACCGGAGAGCGACACCCCGTACGGTCCACGCGGCGAACTCGTCGGCGCCGGCCCGAAGTCCCCGGCACCGCCCGCCGAACCGGGCAGCGGACCGGGGCCCGGGAGCGTGCCGTGACCGCCGACCTCGTCGCCTGGATCCTGCTGTCGGTCATCGCCGCGTATGCCTGCGGCGGCGGCGTCGACTACGGCGCCGGGTTCTGGGACCTGCTGGCCGGCGGTGCGGAGCGCGGGAAGGCTCCGCGGCGGCTGATCGACCACGCGATGGCACCGGTGTGGGAGGTCAACAACGTCTGGCTGATCTTCGTCCTGGTCCTCATGTGGACGGGCTTCCCGGTGTTCTTCCAGACGGTGTTCACCGCGCTGTGGTTGCCGCTGGCGCTGGCCGTCGTCGGCATGGTCCTGCGCGGCGCCGGGTTCGCGCTGCGCAAGCCCACCCGGCGACTGGCCGAACGCCGGATCTACGGTGCCGTGTTCGCCGTTTCCTCGTTGCTCACCCCGTTCTTCCTGGGCGCCGCCGCAGGCGGCGTGGCCTCCGGCCGGGTCGAGCCGGGCACCACCGCCTCGGCCGACGCCTGGGCCAATACCACCTCGATCCTCGCCGGCCTGCTCGCCGTCGCGGCCACCGCGTTCCTCGGCGCGGTGTTCCTCACCTCGGACGCACGCCGCTTCGACGCCCCCGACCTGATCGGCTACTTCCGGGTGCGTGCCTGGATCGGCATCGGCGCGCTCGCGGTCGTGGGCGCGCTCGGCCTGGCCGTGACCGACGAGCACGCGTCGTACGTCCATCACGGACTCACCCACGGGATCGGGCTCCTGCTGGTGGTCGTCGCAGCGGTTGCCGTGGCCGCCACGGCCTGGCTCGTCTCCGGCCGCAATGCCGGATGGGCGCGATACACCTCGGTGGCCTCGGTGGCCTCGATGGTCGCCGCCTGGGGGTTCGCCCAGCGCCCCTATCTGGTGCCCACCTCCCTGACCGTGCGGCAGGCGGCGGGAGCGAGCGCGTCACTGCGGTGGATGCTCTTCGTGGCGCTCATCGCCATCGTGCTGATCGGCCCGGCGCTGGTCGTGCTGTATCGCCTCGACACCCACGGCGTGCTGGAACCGCTGACCGACGAGGACGTCGGGGAGTGACACCGCCGGCTCCGTCCCACCGGGCCGCTCGATTCGGGCGATCGTCCGGGTGGTTCGCCGACCCGCAGGGCGTGCGGTCGACGGTCGGGCCCGCTCGGTGCGCCCGTGGACCGTTCAGGCGCGCCGTTGGTCGAGGGCCTGGTCCAGGGTGCAGGCGGCCGTGATGAGTGAGAGGTGGGTGAACGCCTGTGGGAAGTTGCCCAGTTGCTCGCCGGTGGGGCCCACCTCCTCGGCGAAGAGGCCGACGTGGTTGGCGTAGGTGAGCATCTTCTGGAAGGTGTACCGGGCGGGGCGCAGGCGTTCGGCCCGGGCGAGGGCGTCCACGTAGAGGAAGGTGCAGAGACTGAACGTGCCCTCGGAGCCGCGCAGGCCGTCGGGGGAGGCGGCCGGGTCGTATCGGTAGACCAGGCTGTCGGAGACCAGCGTGCGATCCATGGCGTCCAGGGTGGACAACCAGGACGGGTCCCTGGGGGCGATGAAGCCGACCCGGGGCATCAGCAGCAGTGACGCGTCCAGGACGGCGTCCCCGCCGTAGTGCTGGACGTAGGCCTGAGCGGACTCGTCCCAGCCGTGTTCCATGATCTGTTCCATCACGGTGTCGCGGGCCTCGGTCCAGCGCACGGTGTCGGCGGGTCGGCCGAAATCCCTTGCCATCCGCAGGCCGCGGTCGAAGGCCGCCCAGCACATGACCCGGCTGTAGGTGAAGTCCTTGCGTCCGCCACGCGTTTCCCAGATGCCCTCGTCGGGCCGGTCCCAGGAGTCGGCCAGCCAATCCAGCGTGCGGGCCATGATCTTCCAGCCTCGGTAGCCGGCCTGTGTGGCGATCTCGCGCCCCTCCGACAGGGCGTAGAGGGCCTCGCCGTAGATGTCCAACTGCAACTGGTCGGCGGCCGCGTTGCCGAGCCGCACCGGTGCGGAACCCCGGTAGCCCTCGAAGTGGTCGAGGTTTTCTTCCGTCGTCAGCGGTTCACCGTCGACCCGGTACATGATGTGGAGCGGCTCGCCCTCCTGCCCGGCCGAGGCACGGAGCCGGTCGCCGAGCCAGTGCGTGAAGTCGGTCGCCTCCTCGACGAAGCCGAGGTCGAGCAGGGCCCGGACGGAGAGCGACCCGTCGCGCACCCAGGTGTAGCGGTAGTCCCAGTTGCGCTCGCCGCCCACCTGCTCGGGCAGGCCCATCGTGGCCGCGGCCACCGGCGCGCCGGTGGGGGCGTAGGTGAGCAGCTTGAGGGTGATGGCGGAGCGGTTGACCATGTCGGGCCAGCGGCCGCGGTAGTTGGAGCCGTGCACCCATTGTTGCCAGAAGTCGGCGGCGTGCCACAGCTGGTCGGTGCCCGTGGCGACGGTGAACGGCGGTGGGGCCTCGCCGTCGCCGGTGCAGACGGTGAAGACCGCGCCCGCCTCCTGGCCGACGCTCAGGGTGACCGAACCCCGCATGTCGTCGCCGTCCCGCTCCAGCGGAAAACTGCTCTGCAGGTACGCGGTGACGCCCGGGGCGCGGAACACGCCACCGTCGGCTCCCGGATCGAGCCGGTGGGCGGCCCGGCCGTAGTCGAAGCGTGGTCGGCATTCCAGGTCGAACCGCACGGTGCCGCGCACCGTGCGCACGGCGCGCAGCAGGGTGTGCCGGTCGCTGGGTATTCGGCTGGTGTTCGGCGGCATCCAGTCGATCACCTCGCCGACACCGTCCGGGGACATGAACCTGGTCACCAGGAGTGCGGTGTCGGGATAGTACAGCTGCTTGCAGGTGGCTTCCGTGACGTCCGGGGCCACTCGGAAGAAGCCGCCCCGATCGTGGTCGAGCAACGCCGCGAAAATGCTGGGGGAGTCGAACCTGGGCGCGGCGAACCAGTCGACGACGCCCTGTGAGGAAACCAGTGCCGCGGTCTGGAGATCGCCGATCAGGCCGTGTTCCGCGATGGGAGGGTAGCGGTCCATGAGAGTCCAATCTCAGCCGAATCCCTACCCGATCCACTATCCGGCAGGCGCCGGCTTCGTGCCCTTCGGGGCCGCGCGCCCGGTGCGTTCTCGCGGCCACGAACCCCGATTGCCGAACGGCACGGCCGTGGCGTCGGCCCGGGGCGGGGCCTCGGCCGGTCGCGGTGCGATTGGGCCGGGGGCATGACGGTGCTGGACGTACCGGAGTGCCGCGGGCCGGGTACGCGGAGCCGGCTGCTCCGCGTGGTATCACCGGACAAAGGCTTGTGAGCCGACGCCTTCGTGCGGGTTCCGATGCTGAGGAGACGATGAGAGTGTCGGCCACGCCCGCCGGAGTGCCCGAAACCGCGCCACTCGACCCCTTCGCGCCCGTCCGTGCCCGCGGATACGTGGGGCTTCTGGTGCTGACGGCGGTCCTGGGAGTGCCGATCTCGGCGGCGGCGTTCGGATTCCTCGCCCTCGTCTCCCGGCTGGAGTCGCTGACCTATACCGACCTGCCCGAGGCCGTGGGCTTCGACGGCACGCCCTCGTGGTGGCCGGTGCCGCTGCTCGCCGTCGCGGGTCTGCTGGTCGGCCTGATCATTCGCCGGTTACCGGGGGAAGGCGGGCACAGGCCGGCCGAGGGCGTTTCCTCGGCGGGCGCGCCGTCCGCGGTGGAACTGCCCGGTATCGTGCTCGCGGCGCTGGCCTCCCTCGGGATCGGCGTAGTCCTGGGACCCGAGGCGCCGCTCATCACCCTCGGCGCCGGCCTCGCCGTGCTCGGCGCACGGCTGGTGAAGCCGGACATCGAGCCGAAGGCGAGCGCCATCGTGGGCGCTGCCGGGAGTTTCGCCGCGGTCAGCGCGCTGCTGGGATCCCCGTTGCTGGGCGCGTTCCTGCTGATGGAGGCTTCGGGACTCGCCGGGCCGATGCTCGGGATGGTGCTGGTGCCGGGCCTGCTGGCCGCGGGTATCGGTTCGCTCGTCTTCATCGGTCTGGGCTCGTGGACCGGCCTGGGCACGTACTCCCTGGCCCTCGACGACGTGCCGCATGCCGACGTGCCGGATGTCGCGTCGTTCGGCTGGGCTCTCGTCATCGGGCTCGCGGCGGCCTTCCTCGGCACCGGCATCCGTCGGGGCGCCCTCTACGCACAGGCGCGCGTCGAGCAGTGGCGGGTGCCGGCCACAGTGATGATGGGCGCGATCGTCGGAGTGGCCGCGTTCCTGTACGCCGAAGGATCGGGATACGAGGCATCGGGGGTGCTGTATTCGGGACAGCACGGGCTGAACCCACTGCTCGCCGGCAGCGCCGGATACTCGGTGGGCGCGCTCGTGCTGCTCATCGTGTGCAAATCGGTGGCGTACTGCGCGTCACTGAGCAGCTTCCGCGGCGGCCTCGTGTTCCCCTCGATGTTCGTCGGCGCGGTGGGCGGGATCGCCCTGTCCCATCTCCCCGGGCTGGACCTGACGTCCGGATTCGCGATGGGTATCGGCGCCATGTGCGTGGCGATGCTGAAACTCCCGTTGACCTCGGTGCTGCTGGCCACCCTGCTGCTGGGGTCGCAGGGGCTTACCGTGATGCCGCTCGTGATCCTCGCGGTGGTGGTCTCGTACGTCGTCTCGCTGAGACTCACCCCGGTGCCCACCGCCCCGGCCGCCGCCCCGCCCCCGCCCCCGGCCCCGGCCGTCGGCGCGGACACGGCCTGAGCCGTTGCCCCCTCCGGTGTGCGGGAGTGGGGGTCGTCGGTGCCGAGCGCGCCTTTCGGTGGGCCTGCGCACGTGGTGGTCCGAGGGGCACTGACGCCGCCGGCCGCGATCCGAACGGAGAATCGTCCGCGCGCTCGGACGGCGGCGCTCAGTCCCGACGTGCCTTCGGGTTCCCGGCGTCGCCGGTGGTGGCAGGACGCGGGCCGGTGTAGACGCCGACGGCGCGGTAGCGCAGGCCGGGTTGCCGGTATTCCTCCAGGGCGTGGGCGAGCCAGCCGATCGAGCGGGCCATCGCGAAGATCGCCTCGCCGGCGTCCGGTCGCATGTCCATCGCGTGCGTCAGGGCCGCGAGCGCCAGGTCGACGTTGGCGAACATGTTCTCGCGGGCCGCGGTTTCCCGGGTCAGGGCGTCCACGGCCCGGACCACCCGGGCGACCCGGTGGTCGTCCCGGGCCTGCTCGCGCAGCAGGTCGAGCACCAGGTCGGCGCGCGGATCGCGGTCCACGTAGAGCACGTGGCCCAGGCCGGGCAGGTGTTCGCCGGCGCGGAGGCGGTCGGCGACCGCGATCGTGGGGCTGCCTGCGGGGTCGAGCGCGTCGCGCAGGAAGCGGTGGGTCAGGCCGATCGCGGCGCCGTGGTGGCGGCCGTCGACCACACCCAGGCCGGCGGACACCACGGCGTACACGTCCGCCCGCGCGCTCGCCGCCACCCGCGCGGCCAGCGTCGACACCGCCAGGTCGTGGTCGGCCATCAGCACCAGCGCGGCGTTCAACAGGCGCACGTGTTTCGGTGTGGCCGGCCGGGCGGTGAGTTTCGGCCACAGCCGCTCGGCCAGGGTGCGGCCGGTCGGCGGCTGCGCGCCCGCACACGGCGGCAGGGTGTCGGCGATCACCGCGAGCAGGGTCTCGCCGCCGCGGACGACCGCCGGTTCGGACAGGTCGTAGCGCAGCGGATCGGTCGTGCCGGTCGCGGCCACGATCATCCGGATGCGGTCGATCAGCCGGGCGGTGTCCGGCAGGAGTGCGACCGTGCGACGGACCGTCTCGGCCCGTTCGGCGGAGACCTCGAACGAGGGCACGTCGGCGAGTTCGGCCCGCCACAGCCAGTGCGCCACCGACTCGAGGCGGTGTTCGGCGAGTTCGTGCACGTCTCGACCGCGGTAGTACAGGTGGTCGTCGGCCAACAGGGTCAGGTGGGTGTGGATGCGCTCGATCGAGCCGTTGGGGTCGCGCCGCCCGCCGGTGCGCTCGGCCAGCGCCTCCACCTCGGCGGTGGCGAACCGGCTGCCGCGTTGCCGGGACTCGTCGCGCACGCTGGTCAACAATCCGCGGCTGACGTAGGCGTAGATCGTCTCGGGCTTGACCCCCAACCGCTGCGCGGCCTGGGCGGTGGTCAGGTAGTCGGCGGGGTAATCCCGCAAGTCGGCGGGGTAATCCCGCTCACTTCCCCCGCCCGGAACCCTGCGCCGACCAGCCATTTCGTCCGCACCTCCGCCTCACATTGACATAATCAACATTGACGATACTTGATGACGTGATCGACATTCTTGGTGGGCGGGCCGGTGCGGCTCCGCCGAGGATGGGAGGCATGTCATGGCGGTCGCCGGTGACGAGCGGATCGACGTACCCAGGGGCCTGAAGGGGGTGGTGGTCACCACCACCGAGCTGGGCGACGTGCGAGGCAACGAGGGCTTCTACCACTACCGGCAGTACTCGGCGATCGAACTGGCCGGCACCCGCACCTTCGAGGACGTGTGGTTCCTGTTCGTACACGGCCGGTTGCCCGCGGCCGAGGAACGGGCGCCGTTCGCGGCGGAGATCGCCCGCCTGCGGGTGTTGCCCGAGGAACTGCGGCCGGTGTTGCGGTCGATCGCCATGGCCGGCGAGCGGTTCGACCCGCTCGCCGGACTGCGTACCGCGCTGTCGCTGATCGGCGCCGCGCGCAACCTGCCACCACTGTGGGAGTGCGATCCGCGGCGGCGGGCGGCGGACGCGTTGCTGGTCGGCGCGGCGACCCCGACCATCCTGGCGGCGCTGTACCGCATCCGCGCGGGCGCCGAGCCGCTGGAGCCGCGGGCCGACCTGTCCACGGCGGCCAACTGGCTCCACCTGGTGACCGGAACGGAACCCGAGCCCGCGCAGGTGGCCGCGATCGAGCGCTACCTGATCGCGACCATCGACCACGGCTTCAACGCCTCCACGTTCACCGCGCGGGTGATCGCCTCCTCGGGGGCGGATCTGGTCTCCGCGGTGGCCGGCGCGATCGGCGCGTTCTCCGGCCCGTTGCACGGCGGTGCGCCGGATCGAGCCCTGGAGGCGCTGGACGAGATCGGCTCGCCGGAGCGGATCGACGCGTGGGTGCGGGCCAGGATCGCGGCGGGGGAGCGGATCATGGGCTTCGGTCACGCGGTCTACCGCACCGAGGATCCGCGCGCGGTGATGCTGGCCGAGATCGCCGCCGAACTCGCCGAACACGCCGACGCGCGGGGCGTGGAACTGGTGGAGTTCGCCACCGCGGTACACCGTCGGGTGACCGGGATCCTGGCCGAACTCAAGCCGGGCCGCGAGTTGCACGTCAACGTGGAGTTCTACGCGGGCGTGGTGATGCAGTTGTGCGGCATCCCGCGGAGCATGTTCACCCCGACGTTCACCGCGAGCCGGGTGATCGGGTGGTGCGCGAACATCCTGGAGCAGGCCGAGGACACCAAGATCATCCGTCCGATCGCCCGTTACACCGGCCCGCAACCACCGCGGCCCGTGCCGAGCGCCTGAACCCGCCGCCGCCCGGGGATCGAGGCGCGATCGCGGCGGGGGCGAGGCCGGGGAGCGAGGCCGGGGGCGAGGGCGTGCGGAGGCAATTGGTCCAGACCTATTGACAGTTCGCGGGCACCGGCGGTCAACTCGTCTGACACACAGGCACCCCCGGCACCCTCGGGTGCGCCCGGACGGCCTGCGCACGCCCTGCGCCGAGGCAGCCTGACGTCCCATCAGGCAGTGCGGTGCCGACCCGGGTCCACCCTCCCTTCCACGCACGCCCACGCCCGCAGGCAATCGCCCGGGCCGGTACGGGAGGAACACCCCACGATGGCACCGATACGTCCCCCAGGCGGCCGCGCGGACCAGGCCGCCGCACGCCGCAGGCGCACCCCGCGCCGCCTCGTCACCACCCTGCTCACCGCATGCGCGATGGCCTCGGCCGGCCTGCTCGCGCTCGCCTCTCCCGCACCCGCCGCCGCCGAACTCGTGGTGAACGGCGGCTTCGAGTCCGGCCTGTCCGGTTGGACCTGCTCCGCCGGCTCCGGCAGCCCGGCAAGCACGCCGGTGCACACCGGCACCGGCGCCCTCAAGGCCACCCCGGCGGGCGGCGACAACGCCCGCTGCAGCCAGACCGTGGCGGTGCAACCGAACTCCGACTACACCGAATCCGCCTGGGTCCAGGGCTCGTACATCTACCTCGGTGCGAGCGGCACCGGCACCACGGACGTCTCCACCTGGACCTCCTCGGCCACCACGTGGCAAAAGCTCACCACCACGTTCCGCACCGGCCCGAACACCACCAGCGTCACGCTCCACCTCAACGGCTGGTACGGACAACCCGCCTACCTCGCGGACGACGTCTCGCTCGTCGGCCCCGGCGGCAACACCACGATCCCGGCCGTACCCACCGGCCTGGCCGCGGCCGGCAGCACCGCGCGCAGCGTCTCGCTGACCTGGTCCGCAGTGCCCGGCGCGACCGCGTACGACGTCTTCCGCGCCGACACCAAGGTGGCCACCGTCACCGGCCCCGCCGCCGAGATACCGGGCCTGACCCCCGAGACGACCTACACCTTCTCCGTCGCCGCGACCAACAGCGCCGGAACGTCCGCGCGTTCGGCGTCGGTCACGGTCACCACCGGTCCGGACGGGCCCACCGGCCAGGACCCGACCGGCCTGCCCAAGCGGGTGATGACCGGCTACTGGCACAACTTCGTCAACGGCTCCGCGAACCTGCGCCTGCGCGACGTGCCCGCGTCCTACAACCTGGTCGCGGTGGCCTTCGCCGAGGCCGACCGCACCCGCTGGGGCGCGGTCACCTTCGGTGTCGACCCGGGCCTGTCCACCGCGCTCGGCGGCTACACCAACGCCGACCTCAAGGCCGACGTGGCCACCATGCACGCCCGCGGACAGAAGGTGATCCTGTCGGTCGGCGGCGAACTCGGCGCGGTCTGGGTCGGCGACAGCGCGTCGGCGGCCACCTTCGCGAGCACCACCACCGCGCTGCTGCGCGAATACGGCTTCGACGGCGTCGACATCGACCTGGAGAACGGGGTCAGCCCCACGTACATGGCCACCGCCCTGCGCGCCATCCGGGCGCAGATCGGCACGAGCCTGATCATCACGATGGCCCCGCAGACCCTGGACATGCAGTCCAACCAGGCCGCGTACTTCCAACTCGCCCTGGGCATCAAGGACATCCTGACCATCGTGCACATGCAGTACTACAACTCCGGAACCATGTTCGGCTGCGACCAGAAGCTCTACGCCCAGGGCGGCGTCGACTTCCTGACCGCCCAGGCGTGCATCCAACTTCAGGGCGGGCTGCGCCCCGACCAGGTCGCGCTCGGCGTACCGGCCACCGGGCGCGCGGCCGGCAGCGGCTACGTCTCGCCCGGTGTGGTGAACAACGCCCTGGACTGCCTGGCCGCGGGCACCAATTGCGGGAGCTTCCGACCCGCCACCACCTGGCCCGGCATCCGCGGGGCGATGACGTGGTCGGTCAACTGGGACGCGACCGCCGGCTACGCCCTGGCCAACACGATCGCGGCGCATCTGCGCACGATGCCCTGAACCCTCCGCACGTCAGCGCTACCCGATCGGTGACACCGCGTCGGCAGCACGGCGTCGGTGCCACCGGGCAAGCGCTACGGCACAGCCACCCCTACAGCGGACGAAGGTCCGCCCACAGTGCGACCGCACCGCTTGCGAGCGGCGCCGCCGGCCCGGCGGCGCCGCTCGTCCACCAGGCCCCCTGCCCCGCCCGCAGCGCCGACCCGGACCCGTCGCCGGCCGGCGCGGACAGGACGTACACCACGCCGGCGTGACCGGCGGCCGGGAGCACCGGTGCATCGGTACGGCGCACCCGGGCGGCCCATCGCCCGCGCCGGGTCATGATGTTGAGCACGCGGGTGTCGCCGCCGAGCAGCGTGGCCCGCAGTCCCGTGTCACCGGAGAAGGCGAACGGCTCGCCGGGTCGGTCCAGACGGTGGTCGAGCCCGTCGTCGCCGACCAGGTGTACGCCGTCGCCCGCCAACAGGGTGATCGTGCGGTCGACGCCGGGGAAGGCGGAGAACGGCCCGTCGGCGGCGATCGTCGCGATGCTCGCGCGCCAGTCGAAGTCGGCCTCCGCCGAGTCCGTCGGCGACTGCGACCCGATCTCGCGGGTGTCGCCGCCGCCGTTGCGCCACGGGCCGACCGGTAGCGTCTCGACGTCGAACAGGTTCATCACGTGCTTGCCTACTTCGGATCGGGGCTGCTCTGGCACCGCCATGATGCCGGCGGGCCGGCCCGGGTCGTGCCACGCGAGCCGCGGGCGGCCACCGGCACGGTCGACCTTGCTCGCACCCGGTCACGGCCATGGAACACAATGGACGAGGGCACGGCGATCGACGCCGAGGAGCGGGCGACGCAGCGCTCCGGCCCCGCACATATGAATCCCGTCCGACCCGGGCAGCACGCTCTCCCGCCCGGGCCGGACGCCGCTCCGCGACCGGCGCCGGTCAGTCGCGCTTGGCCACGGTGAGCAACACCGCCGAATCCTCCAGCGCCTCCACGCTGTGCCGTGTCTTGGGGACCACCAGGAAGTCGCCGGACCGCCCCTCCCACGACGTCTCGCCGCTGACCAGCACGACCCGCCCGCGCAGCACCAGCAGCGTGGCCTCGCCGGGATTCTCGTGTTCGGCCAGCACGGTGCCGGCGGTCAGCACGATCAGGGTCTGCCGCAACACGTGCTCGTGGCCGCCGTACACGGTGTGGGCGCTGCGCCCCGTCGACGAGGCGGCGGCGAGCTTGAGCAGTTCGCGGACCTGGGCATCCAAGGAGAGCTTTTCCATGCTCACAGTGTGCACACGCCCACTCACCAAACCCCCGAACGACCCAACCCGATCGTCCCTCCGGGCCCTAGGCTGCGCCTCACCCGATCGATTCCCGCGAGCGAAGGGGAGAGCGGGAGCGCAGGAGACGGAGCGAACATGCGGGTGGCGATTTTGATGGGCCTCCAGGCGTCGGGCAAGTCGACCTTCCACCGGACAGTCCTGGCCGCGACGCACGTTCACGTGAGCAAGGACGACTTCCCCCGGGCGCGGAACCGACAGCGTCGGCAGCAGCGGCTGATCGAGGAGGCCTTGGCGGCCGGTCGCGACGTCGCCGTCGACAACACCAATCCCGCGCCGGAGGATCGCCGGCCGATCATCGAACTCGCCCGGGTGTGGGGTGCGGACGTGGTCGGTTACTGGTTTCCGCCGGATCCGGTCGGGTCCCTGGCGCGCAATGCCGAGCGGGTGGGGAAAACCCGGGTGCCCGAGATAGGGGTTCGTGCCACGCTGAGGCGGCTGCGGGCGCCGGGGGCGGACGAGGGGTTCGACGCCCTGTACGTCGTGCGGTTCGACGGCGCGGGCGGCTTCGTGGTCGAGGCGGCGAGCGAGGGGTGACGGGGCTATGGATGCCGATCGGTTCGAGGCGATGCAACGGTCGCGGGAGTGGTTTCACTCGTTGGTGCTGCTGCCCGGCGCGTGGACGGTGATCCGGGTGGACGGTCGGTCGTTCTCACGTTTCACCGAGGAGCACTTCGAGAAGCCCTTCGACGAGCGGTTCGGCGCACTCATGGCCGAGACCGCACAGGCGCTGTTCACCGAACTGGACGCCCGCTACGCCTACACCGAGAGTGACGAGATATCGATCCTGCTCGACCCGTCGTTCGAGATGTTCGGCCGGGAGGTGGAGAAGCTGGTCTCGGTGACCGCCGGGATCGCCTCCGCGACGTTCACCCATCACGCGGGGATACCGGCCCACTTCGACAGCCGGATCTGGATGGGGACGGGCGTCGGGGACGTGGTCGACTACTTCTCCTGGCGGCAGGTCGATGCCGCGCGGTGCGCGCTCAACGGCTGGTGCTACTGGACGCTGCGCAAGGAGGGGAGGTCCGCCCGGGCCGCCACGCAGATGTTGGCGCGGAGCTCGAAGGCGGACAAGAACGAGCTGCTCTTCGCGCACGGCGTGAACTTCGACGAACTGCCCGCGTGGCAGCGGCGCGGGGTCGGCGTGTGGTGGGAGCGCTTCGAGCGGACCGGCTACGACCCGGTTCGTGAGGTCGAGGTCTCGGCCGTGCGGCGGCGGGTGCGGGTGGAGCGGGAGCTGCCGATGAAGGACGAGTATCGCGCGCTGATCGCCGCGCTCGCGGATCCCACGCCCTGAGCGTCGCACCCCACCCGCGCGGGCTACACCGGTTCGGGTGGCCGGCGTCGGCCTCCGGGTGGGTGCCGGCGCGGCCTCGGGGGAGCGCCGGCGCGGTCGGGGGCGGGTGTGCCGGGCGTGGGGCGGCTCGGTGCCGCGTGCGTCAGAGTTCGGTGCGGACGTGCTCGGCGAAGGCGGCGATCGCCTCTTCTCGTCGAAGTACTTCGCGGGCTCCTTCAGCCAGTGCATGAACCGAAGCCGCGCCGGGTTGGCGAGCGCCTTGTGAATGGCCGGCGGGTCCACGGGGGCCCTTCCGGGTGCGGTTGCATCCAGTTTTCTCGATATGTAGCGGCCGTATCAATCCGCAGCTCACGGTGAGCGCACGGTGGGGAAAATATGCGGTAAATATTCGAGTTCGGGGGGATTGGTCCGGAGTGCGTCGGCTATCAACCAGGGGACCGTGATTCCTCGGAAAGAGGGTGGTGGACGTGTCCTCGCCGACATCGTCACCGATTGAACAGCATCCGGACATAGTCACACTTCGAGCTCACTCCGAACGGGCCACGACCGGCCCGGTGGCACAGGGGGCGGAAGCCCTGGGCATGCTGTGCGGCGTCTACCTGGCGGCCTCCCCATGGATCGTGGGGTTCAACGGCTTCACGACTCTGGCGACGGCCAACCTGATCACCGGCGTGGCGCTCGCGTTCCTGATGGGCGGCTTCGGCTCCGCCTACGAACGCACGCATGCGATGAGCTGGGCCGCGTTCTGCATCGGAGCCTGGACGATCGTGGCCCCCTGGGCCGTGACCGGAGCTGTCGACACCACCCGCACCATCACGAGCAACGTGATCGTCGGCGGCGTGGCGTGCCTGATGGCTCTCATGCTCGCGTTGCGAGGCGTCGTCGGGCTGCGCCGGTTGTAGCGCGGCCGGTCGCGGCGAGACGCATCGATGCTCCACACCGGCGAGCCGAAGAGGTGCACCAATCGGTGAAGAGGTCAGAAATCCGTATCGATTAATCCGAATCTGAGTGATCCGAACCCAGGACCGGGCCGCCGGTCGGTCCCGCCGGCGAACGGTTCGCCTCGGCGGATACCGCCCGGCGCACCCCGCCTCACGGGTCCCGCCCCGCGCTCCCGGGTGGGAGGTGGATGTGGTGGACGGACCTTCGCTTTCGGGCCGGGAACGTCGGACTCTCGCGCGGCTGGAGAAGTCGCTGCTCCAGGACGAGCAGTTCGTCGCGCTGCTGCGCGTGTTCGAGGACCCGATTCCCGAGTCGGCTCCGCGCCGTCGCCGGATGCGAGCGCACGTACACGTGCGGGCACCCGATGGAATGGCGATATCGAAATGGACCGCCCTGATGTCGTGCGGCGCCGCGATGGGCCTGCTGGTCGCCGCGGTCCTGACCGGCTCCGCGGCGGTCGAGCTGGCGGCGATCTGCGCGACCGTGGCCACGCTGGCCGTGGTGGGCGTGTTCGGATACCTGCGGTGGCTGCGCCCGGACGCCTCCGGCGCGGCGCATGTGCCGCACCGGACTCATCCCACGCAGGTACACGGCCGCACCCGCACGGCCGACGACCGAGGCGCCGACCCGGACGACCCGGGACCGGATCCGGGCCGGACCAGGTGATCGTGATCCACGAAAGGTGCTCGGCGCCGGCGGTCCGGGGCCGGGCCGCCGAACCCGAGCGACCGGCTACCGGCTAGGCGAGCACGCGGATCGGTCGGCCCGCGCGGAAGGCGGCGATGTCCTCGACCGCGTCGCGGTAGAAGGTCTCGTACAACTCGCGCGTCACGTAGCCGATGTGCGGAGTGAGGACCACGTTGTCCAGGCCGCGCAACGGGTGGTCGGCGGGCAGTGGCTCGATGTCGTAGACGTCCAGCGCCGCCGCGGCGATCGACCTCGCGCGCAGCGCACCCAGCAGTGCGGTCTCGTCCACGATCGGGCCGCGCGAGGTGTTCACCAGGATCGCGGTCGGCTTCATCAGCGCCAGCTCGGCCGGGCCGACCAGGCCCCGGGTGCGGGCGCTGAGCACGGTGTGCACGGAGAGCACGTCGGCGCGCGCGAACAGCTCCTCCCGGGCCACTGCGGTGACGCCGTGTTCGGCGGCCCGTTCGGCGGTGAGGTTCTTGCTCCAGGCCACACACTCCATGCCGAACGCCTGCCCGATCCGGGCCACCTCGGTGCCGAGTCGGCCCAGGCCCAGCAGGCCCAGCACCTTGCCACGCAATCCGACGCCGAGCCCGACCTGCCAGCCGCCGGTGCGCATCGAGTGCACCTCGGCCGGGAGGTTCCGCGCGGCGGCCAGGATAAGCGTCCAGGTCAGCTCGGCGGTCGGGTACGCGACGTAACCCGTCCCGCACACCACGATGCCCAGCTCGCGCGCGGCGGCGACGTCGATGGCCGCGTTCACCGGTCCGGTGGTGACCAGGAGCCGCAGGTCGGCCAACCCGGCCAGCACTTCGGCCGGAAACCGGGTGCGCTCGCGCATCGCGACGATCGCCTCGAAGCCCGCCAGCGCGTCGACCACCTCGGCGGCGTCCGCGAACGGTTCGGTGAACACCTGCACGTCGGCGCCCAGCGAATCCCAGTCGGCCAGCCCCCGGGCCACGTCCTGGTAGTCGTCGAGGATGGCGATCTTCATGGTGCTCCCGAGGGGTCCGGACAGGGTCGGCCGCGGCGACGGCCGGGAGGTCGAGGCTATCGGGGCAACCGGCCGATGCCGCCGACCGACAGGTGGCCCTCGGGGGTGAGCGGTTCGGTGACCGGCTCGTCCGGACGCCACAGCGGCAGCAGGACCACGCCCGGTTCGACCAGTTCCAGGCCGTCGAAGTAGCCCTCGATCTCCTCCAGGGCACGGAAGCGACCGCTGCCCAGCCGGCTCAGGAAGATCTTCTCCAGCGCCCGCCCCTCCGGCGTGGAGTCGCAGAAGTGGGTGATGAAGATGTAGCTGCCCGGCGGCAGCGCGTCACGGTAGGCGCGCACCACGCCGGCCGGGTCCTCGTGGTCGGCGAGGTGGTGCAGGACGCCCACCAGGAGCAGGCCGACGGGCCGCGTCAGGTCCACCAGTTCGCGCAGTTCCGGCCGGGCGAGCACGTCCGCCGGGTCGCGCAGATCGGCGGTGACCACCCGGGTGCGGTGGTTCTCGGCGAGCAGCGCACGACCGTGGGCGAGCACGATCGGGTCGTTGTCCACGTACACGACCGCGGCGTTCGGGTTCACCTGCTGGGCGACCTCGTGCGTGTTCTGCACCGTCGGCAGTCCCGATCCCAGGTCGACGAACTGGTCGATGCCCGCGGCCGCCATGTACCGCACGCCGCGGGCCAGGATGTGCCGGTTGGCCCAGGCGCCCTCGTTGGTCAGATCCTTGAGGGCCTCGTCGGCTATCGCCCGGTCCACCGCGAAGTTGTTCTTGCCGCCCAGGATCGCGTCGTAGACCCGGGCGACGCTAGGCACCGTGACGTCGATGCCGGTCGGCGCCCAATCCTCGGGCGACTCGCCCGCCGGCGGCGTGGAAAAGATCCACTCGTCCTGCTCACGCTCGACCACGGCTGCTCCCCGTCGGTGTGTCGTGGAGTCACCCTCTGCGAC
This sequence comes from Embleya sp. NPDC050493, assembly GCF_044458105.1. Classification (NCBI taxonomy): domain Bacteria; kingdom Bacillati; phylum Actinomycetota; class Actinomycetes; order Kitasatosporales; family Streptomycetaceae; genus Embleya; species Embleya sp. NPDC050493. Next base: position 667,678 of record NZ_JBITHP010000003.1, read on the forward strand.
ATCCGTCTGCGCCGACCCTATCCGAGCCTCGCCAAGTTTCCGGGAACTTCCCCTTCTTTTCGGTGAGTTCGGGGTCCGTTCGGGGCGGGTGAAAGGGAGTATTCGGGGGATTGGTCCAGACCTTGCCCGAGAATTGGTCCAGACCTCAGGGCGGCAGTCGCCCACGGGAGGCATCGCTCCCGCCCGCCGGGATCACCGCGTCCGCTCGCGGGAGTCACCACCCCTGCTCACGGGAATCACCAACTGTTGCCGAGTCCCTTGGCAGAAGTTGCCGATTCCGTGACGGGGCGCGGCGAAGTTGAATCGCTGACAGCAGCCGGGCGACCCGCCCTCCGCGAATGCGATTTCCCTGCCCCCTCCGATTGGAGCGCGCTGATGACGCCTGCCGCAACGGCGGGACCCCGCCGACGGATCCGGATCGGTATCGACACCGGCGGAACCTTCACCGACGTGGTCGCCCTGGACGAGGAGTCCGGCGAGCTCGTCACCACCAAGACGCCGTCCACGCCCGCCGACCCGGCCGACGGCTTCATGAACGGCATCGACAAGGTGCTGGGCCTGCTCGGCTGCACCGGAGCCGACGTCACCGCCGTCGCGCACGGCACCACGGTGGCCACCAACCAGCTTCTGGAAGACAAGATCGACCGCCTCGGGTTCATCACCACCGAGGGCTACGAGTACATCCTGGAGATCGCCCGCCAGGCGGTCCCGGACGGCTACGGCAACTCCTACTTCTGGGTCAAGCCCGACCGGATCGTACCCGTGGACCTGGTGCACACCGTCGGCGGCCGGTTCGACTACAAGGGCAACGAGGTCCGCCCGTTCGACGAGGAGGGCGCCCGTACCGCCGCCCGCCGGCTGCGCGAGCAGGGCATCGCGACCATCGGTGTGTGCCTGCTGCACTCCTACGCCAACCCCGCGCACGAGCTGCGGATGCGCGAGATCCTGCGCGAGGAGCACCCCGACGCGGTGGTCTCGATCAGCTCCGAGGTGCTGCGCGAATACCGCGAGTACGAGCGCTCGATGACCACGCTCGTGGACGCCGCGGTCAAGCCGCGGGTGGCCCGCTACGTCAGCGGCATCCGCCGGCGCCTGGACGAGTTCACCACCGCGGCCGGCGGCACCGACGCCGCACGCCGCGTGCCGTTCGCGATCATGAAGTCCAACGGCGGCGTGCTCTCCGCCGAGGAGGTCGTGCACCAGCCGATCACCACGGTCCTGTCCGGCCCGGCCGCCGGCGCCCTCGGCGCCGCGCTGATCGCCGAGAAGGCCGGCTTCGACAAGGTCCTGACCTGCGACGGCGGTGGCACCTCGACCGACGTGTCGGTGGTCCTGGGCGGCGAGCCGACGCTGACCACCGAGGGCTCGATCGGCCGCTACCCCTCCAAGATCCCGATGATCGACGTGGTCACGGTCGGCGCCGGCGGCGGCTCGATCGCCTGGATCTCGCCCGAGGGCACGCTCAAGGTCGGCCCCCGCTCGGCCGGCGCCGACCCCGGCCCGCTGTGCTACGGCAAGGGCGGCACCGAGCCGACCATCACCGACGCACACGTCCTGCTCGGCCGGATCCCCCCGCACCTGCTCGGCGGCGAGATCCCGCTCGACGTGGACGCCGCCCGCGAGGGCCTGACCAAGTTCGCCGCCGAACTGGGCATCGGCGTGGAGCAGTGCGCCACCGGCATCCTGGAGATCTCCGCCTGGAACCAGGCCAACGCACTGCGACAGATCACCGTCAAGCGCGGCCTGGACGTGCGCGACTTCACCATGGCCACCTTCGGCGGCTCCGGGTCCCTGCTGCTGTGCCGGCTCATCGACATCCTCGGCCTCGCCGGCGTCATCGTGCCGCGCGACCCCGGCAACGTCTCGGCGTTCGGCCTGCTCACCGTGGACGTGCGCTGCGACTACGTGCAGACCGCCGTCGGAGGCCACCCGGATCTCGACCACCCCAAGGTGGCGGGCATCTACGCCGAACTGGCGGCCAAGGCGGGCGAGGCCCTGGACAAGGAGGGCTTCGCGGCCGAGGACCACCGCTACGTGCGCACCGCCGACCTGCGCTACTTCGGCCAGGCGTTCGAGGTGCGCGTGCCGGTGCCGGACGGCCCGTTCGACGCCGCGCTCGCCGACACCGTCGCCGAGGGCTTCCACGCCGCGCACGAGCAGCTGTACGGCTACAACTTCCGCGGCGACGCGAGCCAGCCCGTGGAGTGGGTGAACCTGCGCGTCACCGGCGTCGGCCCGATCCGCCGCCCGGAACTGCGCGAACTGCCCGGGCGCGACGGCGGCGTCGAGCGGGCCCGGACCGGCACCCGTCCGGTGTGCTTCGTCGACCGCGACGGCTACCTGGACACCGCCGTGTACGCCCGCGCCGAACTGGCCCCCGGGGACCTGGTCAGCGGCCCGGCCATCATCGAGGAGTTCGGCTCCACCATCCCGATCCACCCGGGCTTCGACGCCCGCGTGGACGCCTACGGCAACGTCGTCGTCACCCGTGACACCGCCGCCGGCAGCACCGCTGACACCGCCTCGAAGGGAGCCTGAGCATGAGCGCCACCGCCACCACCCCGCAGGATGCGCTGCACGGTGTGGACCCCGTGCTCCTGGAGATCGTCGAGGGCACCCTCGCCTCGGTCGAGATGGAGGTCGAGACCGCGATCGGCCGCACCTCGCGCTCGCCGATGATCCGCGACGCGCACGACTTCCGGGCCGGCATCCACGACCGCAAGTTGCGCAAGCTGACCGGCCGTTCGTACTCGGCGCTGGTCCACCCCGTGGCCCGGGACTTCCCGCTGGAGACGATGCGTCCGGGGGATGTGTTCTTCCACAACGACGTCTACGAGTCCGAGGGCGGCATCGGCCACCTGCCCGACCTGTGCGTCACCGTGCCCGTCTTCGCCGACGGACAGGTGGTCGCCTTCGTCCAGGCCTTCGGCCACCACGACGACATCGGCGGTTGTTGCCCCGGGTCGATGCCCTCGGGCGCGACCAGCGTGTACGAAGAGGGCCTGATGGTCCCGCCGATCAAGCTGTGGGACCAGGGTGTGCCCAACCAGGCCGCGCTGCGCATCATGACCCGCAACTCGCGGATGCCCGACTCGCTCGCCGCCGACCTGGACGCCGAGTGCTCGGCGTGTCTGATGGGCTCGCGCCGCCTGGGCGAACTCTTCGAGCGCTACGGCCGGGAGACCGTCGAGGCGTGCTTCGACGCGATCCTGGACAAGACCACCGAGACCTACCGACGCGAGATCCTGTCCAAGATCCCGGACGGCGAGTACGTGTGGGAGGACTACGCCGAACACGACGGCGTGGACGAGCCGATGCTGCACACGCAGCGGATCACCCTGACCAAGACGCCCGAGAAGATCGTCATCGACTTCACCGGCACGTCCAGGCAGGCCAAGGGCCCGATCAACCACTGCGGTGACTACGCGGACGGCAACTTCCTCAAGAAGTGGCTCGCGCCGATCCTGCGCAACCTCGCGGACACCCCCGAGCGGATGGCCGAACTCGACGTCAACGAGGGCGTGGTGCCGCTGATCGAGATGAAGTTCCCGGAGAAGGGCACGCTGCTCACGCCGATCTTCCCGGCCCCGACCAACGCCCGTACCTTCGTCATCCTGCGCCTGCTCGGCGTGCTGGCCGGCGTGCTGGCCAAGGCCGTCGACGGCAAGATGCCGGCCGACCAGGAGACGATCCGCTACACCGGCGTGTACGGGCACGATGCGGACGGTCGCTCGTACCTGATGCGCGAGGTGCTCGGCGGCGGTTCCGGCGGGCGCTACTACGCGGACGGCGAGGACACCATCCACGTGGTGCCCGACTCGCGCAACCTGCCCACCGAATTCACCGAATCCCGCTTCCCGTTCCTGGTCGAACGGCTCGGGCTGGCCACCGACTCCGGCGGCCCCGGTCAGTTCCGCGGCGGTCTGGGCTACGAGAAGCACATCCGGATGTTGCTCGACGCGTCCTTCATGTCCATCGCCGACCGCTCGATCCTGTCCTGCTGGGGCGTCAAGGGCGGCAAGGCCGGACGCTCCTTCCAGGTGGTGATCGACCCGGGCGGCCCCAACGAACGCGAGATGGACGGCCTGGTCGACGACGAACCGGTCAAGGCCGGCGAGGTGATCCGGATCCGCACCACCGGCGGTGGTGGCTGGGGCGACCCGCTGGACCGGAAGACCGAATCGGTGCTGCGCGACGTGCGGTGGGGCAAGGTCTCGCGCGCCGCCGCAGCCGACGACTACGGCGTCGTGCTCACCGGCGAAGGCGACGACCTGGCCGTGGACGAGGCGGCAACCACCGCGCTGCGCGCCTCGGTTCGCGCGGCCCGGCCCGAGGTCGAGCCGTTCTTCGACCGCGGTCCCGGCTATGCGCTGCTGTCCGGCGGCGATGCCTACCCGGCGGTGGACCTGCTGTAGCGACACGCCACGGCGCGGGTTGCCGCGAGGGGCCGAGACCATGCCTCGTGCGCCCGTCGACCCTGGATGACCGGAGCCCGGGCCCGACCGTTTCGACGGTCGGGCCCGGGCTCCGTGGCCCTCGGGCCGGCTCGGCGAGACCTCGATCGCCGACGAAACGGCCGCGCCCCCCGATCCCCGGGGCGCGGCCGTACCGGTCAGCGTCGGACGAAGTCGACGTCCTCGGGCGCGCGGCCCGGCCAGGTCAGCCGGGTGGGTGTCGCGGGGGTTTCGGCGACCACGCGGCCGCGGGAGATCACCCGGGTCGGGCGGACCTGGCGGCGCAGCACGTCGAAGGGCGAATCGGCGGGCAGGAGCAGGAAGTCGGCCGGACGCCCGACGGCCAGGCCGTACCGCTCGCCCAGGTCGAGCACCCGTGCCGCCCGTTCGGTGACCATCGCGAACACCTCGTCCATCTCGTCCTGTCCGGACAACTGCGCGGCCAGGATGCCGGCGTGCGCGACCTGGATCGGGTTCGCCGTCCCGAGCGGGAACCACGGGTCCATCACGTCGTCGTGGCCGAACGCCACATTGACCCCGGCCGCGAGCATCTCCTTGACCTGGGTGAGGCCGCGTCGTTTGGGATAGTCGTCGAAGCGGCCCTGGAGAGTCAGGTTCACCATCGGGTTGCAGACCAGGTGGATGCCCGAACGGGCGACGATCCGGCGGAGTTTGCGACTGTAGGCGCCGTTGTACGAGCCCATCGCCGTGGTGTGACTGGCCGTCACGCGCCGGCCCAGCCCGGTGCGGTGCGCGAGGGTGGCGACCACCTCGACGAAGCGGGACTGCTCGTCGTCGATCTCGTCGCAGTGCACGTCCACCAACAGGCCGTGCCGCTCGGCCAGTTCGAAGACGATCTGCAACGAGCGCACGCCGTCCTCGCGGGTGTCCTCGAAGTGCGGGATCGCCCCGAGCACATCGGCGCCCGCGTCGACGGCGCGGGCCATCAGCCGCTCGCCGTCGGGGAAGGAGACGATGCCCTCCTGTGGGAAGGCCACCACCTGGAGGTCGAGCACGTCGCGCACCCGCTCGCGCAGTTCGACCAGGGCGTGCAGCGCGGTCAGTTCGGGGTCGGTCACGTCGCAGTGGCTGCGCACGTGCAGCACGCCGTTCGCGACCTGCCAGCGCAACACCTCCTCGGCGCGCGCCAGTACGTCCTCCCGGGTCAGCACGGCCTTGCGCTCGGACCACCGTTCGATGCCCTCCCACAGCGTGCCCGAGACGTTCCAGCGCGGCTGTCCGGCGGTCAGCGCGGTGTCGAGGTGGATGTGCGGCTCGACGTACGGCGGGGTGACCAGGGCCCCGGCGGCGTCGAGGACGGGGCCGGACGGGGGAGTGCTGCCGGCGGGGGTGATGCTCGTGATGACGCCGGCCTCGATCGCGATGTCCACGCGCTCCGGGCGGCCCGGAAGCCGGCAGTCGGTCACGGTGCGGCTGTTGCCCTGCATGTCGGATCGCTCCAGGGGGTCGCGATGGATTCGTTCGTTCACTGCACGCCTTCGTTCACTGCACGCGGTCGTTCACCGCACACCTGCGGCCCCCGCACACCTGCGGCTCACCGCACGGCTCGTTCGCGGCGGCCGAGCACCAGGTACAGGCCGCCCGCCACCAGCGAGCCGGCCAGCCAGGACAGGTCCACATTGCCGATCGCCTCGGCTCCCGGGCCGCGCAGCGCCTGCGGCACGCCGTACTCGAAGCACCAGGTCGCGACCATGCCGCACACCAGTGCGACGATCGCCGACCAGCGCACGTCCGCGAGCAGACCACGACGCGGCGCGGCGTACAGCGCGGGCACGTCGATTCGCTGCCGGGCGAAGACGTAGAAGTGCACCAGCATCACCGCCGCCCACGGCGCGACCCACGTGACCATGCCCGCGAGCCACGTGTCCAGGGTGTGCGCCAGGCTCGCCCGGAACACCAGGAACAGTGTGAAGACGGTGGCGAACGCGCCCACCAGGCAGGACAACACGCGCCGGGAGACCTTGATGTCCAGGGTCTGGGCACACAACGAACAGCTGTACAGGTTCAGGATGTTGGTCGCGATCGGGCCGTGCAGGACCAGGAGCAGCACCGGGATCGCCAGACCGCCGAACGAGTCGACGATCAGCCGGCCGGGGTCGGCCTTGGCGTTGACCGTGGCCAGCGAGGCGCCGAGCACGCCGAGCCAGACCACCGGGAGGAACTGGCCCAGCACGCTGGCCGCGTACAGCCTGCGCCGGGAGGTGGTGCGGGGGACGAAGCGGGAGTAGTCCGAGGCGTAGGCGAACCAGGTGATGCCCCAGCCGACGCCGATCGCGGTCATCACCGTGCTCATCGCCGACCACCGGTCGCCGCCGCTCAACGTGCTCGTGTGACCCCAGTCGATGTCCAGCCGGGTCCAGGCCACCACGGTCATCGCGGCCAGCACCACCAGGGTCGCGGGCACCGTCCAGCGCTCGAAGCCGGCGATCGCGCCGAAGCCGGACGCGGCGATCGCGATCTGTGCGGCCATCACGACCAGGACGACCACGACCTTGGTGCCGTTGCTGCCGACGTAGCCGACGCTGTCCAGCAGGGCCATCACCAGGTCGAGCACGATCCAGGTGTTGATCGCACACCACCCGGCGGAGATGACGCCCTGGACGGCGGCGGGCAGGTACGCGCCGCGCCGGCCGAAGGCGGCCCGGGCCAGCACCATCTGGGTCACCCCGGTGCGCTGGCCCATCAGCACGAACAGGCCGAAGACGCCCATGCCCACGAGATTGCCCACGACCAGCACCAGCACGGTGTCCAGCAGGCCGAGGCCGAGCACGATGCCCAGGGCACCCAGCACCCAGTTGATCGGCGCGATGTTGGCGCCCGCCCAGATCCAGAACTGGTGTGCGGGGGTCGAGTCACGGGCCTCGTCGGGCACCGGTTCCAGGGACTGACTGTGGTCGACGGGATGGGTCGGGCCGGTCGGTTGCGGGGGCTGTTCGAGGATTGCCACGGAGACCTCCGGTGGGGCGGAGCGGAGCACGGCGATGGGGTGGTGGGGCGAGTACCGCGATGTGGGTGCGGTGCGGATGTGCCGGCGATGTGGTGAGTGGTGATGTGGGGTGATCACCGAAGGTTCCTCGGGCCGCGGGGCCGTGACAACGGACACGGTGACCGGGATACTGGCGCATCTTCCGGACGGAGTGTCCATGCCGCTGTCCCTGCGAGCGGTCCTCGCACACCCCCTGCTGCGTGCCGCCGATCCCTTCGTACCGGATCGGCGCGCCGATCTGGAGCGCCCGGTGCGCTGGGTGCACTCCAGCGAGATCTACGAGATCGCGCCGTTGCTGCGCGGTGACGAACTGCTGCTCACCACCGGTCTGGGCCTGGCCGGGCGGGATGCGGGGGAGCGGCGGCGCTATGTCGCCGACCTCGCGGCGGCGGGGGTCGCCGGGGTGGCGTTCGAGGTGGGTCGCACGTTCCGCGAGGTGCCGGCCGACGTGGTGCGCGCGGCGGCCGAGGCGCGGCTGCCGCTGGTCGTGCTGCGTGGGGTGGTTCCGTTCGTGGCGATCGCCGAGGCGGTGAACGCGGCCATCCTCGACTCGGCGGTGACGCGGCTGCGGCACATCAACGAGATCGTCCGGGTCCTGTCCGGAGTGCTCGCCCGCGGCGCGGGCGTGGACGAGCTGACCCGCACCCTGTCCCGGCTCACCGACCGACCGGTGGTCCTGGCCGGCATCGACGGCACGATCACGTCCTGGGCGGGCACCGATGCCCCGACCGAGGTGGTGCGGGCGCCGGCGGCGCAGGCGGGGGTGGAACTGCGCGGGGCGCTGTGGGGGCGGTTGCTGCTGGGCGCTTCGGGGGTGGGCGGGGCGGACGGGGACGACGAGGGAGCGGGCGCCGGCGAGGGCCCTGCGACGGCCGTGGCCGACGTGCCGGCGGGCGGGGCCGGGGACGGGGCGGGAACCGTACGGCCCGGTGCCGACGAGCACGGGGATGCCGGGTCGTGGTCGGGGGTGGCCGTCGAGGTCGCGGTGGAGGTCGCCGAGCACGCGGCGCAGGTGTTCGCGCCGGCCCTGTTGCGGCTGGCGGATCGGGACGGGTGGGTCGGACGCGAGCGTCGTGAACTCGTCGAGGGACTGCTGCGGGACGCGCTGCCGCCGCGCGAGGTGGCGGCGCGGCTGTCGGTCTGCGGCCTGGTTCCGGCCGGGACGGCGGCCTGGGCGAGTGTCGCCCTGCACCTGCCGGATCCGGTACGGGCGGTGACAGCGCTGTACGAGGGGCTGCGTGCCTGCGGCGGCCGCGGCCTGGTCAGCGACGGGCCGGGCGGAGCGTACGCGCTGATCGCGCTCGACCGGGACACGCACGTCGCAGAACTGGCCACGCGCCTGGGCCTGCCGACGGTGGCGGGCGACGAGCCGACCGCCGCGCTGGGGCCGTTGGTGCGCGACGTGGCCCGAGTGGGGCACAGCCTGCGCGCCGCGCGGGACACCCTGCGGCTGGCCCGTCGGCTCCGGCCGGTGCGGTCCGCGGCCGTCGCCGACACGGTGCTCGCCGACGCCTGGGCCCTGGAACGGGTGCTGGATCGGCTGACCCCCGAGGAACTCGCCGACCTGGTCGAGGACCAGCTCGGCCCGCTGCTCGCCTCGGACGCCGCGCGCGGCACCGGCCTGGTGGACACGCTGGAGGCGTACCTGCGCTGTGGTTGCTCCAAGACCGAAACCGCCGGGGTGCTGTTCCTGCGCCGCCAGTCGGTCCACCAGCGCCTGGCCCTGATCGAGTCCCTCCTGCGGGTCAGCCCCGACGCCCCCGACCGCCAGGGCCCGCTCCGGGCAGCCCTGACCGCCCGCGCCCTGCTCGCCACCCGGGGCCCACACCCGATCCGGGCCACGCCGACGTGAGGTCCCCGCCGGGGTCCCGGCGACATTCGACGGAATTCACCCGGCAGGTCGAGGGCGTGGCGCGGTTCGCGTGGGATCGGGCCGAATCGGCGCCGATCGTCGTGCACCCGGTCGAGGGCTCCGCGCGGCGTACCCCGTGCTACATATGGAATCCTTCTCGCGCGCCGTCGCCCGCGCCCGGCGGAGGCGGCGGCGCGTCACCATGCGGTCCCGGCGAGCAGAAGAGGCGCGATGCCCGAGCGGCGTTCCCCACCCACCGAGAGGGTGGCCCAGGTGCTCAATCTGCTCGCGGACCACGCGGGCAGGCCACTGTCGTTGGCGGTGATCGCGGAGCGCCTCGACCTGAGCAAGCCCACCTGCCTGGGCATCCTGACGACACTGACCGAGACCGGGTTCGTGCACCGCACCGCCGACAAGACCTACCGCCTCGGCGCGGCGATCGCCCGGCTCGGACGAGCGGCGGAAGTCGGCGTCGCGCCGCTGGACGTGCTGCTTCCGCACCTGAACGACCTGCACCGGGACCTCGGTCTGAGCTGCCTGCTGACCGCGCTTCGGGACGGCGAGACGGTGGTGGTCGGCCGCGCCGGGGCGATCGGCACCGGGCGCCGCCCCCAGGACCTGGTGGGTGATCGATTCCCCGCCGTCCCGCCCCTGGGCCTGGCCGAGCTGCTGTGGAACGGGGACCAGGCGCTGGACACCTGGCTGGAGCGCACACCGCTCGTACCCGTCACGGCACGCCGCGGCACGCTGCGTCGCGTGGTACGCGAGGCGCGCGAGTCCGGGTTCCTGATCGAATGTCTGACCGCGGCGCCCGCCGCGCGCAACGACGTGCTGGCCAACCTCGTGACGTCGGGCATGCCGGACGCCACCATCGCGACGCTGCGCGACTACCTCCCGGACGCCGACTGGGAGGAGTTCACCGCCGAGGTTCCCGACGAGGCGCTCGACGTGGCCACCATCCACGCGCCGGTCCACGATCATCAGGGCGCGCAGTGCTTCACCGTCTCCGTCGTGGTCGGGCGGCGCCGCCTCCCGCCGCGCACGTGCGCCAAGTGGACCCGCACCATCACCGAGTCGGCGCTTGCGGCAACGGCGGCCATCGGCGGTTGGAACCCCTGGACCGGGTGACGCCGACGCGTCCTGCCTTCGGCAGGATGTGCCCGATTTCGGGGGTGGCTGTTGGCGAGGGCGGACGGTGCCGGGGATCGGTCCGCTGCCTAGCGTGAGTGCATGATCGTGATCACTGGTGCGGCGGGGAAGACCGGGCGGGCGCTCACCTGGGCGTTGGCGGAGCGTGGGGCTCGGGTTCGGGCGTTCGTGCGCCGGCCCGAGCAGGTCGCGGTGGCGCTCGCGGCGGGGGCGACCGAGGCCGTGGTGGGGGACGTCGGGGAACCGGCCGACCTGGACCGGGCGCTGCGCGGGGGTACGGCGGTCTATCACATCGCCCCGAACGTGCATCCGGACGAGCCGGCCATCGGTCGTGCGGTGATCGCGGCGGCGCAGCGGGCCGGGGTGGGGCGGTTCGTGTTCCATTCGGTGCTGCGGCCGCAGTTGCGGGCGATGCCGCATCACGAGGCGAAGGCGCGGGTCGAGGAGGCCCTGTTCGAGTCGGGCCTCGCGGTGACCGTGTTGCAGCCGGGGCCGTACCAGCAGAACACCCTCGACGCGCGCGACGCGATCGTGCGGACCGGCGACTTCGCGGTGCCGTACCGGGTGGACGCGCCGTTCGCCGCCGTCGATCTGCGCGATGTCGCCCGGGCGGCGGCCGTGGTGTTGTGCGAGGAGGGGCACGAGGACGCGGTGTACGAACTGGCCGGTCCCGAGGCGCTGACCCCTAGGCGGATCGCCGAGGAGCTGTCCGAGGTGCTGGGCCGGCCGGTGACCGCACGCCGGATCGACCCGCGCGACTGGTGCGAGGAGGCCCGTGCCGGCGGGCTGTCCGGCTATGCGCTGGACACCCTCACCGCGATGTTCGCCTTCTACGACCGGCACGGCCTGACCGGCAATCCGCGCACCCTGGCCGCGCTGCTCGATCGTGCGCCGACCCGCTTCGTGGACTTCGCCCGGCGGGTGTTCGGGCCCGAGGACGCGCATGACGCACCGGGCTTCCAACACCAAGTTTTGCCAAGCGAGCGCGATTCCTTGGGCAGTAACTGACGGGGAGCGGAACCCCGAAGCCGCCTAGCTTGGACGCATCCGGCGCCGGACGACGCATCTCGTCCCGCCACCCACACCGCGCACACATGCACTGCCGGCACGCGTCACGCACCACACCCGCACACCGCACGGATGCACGGATGCACGGACGCGCCACACCGCACACTTGCAGAAAGGGGTGTTTCGACGTGAGCGGACCGCTCTGCGACCTCGTCGTGCTCGACCTCTCCCGCGCCCTCGCCGGCCCGCACGCCGCGATGATGCTCGGCGACATGGGCGCCCGGGTCATCAAGGTGGAGAACCCGGACGGCGGCGACGACACCCGTGGCTGGGGTCCGCCGTTCGTCGGGGCCGAGGATGCGCGCGAGTCGACCTACTTCCTGTCCTGCAACCGCAACAAGGAGTCGATCGTCCTCGACCTGAAGACCGAGGAGGGCCGACGCACGCTGGCCCGACTGATCCGGCACAGCGACGTGCTCGTGGAGAACTTCCGCACCGGCGTGCTCGATCGACTCGGCTTCCCGATGGAGGAGCTGACCCGGCTCAACCCGCGCCTGGTGGTGCTGTCCATCACCGGCTTCGGGCACGACGGCCCGCAGGGCGGTCGACCCGGCTACGACCAGATCGCCCAGGGCGAGGCCGGCCTGATGAGCCTGACCGGCCCCGGCCCCGACGACCCCACCCGGATCGGCGTGCCGATCGGCGACCTGCTGGCCGGGATGTACGGCGCCTACGGCGTGGTCGCCGCACTGCACGAGCGCGAACGCACCGGCCTCGGCCGGGTCGTGCGCACCTCGCTGCTCGCCGCGATCGTCGGCGTACACGCCTTCCAGGGCACCAACTACACCGTGGCCGGCCAGGTCGGGCACGCGCAGGGCAACCTGCACCCCTCGCTCCAGCCGTACGGCTCCTACCGCTGCAAGGACGCGATCATCCAGGTCGCGGTGGGCAGCGAGAAGTTGTGGGCCAAGTTCGCCCCGATGGTCGGCTTGGCGGTGGACGACCCGCGCTTCGCGGTCAACGCCGACCGCGTGGTCAACCGGGCCGAACTCGCGGACGCGATCAACGCCGCGTTCGCCGCGCGCGAGGTGGACGCGCTGTTGCCGGAACTGGCCGCCGCGGGCATACCGGCCGGCGAGGTGCGCACGATCGACCGGGTCTACGAGTGGGACCAGACCAGGTCGCAGGGTCTGCTGCTCGACGTCATGCACAGCACTCTCGGTCCGATCACCCTGCCCGGCCCGCCGATCCGCCTCGACGCCGTGGCCGACGTGGACGGCGGTTCGGCGGACGGCGGTCGGCGCCGGCACGAGGCCCCGCCGACGCTGGGCCAGCACACGGACAGCGTGCAGGCGTGGCTCGACGCCGAGGACGCCCGCGCCCTGCACGCCGCGCGGCGCGCATGAACACCGCGCCCGTGCCGGCGCCCGCGACCGCGCCCGTACCGAACCGCCGCACCCGCGTCGGTGCGCACGCGCTGATCCGGCTGGTCCTGGACCCCGACACCTGGACGAGCTGGGACACCGCGCCGCACCGCCCGGAGCGGCTGGACCCGGGGTACGTCGACGAACTGCGGGCCGCCGCGGCCAAGAGCGGCGTGGACGAGTCGGTGGTCACCGGCGAGGGCCGCATCCAGGGTCGCCGAGTGGCCGTGGTGGCCTGCGAGTTCGACTTCCTGGCCGGTTCGATCGGGGTGGCCGCGTCCTCGCGCCTGGTCGCCGCGATCGAACGTGCCACCGCCGAACGGCTGCCGCTCGTGGCATCGCCGACCTCCGGCGGAACCCGCATGCAGGAGGGCACGGTCGCCTTCCTCCAGATGGTGCGGATCAGTGCCGCCGTCGCCGCTCACAAGAGCGCCGGCCTGCCGTACCTCGTCTACCTGCGAGGCCCCACCACCGGTGGTGTGCTCGCCTCGTGGGGCTCACTCGGTCACGTCACCGCCGCCGAACCCGGCGCGCTGATCGGCTTCCTGGGCCCGCGCGTGTACGAGGCTCTGCACGGGCAACCCTTCCCGGAGGGTGTCCAGGTCGCGGAGAACCTGTACGCGCACGGACTGGTGGACGCCGTCGTCGAGCCCGACCGGCTCGGCGAAGTGGCCGCACGAGTCCTGGATATCGTCACCGCCCCGCGGGAACACCTGCCCGACGTCGCCCCGTTGCCGGTCGAGGATCTGGCCGACGTCCCGGCATGGACCTCGGTCGAACTCTCCCGTCGTGCCGAACGCCCGGGCGCCCGCGCCCTGTTGCGCCACGCGGCGAGCGCGGTGGTGCCGCTGCACGGGACCGGCCAGGGCGAGAGCGACCCCGGTCTGCTGCTCGCGCTGGCCAGGTTCGGCGGCGCGCCGTGCGTGGTGCTGGCCCAGGACCGGGCCCGGCAGTCGAGCCACGGTCCGTTCGGCCCGGCCGGGCTGCGGGTGGCCCGGCGCGGCATGCGACTGGCCGCCGAACTCGACCTGCCGCTGGTCAGCGTCGTGGACACCGGCGGCGCGGCGCTCAGCCGGGAGGCCGAGGAGGGTGGCCTGGCCGGCGAGATAGCCCGCTGTCTGGCCGAGTTGGTCACCCTGCCCACCCCGACGTTGTGCCTGCTGCTCGGGCAGGGCGCGGGCGGCGGCGCCATGGCCCTGTTGCCCGCCGATCGGGTGTTGTGCGCCCAGCACGGCTGGTTGTCGCCGCTGCCGCCCGAGGGGGCGTCGGCGCTGCGCTACCGGACGCCGTCCCGGGGAGCGGAGATCGCCGCCGCGCAGGGCATCAGGTCGCTGGACCTGCTGCGCGACGGGGTGGTGGACCGGATCGTGGCCGAGCGGCCCGACGCGGCCGACGAGCCGGTCGCGTTCCTGGCTCGGCTGGCGCAGGTGCTGGAGTACGAGTTGGTCGGCCTGCTGCGCCGACCCACGGCCGAGCGGCGTGCGGCCCGGTTGGAACGGTACGCCCGGCTGGGCTGCTGAGGGCGGCGGGCCGACCGCGGGCCCGACCGACCCGCCGGCGTTGCGCAGCGCCCGGCAGCCGCCGGCGGCGCGTACCGTCCGGATTCGCCGGCGATATCCACCGCCGTCCACCACTCGGCAAGATTTGCCAGATCGATGGGTGTTTGTGGTCAACAAACTCCCAAGCCATCGACCTGGTGACCGGCCTAGAGTCCCAAGTCCCGAACGGACGGGACTCCCGCGTACGACAGGAACAGGAGAGTTCGACACATGCCAACTCCCCGCACCGGGAGAGTACTCATCGCCCTCGGCGGAAACGCCATGACGGGACCCGATGGCAGCGCCACCCCGGACGCCCAGCGGTCCGCCGTCGCGGTGGCGATGGAAGCGGTGGCCGACCTGATCGCCTCCGGCGTCGAGGTGGTGCTCACCCACGGCAACGGACCGCAGGTGGGCAACCTGCTGGTCAAGAACGAACTCACCGCGCACGTCGTTCCTCCGGTGACCCTGGACTGGTGCGGCGCGCAGACGCAGGGCACCCTCGGCTTCACCATCGTCTCCGCCCTGGAGGCCGCACTGCGGCGCCGTGGGCTGGCGGCACCGGTGGCGGCCGTGGTGACCCGCACGCTCGTGGATGGCGCCGACCCGGCGTTCGAGCACCCCACCAAGCCGGTCGGCCGGCATCTGCCGCGGGCCGACGCGGAGCGGTTCGTCGCGCTCGGTCAGCACTGGGAGGACCGGGGCGCGAAGGGCTGGCGGCGGGTCGTACCGTCGCCGGATCCGCTGGAGGTGGTCGACGCGCCGGCCATCCGGACGCTGGTCGCGGCGGGCTTCACCACGATCGCGGCCGGTGGCGGCGGCATTCCGGTGGTGCGCGACGCGGACGGCGCCGAGCGCGGCGTGGAGGCGGTCCTGGACAAGGACCTCACCGCGGCCCTGCTCGCCGTGTCGGTGGACGCGGACGTGCTGGTGATCGCCACCGACGTACCCAACGCGATG
This sequence comes from Embleya sp. NPDC050493, assembly GCF_044458105.1. Lineage (NCBI taxonomy): Bacteria > Bacillati > Actinomycetota > Actinomycetes > Kitasatosporales > Streptomycetaceae > Embleya > Embleya sp. NPDC050493. The sequence continues at coordinate 683,070 of NZ_JBITHP010000003.1, forward strand.
CTCGACTACGGCACCGCGAACGTGCGGGTGATCGGCCGGGTCACCCCCGAAGAGCTGCGCGAACACGCCGCGGCCGGCCAGTTCGCCGGTGGCAGCATGGGACCCAAGGTCGAGGCGGCGGTGCGCTTCGTCGAGAAGGGCGGCCGGCGCTCGGTGATCACGTCACTGGACCGGATCACCGCCGCGGTGGCGGGCGAATCCGGGACGGTCGTGGAGTCGGGCGGGTAACGGCCCGTCGTCCGCGACAGTCGCAGGTGACGAAGTACAAAGAATTCGACCGCAAAGAATTCGGCGTCGAAGAATTCGGCGAACTCCAATGAACGAGGTGGAACGAGTGCCCAGGCCGATCGAGGTTCACAAGGTCGCCATCGAGAGCGTCACCGACGCGTCCGGATTGGCCAAGCTCATCGACGACGGCGTGTTCGCCGCGGACGACGTGCTCGCCGTCATCGGCAAGACCGAGGGCAACGGCGGGGTCAACGACTACACCCGCATCCTGGCCGACCGCGCCTTCCGCGAGGTGCTGGTCGCCAAGGGGAAGCGTTCGGCCGAGGAGGCGCAGCAGGTTCCGCTGGTGTGGTCCGGCGGTACCGACGGTGTGATCTCCCCGCACGCGACGGTCTTCGCGTACGCGCCGGAGAACCGGTACGAGCCCACCGACGAGCCGCGCGTGTCGGTCGGCGTCGCGATGAGCGAGCAGATCCTGCCCGAGGACATCGGCCGGGTGCCGATGGTGGAGAAGGTCGCCGCCGGCGTACGCAAGGCGATGGCCGTCGCGGGCATCACCGACCCGGCCGACGTGCACTACGTGCAGACCAAGACGCCGCTGCTGGTGCTGGACACCATCAACGACGCCAAGGCGCGCGGGTTCGACGTGTGGACCGAGGACACCCTCAAGTCGATGGACGTGTCCAACTCCACCACCGCGCTGGGCATCGCGGTGGCGCTCGGCGAGATCGAGCTGCCGACCGCCGAGCAGATCCACCGCGACCTGTCGCTGTACTCGTCGGTGGCGTCCTGCTCCTCCGGCGTCGAACTGGACTGCGCGCAGATCGTCGTGGTCGGCAACGTGCGCGGTGTGGGCGGTCCGTTCCGGGTCGGCCACGACGTGATGAAGGACGCGCTGGACGCGGACGGCATCTGGTCGGCGATCCGCTCGGCCGGCATCGACCTGCCGGACCGCCCGCACACCTCCGACCTGGGCGACCGCCTGGTCAACGTGTTCCTCAAGTGCGAGGCGGACCCGAGCGGCAGCGTGCGCGGTCGACGCAACATCATGCTCGACGACTCGGACGTGCACTGGCACCGCCAGATCAAGGCCACCGTCGGCGGCGTGACCGCGGCCGTCACCGGCGACCCGGCCGTCTTCGTCTCGGTCGCGGCCGTGCACCAGGGCCCCTCCGGCGGCGGCCCGGTCGCGGCGATCGTGCGGATGGACTGACCCGCCCCTCGCCGGACCGACGCACCTCTTTGCGGAACCCGTCGACGGCCACCGCCCCTCGTCCCGGGGCGGTGGCCGTCGGCACGTCCGCCGGTCGCGGCCACCCCCCCGGACGGGCAGCGGACCGGGTGCCGGATGTGCTCATGCTCCGCGCTCGCCCCGAGCTGCGGCCCCGAGCTTCAGTCGCCGCGCGGGTGGGTGGTGTGGCGGATCCAGACGTCGGGTTCGACGTAGAGCGCGTGGTCGTGGGTGAGGTCGCAGTGGACCGGGACCAGGGCGCCGGGCACCGCGATGTCGCCGTCGTGGTCGAAGGGAACGCTCAGGCGGCGCGCGATCAGGGTCCGCCGGAGGGGGCCTGATTCTCCTGCCGTCGGCCGCCGAAGCACCAGTCGTGGACCTCGATGTGCTCGTACAGGCCGGCTCGGGTGTACGGCGCGCGGGTCAACAGGCGCTCCGCGGACGTGCGGTCCGGCAACTCGGCCAGGATCGCGATGCCCAGCCATTCCTCAGCGGCGTCGGTGGAGAGCAACGGGCCGCAGACGATCAGGTTGTCGCGGTGGTCGCCGTCGACCAGAAGGCGCAGCTGCTCCTCGGGCGACCCGTCCCGACCGGCGGCCGGGTCCGCCCGGCCGTGGGCGAGGATCAGAAAGCGCGGGCGGCCTTCGGAACTCCCCTCGAAGTCCCACATCTTCCGGCCGAGCGTGTTGCGCCAACGCCGGATGAGCACCTCTTCCTCGTACACGCCCGCCCGGTGGTTCGGCTCGTCGTACGCGAACACGCGCGCGGCATCGGCGTCCGGCAGGTCGACGATGTGGACGCTGCCGGTCACCGTCTCGCCGTCGGGGGCGAAGGTCGGCCCGCGGGCGATCATGCCCTCGGCGTACCCGTCCATGAACGACCAGTGGGCTTCCAGAAGTTCGTCTCGCAAGGCCCTGGTTCCCGGCTTGTCGCGACAATAGAAGAGGTACTCCATGTCGATCCCCCATGTGTGACGCCGTCGTCGGCACGCACAGTACGGGAGCCGGCCCACCCTGTCGATCGACCACGAACACCCTTCGGTCGGGGGTCAGCCCACGTCGACGCGGTCCAGGAACGGCAACGCCTCGCCGTAGTACCGCAGGTCGGTGACCCTGGTGGTGTGGATCAGGCCGAGCGGGTTTCGGGTGTACACCCAGATCGGAAGGTCCGCGACCAGGGCGCGTTGCAGGTCGGCGTACGCCTGCCTGCGCACGGCGGGGTCGGTGGCCTGTCGGCCGCCGGCCAGGGCGCGGTCGGCCTCGGGGTTCTTCCAGCCGGTGGCGTTCTGTGCGCTGGTGGAGGTGTAGAAGTTGAACAGGATCGGCTCGGGATCGACGAAGGTCAGTTGGAAGAGCATGGCCTGGAAGTCCTTCTGGACCGCGTACTTGGTCAGGTACGTCCCCACGTCCGGCGCGTCGATGGTCATCGCCACGTTCCGGAACTCGCGCAGCCGGCTCTGGATGGTCTCGGCGGCCTTGGCGGCGGAGGGGTTGCGCGGGATCAGGAAGGTGAAGTCGACCTTCTTGCCCTCGGCGGCAAGGGCGTCGAACAGGCGTTGCGCCTCGGCCCGATCCGGCGCGGGTTGTGTGACGCCGGCGTCGAAGAACGGACCGGCCGGGGAGAACAGCCCCGTTGCGGGGGTGCAGCCGTTGTCCAGGACGCGGCAGATGGTGCCCGCGTCGAGGGAGAGGGCGATCGCCCGGCGGGCGCGCGGGTCGTCGAACGGGGCTCGGGCCAGGCTGAACTGGACCATCTGGCCGCCGCCGACCGGCGCCTCGACGGCCTTGAGTTCCTTGCCGGCGCGGGCCAGGAGGCGGGGGTCGCTGCTCGGAAACAGGTCCGCCTGCCCGGACTTGACGGTGCTGTACTGCTGCTCGATGTCGGGCACCGTCCGGATCACGAGCCGGTCGAGTTTGGGCAGGCCCTTGTGCTTTTGCCAGTAGTCCTTGTTCTTGACGAAGGTCTGCTCCGAGCCGCGGGTCCAGGTGTCCAGGGTGAACGGGCCCGCGCCGATCGGCTTGCTGCCGTAGGTGTCCGGGCCCTGGGCGATCGCGGAGGGGGCCTCGATGTACGGGAGATTGGTGGCGATGATCCGGTCGAGGTTGGGGTTCGGCGCGCCCACGACGGTGATCGACAGGGTGAGCGGGTCGACGACCGCGGTTCGCAGCGAGGCGGCGGCGTTGCGCTGCAACGAGCGGGTCTCCGGCTTGGCGTGGGTGTCGTAGTTCAGCTTGACCGCGGCCGCGTCGAACGGCGTCCCGTCGGAAAAGCGCACATCGGGCCGCAACTTCATCGTCCACGTCGCCCCGCCGTCCGCGCTGGACAGGGATTCGCCCAGGTGCGGGGTGGCCTTGCCGGTGGTGGTGTCGAGGTAGAACAGCGGGTCGTACAGGGCGTTCAGCCGCGGGCCGTCCACGAGCGCCGTGGTGTTGGCGCGGAACGGGTCCAGCGTGGTCGAGTCCTGAACCGCGAGCATCGTCAGGGTGTGCGCGGCGGAGGCACCGCCGCCCCCGCACGCCGCGGAGGCCGCGACCAGCGCGAGAACTCCCGTCACCACGCAGGTGCGGCGGGCCGCGCGGACACGGATCGGCCTCGTCGGTATCCGACTTGAGGCAACCGGCCCTGTAGGAACCGGCCCTGCGGGCATCGGTCTTGCGGACATCGGTCTTGCCGGGTCGGGTCCTGCGGACACCTGTGTCTCCTTGTGCCGGGGGTTCGGGGGTTCGGGCGGTCGGGAATCGGGATGATCGGCGGATCGGGTCGCCGGTCAGATGGTGCGGGCGGGCTGCCGGGCGGCGTGCCGGCCGGCCAGGTAGCCGACGACCATCCCCGCGGCGATGGTGGCGCCGCCGCTGGGGTAGGCCCAGCCGAACAGGTTGGCCGCGGTGTTGCCCGCCGCGTACAGGCCGGGCACGGTGCCGCCGCCCTGGCTGCGGACCCGGGCATGGCGGTCGATCCGGGGGCCGCCGTTGGTGCCGAGGGTGCCGGGGTGGATCTCGACCGCGTAGAACGGCGGTTCGGTGATCGGTGCGACCTGCCCGGGCGCCATCAGGCCACGTTCGGTGCGGTCGAAGTCGGGGTCCGTGCCCTTCTCGGCGTGGGTGTTGAACCGGCCGATGGTCGCCTCCAGGGCCGCTGCGGGGAGCCCGGCGAGTTCCGCGAGTTCGGCGATCGTGTCGGCGCGGTGCACCCACGCGGGGTCCGCGCCGCCGGGCAGCATGGACAGGATGCGGCGGCCGGCGCGTACCGTGTGGTCGAAGACGAGGTACGCCGGGCCGGTGTTGGGGAAACCCACCCCGTCGAACGCGCCGAACATCTTGGGGAAGTCGTTGTACGGGAGCGCCTCGTTCGCGAAGCGCACCCCCGCGCGGTTGACGACGACCGACGCGGGTGCGCCGCGACCCCACTCGAACTGCGGGACCCGCTCGCCGTCCCGGGTGATCTCGGGGTCGAACATCGCGGGGGTGCCCCAGTACGAGGTCATGTTGCCCAACTCGGCGCCTGCGGCCACGGCCATCGCCAGGCCGTCGCCGGTGTTGTTGCGCCACGGGGTGAGCGGCCGCACGTCGTACCCGATGTGCGCGCGCACCAGTTCGGGGTTCCATTCGAAGCCGCCGCAGGCCAGCACGACGCCCTTGCGCGCGCCGATGTTCAGCAGCGCGCCGTCGTGTTCCGCGCGTACGCCGACCACCTGCCCGTCGACGACGACCAGGTCGAGTGCCGGGGTCTGCGGCAGTGTGGTGACGCCGCGCTCCAGCAGGCCCTTGAACAGCCGCGCGATCAGCGCCGCGCCCTTGGGCCGGACGTCCTCGGCTTCGCGGCGGGCCAGTTCGGCCAGCAGCTCGGGCGTCTTGGGCGCCATGTCCTCGCTGAGCGTGGTCGCCGCCCCCAGCGACATCAGGGTGCCGCGATCGACCAACCTGGCCGCCCATTCGCCGAGTTCGCTGCCCACCGGGTACGGGTCCGGCTCCACCGCGCGGCCCGGGGTCGCGTGGTGACCGGGCAGGCCCCACGTCGCGTAATAGTCCACCAGTGGGCTGGTGTGGGTGCGCAGCGGCGTGTGCTCCTCCAGGTAGCGCAACATCTGCGGCGCGGTGTCGACGAACACCTCCGACAACTCCGGGTCGGGTTCACGCCCGTCGGCCGTCGCCCGAATGTAGGCGAGGGCGTCCTCGCGGTCGTCGCCGCCCGTCATGTGGTGGTTGCCCGGCAACCACATCACCCCGCCCGAGACGGCGGTCGTGCCGCCGAGCATGGCGGACTTCTCCAGGATCAGGACCTCCGCGCCGTCGTCGTGTGCGAGCGTCGCGGCGGTCAGGGCGGCACCGCCCGAGCCGACCACCACGACGTCGACGATGCGGTCCCAGCTGTTCGGGTTGTTCATCTGCTGTGTCCTTCGGGAGAGTCGGCGGGTTCGGCGCTTCGCGGGATCGCGGAACCGGGGATCGGGGAATCGGCAATCGGAGATCGCGGAACCGGGCGGAACCGGGAGTCGGGGGAATCCGGGGATCGCGGGTTCGGGTCGCGCAGGCTCGGGCGGCTCGACCGTCGAGTGGTCGACCGAACGCCCGCATCCGGGTCGGGGCGCGCAGGGGTCAGGAGCCGGGTCCCGCCGTCCAGCCGCCGTCGAAGACGAACTCGGATCCGGTGGAGTACGAGGACTCCTCCGACGCGAGGAACAGCGCGAGGTTCGCGGCCTCCTCGACGGTCCCGACCCGGCCGAGCGGCAGCTTGGCCATCGGGTCCAAGCCGTGTTGTCGCGCGAGCTCCAACCCGGCGCGGGCCATGTCCGTGTCGATCGCGCCGGGGTGGATCGAGTTGACCCGGACTCCGAGCGGCCCCAGTTCGATCGCCGCGGACTTGGTGAGCCCGCGGATCGCGAACTTCGTGGCCACGTACGCGCTCGTGTGGGCGGCGCCGACCAGGCCGTTGATGGACGACACGTTCACGATCGACCCGCCGCCGGCCGCCACGATGGCGGGCGCGGCCGTCCTGATGCCCAGGAAGCAACCGAGCAGGTTGATCTCCACGACCCGCATGAAGTCCGCGGTCGTGGTGTCCAGGATCGGCGCGAAGTGGTTCACCCCCGCGTTGTTCACCAGCACGTCCAGGGTCCCGAACCGCTCGCCCGCCAATCGCACCGCGGCCGCCCAGTCGTCCTCGTCGCGCACGTCCAGACGCGTGTACACCGCGTCCGCGCCGATCTCCGCCGCCAGGCTCGCGCCGTCCTCGTCCAGCACGTCGGCGAGCACGACCTTGGCGCCCTCGGCGGCGAATCGGCACGCGTGCGCCGCGCCCTGACCGCGGGCCGCGCCGGTGACCAGCGCGACCTTCCCGGCAAGGCGGCCGACGTCCCGGCCCACGCCCACATCCATGCTCCGACCCACGAAGTGCCCCTGTTCCTCGATGCCGCCCCGCCGCGCCGGCGGTACGGGAACGGTGCGGACGACCCGCTTCCGCATTTCACATATGAAATGCTCGTTCCAAACGAAGCATGTATCTGACGGGTCGTCAAGGCAAGAGGAAGGGCCTGACTTCTCGTCGGGAAGCCGCGTCCCGGGCAACGACCCGAGGCGCGCCGGCTCCTGCTCCCGCCCGTCGGCGAGGCCGCGACGGTCGGTCCGACGGCGCGGCCCGCGCCGTTCGAGTGCGCACCGGGCCGGTCGGTGTGGACGGCGGTTGGCCCCCGCGGGGAGGCCGAAGGTTCGTGCGGCAAATGTTCGGTCGGACACTCTCCGCTGATACTCGAATGGCCTAGAGTGACGTTCATGTGCCGCGCGGTGCCCGCCGGTCCCGCTGGTCCCGTGCTCGGTCTGGAGATGTGATCGTGTCGAACCGTGCCGCAATGCCTTCTCCGGTCGAGGACAGGCCGGCGCGGTCGGTGCCGCGTGGGCTGACCTACCTCTCGATCGCCGGGGTCACCTGGGGGACGACCGGGGCGGCCGTGGAAGTGATCTATCGGTCGAGCGACTTCGGGCCGATGGCCGTCTCGTTCTGGCGCTTCGTCAGCGGGATGGTGCTGCTGCTCGCGGCCGGCCTGCTGCGTCCCTCCGGCCCGGCCCCGCGTACCGCCGGGCAGCCGCCGGGGCGCCGTGCGCTCCTGTTCACCGGCACGGGCGCCGGCCTGGCCGTGTTCCAGTCGGCCTATTTCGGCGCGGTGATGCAGACCGGGCTGGCCGTCGCCACGATCGTCGCGTTGGGCGCCGCCCCGGTGTTGACCGCGGCCGGAGGCCGGCTGTTCCTGGGCGAACGCATCGGGCGCAGCGGGCTGTCGGCGATCGGCGGGGCGCTGATCGGGCTCGCGATACTGGTGTTGGGCAACCGGCAGACCGATGTCCGGCCCCTGGGTGTGGGGTTGGCGCTGCTGTCCGCGGCGGGATTCGCCGCATCCAACCTGCTCGGTCGGTGGACGGGGCGGCTCGGCGCGGGGGAGGATCCCGCCACCCTCACGGTGTGGTCGTTCGGGATCGGTGCGGCGGTGATGTTGCCGTTCGCCCTGGGCGAGGGGGTGTGGCCACAAACCGCGCAGCCGGGGCGGGTGTTGGCGATGATGCTCTACGTCGCCGCCGTGACGACCGCACTTGCCTATCCGCTGTACTTCGCCGGCACCGCCGCGGTACGGGCGGTCACCGCCTCGGTCGTGATGTTGATCGAACCGGTCAGCGCGGCGGCGCTGGCCGTCCTGCTGCTGGACGAGCGGCTCACCGCGGCGACGATCGTGGGCACGCTGATGATGCTCACGGCCGTCGGCGGCCTCGCACTGGCCGAGTCGCGGCCGGCCGAGCGATGACGATGGTCCGGGGCGGTGTCGTATCCGCCCCGGACCCACCGCCGCCGGACGCCCCGGGCCACTTCGGATCGGTCGCCGGCATGCGGGCCCGCCCGCAGCCGGGTTCGTCACCGACCCCGGGATCCGCTCATACTCCTGGCCCGCCCTCGCCCGGGCCCGTCCCGAGCCGGGCCGGGAAGGAACCGATCCCGATGCTCAGGTCCACCAGAGGAGTTCGCCGTCGTCGTCCTGCGCCGTGAAGCACGTCAGCAGTAGTCGGGCGGCGGGCCGGGCCTGTTCGCTGCCCACCACCGCGTGCGCGAGGTTGCCGTCGATCACGCACAGGTCGCCGGTGGCGACCGGCACCGTCAGATCGGCGTGGTCGGTCAACAGCTCCGGCGGATACGGGAAGCCGCTGTAGGTCAGCCCCAGCGCCGCCCGCGAAGCATCGTCCGGTTCGACGTTCCACAGGCGCAACGCCCCGCTCCCCACGGGCACTTGCGGATAGGCGTTGATCGCCATCACCCGGGACAGGCGTTGGATCTCGAAGCCCGCCTGGAGCGGGTCGCGAAGTTGCGCGAGATCGTCGTGCGGCATGAGCTGGTAGGCGCCGGTCTGGTTCCAGCACACCGCCTTCGAGTCGCCCGCGACCCGGCCGTCGTGCACGGCCGGGCGGGCCCCGGCGACCACGCCGTGGGCGACGAGCGCTTCGCGCAGGGCCGCCACCGGGTCGACGGCACCCTCGTACAGGGCCGCCACGGCGTCTGCCGATTTCGCCACGTCGGTCAGGTACTCCGCCGTGCTCTTCTCGATGTGCGAAGCGCCGACGAAGTACCCTTCGACGCCGTCCTGTCCCGCCCCGTAGCGCGGGGTGCGTTGCGGGGAGGCCCAGAAGTTGGCGGTGATCCGCGCGCAGTCCTGCGGCGTGACGAAGCCGGTCACCCGATACGCGGCCAACTCGCCGCGCAGCACGGCGTGGACGGCGGACACGTCCACGACGCCGGACGTCTCGTGTACACGGAAGCCCTCGGCGGGCAACGATCGACCGGTGATCACGACATCCTCCCGAATTCGGCGCCGGGTGCGCCGGACGCACCCGACGCACCGGGCGCACCGGACGCGGACGCACGGTGCAGCAGCGGTCGGCGGCGGTCGAGGAAACCGAGCATGGCCGGGACCGGGCTTATGATCCGCGGTTGGGCCTCGAGCCTGGCCCGGTTGCGCTCGCGTACCTGCGGCATCCTCGACCAGTGCATGCCGGGGCTCAGGTGGTGTTCCTGGTGGTAGCCGTCGTTGAAGGTGAGCAGGTTGTACAGCCGCCCGTAGTGGCTCACCGAATCGGCCGCCCGCTCGCTGGGGTCGGCCCCGTAATGGCGGTAGTAGTTCTGTACGTTCACCATGGTCAGCGCCACGAAGTAGGCCGGCAGGTAGCTCAGCAGGACCCACTGCCAGGAGATCACCGCGAGCAGCGCGGGGGTGAGCACATGCGCCGCCCGATCCGCCTGGATCAGCCGTAGTTCGCCGCGTCGTCGGTGTTCCCGACGCGAGGCCAACGAGCGCAGGGCGGTCTCGCCCGCGCCCACCCGCCACAGCCGGACCACGTACGACACTTCCCGTACGCGGTCGATCAACGACTCCAGCGCGCCGCCGAGCGCGTAGCGCGGCAGCGGGGCGTGCTCGCCGTTCCTGCCTCGACGGTAGGTCGACGTGGTGTCGCGGGTGGTGCCGTCCGCGCCCGGGGCGTCGTTGTTGAACCGATGGTGGTTGCGCACGTGGGTGAGCTGGTAGGCCTGCACCGACTGGCCGATGTTGGCCGAATTCAGTACGGACACGGCCGCGTTGAGTCGGTCGGAGGTGAACCACGGTACGTGCGTGAACAGATGGGAGATGACGATGATGTTGTACGCCGTCATCACCGCCAGCACGGCGGTCCCGCCGGCCTGCGCCGGGACCGAGGCGTCGTCCCAACGCACGGCCAGCAGCACGGTGACGGCGAACTGACCCACGCTGAATCCCAGGAGGAGTGCGTCCTTCGGAGTGTTCCGCCAGATCCTCATCGCCGGGTTCCTCACAGGTAGGATTCGAGGGTTCCGCGGCGGCGTACGTCGAGCGTGGCGCAGTGGAACGAGCCGCCGAAGCTGTTGAAGTTCCGGAAGTCGCACGGGATGGGCGTGAAGCCGAACCTGCGCATCGCGGTGATCATCGGCTCGTCCCGGCGCTCCACGATCACCCGTTCCTCGTCCAGCATCAGGATGTTCATGTTGAGCCACTTGCTGGTCATGTAGAGCGGGTGCCCGTCGGGGATGACCGGCTGCGGGGCCGCCATCACGTCCCATCCCTTGAACAGTTTCGGCACCTCGGGGACACGCTCCGGGTGGATCAGCAGTTTCCCGGGGGCCATCGGCACCAGGGTGGCGTCGATGTGCATCGGGTGCGCGTCCTTGAACTCCAGGACGTGGATCCGGTATTCGTCGCCCAGATGGCGGCGCAGCCACTCGATGCCGAAGGTGTTGGTGACATTGCTCGTCTGGGCGATGATGTCCCGGCCGCACCGGGTGAAGTCGGCGGCGTCGAAGGTGGGTTCGAACTCGGTGACCACCAGCCGGGTCGGCCCGTCCGCGCCGGGGTCGGTCCAGTCCTGGTCGTACTGCTCGTCCTTGAGTTCGGGTTTCGGTGCCGCGCTCCACCTGGCCCCGGCGTGGAAGTACTCCTTGAGCAGCGGTCGATAGGCCAGCGTCTCGAAGTAGCGGGAACGCCAGGCCATCGGGCATTCGATGATCTCGTCGCCGACGACCAGCAGGGCGTCTCGGGGCATGGCCGCGTACATGCCGGTGCTGGTCCAGTCCAGGGTGCGATAGGTCTGCTGCTGCGGGATGGGTTCCGGGCGACGGACGGTCACCCCCTCGGCTTCGAGGATGTGCACGAACTGTTCCAGTTCCCGGCGGGCGGCCTCGACTTGTTCGGGTGGGAAGGGTCGGCCCGCCCGACTGCGGAAGGTGTCGTGTTGATCGGCGGGTAGGACCGGCGGCAGGGACATGTGCCACGTGGGAAAGCCGGCTCCGTCGACGATGCCGACGATCACCTCCTCCAGCGGGTCCCATTCGGTGTAGGAACCGACGGGATACGCCGAGGTGTCCCGGCGCGGCGGCGGTTCGTTCGGGTTGCCCAGGTCGTCGAGAATCAAGGTCCACTCCTCGTCGGGCGGTTCGGGTGGGTTGCCTCGGTGCCGTCGGCGGCACCGACGCGAATGTCCGGGACGCCGTGCCCGTTGCGCACAGTGTTCGTCCCGTCACCGATCCAATGTCACGATCACGGTCCGAGACAAGTCCACTACGATAAGTTGGCTTGGCGACCGGGGGTTCGCCGTCCGCGCCCCGCCGGTCCGCCGCGTCCGGCCCCTCTGCGCGCCGCTCCGCGGCCCGCTCCCGCCGCCCGCTCCCGACCTGCGCCGATCCGCCACCCAGGGGCGCCGGGAACGGCCGTCGCCCGACGCCGCCGGTCCCTCCGATCACCGCGCCGAGTCGGTATCCCGGGTGACCCGGCGGCCAAACTGGCCGAATCCAGTCGCCACGACGCGCCGTCGCGGAACCGAACGACGAGGGGGCCCGGGCCCGTTGGCGAGATCCTCGCCGTCGCCCTCGGCTGGGCGGCCCGGCTCCGCTCCCGCCGCACCGGCTGACCGCACCGCGCGCGCCCGCCTCCCGCGCGCCCGCCTCCCGCGCGACCGCGGCCGCGGGCGCCCGTCGGCGGGCCGGGCCGCCGGGTGTGCGCCGCCCGTCGCCCGGGGCGCCGATTCGAACGTTCGACCTGGTCAAGTGGGCTGTGCGCCAACGCCCTTGGGTGCGTTCGTCGAGGTCGGGGACGAACTCCCTGGTATGGTCCGCCGAGGGTTTCGCCACGCGATGGAGAGGGTTCATGAAGCTGCTCCCGCTGTTCCTCCGGCGGCCGATCGAAGCGGTGTACGAGCGTCGACTGGCCACCACTCTGGTGGGGCTGCCGCGCCCACAGCACGTCGGGATCATGCTCGACGGCAACCGGCGCTGGGCCCGGCAGGCGGGACACGCGGACGTCCGGGAGGGGTACCGGGCGGGTGGCGCCAAGGCGACCGAGTTCCTGGGCTGGTGCGCGGCCGCGGGGATCGAGCGGGTGACCCTCTTCATGCTCTCCGACGACAACCTCGGCCGCCCCGCGGAAGAACTCGGTCCGCTGATCGAGATCATCGAGGAGACCGTCCGGGACATCACGGCCGAGGGCCGGCCCTGGGAGGTCCAGGTGATCGGCTCGCTCGACATGTTGCCCGGCGCCGGCGCCCGGGTGCTCAAGGAGGCCACCGCCGCGACGGTCGGGCGCGGTGGGCTCAAGGTGGACGTCGCGGTCGGCTACGGCGGCCGGCGGGAGATCGTCGACGCGGTCAAGAGTGCCTTCGAGGCGCACATGGCGGCCGGCGGCGACCCGGCCGAACTGGTCGCGCGGTTCGAGATCGAGGACATCTCCCGGCATCTGTACTCGCCGACCGCCGCCCACACCGACTTCATCATCCGAACCTCCGGCGAGCAGCGGTTGTCCGGCTTCCTGCTCTGGCAGTCCGCGTATGCCGAGATGCACTGGGTGGACTGCTACTGGCCGGCGTTTCGGCACGTGGACTTCCTGCGCGCACTGCGCTCGTACGCGAGCCGCGAACGGCGATTCGGCAGGTGACCGGAGCCGGGGCCGGAGCCACAACCGGAACCGGAATCAGGGCCGACGGTCGCCGCACCGGCGCGTGCCGAACCGGGCCTTCGGTGGTCCGTCCGTTCGGACCTGCCCGGCCGGGCGTCGAACGGCGCCGTACGGTTCGGCAGGTCGAGCCGCTCGCCCGGGCGTGGCCGTGCACCGGCGCTGCGGCTGTCCCGGACGCCGGACCCCGGGCGCCGGTGCGGGTGCCCGGTGCCGGTCGGGTGCTTTCCGGTAGCGGATCGACGGGGGAGCGGCACCCCCGACGAAGCACTACCGGCTCTTCGCCCTCACCCGCAGCACGTTCGCGCTCGCGATCAGGGCGAACGACAGCGCCGTCACCACGCCGAACGAGACCACCAGCGACGTCGCGTGTGCCAACCCGCCGATCAGCGACGGGGCGATCAGGCCCGAGGTGTAGGTGACGGTCGCGACGCCCGCGATGGCCTGGCTCGGATTGGGGCCGCTGCGCGCCGCCGCCGCGAAGGCCAGCGGGACGACGACCGCGACGCCCAGGCCGAGCAGGCCGAACCCTGCCATCGCGAACGCCGGGGCCGGCGCGGTGACCACCAACAGGCCGCCCGCCGTGGCCAGTACGCCCCCGGCGCGCACCGTGCGGACCGGGCCGAACCGGTCCACGACCGGGTCGCCCGCGAACCGCCCCACCGCCATCGCCAGCGCGAAGGCCGTGGTGGTCGCGGCCGCCAGGCCCGCCGAGGTGTCGAACTCGTCCTTCAGGTAGACCGCCGACCAGTCCAGGCTCGCGCCCTCCCCGAACACCGCGCAGAAGCCGACGAACCCGATCAGCAACGCCGACTTCGGCGGCAGTGCGAAGTGCGGCGGGGCTTCCTCGTCCGGGTCCGGCGGTACGTCCAGCACGCCGCGCGTGGCCGCCAGACCGAGCAGCAGCAACACCACGGCGGCAGCCGGGTGGTGGAGCCGCGCGTCGAGGTCCAGCTGTGCGGCGAGCGTGCCGACGGCGGAGCCGAACAGCACGCCCACGCTCCACATGCCGTGCAGGCCGGACATGATCGACCGGCCCAGCCGGTTCTCGGTCTCCACGCCGAGCGCGTTCATCGCGACGTCCGGCAACCCGGCCGACGCGCCGAACACGAACAGCGTCACGCACAGCACGACCAGGTTCGGTGCGAGCGACGGCAGCACGAGCGCGAGGGTCCACAGCGACAGCAGGATGCGCAGCGCGAGGCGTGCGCCGAGCCGGTGGTTGATCGCCGCGGCGAGCGGCATCGCGAGCGACGCGCCGATCGCCGGGAACGCCAGCGCGACGCCCAACTGCCCCGGGCCGACGCCCGCGTGGTCCTGGATCCACGGCACACGGGTGGCGAAGCTGCCGGTCACCGCGCCGTGCACGGCGAACACCGCCGCGATGGCCCGGCGCCCGCGGACGACGTGCGCCCGCTCCGTGCGGGCGTCGGCGGGGCCACCCCCGGGTGGGGAAGCCGAGGCCGCCGCAGGGACCGCCCCGACCGCCCCGCCGTCCGTCACCGCCGCTCCTTCGTACCGCGGACGCCGTCCACGTCGCGGGCGTTCGCGGCGGCAGGCTCGGTGGCCCGCCATACGTAGGTCCCGCCACCGCCGCGCGGCCGCCGCCTCCGCCGGCCCGCCCGACCGGGCGGACCGAAGGCATCCGCGATGCCGGGCCTCGGGGTGACGGCGGCGACGCCGGTGGCACCGCCGATGCCCATCTCCCGCCCCCGACCACAGCGGACCGCCTGGATGGCGCCGACGATCCCGGCCGCCTGAATCGCGTCAAAAGACATGAAATACCCCCGAGTTTCCCGGCATTCTCTGACCTGCTACCTGACAATAAACTATCAGGAACCCTGCCTGAAAGAAATATCTGCGAAGATCGACCCCATGCCCCCTGCCTCCCCCAGCACCGCCCGGGCCCACAACGACCGGCTCGCCCTCCGGCTTCTCCAGCAGCAGGGCCCGCTGACGGCGGGGCAGCTCAAGACGCTCACCGGACTGTCCCGCCCGACCGTGGCCGACCTCGTCGAGCGACTACAGAGCTCGGGACTCATCCACGACGTCGGCGAGTCCGCGACCGGCCGGCGCGGCCCCAACGCACGGCTGTACGGGATCGTCGCCGACATGGCGCACCTGGCCGCGCTCGACGTCCGCAGCGAGACCGTGAGCGTCGTGATCGCCGACCTCCTGGGCACCCGCCTCGGCGACGCCGCCGCACCCGTCGACGCCGGCGACGGCATACAGGCGGCCGTCGACCGGACCATCGCCCTCGTCGAACGCGCCGCACGCGACGCCGGCGCCACCCGCCTGCACAGCATCGGCATCGGCGCGCCCGGCCTGATCGACCCCACCACCGGCGAACTGCGCCAGGTACCGAGCCTCCCCACCTGGCACCGCAGCCTCGCCGGCGCCCTTCAGGACCGCCTGCACACCATCGTCCGGGTGGAGAACGAGACCAACCTCGCCGCCCTCGCCGAACGCCGCCTCGGCGTCGCCCGCGACCACGAGACGTTCGTGCTCATGTGGCTCGCCAACGGCATCGGCGCCGCCGTCGTCCTGGACGGAAAACTGCGCCGCGGCGCATCCGGAGGCGCGGGCGAGCTCGGTTTCCTGCCGGTCCCCGGCACCAGGAACCTGCCCTCGCGCGACGGCTGCGACGGGGGCTTCCACTCCCTCGTCGGCAAACCCGCCGTGTGCGAACTCGCCGAACGGCACGGGCTCGGCCACCTCGTCCCGGCCGGCGACACCCCGCACGACGCGGCGGTCGAGCCGCTCGGCGCCACCATCGTCCGTGCCGCCCGGGCCGCCGGGCCCGCGGGCTCCGCCTTCCTGGACGAGTTCGCCGCACGCCTCGCCCTCGGCGTCTGCGCCGTCACCGCGGTGCTCGACCCGGGCTTCGTCGTCCTCGCCGGCGAACTCGGCCACGCCGGCGGTGACGACCTCGCCGAGCGGGTCCAGGCCGAGGTCGCCGAACTCTCCCCGGTCGACACCGTCGTCCGGGCGACCACCCTCGGCGGCTCGGCGGTCCTCCAAGGCGCCCTCTTCGCCGCCCAACAGGCCGCCCAGGACGCGCTGTTCCCCTCCGACAACTGAACCCGGCAGCGCAACGCCCGGCCCGGAAAACGCCGAAGCCCGTCTTCGACCCCCCGCGTCGCGGTGCACGGCGGGGGGCGAAGACGGGCCGGGAGACGTGCGTTTCGCCGGCGCCCGCGGCGGCGTGCCGGTGGTCGCCGACGAGCGTGGAGTCGACGCCGACCGGCCGCCCGGTCTTCGCCGGGCGACCGCGCGGGAAGGCGGTCAGCCGTGCGGGAAGGTGGTCTTCGCCGGGCGGACCAGGTCGTCCGCGTAGTTCGCGATCAGGTCCAGGTTGCGGTCCGCCAGGTGATCGAAGACCTGGGGGACGTTGGAACCCGGGGTCAGCGATGCCAACGCGCGCTCCGGGTCCAGACGGGCCGAGACCCAGCCCTCGTGCGACGAGCCGCGGGCGACGACCTCGGCGCCCGGGGTGACGATCATCGAGTTGCCGAAGTACAGCACTCCGGCCGGGTCGCTGCCGGTGGCGTTGGCGCCGATCACGTAGACGTGGTTGTCGTACGCCCTTGCCCGGCAGGTGAGTTCCCACAGGTCGGCGGAGCGCAGCAGGGCCGACGGGCGGCAGATGACCTCCGCGCCGTGCACCGCCTGGATCCGGCTCAGCTCCGGGTAGTCGCCGTCGAAGCAGATGATCATGCCGATCCGACCGAGGTCGGTCTCCACCACGCTGACGTACTCGCCCGGCGTCACCCACCCGCCGCGCGAGCGCAGTTCGGGCCCGAACGGGTGGGTCTTGCGGTAGACGCCCAGGACCCGGCCGTCCGGCCCGGCCAGCACGGACGAGTTGTACACCACGCCCCGGTCGTCACCGCGCTCGTACGTGCCCCACACCAGGTGCACGCCCAACTCCCGGGCCCGCGCCTGGAACGGCTCGGTGAGCGCGCCGGGGACATCGTCGACCAGGTCCCACAACTCCTCGGCGCTCAGCGCCGGGGTGAAGCCGGTGGTCACGCTTTCCGGCAGCACCACCAACTCGGCACCGGTGGACTCGACGCAGCGGCTCACCCAGTCCAGCGCATGGGCGATGTTCGCCTCGACCACCGCCGCCGTGAGCGGTCCGGGCCGGGGCACGACCTGAACGGCCGCCGCCGTGAACGCACGCATGGCTACTCCTTTCCGAAACGATCGACGACCAACGACCGTCGATCAACGACCGGCACCGAAACCCGCACCGAAACCCGCATCGGCGACAGCGACCAACGGCCGGCTGTTCGACGACCGACGGTCAGCGACGCCGGGCGATCACGCCGCCGACGATCGCGCCGAGCAGCGCCACCGCCGCGCCGAACAGGGCGCCCTTCGCGAAGTCGTCGCCGAGCGAGGAGGCCGGGGCCGCATACCCGGCGGCGGCCGGCGCGGCACCCGCGACCGCGGCGCCATCGGCCGTCGCCGGCACGGGAGTTCCGTTGACCGCCGCGGGCACCGGCGTCAGCGGCGTCTGCCCGGTCAGGATCTTGTCGACCGACTTGAAGAACTCACCCGCCGTCTTCTTGGCGACACCCGTCAGCATGCGCTGTCCGACCCCGCCGATGACCCCGCCCACCACGGCCTCGGCGTCGTACTCCAGCCGGGTCCGGCCGCCGTCGATGTCCGCCAGGGTCACCTTGACCTCGGCGCTGACCGTGCCCGGGCCGCCCGAGCCGGACGCCTTGAGCATGAACGAGCCCGGCGGGACCTGGTCGGTGAGCTGCACGTTGCCCAGGTAGGTGCCCTTGATCGAGGCGACACCCATCGTCACCGTCATCCGATACGCGTCCGGGCCGGTTTCCTCCAGCTTCTCGCAGCCGGGGATGGTGCGGGTCAGTACGGCCGGGTCGTTCAGCGCCGCCCAGACCTTGTCGGCCGGCGCGTTCAGGATGGCGTTTCCTTGGACCTTCATGGTGCGACGTGCTCCTTAACGGTGGGTGCCGGCGGCATGGTCGGCGCCCCGGCGCAGCGCCGGGATCTCGCCGGCGGCGAACCGCTTGCGCAGGTGGAAGAGTTCGGACGGCTGGATCGGCATCCGCACGATCGGGAAGCCCTCGGCGTCCTCGATCGCGGAGGCGAACACGGCCGCGGCGGGGATCACGCCCGCCTCGCCGGCGCCCTTGATGCCGAGCGGGTTGAGCGGGGAGGGGGTCTCCAGGTGGTCGATCTCGATCCTGGGAATCTCGCTGGCGTACGGCATCAGGAAGTCCATGAACGAGGCGTTGACCAACTGGCCGTGCTCGTCGTACTCCATGCGCTCGTACAGCGCGCCACCGACGCCCTGGGCGACGCCGCCGTGCACCTGGCCCTCGACGATCATCGGGTTGATCAGGTGTCCGCAGTCGTGCACGACGCAGTAGCGCAGGATGCGGATCTCGGCGGTGTCGGGATCGGTCTCCACGATCACCGCGTGCATCCCGTTGGCGAAGGTGGCGGTCGGCGGCGAGTAGTAGTCGCGGCCCTCCAGGCCGGGTTCGTCGTCCTCGGCGACCGGCGGCTTGGAGAAGTCGGCGGCGCCGGTGAGTTGGGTGGCCGCCTGGGAGGCCTCGTCGAAGGCGTAGCGCAGCGGGTTGGACAACACCGCGACCGTGCCGAGCGCGACCGAGGAGCCGGGGCTGCCCTTGACCCGCACGTGACCGTCGACGATCTCCAGGTCGCGCGGGTCGGCCTCCAGCGCCTCGCCGGCGATCCGCAGCGCCTTGGCCTTGACGTTGCGTGCGGCCAAGGCGATGGCGTTGCCGCTCATCACTGCCGCCCGTGAGGCGAACGTGCCGACGGCGTACGGGAATCGGCGGGTGTCGCCGGTGGTCACCGTGACGTCTTCGAGCGGTACGCCCAATTCGTCGGCGACGATCTGCGCGAACACCGTCTGATGGCCCTGGCCCTGGCTGGTCAGGCCGGTGGCGACGTTGACCTTGCCGGTGGTCTCGATCTGGACGTGGCCGCCCTCGTACGGGCCCACGCCGGTGCCCTCGACGTAGCACGCGACGCCGATGCCGACCCGGCGGCCCTCGGCGCGTGCCTGTGCCCGGTAGGCCTCGAACTCGTCCCAGCCGACCAGCTTCTTGAGCGCCTCCAGCGAGGCGGGGAAGTCGCCCGAGTCGTAGATCAGCGGGCGGCCGTCCTGGAAGAGCAGGCCGTGGTCGTACGGCATTTCCTCGGGCCTGATGAAGTTGACGGCGCGCACCTCGGTGCGGTCCTTGCCCAGATGGTCGGCGATCGCGTCCATCGCGCGCTCCATCGCGAACACGCCCTGCGGGCGGCCGGCGCCGCGGTAGGGAGTGACTATCACCGTGTTGGTGTAGAGGCTGCGGAAGTCCACCCGGTAGGCGCCGGGCTTGTACGGGCCGAGCAACTGGGTGGAGGTGATGATCGGGACGATGATCCCGTACGGCGTGTACGCGCCGTTGTCGTGCAGGATCTCCACGTCCAGGCCCAGCAGTCGGCCGTCGTCGTCGAAGCCGACCCGCACGGTCTGCAACTGGCCGCGCTCGTGGGCGGCGGAGATGAAGTGCTCGCGGCGGTCCTCGGTCCACTTGACCTCGTGGTCGAGCAGCCGGGCCGCCCACGGGATCAGGATCTCCTCGGGCCACGGGTGCACGATCTTGACGCCGAAGCCGCCGCCGACGTCGGGGGTCACGCACTCGACCCGGTCCAGCGGCAGGTCCAGCTTGGCGGCGACGGCCGCGCGCACACCGGTGGAGGTCTGCGTGGAGGTGTACACGCGCAGGCTCGCGTCGGCCGCGTCCCAGCGGGCGTAGACACCGCGGCCCTCCATCGGCATGCACGCGCTGCGCTCGATGTCGAGCTTCAGCTCCAGCCGGTTCGGCGCGGCGGCGATCGCCGCGGGCGCGTCGCCGACCTCCTGGACCAGGTGCGCGGCGCAGTTGCCGGGGACGTCGTCGTGGACGAGGCGGTCGGCGCGGTACGCGTTCTCGATGCCGACCACCGGCGGCAGCGGTTCGTACTCGACGGTGATCCGCTCGCAGGCGTCCTCGGCCAGGTAGCGGTCCCGGGCGACGACCATCACGACGGCCTCGCCGACGTGGTTGACGAACTCCTTGGCCAGCGGGTAGGCGGTGCGGCCGTGGGTGAGCGCGGGGTGCGGGATGAGCAGCGGGAGCGGTTCGGCGACCCGGCCGGACAGGTCCTCGTAGGTGTAGATCGCGACCAGGCCGTCGACGTCGAGTGCGCCGGTGACGTCGATCCCGGTGACCCGGGCCCGGGCGTGCGGGCTGCGTACGAACGCGGCCTCGTAGGCGCCCTCGCCCAGGTCGTCGAGGTAGCGGCCGTTGCCGACCAGCAGGCGCAGGTCCTCGGTGCGTTGTACGGGTGCGCCGAACATCTTGGTGGTCATCGGGCGTCCCCTTCGGCCTGCTCGCCGGCCGGCACGTCGGTCCGCGTGTCGGACTGCTCGGCCCGGCGTTCGTTGGTGATCTCGGCGGCGCGCAGCACCGACTTCACGATGTTCTGGTATCCGGTACAACGACACAGGTTGCCGGAGATGGCCTCGCGGGCCTCCTCCTCGGTGGGCGTCGGGTTCTCCTCCAGGAACGCGGAGACCACGGTCAGGAAGCCGGGTGTGCAGAATCCGCACTGGAGGCCGTGGCACTCGCGGAAGGCCTGCTGCACGGGATGCATGGTGCCGTCGGCGTCGGCCAGTCCCTCGACCGTGGTGATCTCGTGGCCCTGCGCGCTGACGGCGAACATCAGGCAGCCGCGCATCGGCTTGCCGTCGACCCGGATCGTGCACGCGCCGCACACGCCGTGCTCGCAGCCCACATGCGTGCCGGTCAGCCCCAGATCGTGGCGCAGGCAGTCGGAGAGCAGGCGGCGCGGGGTGACGGTGGCGGTGCGCAGGACGCCGTTCACGCTCAGCCGGATGTCGAGGCGTTGCTCGGTGGGGATCTGCGTCTCGGTCATCGGGCGCTCCGCTCGTCGGTGCCGGTGCTGCTCGGCGCGGTGGGGTTCGGGTCGGTCGACGCAGCGCGTTCGGTGGCGGTGCGCAGGGCGCGGACGGTGAGTACGCCGGCCAGCTGGGCGCGGTACTCGGCGGTGGCGTGAATGTCCGGTTCGGGCTCCAGGCTGGAGGACGCGAGCGTCGCGGCGTCGGTCCAGTCGGCGGTGTCCGCGGTGCGGCCGATCAGCGCGTCGGTCAGGTCGAGCACGAGCGGGACGGGGGAGAGCGAGAGGTAGGCGGCGCGGGCCGAGACGATCCGCAGATCGTCGTCGACGGTGACCGCCGCCGCCACGCCGCACATCGCGTAGTCGCCGTGCCGGCGGGCGATTTCCACGAACTCGGTGCCGGTGCGGCCGGGCAGGCGCGGGAAATGGGCGGCCACGGCCAGTTCACCGGCCTCGATGCACGACTCCAGCGGGCCGAGGAAGAAGTCCTCGGCGGCGACGGTGCGGGTCGCGCCCTTGCGGGCCAGCGTCATCGAACCGCCGAGCAGGGCGAGTACGGCGGTCATCTCGCCGGAGGGGTCGGCGTGCGCGAGGCTGCCCACCGTGGTGCCGCGGTTGCGGATCACCGGGTGGGCGACCAGGCGCAGGCCCTGGCGCAGCAGGGGCACGACCGCGTGTGCGGCCTCGTCCGCCTCGACCTCGGCGTGCCGGGCGAGCGCGCCCACCGCGACGCCGCCGGGGTCGGTGCGGACGTAGGAGAGTTCGGCGAGCCCGTTGATGTCGACCAGGTGGGCCGGGGCCGCGAGTCTCATGTTGAGCATCGGGATCAGACTCTGGCCGCCGGCGAGGACCTTTCCGTCGTGGCCGACCGCGTCGAGTGCGTCGAGGGCCTCGGCGAGATCGGTCGGTGCGTGATATCGGAATGCCGGCGGCTTCACGGTGTCGTCTCCTCCTGATGTTCGCGTGCGGTGGTGCGCGTCGGGTGGGTCGGCCGTCAGCTCGGCGGCGACGTCTTCGTCGGCGGAGCGGCGGTGGAGCCGGCCGACGACCGATCCGCGGGCCGGTGTTCCTCCACGGTGCCCAGGGACAGCGCGGTGCCGCCCTCGAGTTCGACGTCGGCGGGGGACTTCGGGTCGCGCATGTGCGCGGGGGCCAGGGCGTGCAGGACGTGGTAGATCACCAGGGTGACTATCGTGCCCAGCGCGATGCCCTCGATGGTGAAGTCGTCGTTGAACTTGATCGCGACGCCGCCGATGCCGATCACGACGCCGGCCGCGACCGGGACCAGGTTGATCGGGTTGGCGAAGTCGACCCTGTTCTCGATCCAGATCTTGGCGCCGAGCAGGCCGATCATGCCGTAGAGCACGACGGTGATCCCGCCGAGCACGCCGCCGGGGGTGGCCGCGATCAGTGCGCCGAACTTGGGACACAGGCCGAACAGCACGGCGACGACGGCGGCCACGTAGTAGGCGGCGGTGGAGTAGACCCGGGTGGCGGCCATGACGCCGATGTTCTCGGCGTAGGTGGTGGTGGGCGAGCCGCCGACCGCGCTGGCCATCATGGTGCCCAGGCCGTCCGCGGTGATCGCCTTGCCCAGGCTGCCGTCCAGGTCGGCGCCGGTCATCTCGGAGACGGCCTTGACGTGGCCGGCGTTCTCCGCGATCAGCGCGATCACGGCGGGCAGCGCGACCAGGATCGCCGAGGTCTTGAAGTCCGGGGCGTGCGTGGAGGGCAGCCCGAACCAGTCGGCGGAGGTGACGCCGGAGAAGTCGACCCGGTCGTGCGCGAATTCCTTGCCGTCGTGCTGACCGGGCTGGACCGAGGTGATCTGCCCGAAGCCCTTGTCGAACAGCCACGACATCGCGTAGCCGAAGACCAGGCCGAGGAAGATCGCGATTCGGGACCAGAAGCCGCGCAACAGCACGGTCATCGCGATCACGGCGGTCATCGTCAGGATGGCGATCCACTGGTCCTGCGGCCAGTACACCTCGGCGACCACGGGCGCCAGGTTGAAGCCGATCAACAGCACCACGGCGCCGGTGACCACCGGCGGCAGCGCCTTGTTGACGAGTTCGGCGCCGAGCAGATGGATCAGCACACCGGCGAGCGCGAGCACGGCGCCGGCGATCAGGATCGATCCGGTCACCGTCGCGCTGGATCCGCCGGAGGCGCGGATGGTGGCGACCGCGCCGACGAACGCGGCGCTGGTGCCCAGGTAGCTGGGGATCTTGCCCTGCACGATGAGCAGGAAGACCACCGTGGCCAGACCCGACATCATGATCGCCAGGTTCGGGTCCAGACCCATGACCACCGGGAATACGAATGTCGCGCCGAACATCGCGACGATGTGCTGTGCGCCCAGACCGATGGTCCGACCCCACGAGAGCCGTTCGTCGGGGCGTACGACCTCACCCGGAGGTGGGGTACTGCCGTCCCCGTAGAGCTTCCATCCCAAGCCGAGTGCCATGTTCAGCCGCCTTCCAGGCGTAGGGGGGTGCGAGGACGATTCGCTGTCGCACGACCCGGCACGGTGAGCGCGATCCGGTGATGTTCGCCGTTCTCGCCACGAGGTTGGGGGAAGGTTATGGACGGGTCGGACACTGCGGCTTGGGTGATAGCTGACAGAGCCGGCCAGGCGGTGTTGTGGAATTCACCCAAGGTTTGTTGCCTTCGTGTGTCCGCGTATGGATGAACGACCACGGGTCTCTCCGTACGTGCGCGTTACGCTACAGCCCGCGCATGCGGCGCACCTGGAGCGCCAGCATGATGTTGAGCCGCAGATGCGAATCAGTGGTGAAGGCGCCGAGCAGCCGTTCCAGTTTGCCGATCCGGTAGCGCAGCGTGTTGTAGTGGAAATGCAGGATGCGGGCCGTCTCGGCCACGTTGAGATTGGTGTCGAGCAGCACCTCCAGGGTGGTGCGCAGATCGGTGGTCTCCTCGTCCTCGCGACTCGCGAGTTCCCCGAGCGTCTCGCGCATGAAACTGGTCAGTTCGGCGGAGTCGGGGACCAGGCTGAGCAGGCGGTACACGCCCAGGCTGTCGAAGTCGGCGATGCCGCCCGGGCCGTGCATCTGCCGGCCGACCTTGGCCGCGCGGCGGGCCTGTTCGTAGGCCTCGGGCAGCAGTGCCGGGTCGGTCACCACACGGCTGACACCGGTGGAGAACGAGCGGCGTCCGCCGCCGCCGTCGCCGGAGACCTGGGCGACCATGTGCCGGACCAGTTCGCCGGGCGGGGTGCGCTCGGAGGCCCCCATCACCACCACGACCTCCTGGCTGTAACCGACCACGGCCGCACGCGGATCGCGTTCGCGCACGACGATGCCCCACGCCGTGGCGAAGCGTTCGTGTGCGGGCCGCAGGTCGTCGCTCTCCGGGTCGGGGCCCTCGCCGGGTTCGAGCTGCGCGACCACCACGGTCAACGGACGGTCGATCGCCCAGCCCAGCGACGCGCAGTGCCGAACGGTGTGCGCCGGGTCGCCGGCCCGGCCGGCCAACAGGTCGCGCATGAAGTCGCCCTGGTACTTGCTCTCCACCGCGGCGACCGCGAGTTCCTTGGTGATCACCAGCGCCGCGGTGGCGGCGGCGCGTTCCAACACCTGGATGTCGCTCTCGTCGAGCGTGCGTCCGGCGGAGATCAGTACGACCCGGCCGTGGTCGAGGGCGCCGGCCAGGATCGGCACCAGGGCCACCCCGGCGGCCGGTTCCTCCAGGGCCCGCGCACCGTGCTTGAAGCGCTCGACCCGGAACCGGCCGGTGGCGTCGAAGACGCCGCGCCCGGACGCCTTGCCCGCGACGGTCTCCGAGGCGGAGGAGGCCAGCAGCCGGCCGTCGGGCGTGGTGACCATGACGGTGCCGCCGAGCAGCCGGCTGAGCTCGTCGGTGATCGCCTCCAGGCCGCCGCCCGCGAGTACCACGCTCACCAGCGCGCGGTGCGCCTCCTCGGAGCGGGCCAGCACCGCGGCCTGCCGGTTGAGGATGTCGGTGAGCACCTGGTTGAGGATGTCGTCGAAGGCGACGTCGTCGGGCAGCCGGATGATCGGCAGGCCCACCCGGTCGGCGGCGTCCAGCATGTCGGCGGGCAACTCGTCCAGGTAGCGGCCCAACTTGATGCCCACCGCGGCGAGTCGGCGCGATTCCAGCTCGGTGACCAGGTCGCACAACGACTGCGGGGTCTCGCGCAGCGGATAGCCGGTGGTCAGCAGGAGTTCGTGCGGCTTGGTCCAGGGCAGGATGTCCGGGACCTCCATCACGTTGAGCCGCTGCACGACGCGGTCCAATCCGCGCTCGCCGGCCATCAGCCGGGCGCCGGACAGACTGGAGAGGCTCAGCACGTCGCGGACCGACACGCCGCGAACGAGCGTGCCCGTACTCGCGGTTCGCACGCCCCCGGGGCTCCCGCCAGGGCTTGGCAAATTACGCGAATTAAGTGCGTCAAGGTTGGCAACTTGCTCCATTCGAGGACCATAGCCATTGGATTAAGTTCACAACAGACATAGAGCCGGTCCGATTCAAGTCGTTTCGGAAGAGCGGCCGCACCGCCGCTCACCCGACCCGGGGGCCTCGACCACACCGCGTTCACCATCGGCGCGCACCGCTTCGTTCCGTATCGCCTCGGTTCCGCACCGCTTCGATTCCGCCGCTTCGATTCCGCACCGTTCCCGGGAGGCACCATCGTGGTAGACCCCGGAGAACACGGCGATCCCTTGCCGACGGCGACGCCGACGGCTGTGCCGGGCTCGGCGTCGGTGCGCATCCGCGCCGCACTGGAGCGGCCGGCGCGGCCCGCCCGGGTGCTCGGCGTCTTCCCGGCCGCGATCTACCTGGCCGATCCGGACGGCACCGTTCTCGCGCTGTGCACCCACGACGCGGTCCGGCTGCCCAACGCCCTCGTCCTCGCCGCCCGCACCGCGGCCTCCCCCTTCCCCGCACTGGCCGGCCGCACCGACGCCCGAATCGGCGACGGAGGGGTGTGCCTGGGGGCGCTGGGCGTGACCGCGGTCCGCTGGTGGACCCCGCCGCGCCCGCCCGCACCGGGCGATCCCGACACCCGCCGGGCCGGCCGCGCCGCGCTGCGCGCCGCACTGGCGCCGGGGCGCACCGGCCTGTCCGACCGGGCCCGAACCGACCTGGCCGACCTGGGCCGGTACGCGGCTACCGACCCCGAGCGGGCCGGCGCCGCCGCGCTGCGCCTGGTCGGCCTGGGCCCGGGCCTGACCCCCAGCGGCGACGACGCGCTGTGCGGCTTCCTGCTCGCGCGGCGCCTGCTGGACCCCGAACCCACCGGCGCCCGGCACGCGGACGCCCTCGGGGCGCGCGTCGCGGCGCACGCCCCCGGCCGCACCACCGACCTGTCCGCCGCCCTGCTCGGCCACGCCGCCCGCGGCGACGGCTGCGCACAACTGGTCGACCTGATCGGCGCGGTCGGCCGCGGCACCGACGTACTTCCTCGCCTGCACCACCTGCTGACGGTGGGACACACCTCCGGCGCGGACCTCGCCCACGGCGTCCTGGCCGGGGCCGAGGCGGCCGACGCAGGCGCCGTACCAGCCGTGGCCGCAGCCCCGTTCGGGCTCGGCGACGGAACCGAACTCCCGTACCCCGAAGGAAGGAGCGCCCGTGAGCAGCGCGCTTGAGCTGCGCCGCGGAACATACCGAGACTCGGTCAGCCTGATGCAGGTGAGCCGATCGGTATCCGCGGTGGACGGGGTGACCAAGGCGCTCGTCGCCATGGCGACGGAACTCAACGTCGGCCTCTTGGCGGGCATGGGCTTCGACACCCCCGACGGCGCCGGACCCAACGACCTGATCGTGGCGATCCGGGCCGACGACGAGGACGCGCTGCGGCGCGCCCGCGAGGTGCTCGAAGAGGCCCTCGTGTCGTCCACCGGCGGCGGCACCGGGATCGGCTCCGCCGCCGGTGTCCCGCCGCGCACGATCCGCACCGCCGCGGGCGCCGTGCCCGGCGCGAGCCTGGCGCTGATCTCGGTGCCCGGGCCACACGCGTTCGCCGAGGCGATGGACGCCCTCGAAGCCGACCTGGACGTGCTGATCTTCAGCGACAACGTGCCCGTCGAGCAGGAGATCCGACTCAAGGACGTCGGCCGCGAACGCGGACTCCTGGTGATGGGCCCCGACTGCGGCACCGCGCTGGTCGGCGGCGTCGGCCTCGGCTTCGCCAACTCGGTGCGCCCGGGCCCGATCGGCATCGTGGCCGCCTCCGGCACCGGCTCGCAGGAACTGATGTGCCTGCTGCACGCGGCCGGCAGCGGCGTCAGCCACTGCCTGGGCGTGGGCGGACGCGACCTGAGCGAGGCGGTCGGCGCCCGCTCGACCCGCCAGGCGCTGGCGATGCTGGACGCGGACCCGGCCACCGAACTGATCGTGGTGGTCTCCAAGCCGCCCGCCGACTCGGTCGCGGCCGAGGTCGAGCGCTACGCCGCGACGCTGACCACCCCGGTGCAACTGGCCTTCCTCGGTCAGGGCCGCGACGACCTGACCGCCGCCGCGACCAAGGCACTGGCCGCGATCGGCCACGCCGGCGTCCAGGACCGGGTCTGGCGACCCGAGCACGCGGCCCCCACCCGAACCGGCGCGCTGCGCGGGCTGTTCTGCGGCGGCACGCTGTGCGACGAGGCGATGATCATCGCCGCCGACCGGCTCGGGCCGATCGCGTCCAACATCCCGCTGCGGGCCGACTGGGCGCTGCCCGCGGACCTGCACACCGCCGGACACCTGATGATCGACTTCGGCGACGACGGGCTGACCGCGGGCCGACCGCACCCGATGATCGACCCGAGCCTGCGGCTGGAGCGACTCGCCGAGGAACTGGCCGATCCGGCCTGCGCCGTCGTGCTCCTGGACGTCGTGCTCGGCCACGGCGCACACCCCGACCCGGCCGCCGACCTGGCCGAGGTGCTGCGCGCGGCCGGCCCGAACGCGCCCACCGTACTGATCTCGCTGTGCGGCACCGACCTGGACCCGCAGGACCTGGAGGCCCAGGCCCGCACGCTGACCGCCGCCGGCGCCGAGGTCCACCTGTCCAATGCCGAGGCCGCCCGGCGCGCCGTGGCGATCGTAGAAGGGCTCGACGCGTGAGTGCTCCCAACCCCCGAGGCAGCGCGCTGCTGACCCGCGACCCGTCGGTGGTGACCGTCGGCGCCGAACTGCTCGCCGACGCGCTGGCCGCCCAGGCCGTACCGGTGACCGCCGTCGACTGGCGCCCGCCGCTGCCCGGCACCGCCGACGCGCTGGCCACGGTGCTCGCCGACGCGCGCCGCGAGGCGGCCAACAAGGTCGCGATCGAGCGGGTCCTGGCGTCCACGCCGCACCTGGTGGACGTCAAGCCCGCGAGCGAGGCACTGGGCCTGACGGCCGGCCAGTTCCGGCACGCCGGACCGCCGATCGACTGGGCCCGCGCGTCGGGTCCGATGCGCGGCGCGCTGATCGGCGCGGTGCTCTTCGAGGGCCTGGCCGACTCGCCCGAGGCGGCGGAGAAGTTCCTCGCCGAGGGCCACGCCGAGCTGGACTCGTGCCATCACCACCACGCGGTGGGGCCGATGGCGGGTGTGGTCAGCCCGTCGATGTGGATGTTCGAGCTGGAGGACACCACCCACGGCACCCGCGCGTGGTGCTCGCTCAACGAGGGCCTGGGCAAGGTGCTGCGCTACGGCGCGTACGGGACCGAGGTGATCGACCGGCTGCGCTGGATGTCGGCGGTGCTGGGCCCGCTGCTGCGCACCGCGGTGCGTGCGGGCGAGCCGATCGACATCCGGGCGATCATCGCGCAGATGTTGCAGATGGGCGACGAGGGCCACAACCGCAACCGCGCGGGGACCCTGATGCTGCTGCGCGAACTGCTGCCGAACATGATCGACAGCGGCGCGCCGACCTCGGACATCGCCGAGGCCGCCCGCTTCGTCGGCGGCAACGACCACTTCTTCCTGAACCTGGACATGCCCGCCTGCAAGCTGGCGATGGACGCCGGCCGCGACGTGCCCGGCTCCTCGCTCGTGGTGGCGATGGCCCGCAACGGCACCGACTTCGGCATCCAGGTCTCCGGCACCGGCGACCGCTGGTACACCGGCCCCGCCGAGGTTCCGGACGGCCTGTACCTGGGCGCCTACGGCCCGGACGACGCCAACCCGGACATCGGCGACTCGGCGATCACCGAGACCGCCGGCATCGGCGGCTTCGCGATGGCCGCGGCGCCGGCGATCGTGCGGTTCATCGGCGGCGAGGTGGACGACGCGCTGGCCGCGACCCGGCGGATGTACGAGATCACCCTCGCGGAGAACCCGGCCTACCAGATCCCGGTGCTGGACTTCCGCGGCACACCGACCGGGATCGACGTGACCAAGGTGGTCCGGACCGGCATCCTGCCGCAGATCAACACCGGCATCGCCGGCAAGGTCGCGGGTACCGGCCAGGTCGGCGCGGGCCTGGTCACCCCGCCGGCGGACTGCTTCGTCGCCGCGATCGAGGCACTGGCCGAGGCGGCCCCGCCGATCGGCTGAGGCATACGACGGAAGGAGCCCGCCACGCGATTCGCGCGGCGGGCTCCTTCGTGCGTGGCGCTTCCGCTTGGTGTGGTGTTCGGGCGCTTCCCTGACCCGCATCGTGCGCACCTCGATGGTCGAGGAACTCGACCGCGAGTATGCGCGCACCGCCGCCGGAAACGGTTTGCCGCCGAGGGGCCCAGTGGTGGACCCGAGGTGCTCGGTCGTGTGGTGCCCGGCGTGCGGTGCTCGGTCCTGCGGTGCCCGGCCTGCCCGGTCGGGTGGGTGCCGGCCTGCGCTGCTCGGCCGTGTGGTGCTCGCCCACGTGGTGCCCGGGTGGTGTTCCTCGGCCGTGTAGTGCCCGGCCCGGCCGCCCGGTCTGCGGTGCCGCGCCGCGTGGGTTCAGCGGTGGATGCGGCCGTCGGTGAGCGACAGCGGGCGCGCGGAGCCGCCGTGCCGGGCCTGGATGATCTCGGCCAGTACCGCGATCGCGGTCTCCTGCGGTGTGCGCGCACCCAGGTCCAGGCCGATCGGGGAGTGCAGCAGTGTCAGCTCGGCCTCGGTCACGCCCGCCTCGCGCAGCCGGACCAGCCGGTCCGCGTGCGCACGTCGACTGCCCATCGCGCCGACGTAGGCGACCGGCAGCCGCAGTGCCCGGACCAGCACCGGCACGTCGAACTTGGGATCGTGGGTGAGCACGCACACCGCCGTACGCCCGTCCACCCGGGTGCCCGCGAGATAGCGGTCGGGCCAGTCCACCACCAGCTCGTCGACGTCCGGAAAACGCTCCGCCGTCGCGAACACCGGGCGCGCGTCGCACACGGTCACCCGGAATCCGGCCAACGCGCCCATCCGGGCCATCGCCACCGCGTAGTCGTTGGAGCCGAACACCAGCAGGCGCGGACGCGGCACGTACGAGCGCACGAAGACGATCTCGTCCTGCCGCACGCCCAGCGCCTCGACCGGGACCAGCGCCTCGCCGTCGGCGCGGACCAGCGTGGTCCGGTCGGCCGCGAGCAGCTCGCGCAGCGCGAGCACGACCGGGCCGCTCTCCTCGTCGCCGGCGGCCTCCCGGTCCGCGCCGACCACCACCCGGGTGCCGAGCCGATCCGCGTCGGGCGTGGCGACCACGGTGGCGACCGCGAGCGATCGACCCTCGCGCAGCGCGGCGATCAGCTCGGGAAACTCCGGATATCGCGCCGGGTCGACCGGCTCGACGTACACCTCCAGCGTGCCGCCGCAGGTCAGACCCACCATCAGCGCGTCGTCGTCGCTGATGCCGTAGGCCGCGGTGCGCGGCCGGCCCTGCGCGATGACCTCCAGTGCCAGCTCGTACACCGCGCCCTCGACGCACCCGCCCGACACGCTGCCCAGCGCCACACCGTCGGCGGACACCGCCATCACCGCGCCCGCGTCGCGCGGGGCGCTGCGCAGCGTGGACACCACCGTGGCCAGCGCGAAGGTGCGCCCGTCCCGATACCACGTCTCCAGTCGGTCGAGCAGTTCACGCATCGTCGTTCACCCGGTCCGTCGCTCGTCGACCAGCAGTGCACACAATTCCTCCAGCGCCGCCAGGCTGTGCCCGGCGACAAAGTCGTCAACGTACGGCAGAGCCGCGGCCATACCGCCCGCAAGGGGTTGATACCCCTCCCGGGCCCGGTGCGGATTGACCCAGATCACCCGATGGGCGAGCCGATGCAGCCGGGCCATGCCCACCGCGAGCCGGTCCGGGTCGCCGCGCTCCCACCCGTCGGAGGCGATCACCACCACCGCGCCGCGGGCCACACCGCGCCGACCCCAGCCCGCCAGGAACGCGTGCAGCTGATCGCCGAGCCGGGTGCCCCCGCTGAAGTCGGGCACCACGGCGGACGCGGCGGCCAGCGCCCGATCCGGGTCGGTGTGGCCCAGCTCGCGGCTGATCCGGGTCAGCCGGGTACCGATGGTGAACACCTCGGTACCGCGGCGCCGACGAACCGCGGCATGGCCCAGCCGCAGCAGCGCGTCCGCGTACGGTGCCATCGAGCCGCTGACGTCGAGCAGCAGCACCAGCCGGCGCGGCCGCACGACCCGCTCGGTGTGCCGCAGCCGGTCCACCTCGCCGGTTCGCAGCGCCGCGCGCACCGTGCGGGTGCGGTCGATCCGGCCGTGTCGGGCCGGCCGTCGACGCCGGGTGCGGCGCATCGGCGCGGCCGGGCGCAGCAGCGCGAGCAGGCGGCGCAGTTCGGCGCGCCCGGCCGGATCCAGCGCGGCGATGTCGCGCCGGCGCAGGACCTCGGTGCGGTCGGCCGCGGCGACCCGGGGTTCATGCTCGGATGCGCCGGACTCCGGGGCCTGCTCGGTGCCCGGCAGGCCGACCGCGCGCTCGATGTCCACCGCGGGCCTGCGGCGGCCCGGCGGCGGTTGTTCGCAGCCGAAGTACGCGGTGAACGCGGCGTCGTAGCGGGCCAGTTCCTGCGGGCCCGAGCACAGCGCGAGCCGGCCCGCCCAGTACGTGCCCGCCCGCCCGTCGGCGCCCAGCTCGGCCGCGGCGGCCAGGAAGACCTGCACCCGCCCGGGGTCGGCCGCGACGCCGGCGGCCCGGACCGTGCGGGCGAAGGCGACCAGGGTCTCCACCCCGTCGCGGCGCGTCGGCGCGGCCGCGGCGGCACGCACCGTGGCGGCGTCGAGCGGGCGGGGCGAGGCCATCTCAGTCGCCCGCCGCGAGCAGCCGGCCGAGCCCGGCCGTGTGCACCGCGTCCAGGTCCTCGCGATGCTTGAGCACCGTGCCCAGGGTGCGTGCCGCGCTGTCCGGGTCCAGGTCGCGCACGCCCAGCACGAGCAGTGCGCAGGCCCAGTCCAGCGTCTCGGACACACCGGGCGGCTTGACCAGGTCGGTCGCGCGCAGCCGGTTGACGGCGCGGACCACGTCCTCGGCCAGTCGGGCGCTCACCTCGGGCAGCCGGCGGCGCACGATCGCCACCTCGTGCGCGTGGTCGGGGTGGTCGAGCCAGTGGTAGAGGCAGCGCCGCTTGAGCGCGTCGTGCAGTTCGCGGGTGCGGTTGGACGTCAACACCACCAGCGGCGGCACCTTCGCGGCGATCCGGCCCAGTTCGGGCACGGTCACCGCGAAATCGGACAGCACCTCCAGGAGGAACGCGTCGAACTCGTCGTCGGCCCGATCCACCTCGTCCACGAGCAGCACCGCCGGTGCCGCCTCGATCGCCCGCAGCACCGGCCGGGCGATCAGGTAGCGCCGGTCGTACAGCCCGGCCTCCAGGGTCGCGGCATCGGTCTCGCCCGCCGCGCCGGCCGCCCGCAGATGCAACATCTGACGCGGGAAGTCCCAGTCGTACAGCGCCTGCGAGGCGTCCAGGCCCTCGTAGCACTGGAGCCGGAAGAGCGGTACGCGAAACGCGTCCGACAGGGCCTGGGCGAGTGCGGTCTTGCCCACCCCGGGTTCGCCCTCCACCAGCAGCGGCCGGCCCATCCGCAGCGCGAGCCAGGCGGCGGTGCCGATGCCGTCCCCGGCCAGGTAGTCCACGCCGTCCAGCCGGGCGACCACAGCCTCGGGCCCGTCGACGTCCTCGCCGTCCCACCACGCCTCCGCCACGGCACACCTTTCGACACGCGTACGGCCCGGCCCGTCCGGGACGGGCGATCGGTGTTCAGTACATGCTGTGCAGGCCGCGTGCACGACGGCAACATCTGCCAAAGCACGGCGCGATCCCTGCACAACCGTGCCGGGGCGGTCCGGTGGGGCGCCGGATGTGTCCGGCGGCGTCCGGGTCCGTCGCCGTCTACAACCAGCGTGGTAGACGCGGGTGGACCGTGGGTTTGACGACCGACCCGCGATTGCGGGCTACGCTGCGCCGATGCGGGCGCGAACGCTGTGGAGTAGGCAGGCCTTCATCCTTCCGCCGATCGTGGTGGACGCGATCCTGGCGTTGTCCTACATCGTGGTCAGCCTGCTGCTGGCCCGCGAGGATCCCACCGGAAATTGGCGCAGGACCGACACGTGCGGCTTCGTGCTGATCGTGGTGATCAACCTGCCGCTGATCCTGCGCCGACGCGCTCCGATCCCGGTCCTGCTGGCCGTGCTCACCCTCCAGGTCTGGTACATCGCCCTGGGCTACTGGCCGGTGGTGAACTCCCTCGGCACGCTGATGGCGATCTACACCGTCGCCGCGCACCGTCCGGTCCGGGTCCTGCTCTGGTGCGTGCCGGCGGTGAGCGCGACCTGGCTGTACGCCGGACTGGCCGCGGACGGCGGCTCGATGGCCACCGTCGTCGCCCAGGCCCTGGTCATCCCGCCGGGGATCTGCTGGTTCGGCATCGCGGCCCGGCGGCTGGGCGAACGCAACGCGCAGTACGCGGTGTTGACGGCCCGGCTGGCCCGCGAGCAGGAGGCTCGGGCCCGGCGCGCGGTGACCGACGAACGGGTGCGCATCGCCCGCGAGTTGCACGACGTGGTCGCCCACCACGTGTCGGTGATCTCGGTGCAGGCGGGCCTGGCCGAGTATGTGCTCACCTCC
Organism: Embleya sp. NPDC050493; assembly: GCF_044458105.1. Classification (NCBI taxonomy): domain Bacteria; kingdom Bacillati; phylum Actinomycetota; class Actinomycetes; order Kitasatosporales; family Streptomycetaceae; genus Embleya; species Embleya sp. NPDC050493. The sequence goes on from NZ_JBITHP010000003.1 coordinate 716,973, forward strand.
GATCCGCCCACCGCCGAGGCGGCGTTGCGCACGATCGGCGAGACCACGCGCGAGACGCTGGACGAGATGCGCCGGATGTTGATGCTGCTGCGGGCGGACGGCGAGGAGACGAACCCGGACGATGCGCCACCGGACGCCGCGCGCGGGCGGACCGCCGACGATCGGCTGGATCCGGCGCCGGGTCTGGCCCGGTTGCACGAGGTGGTGCGCCGGATCCGGGCGGCGGGAGTCGACGTGCGACGCCGGACGGTGGGCATCGAGCGCCCGTTGTCGCCGGGCATCGAGTTGTGCGCGTACCGGATCGTCCAGGAGGCCCTGACCAACGTGCTCAAACACGCCCGAACCGCCCGGGTGGACCTTTTGGTGGACTATGGGCCGCACCACTTGCGCATCACCGTGACCGACGACGGCGGCGAGGGGCCGATAGTCGCACCGCACGGTTCGGATCCGGGCACAATCGGTGGGGTGGCGGCGCACGGGTTGATCGGCATGTCCGAGCGCGCCAAGCTCTACGGCGGGACGCTCGTTGCGGGACGGCGACCCGAAGGGGGATTCGAGGTCGTCCTCGTCCTGCCGATCCCGGCCGAGCCCGTCGGGAGCGCGGGGGACGTCTAGGCCGCCTCGTACCGACGTGACGGAAGGAACGACGGGGTGACCAAGGTATTGGTGGTCGACGACCAGGTCTTGATCCGGGCGGGACTGGCCGCGTTGTTACGCGCGGCCCCGGGTATCGAGGTGGTCGGGGAGGCATCCGACGGGGCCGAGGCCGTCGACATGGCCGCCAAGTTGCGGCCCGAGTTGATCCTGATGGACATCCGGATGCCCGGGGTGAGCGGCGTGGTCGCCACCGAACGCATCCTGGCCGCCGCCGAGGGCACTCCGCCTCGGATCGTGGTGCTGACCACGTTCGATCTGGACGAGTACGTCTATGCCGCGCTGCGGGCCGGCGCGTCCGGGTTCCTGCTCAAGGAGATCGGCCCGCAGCGATTGTTGGCCGCGATCGATGCGGTGATGGCCGGCGACATGCTCTTCGCGCCCAGTGTCACCCGGCGGTTGATCGAGACCTACGTCTCGTTCGCCGACGCGGCCGGCGGCGGCGACGTGCCGCCCGACCTGGAGGCGTTGACCGGACGGGAGTTGGAGGTGCTGCGCCTGGTCGGCAGGGGCATGGCCAACAACGAGATCGCCGGCACGCTGGTGGTCACCGAGTCGACGGTCAAGACCCACTTCAACCGCGCGCTGGCCAAGCTGAACCTCTCCAGCCGGGCCCAGGCGGTGGTGTTGGCCTACGAGACCGGCCTGGTCACACCCGGCGGCCGGCGCTGATCGACGGACCCGGCGGCTGCGACGGCCCGGGTCACCCGGGTCCGTCGCCGGACGGTCGCTCCGTCGGGGCCGCCGGCCCCGTGGACTGCGCCAACGCTGCCAGCCTGGCGAGCACCTTCGGGTCGAGCGCGGCGGCGATCGGGCGGCTGTGCCGGGCGGAGAGTTCGGTGAATCGCTCCTGGAACCAGGCGCGGACGGCGGCGACTCGCGCGGTCGGCGCGCCGAACCGGGTGAACTCGACCTCCTCGCGCTCGGTGACGTGCTTGAACGCGGTCAGGAAGTCCTCGGCACGCAGCTCCGGATCGTGTGCCAGGGCCAGGTCGATCAGCCGGTCGGGGTCGTAGCGGTCGGCGAGCGCGAAGACGTCGAAGGCGTCCCGCACCTCCGAGCGCAGGACCAGGGTGACCAGCTTGGCCGCGGCGAGGTCGTCGGGATGCAGCACCGGAACGCCGGCCACGACGGCGGGCTCGTGGGTGCGGGGCGCGACGTGCAGGGTGAGCGGCGTGCCGTGCCCGGCCCCGGCGGGCCGCACGTTCAGCCGCACGAACGCCTTGCCGGTGGCCCTGCCGTCGACGGAGACGCGGCACCCCTGCTCGGTCAGGGCCGCGGCGATCGCGGTGCGGGCGGCGGTGAGCCTCCCGGCGTCGCGGGTGGCGAGGGCGAAGTCGACGCCGTCACCGTCCCGGTCCGACAGGCCGTGCCGGCGCAGGCCTCGGACACCGGCCAGCGCGAGGCCGAACGGCTCGCCGGCCGCCGCGACGGTGTGGATGAGCTGTTCTTCGGGGTTGTGCCGCACGGTGTCCGGTCCTTGGCTTCGGGGCTTCACAGGGTACGTGTGCCCCGGCGGCCCGGGCCGGCGCGGCGTCCGGACGCGACTACGCCGGGGGTTGACCCGTCTCGGTTCGGCTACCGCGCCGGTTGCAGCCACCCCTCCACCCGGGACGGGATGCCGCCGCGGAGCCGGGCTGCTTGGCTGGACCCACGGCGGTTCGCCGGGCCCGCCCCGGACACCCGGCACCCCCGCCACTCGGCATGAGCTCGTACACGGGGGTGAGCTCAGGTCGTGCCCAGGGGTGGCCGGTGCGGGGCTCGCGCACCGGCCGGCCGTACCCGACCGCTCGTCCGCCGGGATGCGTCACCGGCGCCGGCGCAGCGTGTGTCGGTGCAACCGGCGCGGAACCCGCAGCAGCCGGTCGGTGGGCGCCACGGCCCGGCGGATGCGTGCGCGCACCGCCGGACCGGGCCGGGCGACCGCGGCCCGCAGCCGGCGCTCCGCGGCGAGCCGCCGGCGGCGCTCGTCGATCCGCTGGGCCAGGTCACCCGGGGTGCCCGCGGGCCGGGTCTCGTCGACGAGCTTGTCGATCGCGGTCAGCAGGCTGCCGTACAACTCCCAGCGGTCCGGGTTCTCGATCGAGTCGGCGAGCAGGATCGCCTCGGTGCGCGAGCGGTCCGCGTCGGCCTCGGCCAGCCGGTCGCGCAGCCTGTCCTCGGCCCGGGCGGAGTCCTCCGGGAGATCCTGACCGTGCAGCACCACCAGGTGGCTGTACGCGGCGAACAGCGCGGCCAGCGAGCGGAACAGGCTGCGCAGCGACTGCACGGTGGCCAACGGGATCTCGGCGTAGGCCGGCTCGCCCCGCTCGCCCCGCGCATACAGACCGCCCAGCGCCCGGCACGCCATGCGCAGCGCCACCGCGCTGATCTCGGCGGTGTCCAGACCGCTGCGCAGGGCGAGCACACGCACCGTGGCCCGTCGGCCGCGCGGATTGAACCGGGTGCCCTCCTCGGCGGTGGACAGCGTCGCGTCCACCCGCACGATGTCCCGGTCGATCCGGCGAGCCTCCTCCAACCAGCCGTGCGCCCGGTCGTGGCCGAGGTCGTCGTCGAGTTCCCCGGCCATGGTGTCCAGGAGCCGGATCAGCGCGTCGAAGGCGGACAACACCGCCTCGTTCGCGGGCCGCACGTGCACCGGCGGCGCCAACACCAGGGAGAACACCATGCCGACGGCCGCGCCGATCAGGGTCTCCGCAACCCGGTCCCACGCGGTGTCCGCGACCTGGCTGACGCCGAGCACGATCATCGCGCTGATCGCCACCTCGTTGATCGAGTCGCCGAGCCGGATCAGGTGCCCCAGACCGAGCGAGGCCAACAGCAGCAGGGTCAGACTCCACCAGTTGAGCCCGACGGCCTCGCTGAACAGCACCGCGATCAGGACCCCCGAGACCACGCTGGCCACCCGCTGGGCACCGGTGGTGAAGGTCGCGTACGAGGTGACCTGGACGACCAGGAGCGCGGTGAGCGGGGCCAGGATCGGCTGTGGATCGGCGCCGGCCAGGAACAGCGCGGCGACGTAGGAGGTCACCGCCGCCACGGTGGTGCGCAGGACCTGGGCGATCAGTGAGGTCTCGCTCTCCTTGACCCTGGACAGCGCCGCGGCGAGATCGACTTCCGACGGCATGCGGCTCCTTTCTTCTCTCCCCGGACTCCGGTGGGCCTCGGAGCTTTCGGGTGGCCCTCGGGACCCTCGGGCGGGCACATCTCCCTCGTATGCCCTGTTCGGGACTCGCACACCACGCGCTTCACGATCACCGAAGCAATCGGGACGTGAAATGTCCCGGGTCGCATGCGGGGTGAGCACGCTGGTGCGCCGGGCCGAACTCGTCTACCGGCGTGAACTCGCCGGGCGCACACTCGCCGACGCCCTCGCGGCGGCCTCGCCGACGGCGGCGGAGCGGGCCCGGCGCAGATATGCCCGCATGGCCGGCTGAGCCGATCGCGTCGGGCCTTCCGCAACGCCGCCACTCTCTTCGGGGGTGACCGCCGGCCCCTCGCCGGGTCGGGAAGGGGACCGTCCGGCCCGGTGCGTCCGCGCACCCGGCCGGACGGTCCCCCTCAGCTGCGGTTCAGCGGCACAGGGCCGTGTTCACGACGCTGTCGACACGCTCCCTGGCTGCCTCGCCGGACAGTTGCATGGTCACCGCGACGTTGACGGCGCGGCCGTCGTCGGTGGCTCCGCCCCGGGTCTCGTAGCCCGGGAAGCTGCCGCCGTGGCCCCAGTAGAGGCGGCCGTCCGCACACGGCAGCGGCTTGCTCACGAGCCCCAGGCCGTAGCGGGCACCGGGGCCGAAGGTGGCTTCGGCGGGAACGGTGGTGCGCATCTGGGCGAGTTGGGCCGGCGGGAGGAGTCGGCCGGCCAGGAGCGCGGTGTAGAACCGGTTGAGGTCGGAGTTGGTGGAGATCAGCTGACCTGCCGCCCAGCCCCAGGACGGGTCGATCTCCGTGATGTCGCGCAGCGGCGCGCCGGGCGCATCGCGGTAGTAGCCCTTGGGGTGGGGCTCTCGGATCGTGGCATCACCGGGGGCGGGGAAGTAGGTGTGCCGCAGCCCGATGCGCTTGATGATGCGCCGGTCCATCTCCTGGGCGAGGGACCGGCCGGTGACCTTCTCGACGATCAGGCCGGCCAGTACGTAATTCGTGTTGCTGTACGCCCACTTCTTCCCGGGGGCGAAGTCGGCCTTGTACCGGAGGGCGATGTCGACGAGTTCGCGGGGCGCGAAGTATCGGATCTCCTCGCCGAGATGGTCGCTGTAGTTGGGCAGACCGCTGGTCTGCTGCAACAGGTGACGGATCGTGATGTGGCGTCCGTCGATTTCCTCCCCGCGGACCAGACCCGGGAGGTAGTCGTCGATCTTGGCATCGAGGTCGATCCGGCCTTCGCCGACCAGTTGCAGCACGACCACCGCGGTGAACGCCTTGGTATTGCTGCCGATTCGCACCTGACCGTCCTCCGGCACCGGCGCGCCGGTGGCCGCGTCGCCCACCCCGGCGGTGTAGGTACGGGTGTGGCCGGAACGGTCCCGGACACTCGCCAGCCCGGCGGGCAGGTCGTCGGAGCGCACCAGCGCGCTCAGGCTCTGCCGGACGCCGTCCGGCCTGCCGCCGGCATATGCCGAGGGCGGTACCAGGACCCCCATCGCGATCACGCCGACTGCCATCGCGGCGGCGACCGGCGCGACCTTGCGCCGACCGTCCCTCGTCTGCCCGGAAGAACGAAACCTCTGCCATGCCTGCTGTCGCACGAGCCGAACTCCTACGGAATCTCTGGGGAACCAGCGGGATTTGCCGGACCCAGCATCTCGGGATGCGACCGCCCGGGACGAGCGTGCCACCCGGCCGCTCCGGGTAGTGCTAACCCCCCGGTACGGTCGGCCGGTGTACGTCCGTCGTCAGCCCCGGTTCGATGCGATCGCGGTGTGTGCCGCCGGGCGGCAGGGTGTCACGGTGTCGCCCGCACAGGTCCTCGGACACTGCCCGGACCCGGGACTCGTGCGCACGGCCCGGTTGCGTGGCCTGTGCGACGGGCCAGGATGGAAGTGGTGCCATCCCACTGGTGACATCGGCACGTCTGGAGGACCGTCATGGCCATTCTCATGCAGATCGATCTGACGGGGGTCGACACGGAGAAGTACGACAAGCTCTCCGCGCGGGTGCAGTCCGGCGAGATTCCGGCGACGGGATGTCTGGCCCACGTGGCGATCGCGACGGGCGACGGCGTACGCGTCATCGACCTGTGGGAGTCGCAGGCGGCGATGGAAGCGTTCACCGCCCGCCTGATGCCGGTGGCCGAGGAACTGGGCTTCCCGCCGAGTCCGACCCCGCCGCTGATCAACGAGGTGCACGGCTACTGGGTCCCCGGGACGTAGCGGAACCGGATTCCCGGCAGGCAGACCTCCATCGGTCCCGAGCACACCGGTCACAGGCCCCGCGGCGGCCCGACGAGGCGCTCGCCGCCCCGGTCGCATACCCGGCGCAGCAGGGACAACACGCCCGTGCCGCCCGTGGCCCAGCCGGGATCGGTGCCGGTGAGCGTGTTGTCCGGGAACAGCGGACGCCGGAGCGTGCCGCCGCTGCGGGTCAGGATCAGGGCCACCACGTCCTCGGCGGCCCGCCAGTGTGCGTCGTCGTCGGTGGCGAGTGCGGCGTCCACGAGCAGTTCGCCGACTCCGGACAGGCCGCAGCACTGCGACACCAGGCTCATCCTCGGTGCGAGCGCATGACACAACCGGGCGCAGCGCAGGCCGAGTTCGAGCAGTTCGGGATCTCGCGCGGGCGAGCCCGCCGCGATCAGCACGGTACCGATCCCGGCCATGCCCCGACACCAGGACCCGAAGTGCCGGGCGGCGCCCGGGCGCGCCGCCGAAGCCAGCAACTCCGGTGTGCGTGCGGCGAGTCGATCCAGACCCGCCCGGGCGGCGCGGGCGATCGCCGGATCGGCGCCGGCGTCCCCGCAGCTGGTGAGGGCATGCAGGAAATGCACGATGCCGGCGCTGCCGTGGGCGTAGCCGTGCGCGTAGGCCGCGCGGGAGGAGGCCGGTGGCAGGTCGAGTTCGGGGTGCTCCGGGTCGTGCGGGCGGTCCAGGAGTGACTGGGCGCAGGAGTGTGCCGCGGCCAGGTGTTCGGCGGCCTGCGCGGTGCGACCTGCCGCCTGCGCCTGCCGGGCGAGCAGCAGTCGGCCCGTTCCGGCGCCCGCCGCGCCGCCGATCTGGTCGCCGGTGTCGTCGTACGGCAGCGGCTCGGCGGAAAGGGCCGGCCGCGGGATGTCGGCGTCCGGCAGCGTGGCCGCGCCGCACAGGAACAGCTCGACCCCGGTCCGGCCGGTGTACAACGCACCGGAGAGCGCATCCAGTTCGGGGTGTGTCGCGGTGCGCCGGGCCAGCCCGGCCACCGCTTCCGGCACCCCCGGCCGGTCGATGTGCCGCAGCAGTTCCAGGCCCACTCCGGCCGCGCCCGCGTAGAGCGTCAGCGTCGATCCGGGCCGCGGACCCGACCCGGTGGGCAGGTCGGCGGCGGTGCGTACGCAGTCGGCCACGGTGTGCGCGATCACGTCGTCCAGGAGGCCGGCGGTGATTCGCGGCGGCGCCGGCAACCGCCGTCCGCGCGGCGGTTCGGGCAGGCCGGCCCGCAGCCGCCGGGCGCAGTCGATCCGCTCGGCCCGATCGAGGTCCAGGAGCCCGGCGACCAGCGCCCGGACCGGTCGGTGGGTGGCGCCCGGCAGCGCGGCGGCCAGGCAGGCCAGGGTGCGGTCGCGGCCGACGGCCGGGTCGGGATCGACGATCACCGGATCCATGCCGGTCAGTGCGTAGTGCAGGGTCGCGCCCAGCGCGTACAGGTCGTCGGCGGGGTCGGGCGGGTCGTCGGTCGAGCCCGTGGCCGGGGTGTAGCCGGGGGTGCCGCCCGCCGGGCGGTGGGCGCCCAGCGCGCTGATGCCGAAGTCGACCACCCGGCAGGTGCCGTCCGTGTCGAGGACCACGTTGCCCGGTTTGAGGTCGCGCATCACCACGCCCCGGGCGTGCATCCCGTCCAGTACCGCGAGCAGTCGGCGGGCCAGCACGCTCACCCGGCGCCCGGGCCGGGCATCGCCCGGATAGGGGCCGTGCGTCTGCACGTCGCGGCGCAGGTCCGCGGGGCCGCAGTCGGTGGTGACCAGGTACTCGTCCTCGCCGTGGCGCACATGGTCGACCACCCGCGGCACGCCCTCCAGGTCGGCCAGGGTCGCCAGCACGGCGCGCTCGTGCCGCAACCGGCCCCGGGCGTCCACCCCGTCGCCGTCCTCGCCCGCGTACGCCCTGGCCTGCTTGACCACCACCCGCGCGCCGGTCGTGGTGTCCGATGCGCGGTACACGTCCCCGTGCGGGGATCGGGCGATGCCCGAGGTGAGTCGGTAGCGACCGCCGACCAGACGGGCGGGTCGCCCCGAGCCGGGCGCGGGGCCGCCGAACGGGTCGGCCGCCCAAGGGGGTTGGCGGTAGCGGATGCTCGCCCGGCCGGGGAAGCGCTGTCCGTCGGGGCCGATCATCACCAACTCGGCGGCCGTGGGCCCGAGTGCGCGGAAGGGGCCGTAGCGGTAGTAGACGGGTGCGTCGGGCCGGACCCGCCGGTCGCCGAGCACGCGCGGGCCGTGGCGACCGGCCAGTACGTCGGCCAGTTCCCGGCCGAGGGCCGTCACGTCCTGTTCGCGCGGGTAGACGGTGACCGCCTTGCCGACCACCGCCGGGTCGCGTACGCCGGCGTTCAGTTCTTCCAGGACGGTGGTACTGACCGCGAACTTGGCCAGGCAGGTGTAGCGCAGCAGGACCGGAACCAGCAGATCCAGCGTCGATACGAAGTCCTCGGGGCGGGCCGAGACGTGCAACTTCCAGCCGTGGTCGAGCGCGGGCATGCGCGGGTCGAACAGGTGCAGCCAGACGTCGTCCGCGCGGCAGCGCCGATCGTGACCGGCCACCAGTGCGTCCAGTCGGGTGCGAAGGTCCTGCGCGGATCCGGCCGCAATCGACCGCACCATGTCCCCTCCCGCTTCTGCCGCTGCCCGCTTCGTCGCGGCCACGGGTGCCGCGGATGGGTCGCCGGCGGGCGCCCCGCACGCCGTGGCTCGTGCGTGCGTCGCCGCCGGGACGCGAGCCCGATCGGGTCGAGCGCTCTCCGATCGGGCCGCCGTGCGTGCCGGTGCGTCCGGACGATCGAGCGGTCCGGATCATCGGGCCCGTCCGGGTGTCACGGGGTCGGGCCGGATCCGTCGGGTCAGTTGTTCCAGTCACACCCGACGCGGGTCGTCGCGGTGGGCCAGGGCTCCGGCAGACACGCCTCGATCCGGCGGTCCGGGTTCGATTCGTCCTCGAACTCGACGGCTTCCTCTTCCACTTCGACGTCGAGCGGCCCGGCGTCGCGAATCTCCACCGTTACGGGGCTCATATCGATCCTTCCTGCAAAAAGGGCGGGTAGATCATCACACGAACCATCTGTCGTACGGTCGTTCGCGGTCGGCGTGCCCAACGGCTCCTCCGCTGGTGCGGATGAGGCGGCTGGGTCGTCGCACCGCGCCATCAGTCTCCCCGGTGGACAACGAAAGGAGAACGTGTCGAATCGGCCGGCTTATGGCGGGATTTCGCGCCGATGAACGGGAAGGGCCGGGCCCTCGGCCACACCCGGCGGGCCAGGGGCGACACACGGACCAGCCGCCACCCCCTTCCGTCGCACCCGTCGCCCCCCGGCGCCGCCGTGCCCGGCCATGTGCGGATTCGGCCCACCCCCTACGGTGATCATGTGCCCGGACCGACCGGCCGACCGACCCCGCGGGAGCCCAGGGGCGGTGCGAACCCGAACCCGGAGAGTCCGCAGTCGTGACCACACCCTCGTCCCGGGCCGGCGACGCGACGCGCGCGAGGTTGTGGGGCCGTGATGCCGAACGTGCCGCGATCGCCGCGGTGATCGAGCGGGCCCGGGCAGGCCGCGGCGCGGTCCTGGTGCTGCGCGGACCGGCCGGTATCGGCAAGTCCGCGCTGCTGGACGAGGCCGCGCACGAGGCCGCGGATGTGCGGGTGCTGCGCGTCGCGGGCGTGGAGGCCGAGGCGGGCCTGCCGTTCGCCGCGTTGCAGGCGCTGTTGCGACCGGTGGTGCATCGACTGGACACGCTGCCCGACGTGCAGGCCGCCGCGCTGCGCGGGGCGCTGGGTCTGGCCGCGGCGGGTGCGGACCGATACCTGGTCGGTTCGGCCGTGCTCGGGTTGCTCTCCGACCTGTCCCGGGAGCGGCCGCTGCTGTGCCTGATCGACGACGCGCACTGGCTGGACGCCGCCTCCGCCGAAGTGCTGTTGTTCGCGGCCCGGCGGCTGGACGCCGAGGGCGTGGGCGTGCTCTTCGCCGCCCGGGACGCACCGGAGGCCTTCGAGGCCCGTGCGCTGCCCGAGCTCGCGCCGTCCGCACTGGACCGGGACCTGGCCGACGCACTGCTCGCCGAACGGGTCCCGGACCTGACCCCGGCGCTGCGCGAGCGCATCGTCGCCGAGTCCGCCGGCAACCCGTTGGCCCTGATCGAACTCGCCGCCGGGCTCGACGCGGACGCGCGTACCGGCCGGATCGACCCGCCCGCCGCGCTGCCCGTCACCGACCGGGTCCTGGCCGAGTTCGGCGACCGGATCGACCGGCTGCCCGCGCCCGCCCGCGTGGTGTTGACCGTCGCCGCCGCCGAGGGCACCGGCGACCTGGGCACGGTGCTCCGGGCCGCGCGGACCCTGGGCGCCGGCGCCGAGGACCTCGACGCGTGCGTGGCGGCCGGCCTGCTGCGTGGCACCGCCGGCACGATCGTGTTCCGGCACCCGCTGGTGCGCTCGACCGCCTACCAGCGGGCCGACGTGGCCGGCCGGTTGGCGGTGCACCGCGCGCTGGCGGCGGCCACCGACGGCGAGCGGCGGCTGTGGCACGCGGCCGAGGGCACCGCCGGGCCGGACGAGAGTGTCGCCGCCGCGCTGGAGCGGGCCGCGGTGCACGCCCACGAACGGGGCGCGACCGGGGCCGCCGCGCCGATCCACGAATGGGCCGCCCGGCTCAGCCCGGAGCCCGCGGACCGGGCCCGGCGTACCGTCCTGGCCGCCCAGTCGGCGGTGATCGCGGGTCGCACCGAGCACGCGGCGGCGCTGGCCGAGCGGGCCTTCGCGCAGACCGAGGACCCGCTGCTGCGCGCCGGCCTGGCCATGGTTCGGGCCACCGCGGCGACCGAACGCGGCACCCCGCGCGGCGCCGCCCGACTGCTGATCGAGCACGCCCGACCGATCGCGCGCACGCACCCGGACCCGGCGCTGAGCCTGCTGACCATGGCCGCCGGCAGCGCCTGGTCCGCGGCGGAGCAGGTCGAGCTGCGCGAACTGGCCGTGCTCGCGGCCGAGTTGCCGTCCGCCTCGGGTGCGTCGGCGGACCCGGGGTCGCCGGTCGCGGCGATCACCGCGCTGGCGCACCTGGTCGACGACGGCCCGGCGCGCAGCCTGCCGGTCCTGCGGTCCTTCGTCACCGGGATACGGGCCCGTCCGCCCGGCCCGCTGCTCGTCCGGATCCTGGCCGGCACCGTCGCGGTACTGCTCGGCGACGACGACGCGGCCCTGGAACTGGCCGCCGGCGACGCGGCACGCACCCGGGCCCGCGGCCAGCTCGGCGCGCTGCCCGGCACGCTCCAGGTCCTGGCCCACGCCCAGGCGATGGCGGGCCTGGATCACGACGCGGCGGCGACCGTGGCCGAGGCGCTCACCCTCGCGCGGGACACCGGGCAGGCGCGCCGGCCGGCCCGACTCGGCGTGATCACCGCCCGGATCGCCGCCGTACGGGGTGACGAGGCCGGCTGCCGGGCGGCGCTCGCGACCGGCACCGACCGGGCCGACAGGCCCGAATTCGGCGGCGTCACCGAAGCCGCGGTCGCCGCGGACTGCGCGCTCGGGCTGCTCGACCTCACCCTGGGCCGGTACGAAACGGCGGTCCGCCGGCTGACCGACTGCACCCGCGGCCCGGCCCGGCACACCGCCGCGGCCGTGGCCGCGCAGGCCGACCTGGTCGAGGCCGCCGCCCGGGCGGGCACCCCCGAGCGCGGGCGCGAGGCGGGCGAGCGCTTCGAGGCGTGGGCCCGGGCGAGCGGGACCCCGTGGGCGATCGCGGTCGCGCTGCGCTGTCGGGCGCTGCTCGCCGACCCGGCTGCGGCGGGGGAGCGGTACGCCGAGGCGATTCGCGAACACGAGCGCGGCGGGCGGCCGTTCGAACGGGCGCGCACCGAACTGCTGTACGGCGAATGGCTGCGCCGGGCCCGCCGGCGCTCGGCCGCACGCACCCCACTGCGCGCCGCGCTCGCCGCCTTCGAGCGCCTGGCCGCGTCGCCGTGGGCCGAGCGGGCCCGGACCGAGCTGCGCGCCACCGGAGACGCGGCTCCGGCCGATACGGGGGACGCGGACGTACTGGGCCGACTGACCCCGCAGGAACTGCACATCGTGCGACTCGCCGCCGAGGGCGTGAGCAACCGGGACATCGCGGGCCGGTTGTTCCTGAGCCCGCGCACCGTCGAATACCACCTCTACAAGGCATATCCCAAGCTCGGCGTCGGCTCGCGCAGCGAACTCTCCCGGTTCCGCGGCTGAGGCCACGCGGGGCCCGGCTCGGCCCGAGCCCCGAGTCGAGCGGTCCGGCGCCCGAGGGCGATGCGCCGACCGGCTCGGCGTCCGCGGTCGAGGCGAGCAGTTCGGTGTCGGAGGCCGCGGTGCGGCCACCGGCGGCCGGTCACGGGCCCCGGTTGCCGTGGGTCTCCGACCGGGTGGGCACAATGGCCGCATGACGACGCCGAACACCCCTCCGTCCCGTGACGAGTTGCTTCGGCACCTGACGAACACCCGCATCGCCGGCGAAGTGGCCACGCCCCGGGAGGTCAACCTCCGGCACTATGTCGAACTGGTGAAGGGCAACCGGCGGTTTTGGCTGGGCCTGGACCTGGGCGATCGCTGGAAGACCGAGGACGACGTGCTCGCCGTGATGGTCGAGCGGGTGGGCGTGCATCCCGACCCCGACCACCGCACCGGCCAGGACACCATCGACCCGCGGCTCACCCTGGACGGGCTCGACCGGATGGCCGCCGTCCTGCGCGACGCCGCCGCCCGACGGTTGCGCGTGCTGCTTGCGACCGGACACCCCGGCGGCCTGCTGGACGTACACCAGGCCATCGGCCGGGCACTGCGGGCGGCCGGCGCCGAGATCCTCGACATCCCGCGCGGGCTGCACACCACCGAGGGCGACGACGACACCAGCGGCAGCGTGCGCCAGTTCGGCGACGTGGCGGTGCTGGAGCGCGGGGCCACGCTGTGGCACACCCACGCGCCGCAGCCGATGAGCGCGATCCTGGACGCCCTCGCCGCGGCCGGGCAGCCTTGGCCCGACCTGGTGGTCGCCGACCACGGCTGGGCGGGCCGCGCCGGGCAACACGGCATTCCCACCGTCGCGTTCGCCGACTGCAACGACCCGGCGCTGTTCCTCGGCGAGGCCGAGGGCACCGTCACGGTCACCGTCCCGCTCGACGACCACGTCGTGGACGCCCGGGACTACGCACCGATGACCGCCTACCTGCTCGCCACCGCCGGCCTGACTAACGACGTCGGCTGAGCGGCCTTCGGCCGCTCGGGGCCGATCGGGGCCGACCGGGGCGAGGCCCGACAGGACGCCGCACGGCCGGAGTTCGAGGTCCATGGCGGCGGCCGCCGACTCGGGCACCCCGCGGCCGTTGATCACGGTGGCGGTGGAGCCGGCCGATCCGGCCGACGCGGCGAGGGGCCGCCCGGCCCCGGGCCGGGCGACCCCCGTACGGCGGGTCAGGAGCGCGGTCGGCGCGCCTTCGCGCGGGGCTCGTCGCTCTGCTCCGCGCTCTTCTCCTTGTTCTTCTCCTTGATCCGGATCGTTTCCTTCCGGACCTCGGCCTGGGTGGCGCGCTCCTGGCGCAGCCACTCCGGACCGTCCTCCTTCAGCGCGTCGATCTGCTCGGTGGTGAGGGCGTCGGTGATGCCGCCGCGGGCGAGGCCGGCGATGGAGACACCGAGCCTGCTCGCGACGACGGGCCGCGGGTGCGGGCCGTTGCGGCGCAGTTCCCGGAGCCACTCGGGCGGGTCGGCCTGCAGCGCGTTCAACTCGTCGCGGGAGACGACACCCTCTTGGAACTCGGCGGGGGTGGCCTGGAGGTACACGCCCAGCTTCTTCGCCGCGGTCGCGGGCTTCATCGTCTGGGTGGTCTTGTGCGACGTCATGGTGTCAAGAGTAGCGACCGTGTGCGGTGCCTCCGATCATGGCCGGTAGCCTGACGTGGTGACAGGCTCGGAAGCACCCACCCCGTTCCGGCTCGCCTACGTTCCGGGAGTGACCCCCACGAAATGGGTGCGGGTCTGGAACGAGCGGCTGCCCGACGTGCCGTTGACCCTGATCGCGGTGTCCGCCGCCGACGCGGCCGACGTGTTGCGCGCGGGCGGGGCCGACGCGGGGTTGGTGCGGCTGCCGATCGAGCGGACCGACCTGAGCGCGATTCCGCTGTACGCGGAGACCACGGTGGTCGTGGTGCCCAAGGACCACGAGGTGGCGGCGATGGACGAGGTGGTCGCCGAGGACCTGGCCGACGCGCTGGTACTGCACCCCCTCGACGACACCCTGGAGTGGGAGCGGCGCCCGGGGGTGCCCGCGAAGGAACGGCCCGCGACCACGGCGGACGCGGTCGAACTGGTGGCCGCCGGGGTGGGCCTGCTCGTGGTCCCGCAGTCGCTCGCCCGCCTGCACCACCGCAAGGACCTGACCTACCGGCCGGTCACCGATGCGCCCGAGTCGCGCGTGGCGTTGGCGTGGCCGGAGGCGCGGACCACGGACCTGGTCGAGGAGTTCATCGGGATCGTCCGGGGCCGCACGGTCAACAGCTCGCGCGGCCGGACTCCGACCCCGCCGCAACCCAAGTCCGCGGCCAAGGCCAAGGCCCAGCGCCCCGACGCCTCCGGCGCCCGACGCAAGCCGGGTGCCGGCGGGTCGGCCGGGAGGGGCGCGCGCGGCGGGCCCGGCGCGAGCAAGGGCGCCAAGCGCGGCAAGCCACGCGGCCGTTCCTGACCCCGTCGCGACCCGCCGCCGGGACACGATCGATTCCGATGCCCGAACTCACGCCTCCGCGACGGCCGGCGCCGGGCGGGCGGCCGGTTCCGGCGCGCCCTCGGGGACCACGCGGAACAGGGCGATCGCACCGACCAGACTGATCGTGCACATCGCGACCAGGTACCACGTGACGCCGGTCGAGGAGTCGCCGGAGTTCAACAGCGCGGTGGAGATCGTCGGTGCCAGTCCGCCGCCGAGCACGGCGCCGAGTTGCAGGATCAGCGAGGACCCCGAGTAGCGGACGTGCACGGGGAACGTGTCGGCGATGATGCCGCCCTGCACACAGTGCGTGATCGGAATGATCAGGCCCATTCCGGCGAGGGCGAGCACCGCGAGCGCCGAATTCCCGGTGTTCAGCAGCGGGAAGAAGGCGATACACCAGGCCAGGATCGCGGCCGAACCGCCGATGAACATGGAGCGCCGGCCGTATCGGTCGGCAATTCGGGTCCACAGCGGAATGCTCACGAACCAGAGCACGGCGGCGGCCGAGATGCTCAGGATCAGGAATCGCTTCTCATAGTCGAGATGCTTGGTGCCGTAGGACAGCGTGAACACCATGAAGACATAGGCGACCGCCGAGTTGGCGACCACGGCGAGCAGGGTGAGACCGAGTCGGGGAAGACCGACCTTGAATGCCTCGGCGAGCGGGAATCGGACCACGTGGTCCTGTTCCAGGGCACGATTGAAGGATGGGGATTCGCTGACCCGCAGGCGGATCACCAGTCCGGCCGCGACCAGGATGAAACTCATCAGGAACGGGATGCGCCAGCCCCATCCGGTGAATGCGTGATCGCTCATCCCGGTACTGGCGGCGAGGAAGACCATGTTCGCCAGGACCAGTCCCGCCGGTGTTCCCATCTGCGGGAATCCCGCGTACAGGTTCCGCTTCCCGGCGGGTGCGTGCTCCATCGACATCAACGTCGCGCCGGCACCCTCGCCGCCCAGCCCGATGCCCTGGACGATGCGCAACAGGACGAGCAGGACCGGTGCCCAATAGCCGATCGTGTCGTAATTGGGAATGGCGCCGATCAGGGTCGAGCCGACGCCCATCAGCACCAGCGACACCACGAGGGTCGCCTTTCGGCCGATGCGGTCGCCGAAATGGCCGAAGACCAGCCCGCCCAGCGGTCGGGCGACGAATCCGACGGCGAGCGTGCCGAAGGACGCGAGAGTACCCGCCGCCGGGCTCAGGGAGGGGAAGAATTGTTTGTCGAAGATGAGTGCGGCAGCCGTGCCGTAGAGAAAGAAGTCGTACCATTCGAGCGTGGTCCCGGCCAATGTCGCGGCGGCCGTTCTGCCCGCGGCCTTTTCGCCGGGGTCCACGCTCTCTGTCGGAGCCGAATTACGCATGGGTGACCTATCCACTCGGGGGGCGGGCGTTCACTCCGCAAAGCCGCTGCGGCGGCCGATGTTCACAGCGCGTCAAGATGGATCCTGACCCCGGGAGACATCACATACAAATGCCGAATCCGAGGTTCGGTATATCCATGTCGGTATGACGCGTGTGCTTCCCCGAGCCCGCGACGCGGACCGGTCGGTGCGCTCGGTCGCCCGGTGTTACCAGCGGACCCGGCGGGCGTGCCCGGCGCGCAGGGCGCGGTGGGCGAGTCGCACGGCCGGCGGGAACTGGGCCCGGACGGCGGATTGCCGGTCCGGGGGGAGTCCTTCGAGGAGCCAGGACAGGAACGCCGCCCCGGGACCCGGGCCCAGCGGTTTCCGCTGGGCGATGTCGAAGTGCGCCCAGTCGCCGGGCGTGACCAGGTTCGCCACCAGCGGCAGGACGGTCGTCTCCTCGTGGTGCAGGTGCGCGGTCAACGCCGCGGCCAGCGCGGTCGCGTGCTCCAGCGTGCGACTGGCGGGCCCGCGGCCGGACAGGCAGTCGTCCACCGTGGCCACCAGCTCGGCCACCCGCCGATGTTCGTCCTCCAGTTCGACGAGCACCCGGCGCAGCCCCGGTCCGGGGCCCGCCGCGGCGAGTAGGAGGGGCCACAACACGGCGTCCTCGGCCTCGTGGTGCACGGTGAGGTACCGGCGGAAGTCCGTCCAACCGGGAGTGGCCACCGGCACGCCGGTTCGGGCCCAGCACACCAACGCGCGCAGGTCCCGGCGCAGGGCGTGGTGGACCGCGTGGATCAGGACGGGATCCACCCGCGGGTCGTGGCCGGTCCGACCGGGGCGCACGCGATGCGGGACGGTCGAGGACATGACGGGTCCCTCCTCCGAGGAGTGCGGCCGCCGGTGATCGGTCGGCTCGGGCGGCGGCGGTCCGCTACGGGTGCTCGTGGTCGCCGGCGAGTTCCCGGTATTCCTCGACGGTAGGCTTCGCGACCGGTTCGGCGAAGTACCAGTGCGACATCCTCGAACGCAGCTTCTGCGCGCGCGTGACCTTGCGGGCCACGCCGTTCTCGTCCCGGGCCGGCTCCAGCCGGTACGGCTTCGGCTGCTCGTGGGCGGTGAGCGTGTGCCGCACCCCGGCGGCCGGCGGTTCGTGGATCTCGATGAACTCGCCGTGCGGGAGCTTCTTGATCACGCCGGTCTCGCGACCGTGCAGGACCTTGTCCCGGTCGCGCCGCTGCAGACCCTTGCAGATCCGCACCGTGGCCAGGTAGGCCAGCACGGGCGCGATGAAGAACGCGAAGCGGCCGACCCAGGTGATCGTGTTGATCGACAGGTGGAAGTGGGTGGCGATCACGTCGTTGCCGCCGCAGACCCACAGCACGCCGTAGCACACGATCCAGGCGACGCCCAGACCGGTGCGGACCGGCATGTTGCGCGGGCGGTCCAGCAGGTGGTGCTCGCGCTTGTCACCGGTGATCCAGGCCTCGATCCACGGGTAGGCGCCGATCAGGGTGAACAGCACACCCGGCAGGATCACGGTCGGAATCAGCACGTTGAAGCTGAGCGTGTGGCCCCAGATGTTCCATTCCCAGTTCGGCATGATGCGCAGCGCGCCCTCCAGGAAGCCGATGTACCAGTCCGGCTGCGAGCCCGCGCTGATCTGACCCGGGTTGTAGGGACCGTACGCCCAGATCGGGTTGATCTGCACCATCCCGCCCAGCAGCGCGGTCACCCCGAACACCAGGAAGAAGAAGCCGCCGGCCTTGGCCGCGTAGACCGGCAGGAACGGCTGGCCGACCACGTTCTTCTCGCTCTTGCCCGGGCCGGCGAACTGGGTGTGCTTCTGGTACCAGACCAGGGTCAGGTGCACGGTGACCAGGCCGACCATGATCGCCGGGACGAGCAGCACGTGGATGGTGAACAGCCGGGGCACGATGTCCTCGCCCGGGAACTCCCCGCCGAACAGGAAGAACTGCAGGTAGGTGCCGACCAGCGGGATGGCCAGGATCACCCCCTCGGCGATCCGCAGACCGGTACCGGAGAGCAGGTCGTCCGGGAGCGAATAGCCGGTGAAGCCGTTGAGCATGGCCAGGATCAGCAGCAGGAAGCCGAACAGCCAGTTGATGTCCCGGGGCTTGCGGAACGCTCCGGTGAAGAAGATCCGGAACATGTGCACGAACAGGGCCGCGATGAAGATCAGCGCCGCCCAGTGGTGGATCTGGCGGATCATCAGGCCGCCGCGCGTATCGAAGCTGATCTCCAGCGTCGAGGCGTACGCCTCGGACATGTGGATGCCCTGGAGCGGTACGTAGGAGCCGTCGTAGACGACCTGCTGCATGCTCGGCTTGAAGAACAGCGTCAGGAAGACACCGGTCAACAGCAGCACGATGAAGCTGTACAGGGCGATCTCGCCGAGCATGAAGGTCCAGTGGTCCGGAAAGACCTTCCGCAGGTGGCGCTTGGCGGCGCCGTAGACGCCCAGTCGACCGTCGACGGCGTCGGCGAACCGCACGCCCGCGCCGTCCGGGACGGGCCGGTCGGTGTTTGCCCCGCCCTTGGCCGTGCGGGTCTGTTCCCCAGTGCTCATTCGCGACGTCCCTCTCGTTCGCGCGCCGTGCCGGCCGGGCCCGACCGCGGCATCCCGCGCGATCGGGCCCGGGCCGTACGCCCTCGAACATGTGACGTGTTCGGTCGGCCGGATGTGACTCGATCCGGGCCGCGCGACGGCGAATTCGGTGTGCTCCCGGTCACGTGCCGGGGTTCGGCCCGGTGCGCCGGCGACGGCATTTCCCGGGGCCGGTGAAAAAAGTTCGCCGGGATCGGGAACCCGGCGCGGGGCCGCGCGTCTGGATGTCCGTCACTCGATGGTGGCGGCCTCCGTGTACACGGCGGCCCGTTCGATGCTCGACAAGGAGAACGGTGTTCATTCCTTCCCCACGCCTCCCGCGCCGCACGACCGCCTCGCCGCACGGCGGCCGGGTCCGGGCCGGGCGCGTGCTCGGCGCCGGCCTCGTACTCGCGGCCTCCGCCGTGCTGTTGCCGCAGAGCGCGGCCATGGCCGCCGACGCCCCGCCGGCCGACCCGGCCCGCGCCGCCGATGGCCGGGGGGTTGCCCCGTCCACCCTGCCCCCGGCCGCCCGACCGCCCCAGGGCTCGGCGCCCGAGGCAAACAACCCCGCCGCCGAGCCGCCCACGGCCCGCCCCGGCGACCCGAGCGCGCCGCCGACCGTCCGGCCGGGCGAGGCGTCGGCGCCGCCGACCCCCGAAGGGCGGTCCGGCGGCAACCCGGCCACCCCGCCGACGGCGGTGCCGCCGCGTCTGGCCGAGACCGGCGGTGACGACAAGACCGCGCTGTACATCGGCGGAGCCGCGGGCCTGCTCCTGCTCGGTGGCGGTGCCGTCGTGCTCGGCCGGCGCCGCGGTCGTACCGCGACCTGATCGCGGCCCGGAACCGGGCGGGGGGGGGGGGGGGGGGGGGGGGGGGCGGCGCGCGCGGCCGCCCCCGCCCGCCCCGGGGGCGGCCCGGCCCGGCGCCCCCCC
>NZ_JBITHP010000003.1:736659-746518 GCF_044458105.1 Embleya sp. NPDC050493
GCTGGTGTGGGCGGCCGCGGCGGGGGTCGTCCCCCGCGCGGTCGGGCTGCCGTGCGCGTGGGTGGGGGCGGGGGCGGGGGCGCGCGCCCCGCCCCCGGGCCGGCCACGGCACACCCGGCGTACGCGTCGCCGTCCGCATCTCGACCGGTGCTCGCCCCCGTACGCCGTCGGTCCGCCCGGCGCCGGCACCCCGTCGGTACGCACCCGAGGAGTTCACGGCCATCCAGGAATCCCACCTCCGGATCCACCAGGACCCGAGTCCGGCCCACCCGGCACCGCCCGCCGAAGGCGCCCCGCCCCGCCGGCGTGCGTTCGGCCTGTTCCGTCGTCGGACCCGGGAGGCGGGCGAGCCGCCGCCGACCATGGCGCAGCTCTACCACGCGCACCGGATCCGCCTGGTGCGCCTGGCCACGCTGCTGGTGGACGACCAGGAGACCGCCGAGGACGTGGTGCAGGAGGCGTTCACGGCGGCCTTCCGCCGCTACGGCGCGCGCCTGGGCGAACTCGACGACCCACCCGCCTACCTGCGGCGCTGCGTGGTCAACGGCGCCCGATCGGTGCTGCGCCGACGGCGCACCGCCCGGGCCTGGATACCGCCGGTGCCGCCGCCGGTGGCCTCGCCCGAGGACGATGCGCTGCGGGCCGAACGCGACCGGCGGCTGCGGCACGCGCTGGGGCGGTTGACCGGCAGGCAACGCGAGGTGCTGGTGCTGCGCTATTGGGAGAACCTCAGCGAGACCGAGATCGCCGGCACGCTGGGCATCCCGTCCGGCACCGTGAAATCCACCGCGAGCCGCGGACTGACCGCGCTGCACCGGTTGCTTATGGAGGACGACGCGTGACCCGACACGGTGCCGAACCCCTGCGCTCGGGCACGCCCGAGCATGCCGCGCTGGAGGCCGAACTGCGCGACTGGATGGGCCGGCGGGCGGACACGGTGACCGCCGAGACGCTGCGGACCCGGGACGTGCCGTTGCCGGCCGGGACGGCGCGCGGGCGGCGCGTCCCGCTGCGCCTTGCGCTGCCGGTGGCGGCGCTGGCCGCGGTCGCGGCCGGATGGGCCGTGCTCGGCTCGACCGGAGGCTCGGATGCCCCGCACCCGGTGCGGGTGCCGCCGGCCGCACCGGCTTCGCCGACCGACGCGCCGAACCCCTTGACGCCCGCACCCGATGGTGCGTTGCCGCCGAACAGTGTGGCCGCGGCGAACCCGTCGTCCGCCACAAGTCCCCCGTCCGTACCTCCGCCCGCCACAAGTCCCCCGTCGGCACCTTCGCCGAACACCCCGCCCGACATGCCTCGAACCCCTGCTACCGACAACCCGAGGCGGGTCTCGCCGCCCGCCGCCGGCGAGGGCAGGCGCGTCGGCTGAGCGATCGGGCCCCGCCCTCGGCGCGCGACCGACGGTCCCCGGAGCCGGGTGGCTGCCGCCGACCGGGCCGGTGGCCCGGGGGCGTTCGCTGCGCACCCGGGCGAAGTCCCTCTCCGGCGCGGCGATTACGGGTTGCCGGGCCGGCGGCGCGTTCGGATGACGCGGCAACTTTCCCGCAGAGAGGGAAGGTTGTCCTTCCTCCGGACTACCGCTCCCGCAATCGGCGATCTACCCTGCGGAGATGACAGATGTTGCGCCTGGGGTGCGTGGGACCAGAATGGCGGAGCCGATACCCAACCGGGACACGAACACGGACGAACCGATCCGGATGATCGTGGTGCGCAACGTGCGCATGCTCGCCCGGCGGGACGGCTACACGGACGGCGCCATCGGAGAGGCGCTGGGCCACGGCCGGTCCTGGGCGTGGCGCCGATTCACCGGCGAACTGCCCTTCGACCTCAACGATGTGGAGCGCCTGGCCCAGCTCTTCCAGGTGGAACCGGCGCACCTGCTCGCCCCCGCCCACACGTGGGCTCCGGACCCGGCCCGAAGGGTTGTCTCATGAGCACCGACCGTCGCCCGAGCAGTCGGCGCAACCGAACCGACGCCAAGCACCGCATCGAACGGGTCGCCGCCCGCCCCGCCCGACACAACGACGGCGCCTCCGTACCGGCCATGTCCTCGGAGGTGATCGAGGCCGCGCTCTACCGCGCGGCCGAGGGCAGCCACTCGGCGCAGGCGACCACGTACATCCTCACCGAGGAGGGCTCGTTCGTACGCCGCCCCGAGTTGTACGCGGTCTGTCTGGACTGGTCCGACGACGGCCGCTACGCGGCGGTGCGCTGGCGGACGCTGCGCGAGGTGGTCACCGCCCCCGACGCGCCGTTCCCGCCGGGGGCGTTGCGCACGATGCTGCTGCTGTGTTGTTCGCTGCACGACGACGGCCCGGCACCGCTGTCCCAACTGTCCCTGCTCGACTCGACCAACGCACGGATCGTGTCCCGCGGGATCCACATCGCCACCGGTGCCCTGCCCCTGCGTCAGGCCCTGGGCAACACACCGTGACCCGACCGGCGTCGCCGGGGGGCCGGTGCGCCGACTCGTGCCGGCGGGTACCGCAGCGTGCCGAGTCGAGCACGGCCGTCCGGCCCCGGGCACGGCCCGATTCGGTCCCCGGGCCCGGCTCACCCTCGGAGGATGCGCGTGCCCGCCGCACGCCCTTCGTCGAGGGCGCCTTCGGACGGCCCGCGCGACCCGTTGCCTCGGCGCCGGGGCCCGGGGCGCGGCCCCGTCAGGGAACGTGTGTATGGTGCATGGATCGGGTGTGCCGTCGACACCCGCCGCGCGAGACGCACCGGAAGGACGTGACATGACCGTTGGGATTGCGACCGACTCCCCGGCCGGCACCGCTCTCGTCGAGGAGACCGCCGGTGTCGCCGTGCCCGCCGGAGGCGAACTGCCCGCCGGCTCCGTCCTGTTCGCCGGTCCGGAACCGGACGTCGCGGACGCGGACGGACCGCCGACCGCGAGCGACACGCGGGCGATGTCCAGGGTGCTCTTCGACCGCCTGAAGGCGCTGGAGGAGGGCACGCCCGAACGCCAGTACGTGCGCAACACCCTGATCGAACTGAATCTCCCGCTGGTGCGATTCGTCGCGGCCCGCTACCGCTCACGCCGGGAGGAGACGCAGGAGATCCTCCAGGTCGGCACGATCGGCCTGATCAAGGCGATCGACCGCTTCGACCCGGCCTTCGGGTACGAGTTCCCCACGTTCGCGGTGCCCACCATCTCGGGCGAGATCAAGCGCTTCTTCCGGGACCACACCTGGGCCGTGCACGTGCCGCGTCGACTTCAGGAACTGCGCCTGGAACTCGCCGAGGCCCGGGACGCGTTCACCGCCGAGCACGATCGCGAACCCACCGCGGCCGAACTCGCCGTGCACCTGGACCTGGACGTCGCGCAGGTGACCGAGGGCCTGACCGCGGCGGCCGGGTACACCGCCGACTCGCTGGACGCCCCCGCCGGCGACGACGGGCCCCTTCAGGCGCATGCGGTGCGGGCCTCGTTCGTCGATCCCGGCTTCGCCCGGGTCGAGGAACTGCACGCGCTCAAGCCCCTGATAGCCGCCCTCCCGGAACGGGAGCGGACCATCCTGGCGTTGCGCTTCGGCCGGGAACTGACCCAGTCGCAGATCGCCGAACGTCTCGGCATCTCCCAGATGCACGTCTCCCGGCTGCTCGGTCGTACCCTGGCCGGTCTGCGCACCGGCCTGCTCGCCGACTGACCGGCACGAGTCGAGGTCACCGCGGGCGGCGCGGTCGGGCCCCGGCCGGGACGCGCACTCGGCGCGCCCGGCCGGGGGGTGCGTCAGGCCAGGGCCGATCGCGCCTCGACCGCGGTGCGATAGGCCGCCAGGTCACCCACCGAGATCAGATGCAGGTCCTCCCGCTCGGCCAGCGCGATCAGATCGCCCAGGCGTGCCATGCTCCAGTCCGCGAGCACCACTTCGCACATCGCGGTGACTCCGGACAACCCGGCGAGCCGGGACAGGTCCACCCCCGCCTCGGTGTGCCCGTCTCGTGCCAACACGCCGCCGGGCACGGCCCGGATCGGGAACACGTGGCCCGGGCGGCCCAGGTCGTCCGGTCGGGTCCCCGGATCGGCCAACGCCCGGATGGTACACGCCCGTTCGGCCGCGGAAATGCCGGTGGTGGCGCCCTCCTTCAGGTCCACCGAGACGGTGAACGCGGTCTCGTGCAGGCCGGTGTTCCGCGTCGTCATCGGCGGCAACTCCAGTCGGGTCAGCGCCTCGTCCGGCATGGCCACGCAGACCACCCCGGCGGTGTTCGCCAACATGAACCGCATGGCCGCCTCGGTCGTGTGCTCCGCGGCCACCATCAGGTCGCCCTCGTTCTCACGGGATTCGTCGTCGAAGACGATCACGAACGCCCCTCGGGCGAACGCCTCGATCGCCCGAACCACCTTCGCCGAGCGCTCGACCATCGGGCCGGAGTGCTGCTCGTGGATCTGCTCTGTCATGCGTACTCTCCTGTGGTTTACGCAACGACCGCACCCGAGGAGGGAATCGGTCGCACGCGTGGTTCTCGTGCCAAGGAGGGGCCGCCCCGGCGGGCAGGCGTTCGCACGCATGCCACCGGGGACGGCCACGGCATACGGGAGCATCCGGATCCGACAACGGCCCGTTCTCCCGTGCGCCGACGCCGTTCCGGGAGAGCGAGCACGTTCGGTCCGCGCTCGGGCAGCGCCCGACCGCGGGAATCGACGTGTCGCCGCGCACTGCCTTCCATCCGGACTTTCACCGTCGGTCCCGGAGTTTCACCGGGTCAACCGGCCGCCGGCTGCGGTCGGGTCGCGGACTGTCACCGCCGGTTCGGAATTGCACCGACCCCGGAGCGCGCGAACACTCACGGTGAGTCTTCCACGGCCCACGGCCGCACCGATACGTGTCCCGCATCACCCACCCCGGCCGGTCAGTCGAATCGACCGACCCGTTGGTCGGTACGGGTGGTCGCGGAGGTCGTACCCGCGCCGGGAATCGGGCGGCTGCGCGGCCCACCCCGACTTCCACGGCCCGTCGGAGCCGCCCGTGGCGGCGTGATCGGAGCACCGCACGCGCACACCGCCCGACGCCGGGCGTCACCCGCGCGGCCCAGGGGCCCGACCGGGGATTCTCCCTGCTCGGGCGCCCACGGACGCCGGATCGACCCGGGACCGGCGGCCCCTGGGAGTGCAGGGTGGGCCGACAGCGGATTACATGGTGAGGTCGATGGATCTCACGACACGGGAGCGGACATGCACGTGATGAGAGCGGTCCAGGACGCACAGAGCGTGGTGTGGCACGCGATGGAGAGCGAGGACGTCGCATTGTGCGGCGTGACCCTGCCGCCCGGTCGGGACGTGGACGGCACCCGCCGACGGGAGACGTTCTGCGTGCCCTGTATGAGCGAGGTCGAGCGGACCATGCGCCCCGTCGACAGTTCCGACGACCGCGCGGACGAGGGGACACCGGTCTGATCCGTGACACGCCCTGGGGGCGCCGCGCCGGCGGCGCCCCCAGGCATGATGCGGGCCGAACGTTCTCGGGCCGGCGGCGCGCCGCGGGCGGGCGCCCCGTCGATGGACACGGTTCCAAGGAGTGCACGATGGTGCGTGCGATACCGGGGCGCGCGGTGGCCCCCGTACTGCGTTCGACAGGCCGCGGATCCGCGTTCGGCGCGGGCACCGCGGTCGGTGTCCGGGCGTGATCACCTTCGGGGTCGAGGAGGAGTACCTCCTCGTGAATCCCGCCGACGGTCGGCCGATGCCGGTCGCCGAGGCGGTCCGGGCGGCGGTGGACCTGCAGTCGGCGGTGTCCGGCGGCGAGGTCCAGCCCGAGTTGTTGCAGGTGCAGGTCGAGGTGGCGACGCCGGTGTGCGCGACCCTCGACGAGGTCGGCGGGCACCTGCTGCGACTGCGCCACTCGGTGGCCGTGGCGGCCGAACAGGCGGGATGCCGGCTCGTCGCCTCCGGCACCGCACCCTTCGGCCCCGACACCCCGGTCGGAGTCACCGACACCGCGCGCTATCGCCTGCTGCACTCGGACGCCCCGCGCCTGGTCGACGAGATGCTCATCAACGGCATGCACGTACACGTCGCCGTGCCCGACCGGGACGCGGGCGTGACCGTGCTCAATCGGCTGCGCCCCTGGCTGCCCCTGCTGGTCGCGATGGCCGCGAACTCGCCGCTGTGGGAGGGCGGCGACACCGGCTTCGCGAGTTGGCGCACCATCGTCTTCGGCCGCTGGTCGATCACCGGGGTGCCGCCCCACTTCGTCGACGCGGCCGACTACGACCGCCGGATCGAGAATCTGCTGACCGCGGGCGTCCTGCGTGACCGGGCCAGGGTCTACTGGCAGATCCGGCTCTCCGATCGCTACCCCACCGTCGAGATCCGTGCCATGGACGTGCAACTGCGGGCCGAGGATGCGGTGATGCTGGCCGGGCTGGTCCGGGCCCTGGTCACCCAGGTGCTGCGGGACGCGACGGCCGGGCAACTCTCGCCCCGACCCGCACCCGAGTTCGTCTCGGCGGCCCAGTGGCACGCCGCGCGGCACGGCCTGACCGATGCGCTGATCGACCCGCACGCGCCGCGCCGGCTCAAGGCCGGTGAACTGGTGGGCCGGTTGATGGAATACGTCGCCCCGGCGCTGGCGGACACCGGGGACGCCCGCCAGATCGATGCGCTGGTGCACCGACTGCTGCGGGAGGGAACGGGGGCCGACCGACAGCGGGAGGCATTCCGGCGCGGCGGCCGGGACGCGCTGCTGGGCCTGTTGGTATCCGAGTCGATGTCCACCCACGGATGATCGCGCGAGCGCCGTGCTCCCGGGCAGGTCGCGGCGCCGGGGCTCGGACACGGCAGGGGGCGGCGCGGGTCGGGCGCGGCGTGCGTACGGCATTCGGGTGATATATCGGGGTCGGACTCTGGTCGGGACCCGGGCGCGGTGGGACGCTGGGCCGGTGATGTCGAGCTACCGGTTGTTGGTTGCGCGGGTGTTGACCGAGACGGACCGCACCGACTCATGGCGGGTATGGCAGGGCGATCCCTGGTGCATGGTGTTGCCTCCCGGGCACGTACGACGGAGGCAGGGTTGGAAGTTGCACCTGTCGGCCACCGCCCGATCCGCGCCGGACGTGTTGGAGCGCGCGGCCCGGGTTCTCGTCGCCCACGGCTGTGCGTTCAAGTTCGCCGCCGATCCGGACGTCGCCGCCGAGCTGAACGCGGTCCGGGCCGCCCGGGCCCGGTCCGGCAAGTTCATCACCGCCTATCCGGCCGATGACGAGCAACTGGTGCTGCTTGCCGCCGAGTTGCATGCGGCGACCGAGGGTCTGCCGGGGCCGGCCATTCTCTCGGACCGGCGCTATCGGCCGGGCAGCGTGGTGCACTACCGGTTCGGCTGCTTCGCCCGCCCCCGCGAACTCAACGACGAGGGCTTCTACGAGGGCCGATTGCAGGCACCCGACGGCACGTCGGAGCCGGACCGCCGCGAGGCCTGGTTCTCGCCGCCGCCCTGGGCGGTGGACCCGCTGGCCGTGCCGGGCCCGCGGCACTTCGGGCGGCGGCGCGGCGACTCGGTCCTGCTCGCGCGCCGCTATCGGGTCCGCGAGGCGATCCGGCATTCCAACCGGGGCGGGGTCTACCGGGCACACGACGAGCGCACCGGCGAACAGGTCCTGATCAAGGAGGCCCGTCCGCACGTCGGAGCCGGGCCCGACGGGCGCGACGCCCGGGACTGGTTGCGGCACGAGGCACAGGTGTTGACCCGCCTCGCGCCGCGCCGGATCGCACCCGAGCCGCGCGAGGTGTTCGACAGCGGCGGGCATGTCTTCCTGGTCGAGGAGCTGATCGAGGGCATCAGCCTGACCCGGTGGACCGCGGACCGACTGGAGCGCCGACACGGCGACGACGGCCGGATCCCGGTCGCAGCGGGTTGGGAACTGGCCCGCGAACTCACCCGGTTACTGGCCCAGGTGCACGCCGAGGCGCTGGTGCTGCGGGACTTCAAGCCGGGCAACGTGATGATGACGCCCAAGGACTGCCCGATGCTGGTGGACCTGGAGAGCGCGGTCGCGGTCGGGAGCAGGGTTCCGGTGGTCGGCACCCGCGGCTTCACCGCACCCGAATACCTGGGCGCGGCCGGATCCGAACGGGCCGTTCCGGCGGCGGACTTCGCGGCGGACTGCTTCAGTCTGGGCGCCACCCTGCTCCAGGTCGGCGCCGGGATCAACCCCGTGCTGGCCGCCGAGAGCGCACCCGCGCGCCCCGTCGGCGAGCGGATCGCCGCGATCGTCGCAGCCGCCGCGCCCGGGTTGCCGATGTTGCGCGCCCTGGCCCCGTTGATCGTCGGGCTCACCGTCGAGGTCGCCCGGCGATGGACGCTGGAACAGGCCGCCGATTTCCTGCGGGCGGAACCCGACCCGACTCGACCGCTCGGCATCCGGCCGCCCGCCCCGGTCGATCCCGACCGCCTGCTGACGGACGGGCCTGCCCACCTGGCGGACACGATGGAC
The DNA here is from genome assembly GCF_044458105.1 of Embleya sp. NPDC050493. NCBI lineage: Bacteria > Bacillati > Actinomycetota > Actinomycetes > Kitasatosporales > Streptomycetaceae > Embleya > Embleya sp. NPDC050493. The sequence continues at coordinate 745,099 of NZ_JBITHP010000003.1, forward strand.
CCGGACGCCGAGTATCTTTGGCCCGCCCCGCGCTCGTTGCCGGACGGCGATCCGTGCAACGTGCAACTCGGTGCGGCCGGTGTGCTCGCGGTGTTGGACCGGGCCGTGCGGTGCGGTCGGCGCGATGCGGAGCCGGCACTGCGCACCGCCGCGCGCTGGCTCGATCGCCGGTTGACCCGACCGGACCGGGTGCTGCCCGGGCTGTACTTCGGGCGCTCCGGCACGGCGTGGGCGCTGTACGAGGCGGCCCGGACGCTGGCCGACGACGCGTTGGCCGAGCGCGCGGCGGCCTACGCCCTGGCCATCCCGCTGATCGGCACCAACCCCGACGTGTGCCACGGTCTGGCCGGGGCGGGCACGGCCCAGTTGCACCTGTGGCACGCCACCGGTGACCGGCGGTTCGCCGAGCGGGCCGGGCAGTGCGCGGACGCCGTGCTGCGATTGCTCGCGACCGCCGAGGCCGGGGTGGACTGGCCGGTGGGTCCCGAGGTGCGCGGCGAGCTGGCCGGGTCGGCGCTGTACGGCTTCGGCCACGGAGTGGCCGGCAACGCGACGTTCCTGCTGTCGGCGGGCCGGGACCTGGACCGGCCCGAGCTGATCGACATCGCGGTCGGCGGCGCACACGCGCTCGCGGCGGTCGCCGATCGGCGCGGGGGCGTGGTGATGTGGCCGAAGGGCCCGGGGCGCACCGAGCGACCGGGACTGGACTTCTGGTGCAACGGCACGTCCGGCGTCGGCACGTTCCTGGTCCGGCTGTGGCAGGTCACCGGCACGGAGCGCTGGCTGGACCTGGCCGAGGGGGCGGCGCGCGCGGTGTATGCGGATCGCTGGCGGATCGGGCCCGGCTCGTGCCATGGCGTGGCCGGCAACGCCGAGTTGCTGCTCGATCTGTACGCGGCCACCGGGGACGAGCGCCACCGGTCCCGGGCGCACGAACTCGGCGGCTGTATCGCGGTGCGCGCCGCCCACCGGCACGGCCGATGGCTCGTCCCGGACGACACGCTGCGCGAGATGTGCGCCGCGTACGGCGTCGGGATGGCCGGCGTGTTGGATTTCCTGCTCCGCCTGGAACACGGCGGACCTCGTTCGTGGCTGGTCGACCGGCCGGCCACCGGGCACGACCAAGACCCCCGGAAAGGGGAGATGAGGCATGGAGAGCTCCGTTCTGGAACTTCAGGAACTGCCGGAGACCGATGAACAGCAGGACCTCGAACCGATGATGTGTTGCGACACGGGTCACCACAGCTACGAGTGGACCGACCTGTGCGTGGCGGCACTCGACTGATCGACCGTCGGGGGTTTCGTGGGGGGGGGGGGGGCCCCCCCCCCCCCCCGCGGGGGGCCCCCCCCCCCCCGCGCAGGCCGCCCGGGGGGGTGTGACTGCGCGGGGCGCGCGGGGGGGGGCGGCGGGGGGGGGGGC
>NZ_JBITHP010000003.1:746528-783481 GCF_044458105.1 Embleya sp. NPDC050493
GCCGCCGGTTGGGGTCACCACCCCTCCCCCCCCCCCACGGAGCGGCCGGCGGGGGGGGCCCCCCCCCCCGCGGGCCCCGCGGGGGGGGGGGGGGGGGGGGGGGCCCCCCCCCCCCCCACGGAACGTCCGGTGGTCCCCGGACATCGACGGAGCTCTCCGTGGTGAAGTCACGTGCCGGGTCCGACGTGTGGACGCCGGCGGTGTCGGGGCCGATCGCGGTTGCCGCGCTGGAGCGGGTCGCGCTGCTGGCCGGGCGGCCGGCGGCCACGCCGCGACGGGTGCGGCACGACCTGGGCGGCGGGGGTGCCGGGTTGGCCGTGGTGTGCCGACAGTTGGATCGGTGGCGGCCCGGTCGGGGGTGGGACGCGACGGCCGAGAGCTGGTTGGCGGCGGCGGACGCGGGCGCCGACCGGCCGCAGGTCACCGCGTCCGGTCTGTTCGGCGGCCTGGGCGGCCCGGTGTTCGCCGCCTGGGTGCTCGGACACGAGCGGCCGACGGCCGCGGCGGCGGCCGGAGGATCCGGCATCGAGCCGCGCGGCGGGCGCGAACTCGACCTGATCTCCGGCCTCACCGGGACCTGTACGAACCTGCTGGGTCGCGCCGCCGAGCCCGCCGCCGGGGCGGCGCTGCGCGCGGGGCTCGCCGTGTTGTGCCGGTCCGCCGAGCCGGGGGAGTGGCCGGAACCGGGTCTTGCGCACGGCATCGCCGGTCCGCTGGCCCTGCTGTCGCTGGCCCATGCGGCGGACGTGCGGGTGAGCGGGCAGCGCGCCGCGATCGAGCGCATGGCCGGCCTGCTCGGTGAGTACCGGCTGGACGACGCGTGGGGGCCCGACTGGTCGGCCGGCAGCGCCGACGCCCGATCCGTTCACGGCTCCTGGTGTGCGGGTGCGCCCGGCATCGCGCGGGCGTTGTGGTTGGCCGGGAACGCCCTGGACGACGCCGCGATGCGCACACTGGCGGTCGACGCGCTGGCGGCCGTGTTGGCCCGGCCGGCCCGGCAGCGGTCGGTCGACCGGGCGCCGGGCCTTTGTCACGGACTCGCCGGGCTGCTCCAGATCACCGTGCGCTTCGCGCACGACACGGGCGACGCGACGCTGCGGGCCGCGGCCACGCGGCTGACCGCGGAACTGCTCGTGCGCCACCCGACGCCCACAGACGCGGGCCCGGGCCTGCTGGAGGGCGCCGGCGGGGTGATCCTCGCGTTGCTCGCCGCCACCACGGCGACGCCGCCACTGTGGGACCGGGCCCTGCTCCTCGCATAGGGCGTGTCCCCGATTCCCCGCCGGGCACCACGACGCGGGACCGACGACATGCTCCGGGGACCGGTGCCCGGTGGGTTCAGGAACCGTTGTCGAGGGGGCGGAGGAAGCGGCGTTCGTAGCGCTTGATGCAGCCGGTGTCGCGGGCCAGTCGGATGGCCGCCTGGCAGTCGGGGTCGGTGGCGCTGTCGGTGCGGTACTGCTCGTACGTGGCGAAACTCGGGAAGGAGAAGAGCGCGTAGGCGATGTCGCTGTCGCCCTCGCTGGGCAGGAAGTAGCCGTGGTGCGTGCCGCCGAAGCGGTTGACCAAGCCCACCCAGCGGCGACCGTACTCCTCGAAGTCGGCCAGCTTGTCGGCGTCGATCTCGTACTTGAGATGAATGGTGATCACGCCCACATGATGCAGTGTCGCGACTCGCGCCGCGAGCACGGCCCGGGGGTCGCCGACCCGGTGCGGGGTCGGCGACCCGATCGGGACGGTGTCACAGGTCGGTCGCGATGATCTTCTCGATGTTGCGTTCGGCGAGGGCGGTGATGGTGACGAAGGGGTTGACGCTGGTGTTTCCCGGGATCAGTGCGCCGTCGATCACGTACAGGCCGGAATAGCCGTGCAGGCGACCGTAGTTGTCGGTGGCCTTGGTCAACACCGCACCACCGAGCGGGTGGTATGTGAGGTGGTCGCCCCAGATCTTGTACGCGCCGAAGAGGTCGGTCCGATAGATCGTCCCCTCCTTCGCGTTGATCTTGTCGAAGATGGTCTTGGCCATGTCGATCGATGGCTGCTTCCAGGCGGCCTGCCAGTTCAGTTCGACCTTGCCGGTCGCGGCGTTCCAGGAGAACCGGGCCCGGTTGGGGTTCTTGGTGATCGACAGGTAGAACGAGGCGTAGGTCTCGATGCCGGTGGGCAGCGGGGCGACCTCGGCGAACGCGCCGCCGGCGTTCCAGTTGTCGATGCCGCCGGTGGGAATGGACGCCTGGAGGGAACCGGTGGGATCCCACAGGTGGTTGGCGCGCCCGCACATCACGTTGCCGTTGTCCCCCCAGCCCTGGCCGATCTCGGCATTGAGGTTGGGCAGCGCGCCGGTGGCCTTGAGCCGGACCAGCAGTTTGCTGGTGCCGACGCTGCCGGCGGCGAAGAAGACCTTGTCGGCGGTGACGGTCTTGGTGAGCGTGGTGGCGCCGGTGGTGTCGATCTGGTCGATCGTCACGGTGTAGCCGCCGCCGGCCGCGGGGGAGACCGACGTGACCTTGTGCAGCGCGGAGATGGTGACCCGACCGGTCTCCTTGATGCGGGCGAGGTAGGTCTTCTGCAGCGACTTCTTGCCGTAGTTGTTGCCGTAGAGGATCTCGCCGGCCAGCGCGGACTTGGGGACGGCGCCGGCGGCCTCCTGCTTCATGTAGTCCCAGTCGTACACGGTGGGTACGAAGACGAACGGGAAACCGGCGCGCTGGGCATGCTTGCGGCCGACTCGGGCGTATTGGTAGCAGGCGGTGCTCTCGAACCAGGCCGGATCGATGGTGGCCGCCCCGAGCCCGGCGTTGGCGCGTGGGTAGTAGGTGTTGTACATCTCGTCGGCGTTGACCGAGGGGAGGATGGCGCCGAAGTTCTCCCGCTTGGGCGTGACCGCCATGCCGCCGTTGACCAGCGAGCCGCCGCCGACGCCTCGGCCCTGGTAGACGGTGATGCCGGCGAACTCCTCGGCGTCCAGGATGCCGGTGTACTTGGGGATGTCCCGGTCGATCGGGAAACCGAGGAAATTGCTCAGCGGCTGCTTGGTCTTGGTGCGAAGCCAGAAGGAACGGGCGTCGGGGGAGGTGGTGTTGGCGAAGATCTTGCCGTCCGGGCCGGGGGTGTCCCAGGACATGCCCATCTCGATCATGTGTACGTCGACGCCGGCCTGGGCCAGTCGCAGTGCGGCGACGGAGCCGCCGTAGCCGGTGCCGATCACCAGGGCCGGCACGTGTGCCCCGGCGGGAATCGAGGCGGCCGAGGGAGCCGCCGTCGGCTGGGCTGCCGAGGCGCGGCCGGCCACCGCCGCGGCGCCCAGGATGGAACCTGTTCCTGCAATGAAAGTGCGGCGCGAGAAACCCTTGAAACCGTTACGGTCCATGGCGGAATCGCTCATGTGACGTTCCTCACTCTGGGACGGAGTGAGAACAAGTTCTAGGCGTGAACGGGTGACAAGTCACGGCATACTCGCGAGTAACTTGCTATTGGGGTGCGGGAGTTGCTCGCGGATCGCGGAGCGTCGGTGTGCGGTCACGGAAACGACCCCGAAACATCCGACTCGTTGTCCGGAAGCGGGGTCGGAGGGGTCCAGTCGGGACTCGCGCTCGACCGCTCGCGGGACGCGGATCCGGGTGGCGCCGGGCGCGGGGGACGCTCGGGTTCGTTCGTTCGTTCGTCCCCCGCGCGGGCGCGCTGCGATACGGCCGCCGATCGGCTACGACTGCCGGGGGTTCGGTCGCCACTCCAGCAACCGGCCGGGCCAGGGCGGCTGTCCAGGGCGCTCCACGAAAAAGGTCGCGGCGGGAGTGAAGCCCAATGCTTCGTACTGCCGGACGAGGGCGCCGTCGCCGCCGGCATAGCAGTCCACCCGGACCAGGCCGGCGTCCCGGACGGCCGCCTCGCGGCGCACGTCCCGGATCAGCGCGGCGCCGACCCCCGCTCCGGCGAAGCGGCGGTCGGTGACCAGCAGGTTGACGAACCACTCGGGTTCGTCGACCGCGGGGACATAGGCGGAGGGCGTGTTCGAGGCGACGCAGACGCCGGCGGGCTCGCCGTCGATCTCGGCCAGCCGAACGTGCCCGTTGCGCAGGACCGTCTCCACGTGGTCCACGGCCTCGGGGCGGGTGGACCACGGTTCGGTGCCCCATTGGCCCTCGCGGCCGTCGGCGACCAGCCAGGCCACCGCGCGATCGAGCATGCCCAGGACGATCGGCAGGACGGTGGTGTCCACGGTGCGTATGTGTATGTGACGTGATGTGCGGATGTCGTGTTCCCCGGTGATACCGGACCTCCTGCTCCTCGACCCGGTCGCCGGACGCGGCCGACCGGGCACGACGGTGCGCCGCGCGGATGCCCGACGCCCGAGGATCGTCGCAGGCCGGGCCGGTTCCGGCGAGTGTCACCGGCCGCGGAAGCCGGTGCGATCGTGCGTGCGGGTTCGGCGCGGGTGCGCCGGTGCCCGGAGGTGGCCCCGCGGTACGAGTGCGGGCGGGGTCAGGAAGGTGACGGTTCGCCCGGCTCCGCACGCAGGTGCCGGACGAAGCTCAGGCCGGGGCGGCCGTTGAGGTCGAGTTCGCCGGTGGAGCCGAATCCGGTTCGAGCCAGGACGGTTCGTGAGCCGATGTTGTCGAGCGTGGTGATGGCGCGCAGGGTGGCCAGGCCGTATTCCGTGCGGGCGAGCGTGCAGACCTCGCGGACCGCGCGCGTGGCCAGTCCGCGGCCGGCGGCCCGTTCGGCGATCCGGTAGCCGAGTTCGGCCGCACCGTTCGCCACGTCGATCAGGTTGACCCGACCCAGGATTTCGCCGTCCGTGTCGACCAGGACGTGGAAGTGGTGCAGCCCCGCGGCCTGTTCGGCGAGCAGTTCGTGGTGGCGTTCGGTGAAGTGCGCGAAGTAGTGGTCGCCCCGGTCGGAGATCGACGCGGCGAAGTAGGCCCGGTTTCGCTGCTCGAAATCGAGCAGGGCCGGGGCATGGTCGAGGCGCAGGCGCTGAAGCCGGGTCATGGCCCCATGGTGGCATGCGATTTGTGCGAAGGCGCAGGTGGGACCGTAGTTGCAACGCGAGCTGGAACGCGAACTGCAACGCGAGCCGCAGCGGAGTGTGGAACGCGAGAGGGTACGGGGAAAGGCACGCGGGAAGGTACGGGGGCGGCAGCGGCGGACGGTGCGGGAGACGCGGCGCGGGCCGGAGCGCGCGACGCAGCGGCGGGTGGAACGGGAGCCGGCTTTCGGTACGCCGCGCGAGGTCCGCGTGGCCCCGCGTGGTGTGCGCGTCGGCGTCGGGTGGGTCGCCTCGCCGACTCGGGGGCGGGAACCCGGGCGTCCGCGGGGCGCGATGTTAGGGTCGGTGCGCATTGCATTGGACGAATCGACCTGGAGAGGAACCGGATCATGCCCCGAAAGACCAGCGGTCCCAACGGAGTTCGTCCCATCAATGCAGCCGCGGGAGCCACTGGCCGTCATGAACCATTCGAACATCGGGATCGTCGCGCATGTTGACGCCGGCAAGACCAGTCTGACCGAGCGTCTGCTGTTCGACGCGGGTGTGATCACCCGCATCGGCAGCGTCGACGCGGGCAGTACGCAGACCGACTCGCTCGAACTCGAACGCAGGCGTGGCATCACCATCCAGTCCGCCGTGGTGGCGTTTCGGATCGGCGATCTCCGGGTCAACGTGATCGACACGCCGGGCACTCCGACTTCGTCTCCGAGGTCGAGCGGGCGTTGCGAGTGCTCGACGGCGCCGTGCTCGTGGTCTCCGCGGTCGAGGGTGTCCAGGCCCGAACGCGCGTACTGATCCGTTCACTTGCCCGTCTGCGCATTCCCGTTCTGGTATTCGTCAACAAGATCGACCGCCGCGGCGCGCGCCATGACGACGTGCTCGAAGCGATCGCCGCCGAACTGGGCCCGAACTGCGTCGCGATGGGCTCGGTCGACGACATCGGCACCCCCGGCGCGCGTTTCACGCCGTTCACCGGCACCGACGCGCGGTTCACCGCCCGACTCGCGGAGGCCTTCGCCGACCACGCCGACGCGTTCGTGGATTCCTATCTCGACGACCGGATCACCCTCACCGAGGCCGACTACCGGCGCGAGTTGACGCGTCACGTCGAACACGCCTGGGCCTACCCGGTGTTCTTCGGCTCCGCGATCACCGGCGAAGGCGTCGACCACCTGGTCCGCGGCATCGCCGAACTGCTGCCCCGAGTGGGCGCGGAGGCGGCCGAGGAGTCGTTGCGCGCGGTGGTGCTCAAGATCGAGCGCGGTCGCGCGGGGGAGAAGATCGCGTACGTCCGCATCCGGAGCGGCACCCTTCGCCCGCGTGCGGAGGTCACCCTCCACCGCCGCGACCACGCGGGCGCGGTGGTCGAGCTGACCGGGCGAACCTCCGCGATCCAGGTGTTCGACGAGGGCACCCGGCTGCGGGACGCGGACGCGACCGCGGGCACCATCGCCAAGGTACGGGGCCTGGCGCAGGCGCGGGTGGGCGACCAACTCGGATCCGCCGACGGGCTGCCCACCCGGGGCCTGTTCGCCCCGCCCACCCTGGAGTCGCAGGTGACGCCGGAGAGCCCCGGGCGGCGGCCCGCGCTCTACGCCGCACTGCAACGCATCGCCGAGCAGGATCCGATGATCGACGTGCGCGGGGACGAGGAGACCGGGGCGATCTCGGTGCGCCTGTACGGCGAGGTGCAGAAGGAGGTGATCGGCGCGACGCTGGCCGACACGTTCGGCCTCCGGGTCGCCTTCGAGGAATCCCGTCCGCTGTACTTCGAGAAGCCGGTCGGGGTGGGCGAGGCCGTGCGGGAGATCGCCGGCGACGGGGTGAACTTCTTCTGGGCGACCGTGGGCCTGCGGATCGAACCCGCGGCGCCCGGGGCCGGGATCGTCTTTCGGCTGGGAGTGCGGCTCGGCGGGTTGCCGCTCGCCTTCCACCGGGCGATCGAGGAAGCCGTGCACGGCACACTGCGCCAGGGCGTGCACGGCTGGGAGGTGCTGGACTGTGCGGTGACGCTCACCCGGACCGGCTACGCGAGCCCGATCAGCGCGGCGGGCGACTTCCGCAGCGTGACGCCCCTGGTGGTGGGCGAGGCGCTCAAGCAGGCCGGGACCCGGGTGTTCGAGCCGATCCACCGCTTCGAACTGGAGGCACCCGCGGCGAGCGCGGGCGCGGTCGTCGCACTGCTGACGGGTGCGCGGGCCATCCCCGAGGAGCAGTCCACGCGGGGGGACCGATGCCTGGTGCGGGGCACGATCCCGGCGGCCGAGGTGCACGGGGTCACCCGGCGGCTGCCGGAGGCGACCCGCGGCGAGGGGGTCCTGGTCAGCGAGTTCGACGGCCACCGGCCCTTCACCGGACACCCGATCCCGACCCGGCCGCACACGGGCCCCGATCCGTACGACCACGACCGCTACCTGCTCCACACACTGGGCCGGGTCCCCGGCGCGTGAGGTGAGGGTCGGCATCGGGCGGCGGTGGGGGAGCAGCCGCCGCCCGGTGCCCCGGTCGGTAGGAGCCCGAAGCGTGATCGGGCCCGTACCGGCGGCCCCGGCTCAGAAGTGTTCGGGGCGTGGGGCGGCCGTGGAGGCCCGGGCGATCAGGCGGGGTGCGAAGCGGTGGTCGACATGTGGGGTGTGGTAGCCCTGGAGTCGTTGCCATATCGCCGTCGCGATCGCGGTGGACATCTGTTCGATGGGCTGTTGCACGGTGGTCAGCGGCGGGTCGCTGTGCGCCGCGAGATAGGAGTCGTCGTAGCCGACCACCGAGACGTCGTCCGGCACCCGACGGCCGGCCTCGCGCGCGGCCGAGACCACGCCGAGCGCCATCAGGTCGCTGCCGGTGACTATCGCGGTCGCCCCCGCGTCCAGGAGCCGGCGTGCCGCGGCCTGGCCGCCGGTGATCGAGTAGGTGGACTCGACGTACAACGCGTCGTCGCAGCCGCCGAACGTGGCCGTCATCGCCGCCCGGTAGCCGGCCAGTCGATGCCGGGACGGGCGATAGAACTCCTCGCCGCCCGCCAGCGCGATCCTGGTGTGCCCGAGGCTGTGCAGATGGGCGACCGCCATCGCGGCCCCGGCCGCCTCGTCGGTGGTGACGGTGGACACCGGCAGGCCCGGTACGTCGCCGTTGACCAGGACCATCGCCACGTGCTTGCGGTGCAGGTGCCAGTAGAAGCCGTGGTCGGCCTCGGGGTTGGCATGGCGCCCGGAGACCAGGACGAGTCCCTCGATGCCACGCCGTAACAGGGTCTCGATGTAGTCCAGCTCGGTGGGCCCGTGTTTCGTCGAGCTGCCGATCAGGGCGGTCACGCCGTACTGGCTCAGCCGCGCCTCGATCGCGCCGGCGAGCAGCGCGAAGGCCGGGTTCTCCAACTCCGGGACGATGATGCCCACGAACGGCCGGTCGATCGGCGCGGGTGCGACCATGCCCTGCTCGCGGATGGCGTCCAAGACCCGGGTGCGGGTGTGTTCGGCGACCCCGGGTTTGTCGTTGAGCACCCGGCTCACGGTTGCCGCGCTCACCCCGATCCGGTCGGCGATCCTGCGGACCGAAGGTCGCTCCAGCGTCACTCGACAGTCACCTCTCCCTGTGTCCCGAGCCTCTCCCGAAGCCCTCGGCGGCGCGGCCCAGGCTATCGAAACGTGTTTCGCCGTTGCAACAAATCTTTGAAACATGTTGCAGAGTGTTGCAGAGCCTCACGGATTGCTTTTACGCTCCTCGGCATTCGACCTGATGAATGGCACGTTTCGGAGTCGCAAACACCATGCACCCACCGGAAACACTCTGTAACACAATGGCACATCACGACGGTTCGCCGGGATACGTGAGCAACCCGTCGCCGGAACCCGGCGAGCAGGTCGAGCTCTTCGTCCGCTCCCGCAACGCGGCCGGCACCAAACGCGTGCACGTGCGCACCAAGCTGGACGGCGAACCGGTGTTCACCGAGGCGACGGTGGATCGGGTGGTCGGTGACGAGACCTGGTGGCGAGTCGGCGTCGAGGTCGGCAGCACCGAGTTCGGCTACCGCTTCCTCCTGGACACCCCCGACGGCAACCGCTGGCTCACCGGCGCCGGCATCGCCGCGCGCGACGTGCCCGACACCGGCGACTTCACGCTCACCACCCACCCCGCGCCACCCGCATGGGCGGCCGACGCGGTGGTCTACCAGATCTTCCCGGACCGCTTCGCCCGCTCCGCTCGGCAGAGCGACGCGGCCATGCCGGACTGGGCCCGCCCCGCCGCGTGGGACGAACCGGTCGGCTGGGGCACCTCCGGCGCACTGCAACAGATGTACGGCGGCGACCTGTGGGGAGTCCTGGACCGGCTCGACCACATCCAGGCCCTCGGCGCCGACGTCCTCTACCTCACGCCGTTCTTCCCGGCCCGCTCCAACCACCGCTACGACGCGATCACCTTCGACCGGGTGGATCCGATGCTCGGCGGCGACGAGGCGCTGCGTGCGCTGACCGCCGAGGCACACCGACGCGGAATGCGGGTGATCGGCGACCTGACGCTCAATCACTCCGGGGACGGACACGAGTGGTTCCGCCGCGGACAGGCCGAACCGGACTCCGTCGAGGCGGGCTTCTATCACTTCGACCCCCGGGACCGCGCCCGCTACGCCTCGTTCTGCGGGGTGGACACGCTGCCCAAGTTCGACCACACCTCGGGCGAGCTGCGGGCCCGGCTGTACGAGGGGCCCGACTCGGTGGTCGCCCGCTATCCGCGCGACTTCGGCCTGGACGGCTGGCGGATCGACGTCGCACAGTCCGCCGGCCGCTACGGCACCCAGGACCGCAACGCCGAGGTGGCCCGCGCCACCCGGGCCACGCTGGCCGCCGCCGCGCCGGACACGCTGCTGCTCGCCGAGCACCAGCACGACGCCTCCGCCGCGCTGCGCGGCGACGGCTGGCAGGGCACGATGGCCTACTCCGGCTTCACCCGCCCGGTCTGGGGTTGGCTCGCCGACGCACCTCTCACCGAGTTCTGGGGCGTGCCCGGCCCGATCCCCGCCTACGGCGGCACCGATCTGGTCGCCGTCATGCGCGACTTCGCCGCACTGCTGCCGTGGCGCTCGTACACCCACAACCTGACCCTGCTCGACTCGCACGACACCCAGCGGTTCCGCTCGATGGCCGGCCGCGACCACCAACACCTGGGCGCGGCACTGATGTTCACCCTGCCCGGGCTGCCGATGGTGTTCGCCGGAGACGAGGTCGGCGTGGAGGGCGTGCACCTGGAGGACGGCCGGCGGCCCTTCCCGTGGGACTCCTCCCGCTGGGACCGGGACACCCACCGCACCTATCGCGACCTGATCGCGCTGCGCCGCGAGCATCGTGCGCTGCGCGCGGGCGGCCTGCGCTGGCTGCACTGCGCGGCGGACACCGTGTTGTACGAGCGGTGGTTGCCGGAGGAGACACTGCTGATCCAGGTCAATCGGGCCGGGCACAGCCCGATCGCGGCGCCGGTGGCGGCGCGGAGTCTGACCGGCGGCCCCGACCTGCGCCCGGGCGAACCGCTGCCCGGCGACGGACCCGCCTTCCACGTCTGGCGGGTGGAGCGGCCGTGACCCGACCCACCCCCGCCGGCTCGCCCGCAGCCCCCACCGAGACGGGAGACCACCCGAGCATGCCCGCGACCGCGGCCGGCACCGGCGTGATCGAGACGCTGACCGACGTGCGCTCGACGCACCTGGACAACACCCGCGACGTACACGTGTACCTCCCGGCCGGCTACGACCCGCTCGCCGGGCCCTACCCGGTGGTGTGGCTGCACGACGGACAACACGTGTTCGCCCGCACCGGCCTGGAACCCAGCTGGCGGGTCGAGGAGACGCTGGACCGGCTGATCGCCGCCGGCCTGCTGCCGCCGCTGGTGGCGGTGGCCGTGGACAACGGCCGCGACTCGCGCGGCGCCGAGTACAGCCACCACGTGCCCTACCCGCGCGACCCGCGCGCAGTGGCCCGCGGCGAGCTGTACGAGCGCTTCCTGATCGAGGAGTTGCGCCCGCTGATCGCGGCCCGCTACGCGGTCACCCAGGACCCGGCCGCGACCGCCGTGCTCGGCTCCTCGATGGGCGGCCTGGTCAGCTACCACCTGGCGTTCCGTCGCCCGGACGTGTTCGGCCTGGCCGGGGTGCTCTCGCCGTTCCTGGTCTTCGTCGACCCGGTCACCCTCGACGAGACACCGGTCCACCGGCGGCAGAACGCCCGCGGGCCGGCCCGGATCTGGGCCGACATCGGCGGCATGGAGGGCCTGATCACCGTCCGGCACACCCGCGACCTGGTCGACCACCTGATCACCGACCTCGGCTACGCGCCGGACCGAGAGGTGCGTTTTCACGAGGATCCGCAGGCTCCGCACCACGAGAGTGCGTGGGCCCAGCGGGTCGGCAGTGCGCTATTGCACCTGTTCGGCGACGCCGACTCGCCGCTGACGCAACTGCGGCTGCCCGAGCGGGTCGTACTCGCCACCGGGCAGGCGGAGGCGAGCGTGGCGCCGGTGGGCGTGCGCGCCGACGGCTGTGTGTACTCGGTGCTCGGCGCGGCGTCGTCCTGGACGCCGGCCGACGCGCTGCGTGCGCTCGGCCCGGCTCGGGTGGCGCCGGTACGCCCCGGCGTGGTCGAACTGACCGCGACCGCCGAGGGGCACACCGCCCACGGCACGATCGAGGTGGTCGAGGGCGGCGCGGACGCGCTCCTGGAGGTCACCCTGACCACCGCGGCCGACCTGCCTCCCGAGGAGACCGTGTACTACTCCGGCCTGGTCACCATGCGCGTGGCCGCCGGTACCTACCACGGCAGTTGGCGGCTGCCGCGCGGCGTCGGACTCAACGGCGCGGTCGGGCGCGGCTGGCGCTGCGACGGCCTGGACGAGGAGGGCACCCCGATCCGCGACCCGTTCCACCACGACGGCGACCGGCACATCCGGCTGCACGTGCCGGCCTGGAGCGACCCGAACGCCGAGCCGGCGCCGGACATCGAAACGCGGCCGGCCGGCGACGCCGACGCGAGCACCCCCGAGGAGGAAACCCAGTGAGAGCACGCCTGTTGCTTCCGGCCGTGCTCGCCGCGACGCTGCTCGCCACCGCATGCGGTGGTGGCGGGGGCAGCGGCGACGGCGACAACAACACCGCTCCCGCTGCGTCCGGCCCGGCCGCGGCCACCGGATCGCTCACCGTGTGGGCCGACGACGCCCGGGCCAAGCCGCTCCAGGAGATCGCCGCCGCGTTCACCCGGGACAAGGGCGTCAAGGTCAAGGTCGTGCAGAAGGGACTGGGCGAGATCCGCGACGACTTCGTGTCCCAGGCCCCCACCGGTCAGGGCCCCGACGTCGTGGTCGGCCCGCACGACTGGCTCGGCAAGCTCGTGCACAACGGCGTCCTGGCGCCGCTGGAACCGGGCGACCGCGCAGCGGCGTTCTCCCCCGTCGCGCTGGAGGCGATGCGCTACGAGGGCCGCACCTACGGGCTGCCCTACGCGGTGGACAGCATCGCGCTGCTGCGCAACACCGAACTGGCGCCGCAGGCCCCCGCCTCGTTCGAGGAACTGCTCGCCACCGGGCGGCGTCTGGTCGACGAGGGCAAGGCCAAGCTGCCGGTCGCGGTGCCGGTCGATCCCAAGAACGGATCGCCCTACCACCTCTACCCGTTGCAGACCTCGTTCGACTGCCGGGTGTTCGGCACCAAGCCGGACGGCGCCTACGACCCGGCCAACCTCGAACTGGACAGCCCCGGTTGCCTTCGCTTCGCATCCTGGCTGCGCGGGCTGGGCAAGGACGGGGTGATCTCCACCTCGCTCACCGCCGACATCGCCGCCGACGCGTTCCTCAAGGGCCAGACCCCCTTCCTGCTCGCCGGCCCATGGGACGCGGCCACCTTCAAGGCCGCGCACGTCCCGTTCGCGGTGGACCCGGTGCCCGGCGCGGGCACCGCGCCGGCCCGGCCGTTCGTCGGCGTCCAGGGCTTCTTCGTCGGAGCCAAGTCGGCCAACCCGATCCTGGCCCAGGACTTCGTGCTGAACTACCTGTCCACCGCGCAGGCCCAGCGCGCGCTGTACGACACCGGCGGCCGGGTCCCGGCCACCACCGCTGTGCTCGACCAGGTGAAGAACGACCCGGTCGTGGCCGGCTTCGCCCGCGCCGCCCAGACCGGCGTGCCCACGCCCAACCTGCCCGCCATGGACAGCGTCTGGGCCGACTGGGGCCTCACCCAACTGGCCATCGTCCAGGGCCGCGGCGACCCGGCGGAGCTGACCACCGCGATGGCCGGCCGCATCCGCGCCAAGATCGCCGCCGGCTGACGCGGAGCGGACGAGGAGACACCGTGACCCAGACCCTGCCCACCCAGCCGCCGCACAGCCCACCGGGCCGGCGGCCCCCGGCCTCATCGGATGAGCGCCGGCCGACCCCGGCGCGCCGCCGCGGACTCGGCGGCCTCGCCGTCCGGATCGTCCTGCTCGCCGTCGTCGACGCCCTCGCGGTCTACGGGCTGCTCGCCCTGGCCGCGGACCGCGCGTGGTGGATGTTCGGCGCCCTGCTCGTGGGCACGGTCGCGGTGAACGTCGTCTACGCCACCAAGCGGCACGTACCGGCCAAGTACCTCGCTCCCGGCATCGCGCTGCTGCTCGTCTATCAGGTGTACGTGGTGCTGTACACCGGCGTCGCCGCGTTCACCAACTACGGTGACGGACACAACAGCGACAAATCCGACGCGGTCGCGGCGATCCTCGCGCACAGCGAGGCCCGTGTCCCCGACTCGCCGGTGCAGCCCGCCTCGGTCGTCGTGCGCGGCGACCGGGTCGGCCTGCTGGTGACCCGACCCGACCGCAGCGTGCACCTGGGCTGGGCGGGCCATCCGCTGGAGCCGGTCGAGCAACCCGTCCGCGACGCGGCCGGCCGCGCGGTCGCCGCGCCCGGCTGGGATGCGCTGACGTACAGCGGGATCGCCGGCCGGCAGAAGGAGATCAGCGAATTGCGGGTGCCGGTGACGGACGACCCGAACAGCGGCAGCCTGCGCACCGCCGACGGGATCAGCGCCGCCGCCTACCGGTCCACGCTCGTCTACGACCGCGGCGCGGACACGATCACCGACCGGGCCACCCACGTCGTCTACCGGCCCACCTCGGAGGGCGTGTTCGCGGCGCCGGACGGCACCCGGCTCAGTCCGGGCTGGAAGGTCTTCGTCGGCCTGGACAACTTCCAACGCATCCTGACCGACGAGGACATTCGCGGTCCGTTCCTGGGCGTGCTGGTGTGGACCTTCGTCTTCGCCGGCATCTCGGTCGCGCTGCCGTTCGCCATCGGCCTGGTACTGGCGACCGTGCTGAACGGCAAACGCCTGCGCGGGCACCGGATCTACCGCTCGCTGATCATGCTGCCCTACGCCTTCCCGGCCTTCCTGGCCGCACTGGTGTGGCAGGGCATGCTCAACACCGACTACGGCTACGTCAACGTCTCGCTGCTGGACGGCGCGCACATCCCGTGGCTCACCGACCCGTGGTTGGCCCGGCTGAGCGTGCTCGCGGTCAATGTCTGGATCGGTTTCCCGTACATGTTCCTGATCTGTACCGGCGCGCTCCAGGCGATCCCGACCGAGGTCACCGAGGCGGCCCGGATCGACGGGGCCGGGCGACGGCAGGTGTTGCGACACATCAAGCTGCCGCTGCTGCTCACCGCCGTCACCCCGATGCTGATCGCGACCTTCGCCTTCAACTTCAACAACTTCAACGTCATCTACATGCTCACCGGCGGCGGGCCCAAGGACCCCGACGCCCCGATCGAGGTCGGCTCCACCGACCTGCTGATCTCGCTCGTGTACAAGCTCGCCTTCGGCGGCAGCAACCGCCAGTACGGCATGGCCTGCGCCGTCTCGATCCTGATCTTCGTGGTGGTCGCCGCGATCTCCGTCATCGGCCTGCGTCGCAGCCGCGCGTTCGAGGAGCAGACATGATTCGCTGGTTCGTCCGGATCGGATGGCGGCACGTGGTCGGCGTCCTCGCGGTGCTGGTCGCGGTCTTCCCGCTGGTATTCGTACTGTCCGCGTCGTTGAACCCCAGCGGCACCCTGACCGGCTCCAACGAGCTGTTCGCGGACACCACCGGGGCGCACTACCGGGAGCTGTTCGACGACCCGCTGCATCCCTTCGGCAAGTGGTTCGTCAACTCGATGGCGGTCGGCCTGGCCACCGCGATCGGGTCGGTGTTCCTGGGCGCATGCGCCGGCTACGCGTTCTCCCGCTTCCGCTTCCGGGGTCGAAAGGCCGGGTTGACCACGCTGCTGCTGGTCCAGATGTTCCCGCAACTGCTCGCATACGTGGCGCTGTTCCTGCTGCTGTCCACGTTCGACGACGTCTTTCCGGCGATCGGCCTGGGTAGCCGGCTGGGCCTGGTGATGATCTACCTCGGCGGCGCGCTGGGGGTGAACACCTACCTGATGAAGGGGTTCTTCGACACCGTGCCGCGCGACTTGGACGAGGCCGCCCGGATCGACGGCGCATCCCACGCGCAGGTGTTCTTCCGGATCGTGCTGCCCCTGGTGGCGCCGGTGTTGGCCGTGGTGGCGCTGCTGTCCTTCGTCGCGACGCTCAACGACTTCGTGATCGCGAGTCTGGTGCTGAACGACCCGGACAAGCAGACCCTGGCGGTGGGGCTCTACCACTTCATCTCGTACGGAGTGGGCCGGAACTGGGGCGTGTTCGCCGCCGGGGTGTTGATCGCCGCGCTCCCGGTGCTGGTGCTGTTCCAGTTCCTCCAGCGGTTCATCGTGGGCGGGCTGACGGCGGGGGCCGTGAAGAGCTGACGTCCTGCCCGCGCCCGGCCGCCCGCGGCGAGGTGTGCCGCCTCCGACCCCCGGCCCGGTGTCCTCGTGTCCATTGCCCATTCCAGTGAAAGATGCTCATCGATGACCGTCACCACCACAAACTCCCGTACGACCACCGGTTGGTGGCGCGATGCGGTGATCTATCAGGTGTACGTGCGCAGTTTCGCCGACGGCAACGGCGACGGCGTCGGCGACCTGCCCGGGGTCCGCAGCCGGTTGCGCTATCTGAGCGCGCTGGGTGTGGACGCGGTGTGGCTCACCCCGTTCTACGCCTCCCCGCAGGCCGATCACGGCTACGACGTGGCCGACTACCGGGCCGTGGACCCGCTGTTCGGGACGTTGCAGGACGCCGACGCGCTGGTGCGCGACGCGCACGCGCACGGCCTGCGGGTGATCGTCGACGTGGTGCCCAACCACACGTCCGAGGCGCATGCCTGGTTCGTGGAGGCGCTCGCGGCCGGTCCCGGCTCGGCCGCCCGGGAGCGCTACCACTTCCGGGCCGGCCGCGGCGAGCATGGTGAACTCCCGCCCAACGACTGGGAGTCGGTATTCGGCGGGCGGGCCTGGACGCGGCTGCCGGACGGCGACTGGTATCTGCACCTGTTCGCCCCCGAGCAGCCGGACCTGAACTGGGAACATCCCCAGGTCCGGGCCGAGTTCGAGGACATCCTGCGCTTCTGGCTGGACCTGGGCGTGGACGGGTTCCGGGTGGACGTGGCGCACGGCCTGATCAAGGCCCCCGGCCTGCCGGACATCGGCACCGGTGCGGGCATCGAATTGCTCGGGAGCGCCGAACTCCCGTTCTTCGACCAGGAGGGTGTGCACGAGATCTACCGCTCCTGGCGGCGGATCCTCGACTCGTACCCCGGCGCCCGGATAGCCGTCGCGGAGGCCTGGACGCCCGGCCCCGAGCGCACCGCACGCTACGTGCGCCCGGACGAGCTGCATCAGGCCTTCAACTTCCACTATCTGGGCACCGATTGGGCCCCCGATGCGCTGCGCGAGGTGATCGATGCCTCGCTGGCCGGCGCGGTGGCGGTCTGCGCGCCCGCGACGTGGGTGTTGTCCAACCACGACGTGCAGCGGCACGTGACGCGCTACGGCGGCGGCCCGATCGGCCTGCGACGGGCCCGGGCCGCCGCGCTCCTGACGCTGGCGCTGCCCGGCTCGGTGTACGTGTACCAGGGCGAGGAACTGGGCCTGCCGGAGGTGCTCGACCTGCCCGACGACGTGCTCCAGGACCCGCGCTGGGTGCGGTCCGGGCACACCGAACGGGGCCGGGACGGGTGCCGCGTGCCGCTGCCGTGGTCGGGCGAGCGGGCCCCGTACGGATTCGGTGTGCCGGGTGGCGCGGCCCCCTGGTTGCCGCAGCCACGCGAGTGGCGCGAGCTGAGCGTCGAGGCGCAGTGGGACGACCCGGCGTCGACGTTGTCGCTGTACCGCTCCGCGCTGGCGATCCGGCGCACGCACCCGGAGTCGGGTGACGGCGCCGGGCTGCGCTGGCTCGACGCGCCCGCGGGCACGCTGGTCTTCGGCCGCGGCCGATCGCTGGTCTGCGCGGTGAACCCGGGCCCGGAGCCGGTGCCGTTGCCGGAGTACGGCACGGTGCTGCTGGCCAGTGCGGAACTGCCGGGGGGCGGCGTACTGCCCGCGGACACGGCCGTCTGGTACGCGGTGGACGGCGACTGAGGCCGGTCCCGGCCGGACGGCCCCGGACTACCCGCCGGGCAGTACCGAGTACATCTTCGCCAAGCGCCCGGGCTGAACACCGCCCGGGCCCGCCGTGCCCCGATCCGGCGCCGTGCCTCGTGTGCGTGGCGTGGGTCGGGGTCCTCGGCGGTCGGCTTCGTGCGCTGCTCCACGGGCGTGTTCGCCGGGCCGGGCGTGGCTCCGAGAGGTGCGGGACCCGGCGGCGATGAGTTTTCGGGTGCGCTCGGGTCTACCCCTGAGGCGAAGGATCCGCCGTCGTCGGCGGCGGTGGGCGCCTCGGGGTCGACGAAGGGTCGTGGCTCATGTCCGAGTGGACCGTCCTGCGGGAGGACATCGTCTTCGGCGAGTCGGTGCGGTGGCATCGGGATCGGGTGTGGTTCTGCGACTGGGGTGCCCGGGAGATCGTCGCGGTCGGGCCCGACGGCGTCGGGGAGGTCGTGGTGGGGGTGCCGTTTCCGTCGATGCCGATGTGCATCGACTGGCTGCCGGACGGGCGCCTGCTGATCGTCTCGTCCGCCGAGGCACGGGTGGTGAGCCTGGAAGCGGACGGATCGTTGGCCACCCACGCGGATCTGCGCGGGCTCGGGACCGGCTTCAACGAGATCGTGGTGCACGGGCGCGGCCACGCGTACGTCAACGCGATCGGGTTCGACATGGCGGCGGGCGAGCCGTTCCGGCTTGGGTTCGTCGCGCTGATCGGTGCGGACGGCTCGGCCCGCCGAGTGGCCGGGGACGTCGTCTTCCCCAACGGCATGGCGGTGACGGCGGACGGTTCGACGCTGATCGTCGCCGAGTCGTACGGCAACCGGCTCACCGCATTCGACATCGCACCCGACGGCGGGCTGTCGGGGCGCCGGGTGTGGGCGGACCTCGGCGACGGGGTTCCGGACGGAATCTGCGTCGATGCCGAGGGCGCCGTCTGGTACGCGGACGTGCCGAACAAGTGTTGTGTGCGGGTGCGCGAGGGCGGCGAAGTGCTGAGCAGGGTCGAGTCGGACCGGGGCTGCTTCTCCTGTGCGCTCGGCGGCGCCGACGGCGGGACGTTGTTCGTCGCCGCCACCGAATGGCGTGGCATGGACGACCCGACGGGCGGCCCGCGCACCGGTCGACTCGTCGCGGTGCCGGTGTCGGTGCCGGCGGCCGGCCGGTGAGTGCGGGCGGGTCGGCCCGGTGGGGCGGACGCGACCGTCGGGATCGGTCCTGTGCGCCCCTCCGGGCAGGTGTGATGACCTAGAGTTACCCAATGATTTTCATCGTGGTGAAGTTTCCGGTGAAGCCCGAACACGCCGACGACTGGCCCGAGCACGCCGCGGCGTTCACCGAGGCCACCCGGGGTGAACCGGGCAACCTGTGGTTCGAGTGGTCGCGCAGCCTGGAGGACCCGAACACCTACGTGCTGGTCGAGGCGTTCCGGGACGACGCGGCGGCGGCACACGTGAACTCCGACCACTTCAAGGCGGCCCTGGAGCGGTTCCGTCCACTGGTCCGGCACACGCCCGAGATCGTGAGCACGGTGATCCCGGACGCGAACGGGTGGAGTGCGATGGGCGAACTGCAGATCGACTGACCGAACCGAACCGAACCGGATCGGACCGGGTTGGGCCGGGGCGGGCCGGATCGCGTCGGCCCGCCGGGTCGGCGGCCGACCGTCGCCGTGGCGCGAGGCCCGACCGCCTGCCCGGCGGCGCCGCGGACCGGCGCAGGACCGGGTGCCGGGCGCGCCCGCGGGCGCCTAGTGCAGGATCTTCAGGCCGACCACGCTGCCGACGATGCCGGCCAGCAGGAGCAGCTTGACGACGGAGAATGCCTCGCCGTCGAAGAGCATCGCGTAGGTGACGGTCAACACGGCACCGATGCCCACCCACACCGCGTAGCCGGTGCCGACCGGCAGGGTGCGCAGTGCGTACGCCAGGCCCGCCATGCTCGCGGTCAAGCCGACGCCGAAGACGATGGTCGGCACGATTTTGCTGAATCCGGCGGACTTGCCGAGCGCCGTCGCCCAGACGGCTTCCAGAACACCGGAGATGAGCAGGACGATCCAGGCCATGACAGGCACGCCCCCTGACACCGTCTTGTCTCAACCGGGTACGGCGTGCCTCGTCCGGGAGCCTGTTCGGGCTCCGTGAACCACTCTCGCACGCCCCTCTCGGCGCACAAAATTCGGCCGTCGTCCACCCTCCGGGCGGTCGATTCCGGTGGTGTGGATCACCGCGTGTCCGCCGCCCGCGCGGCGACCCGGTCCAAACCGATCACCCACGGTCGCCGCCGGGTGCCGGTGAGGTGCCCGCGCGATCAGCGGGGCGCCGAGGTGAGGAAGGATTCGGCGATCGAGGTGCGGGCGTACAGGACCGTGCGGCCCGCCCGGTGGGCGGTGACCAGACCCGCGTCGCGCAGGGCGGTCAATTGCTGGGAGACCCCGGCCGGGGAGAGGCCGGTCCGGTGGGCCAACTCGGTGGTCGAGGCCGGGGTGTGCAGTTCGGTCAGCAGCAGCGTTCGGGAACGGCCCAGGACGGCGGCCAGAGCGTCGGTCCCGGTGACCGGGCGTGGTGTCCACAACGCGCCGATGCCCCGGGCCGGATAGGCCAGTTGCGGTGGCTCCGGCGGGTTGACCCGAGTGAACGGATCCGGTCCGGTGAACACCGACGGGATCAGCAGCAGCCCCGCGCCCGCCGTCCGCCGGGACAGGGTCCGTTCGCGGCGGGCCAGCCGCAACGCGTCGTCGTGCCAACTGATCGACGGGTGCAGCTCGTCGAGGACTCGACCCGCGCCGCGCTCGGCGACCTGTCGGGCCCGGTGGAAGACATCGGCGTCGAGCACCTCCCGGATCCGCGCCCAGTACGGCGCGAGCGCCAACTGCCAATAGACCTCGATCTCCTCCGCGACCCGCACCAGCCGGGCGCGAGGGTCGGCGTACAGCGCCTCGGACCTGGGGCCGAGACCACCCCGCTCGTGTCGCAGCCGGTCCAGATCACGGCGCACCGCGGCGACCGGGGCGGCCACGATCCCGGCCAACTCCGCCGCCAGGGTGGGGGCCGGCCCCGGGGGTGTCGGGTTGAGGAAGTCGGGGACGTAGCCCGACGGCGGGATCAGTTCGGCGAGCCGGCCCCGGTCCAGCCCGGCGGCCGTCAGCCGCGGGCGGACCTGCTCGATCCAGGGCCGGTGCACCGCATGCGCGACGCCGGAGCTCAGCAGCCGAAAGCTCGGGCCGACCTCCCACATCGGCGAGACGGCGAACCGCATCCGGGCCAGATCGCCCGCCGAGAAGGCCAGTTCCGCCGGCAATGCCACTCCCGAGGATTCGCACATATCTGAATCGATGGCCATCAGCCTAGTTCGCCGCGACCATGCGGACATGACTTCACAGACGATCACCGCAGCGGCGTCGGGTACTTGGACGCTCGGCGACCTGACGGTCAACCGGATCGGCTTCGGGGCGATGCGCCTGCCCCAGGTGGGCAAGGCATTCGCGGTCGATGCGGTGCCCGGCGATCGGGGCCGGGCGATCGAGGTGCTGCGCCGCGCGGTCGACCTCGGGGTGAACCACATCGATACCGCCGCCTTCTACTTCTCCCCGCTGCGTTCCGCCAACGAACTGATCAACCGGGCGCTCGCGCCCTACCCGGACGACCTGGTGATCGCCACCAAGGTCGGCCCGTGCCGCGACGCGGCGGGCCACTGGGCACCGCACGCGCTCACGCCCGGCCAACTGCGCGGCCAGGTCGAGGAGAACCTGCGCCAGCTCGGCCGCGACCACCTCGACGTGGTGAACCTGCGGATCCTGGGCACCGACTCGATCGCCGAGCGCTTCGGCGCACTGGCCGAACTGCGCGAAGCCGGCCTGATTCGGCACCTGGGCGTCTCCAACATCCACCCGGAGCAACTCGCCGAGGCGCGGGCCATCGCACCGGTGGTCTGCGTACAGAACCAGTACGGCCTCGGGATCCGGGCCGATCAGGACGAGTTCGTCCGGGACTGCGGCGAACAGGGCATCGCGTTCGTGCCGTTCTACGCGATCGCCGGGACCGGACGGGAGAGGGGAAACGTCGGCGCCGAGGCGCCGGAGGTTCTCGAAGTGGCGCGCGCCCACGACGCGAGCGCGGTGCAGGTGCGGCTGGCCTGGACCCTGCATCAGGGGCCGCACGTGCTCGCCATCCCGGGCACCGGCAATCCCGACCACCTGGTCTCCAACGTGGCCGCCGGTGCGCTGCGTCTGACCGCGGCCGACCTGGCGACCCTGGACGACCTGCATCGGCGCTCCCCGCTACCGTCGTCGGCATGAATTCCGACCCCGCCAAGCACCTCGACCCGCTGCCCGGACGGGTCGGCCACGTGGCCGGCATCGAGTCGCTCGTCCTCGACGGACACCGCTACTTCTTCGGCTTCGACGGCCGGAGCGACATGGTCGTCTCGCCGCTGATCGACGACCCGGACACGATGGCCGCGTTCGCGAGCGAGCACATCCGGCAGACCGACGGACGGCACGAACCCGACTACTGGGCGGACCTGGTGGCGTGGGCGGTGCACGGCTCGGACCTGGTGGCAAAGGACGCGGACCGGGAGTTCGACACGGCCCGCCTGCGTGCCGAACTACCGCTGCCCGGCAGCCATGTGCTGTACCTGCTCGACGCGGTCGCCGGGTGGGACGAGTCGTTGTCGAAGCCCGCGGAGGTGGAACAGGCGTACACGCGACTGGGGTTCGACGAGGAGGACCAGGTCGAGGCCCTGGACCACGCCTTGGAGGTGGTCCGGGCGCACGGTGCGCCGGCGCGGCCGGACGAGTGGACGGTGGTCCGGTTCCATCTCGGCTCCGCGGTGCGGCGCGTGCCGGGCAACTGGACGCTGCTGTTCGACCCGGTGGGGGAGTGCGTCGCCGCCCACGGCTGAGCGGTGGATCCGGATCCGGTCCGGGAGTTCGGGTGTGGCCGAGTCAGCGGCGGATCAGGTGCATGGGCAGGGCACGCGGGGTCAGCACGCTGCGTGGGACGGCGCGGACCGGGGCGGCGGAGGCCGGCCGCAAGCGCCAGCGGGACGCGATCGAGGCCAGTGCGAGGGTGGCCTCGGTCAGCGCGAAGGTGTCGCCGATGCACTTGTGCGGACCGCTGCCGAAGGGCACGAACGAACTGCGCGACCAAGTCTGCGGCCCGATGCCGTCGGCGTGTTCGCGTTCCGGCCGGAACCGGTCCGGCTCGGCGTGGAAGCCGGGGTGGCGGTGCAGGATGTACGGGCTGAACACGAGTGTGCTACCCGCGTCCAGTCGGCGGCCCGCCACCTCGATCTCGCGTGTGGCGGTCCGCGGGAGCACCCAGGCCGGCGGGTACAGGCGCAGCGTTTCGCGGATCACCCGGCCGGTCCAGGGCAGCCGAGGCAGGTCGTCCTGGCCGGCCGCGCGTCCGCCGAGCACGGTGTCGGCCTCGGCGTGCAGGGCTTCCTCGGCGTCGGGGTGGGTGGTGATCAGGTGCAGTGCCCAAGCCAGTGCGGACGACGTGGTCTCGGCGCCGGCCAGGATCAACACGGCGACCTGGTCGTGCAGTTCCGCCTCGGACATAGCCCCGCCCGCTTCGTCGCGGGCGGCGAGCAGCCGGCCGAGCAGATCCCGGTCGTCGGGGTCGGCGGCGCGGCGCGCGGCGATGATCCGCCTCACGTGCGCCCGCCAGGTGGCCAGGCCGCGGGTGTAGCGCCGGGCGCCCGGGGTGGGCAGGGAGTCGACGGCGGGCAGCAGGGCGCGCAGGTAGACCCCCTTGAGGAAGGTGTCCAGGCTGTCGCGCAGTTCGGCGATGTCACGATCGGCGATACCGGCGCCGAAGAGGGTACGCACGGCCACCGTCGTGGTCAGCGCGAACATCTCGTCGACCATGTCGACCACCCGGCCCGGCCGCCAGCGATCCAGCGCGGCGCCGATCTCGCGCCGCATCGCGTCGGCGTAGCCGGGCAGGTGCTCGGTGCGGAACGCGGGCTGCATCATCAGCCGTTGCCTCCGATGGTCACCGTGCGGACACGTGGCCAGGCCGTTGCCCAGCGCGGCGCGCGAACCCTCGTAGAGCGGTCCGACGCGGTCGAAGGTGCGACCGTCGGCCATGACGTGCCGGGCGAGTTCGGGATGGCACAGCACGAAGGCCGGGCGCGGGCCGAGCCGGATCTCCACCAGATCGCCGTGTGCGGGCAGCGAGCCGAGGAAGCGCAGCGGTGCGCGGAGCAGGTGCGGGAGATGACCCAGCCCGGGCCACGCGCCGGGGGCCCGGCCGGCGCGGGCCGCCGATGCGGGCGGGGTCGACGACGGGCGTGGCGGATGTGCGGTCGTCATGGGTCGCTCCCTCGCCTGCTCCGCGCGGCGCCGATTCGCTGCCCGCCGCCGTGGTCCCGTGCGGTGTCCGGTTCCATTCCAGCAGCGCCGGACCGAACGCGGGGGGAAGTTTCCCGGATCGAGGGCGTGTCGGCCGGCCGACGAGGTCGCCGCGAGGCAGCACACATCGATGCGTGGGTCAACCCGGGGTGCCCCACCGGCGACACCCGGGACGCGCGGAGGCGGGTCCCCCCGGTGCCCGGATGTCGGCCGGCGTCCCCGATCCCTAGCGTCGAGGCATGGATACGCGAGGGTTCGAGACCCGAGGCAGGAACACCCGTACGGCACCTCTCCGGGGTGCCCCGACCATCATCGCCGGCGCGATCGCCCGCCGGTTCACGGTGGCGCTCGCCCTGGCCGGTGTGCTCACCGTGCCCGTCGCCGCGACGGCCCGGGCCGACGCCCCGACCCCGCCGCCCGCCGCGGCCGACGAGGGCCGCGATCGCGGCGCGCTCGTCAACGCGGTGCCGCTGCGGACCGTGACCGCCGGGCAGGCTCGGGACGAACTCGGGCGCGACGGCTGGGACGTCGGTACGGTCCGCGACGACGTGCGGCTGTACCGGCTGGTCTATCGCACGATCGACGCGACCGGTCGACCCACCACCGCCACCGGCCTGCTCGCACTCCCGGTGAACGACGAACGGCGGCTGCGCGCGGTGTCGTTCACGCACGGCACCGAGCTGTATCGGGCCGACGCGCCGTCGACCGCGGACGACACGTGGGGCATCGCGCCGGCGCTGACCCTGGCCTCGGCCGGCTTCGCCGCCACGATGCCCGACTACCTCGGCCAAGGCGAGGGGCCGGGTGCACATCCGTGGATGGACGTCCCGTCGGAGACCACCGCCTCGCTGGATCTGCTGCGCGCTGCCCGGCGGTTCGCCGCCGGGCAGGGGCGCGGCCTGGCCCGGGAGGTGTACGTGAGCGGGTTCTCCCAGGGCGCCTCCGCCGCGCTCGGCCTGGCCCGGGCGCTCCGGTCCGGCGCGGACCCGTGGTTCCGGGTCGGCGCGATCGCCCCGATCAGCGGTGCCTACGACTTCCGCCGAGCCGAACTGCCCGCGCTGCTGCGCGGCGACCTGGACGACAAGGCGAGCGTGATCTACGCGAGCCTGCTCCTGGTCTCATACAACCGGTTGCACCACGTCTACGACCGACCGGCCGACGTCTTCCGGTCCCCCTACGCGGACACCATCGAGGGCCTGTTGGACGGCTCGCACCGGCCCGGAGAGATCCTGGAGGGAACCCCGGCGAACATCGACGGCCTGCTCACCGGGCCCGGTCGGGACCTCCTGGAGCGACCCACCGGCGCGTTCGCCGCCGCGCTGCGGGAGACCGACTCGGTGTGCACCGACTGGCGTCCGCGAGTGCCGGTGCGGTTGTACGTGGCGGTCGACGACCGGGAGGCCGCACCCGCGAACACGGCGCATTGTCGGGCCGCGTTGCGCGCTTCCGGAACGGATGTCCGGGTGACCCGCTTCGGGCCCGACGTGACGCACTCGGACTCCAACCGCCTGGGCACCGCCGCCGTGGTCCGCTGGTTCCGCGAACTCGGTTGACCCGCCGTCGGATCGCGGTCGGTGTCGTCGGGCTCCGGTCGGAGGCGCGGCGGACAGCCTGCCGAGGAGGCGAAGGGACTGTTCCCTCGGGCAGCCCGGGCTCGGCCGACGGTCGGGCCGGCCCGATGGCACGACAGCGATGCCTCGACGCGGATGTCCCGACCGATGCGCCGGGACCGCGCGCGGCCGATCGGCCCGAGGTGTGCGCCAGCGCTACTCCGGCCGGTCGTCGGGGCTCGGCAGGCCGAACAGGTCGAAGGGGTCGCCGGCGGGCCCGGCCCCGCCATCCCCTGCGGTCGAGGACCTACGCCTGGCCCGTTTCGAAGCGGCTGATGTGCCCGTCGGGGGTGACGGTGAAGCGCCAGGTGGTGCGCATCTCGCCCCACGTGTCGTTGCGGTAGCCCACGATCAGGGTGCGTCCGCCGTCGGATTCGGTCACCACGTCCATGTGGCCGTTGGAGGAGAAGATCTCCCGATCCGCCCAGTCCTGCAGGTCGCGGTCCGAGCCGTCGTCGGACATCGTCGCGTCGGGGGTCAGGAGCGCGGTGAAGGCGTCCTTGTCGCGCGCGTTGACGGCGGCGACGAACGCGCCGACCGCCGGTTCGGACAACTTGCCGGGGGCGATGCTCACGGGGGCCTCCTGGGCGGATGAGCGAAGGAGCGAAGGAGCGCTCGGCGTGCGTGTGTTCCGTACGTCGTGCGCGGGGGTGGTGCCCCACCAGGGAACAACACGGCCGGCCCGGGGACGCCGACCCTCACCCGTTTGCCGCAGGACGGCGTGTCAGGGTGCCTGTCGCGGGGCCTCGGGGCCTCGGAGCATCGGGGCGTCGGCGTGGTCGGACGCCGTTCGCGATGATCAGCCGGTCGGGCGGTTCGACAGCGGCCGCCGATCCGACGGGTGGTGTCGGCCGAGCGCTCGACACCACCTTGATGGCCGCACCGCAAGCGCCGGGGGCGGGCCGATGCGCGGGTTAGCGTCGTCGCATGAGACGCCCCACCGGGTTCGGCGGCCGATCCCGCGTGCGGCGACGGGGCCCGCTCGGCGACGCGCCGGCCGGATCGCCCGAGGCGCGCCGGATGTGCCTGTGGACGCTCGCCTGCGCCGCGTCGATCGGCGTGTACCTGCTCGTGCGCCACCTCAGCCATCCGTCGATGGTCGACCTGGTGGTCTACCGCGTGGAGGGGCTGGCCGTGCGCGACGGGATCGACCTGTACGGCCCGCTCGACACGCCGCACGGACTCAGGGCGACCTATCCGCCGTTCGCCGCCCTGTTGTTCGTCCCGCTGACCTACCTGCCCGCGGACCTGCTGCTCGGGCTGGGGGTGGCGGCGAACCTACTGCTCGTGGCGGTCGTGGTCCGGCTCTCGATGCGCCTGGTGGACCCGGACGGGCGCCGCCTGGGCCCTTGGGTGGTTCCGGCCGCCACCACCTTCGCCATCTGGTTCGAGCCGGTGTTCACCACGATGCGCTACGGGCAGGTCAACCTCGCGGTGCTGGCCGTGGTGTTGTGGGATTTCACCCGGCCGGCCGGCGCGCGCCTGCGCGGGGTGGGTCTGGGACTGGTGGCCGGTATCAAGGTCACCCCGGCGGTCTTCATCGTCTATCTGCTGCTCACCGGACGCCGCCGGGAGGCGCTCACGGCCATCGGCACCGCCGCCGGGACCGTGCTGTTCTCGGCCATGGTCCTGCCCGGGGCCACCCGGCGATTCTGGACCGACCTGGTGTTCGACCCCGAACGGGTCGGACGGGTGGAGAACGCCGCCAATCAGTCGGTGCGCGGACTGCTCACCCGGGTGACCCGATTGTTCGACCCCGGCATCGGCGGGACGGCGACCATCGTCGCGGTGGGGGTGCTCGGCATGCTGTGCGCCGTGCTCGCCCACCGTCGGCGCGGGGACGCGTGGGGGCTGCCCGCGGCGGCGGTGGCCGGGCTGCTCGCCAGTCCGATCTCCTGGAGCCACCACTGGGTGTGGTGTGTGCCGATCGCGATCCTGCTGTGGGCGAGAGTGCGGGGTCCGCACCGGCGGGGCGAGACGCTGTTGTCCGCGGGGTTGATCGTCTTCCCGAGCTTCCTGGTCTGGTCCGTACCGCATCTGCCCGGTCAGGAATGGCACCTGACCGGTTTCGAACTGCTGCGCTCGTCCTGCTACGTGGCCTTCGGCGTGGCATTCCTGCTCGCGGCCGCATGCCCCGCACCCGAGCCGTCGAGGCAGACGGCGGCCTCGTCGACGCTATTCGGCTGACCGGGCGGGCGAGGTGCGGCCCCGCGCGGCCGATGCACGTGCGCGACGCGCGGCGCAGCCGCTGGGTGTGCGCGACCGGGGGTTGCAGGCGTGCGGGCATCGCCGCTGCCTGCGAACTCGGCGCCTCGGCACGGGGATTCCGCGCCTCGGTGCGGCCGTCGGCGGCTTGCGGCGGTGACGGTCGAGAGTTCGTCCGCCGACGCCGTCAAATGCCTTGTGAATGTCGCGGGTTCGCGCGACACGGGCGCGACGTCGGTGTCCGCGGGCTACTGCTGCAGGGCGTGTCGGAGGGCCTGGACGAGGGCGTCCGGGTCGATTCCGGGATCCAGGTGCAGTACCGGTACGGCCTGCCCGAGGCCGTCGTGGTGGGTGCGGGGGCGAGCGGGCGCCGGCTCCGGCACGGGCTCGGGTGTGGCGGAGGGCGCGAGGAGGTCGAGGATGTCCTCGATTGCCGTGGCGAGTGTGCCCAATGCCTCGTCGAGCGACGCGGATGTGGTCATGACGGATCAACGAGCCCCCGCCGCCGATCGCAACGGCGTATGCCGGCACACCATCCGATCGACTGCCTTTGTGTCACTCCCACCACCGACGTGCCGCGGCCCTGCGTCGCCCGCGGCCCGGCCGCGCCGGCACGTTCGGGAGCGCGTGTCAGGGTGGGCGGCATGGCGTAACGGGCCCGTACGAGAAGGGCGAGGCGAAGCGGCGCGAGATCCTGCGGGTGGCCCTGGAGGTCTTCGCGGAGGAGGGCTACCGGGGTACGTCGCTGCGCAAGGTCGCGGCGCGCCGCAACCTGAGCCTGCCCGGCCTGATGCACTGCTTCGCGTCCAAGGAGGACCTGCTCACCCGGGTGCTCCGGGCCCGTGACGAGGAGACCCGCCGGTTGTGGGAGGGCTACGAGGGGCCCGATCCGCATCTGGAGACGGTCCGGGCGGGCGCGCGTGCGGCGGGCCTGAGCGAGCTGTACGTGTCGATGGCCGCGGCGGGCAGCGACCCCGAGCATCCGGCGCACGCGTTCTTCGCCGAGCGGTATCCGCGGGCGCGGCAGTCGGTGCCGAACGTGATGGAGCAGCGGATTCGGGACGGCGCCATCGCGAGTGCGATTCCGCCGGAGCCGCTCGCGGTGTCGTTGATCGCGATCGCGGACGGCATCCGGTCGCAGTGGTTGAACGACCGCTCGATCGACATGGAGCAGGCGGTCAAGGACATGCCGACCCGGTGGTGCAGGACAGGCCGTGTCCGAACGGGGAGGCGACTTCCAGGCGGGCGGCGTCGTAGCCTCGGTAGCCGACGAACACCCCCTCGCCGTAGCGAACATGGCCCTGAGGGAGAGGTCGTGCGCGGCCATGGCGACTCCGATCGGTAGGTGCCCGGGCAGCCCGGGGCGCTGCCCGAACACCTCCGCGACCCGTTCCGCGAGGTCGCCGTGTAGGCCCGGGACCGGCCGCGCGCGGGCCGGTCCCGGGGACGGCTATTCGATGGTGCGGATGGCGCCGGAGGGGCACAGTCGGCCGGCCTCGCGGGCGGCCCGGTGCAGCGGGGCGGCGGGGCCGGGGACCAGGACGGTGACCAGGCCCTCGTCGTCCTGGTCGAAGACCTCGGGGGCGGTCAGGGCGCACAGACCGGCGCCCACGCACACCGTGCGGTCGGCGGTGACGCGCATGCCGGCCGCCTTCGCGGCGCTCACCAGGTGACCGGGAGTTCGTTGACGCCCTGGATGGTGGTGCCCGGGCGCAGCGTCAGTCGCTCGACCGGGACGGCCAGGCGCAAGGTCGGAATGCGTTCGAACAGGGCGGTGAGGATCACCTCGAGTTCCAGGCGGGCCAGGTTCTGCCCGAGGCACTGGTGTACGCCGTAGCCGAAGGCGATGTGATGGCGGGCCGAGCGGTGCACGTCGAAGGTGTCCGGATCCTCGAACACCGAACCGTCCCGGTTGGCAATGGAGTTGGTGACGATCACCCCGTCGCCGGCCCGGATGAGCTGCCCGTCGATCTCGATGTCGGCCGTCGCGAACCGACCGCCCGCGATGTCGGCGATGGCGAGGTAGCGCAGCAGTTCCTCGACGGCGCCCGGCACGAGCGTGGGGTCGGCGCGCAACGCGGCGTGTTGGTCCGGGTGTTCGAGGAGGGTGATCACACTCAACGAGGTCATCGACGCGGTGGTCTCGTGGCCGGCGACGAGCAGCAGGATCGCGGTGGAGACCAGTTCCTCCCGCTTGATCGCGCCGGTCGCGAGTTGTTCGCTGACCAGGGTGGACAGCAGGCCCGGACCGGGTTTCGCCCCGACCGCGCCGACCAGTCCGTCGAGGTAGCGTTCGAGCCGGTCGCGCGCGGCGCGGGCGTCGGCCCCTTCGGTGGACTGGAGCAGTTGCCGGCTGGCGTCCTGGAAGAAGTCGTGGTCCGCGTAGGGGACGCCGAGCAATCGACAGATCACCATCGAGGGCACCGGCAGGGCGAACCGGGAGACCAGGTCGGCGGGTGGACCGGCGGCCAGCAGGTCGTCGATCGCGCCGTGCACGATGCGCTCGACGTCCGGGCGCATGTCCTTGATCCGCCGGACGGTGAACTCGGAGATGGTCATCCGGCGTCGGGGGCCGTGTTCGGGCGGGTCGAGGCTGATGAATCCCGCGGGACGATCGCGTAGCGCCCGTAAGCGGGGCGAGGTCGAGGGGAAGGCGGCGTGCGCGCGGTCCGAGGACAACCGCGGGTCGGCCAGCAGCCTGCGGGCCGCATCGTGTTTGGTCACCACCCAGGCGGGACGGCCGTCGTACAGGGTCACCCGGTGCAACGAACCCGGTTCGTCGCGCAGCCTGGTGTAGTCCTCGGGGAGTCGGTAGGGGCAGGTGCGGTTGCTCGGGAAGGCGGGGGTGGGGGCTGAGGTCGGCGTTGGGGTGGAGGTTGGGGTTGATGGGGTTTGTCCGGTCCGGAAGCTTGCAGCGGTCTCGTTCATCGATCCCCTCGCAGCCATGGCGCGGATTGGGCATGGTTGGGCGTGATCGGCGTGATCGGCGTGATCGGCGTGATCGACAGGTGTGATCGGGAGGTTGGGTTGGGCCGATCGCATAGAGAACGAATAGTTCTCTGGTTGGGAGGCTAGGCTGCCCGTTCAGAGAACGCAACGACCTCTTCATGACTCAAGGGAGTTACGCTGTCACCCAAAGTCGATCGGATTGTTGTCGACGAGACGGTCGACCACCGCAAGGGGCCGCGTCGGCGCGGCGAGGAATTGGAGTCCGCCATCCTGACGGCGACCCTGGCGGAGCTCGTCGAGGTGGGCTATGCGGGGTTGACCATGGAGCGGGTGGCCGCGCGCGCCCGCACCGGCAAGGCCACCCTGTACCGCCGCTGGTCCAGTCGAGCCGAACTGGCCGTGGACGCATGCAAGTTGCCCGGCGTGGCGGACGTCGACCCGCCCGACACCGGGGCGTTGCGTACCGACATGATCACGCTGCTGCGGCGGATTTCGGCCAAGCTGGCCGGTCCGCTCGGCGACATCCTGCGCGGCCTGCTCGCCGAGACGGGCCACGATCCCGAACTCGCCCGGCTGATCCGCGAGCGCTTCCACACGGTCGGCCCGTCGTCGCTCCGGGTCATCCTGGAACGGGCGGTCGAGCGCGGCGAGATCGAGGACACGATCCCGACCTCGCGCCGTGCCACGGTGGCAACCGACCTGCTGCGCAATGAGTTTCTGCTGTTCGGTGCACCGATCGAGGACGCGGTCGTCCTCGACATCGTGGACGACGTCTACCTGCCGCTGATCCGGCACCCGGCCACGGATCCGGGGTGCGCACTCTAGGGCCGGGCGGGCCGCCGGGCGGTGCGGAGGTTCGACGGTGCGGCTCGGCCGGGGTCCGCCGCACGGGGCCGGCGGCAGCGGCGCCCAGGTTCGGCGCCTCGGACGCCGCCGGGTCCGACCCCGCCGCCGCCGGGGGCTCGGCCATTCCCTCCAGGGAATTGTTCGGACTGTGCGCCGGGCGCAGGATTGTTTCCACGAGCCGCCGCAGGTCGGGCGGCGCGGAGTTCGGGCCGCAGGTCGGGCCGTACGGACATCGGGTCGCGAGTCGACCGGCACGGAGGCCGGGCCGCGAGTGGGCCGACACGGAGTCGGGCCGCGGGTGGGCCGACACGGAGTCGGGCCGCGAGTGGGCCGACACGGAGTCGGGCCGCGGGTGGGCCGGGCCGGACAGTGTTCCGGGAGTTCGCGAGCGCGCACGAAGTTCCACCGAGTTCACAGCGAGTACAACGGGAGCCATGCCATGTCGGAGAACACCACCACCACGGCCACCGCCACCCTGACGACCGCCGAGGTCATCGCGCGGTTCAACGACGCGTTCACCACGCACGACCCGGCGCTGCTGGTCGGTCTGGTCGCCGACGACTGCGTGATGGTGAGTGTGCAACCGGCGCCCGAGGGCACGCGGTACGAGGGCCTGGACGCCTGCCTCGGGTTCTGGCAGGACCTGGCGGCGGACACCGGCACCAGCTTCCAGCCGCAGGACGTGTACGTCTTCGGGGACCGCGCGGTGATCAAGTGGCACGTGTCCTTCGCCGCCGGCGAGGTCAACGAGGTGTTCGGCGACGCACATGCCGACTCCGCGTGGGTGGCGGGCGTCAACCTGATGCAGATCCGCGACGGACGCATCGTCGAGGCGCTGGGTTACAGCAAGTCCCCGTGACGTGGGACCCGGTGGGGGCTCGACGGTGGCCCGGGCCGCCCGCGACGACGCACAGCGGGCGACCCGGGACGGACCGCGACCGGTCCGTCGCCGACGCGGAACGTGCGCGCCGGCGACCGATCCTGACGGGGTGTCAGTCGGTCAGCGCGGACGCGATCTCCCCGCGAAGTTCCGCGTAAGTGGGAGCGAGGCGACGCAGCCCGGCGGCCAATGCCGCGTCGTCCTCGACCACCAGGGGATATTGCAGCGCTCCGACCGAAGCGGCCTGTCGGGCGGCCACCCGCGCCGCCCGGGCAAGGCCCGACTCGGCCAGGCAGACGGCCGCGTCGTTCAGCCTGCGGGCGCCGACCCGGATGCCGAAGGCCGCCAACAGGGCACGCACGTCCGGGGCGAGCCCGTGCGCGACCGCGTCGGCCAGGGCCGCCAGGGCGTCCGCGCCGCCGAGCGTGCCCGGCGGTACCGGCAGGTCCTGCCGGCCGTCGAGCCAGCGCACGGCGGCGGGCAGCGACTCGCGCAGCGCATCGGCGGCGGCGACCTCGCGGACCCGGGTGAACCGGGTGCGCAGCACGTACGGCGCGTCCAGGTAGGCGATCGACGCGCCGCGCCACGCGGTGGTGAACTCCCGGATGGGCAGCCGGGCGTAGGGATGCCCCTGCGGATCGTGCAGGAGCACGGTGTCCTCGTCGGCGGCCAGGACCACCACGTAGTGGTCGCCGCCGCCCGCCGCCGGCGTGCCGGGCCGATACGTCAGCAGTCCCAGGTCCAGCGGCCCGGCCAGGACCGGACCCCATGCGCAGGCGGCCCGCAACCGGTCCGGCGCCTCGTCCGCGGAGCCGCCGCACTCGCGCTCGCAGGTCCAGCCCAGCGCGGCGATCGCGGCGTCCAGACCGATTTCCGGATCCCAGCCGAACGGGTCGAAGAACGGCGTTTCGCCGGCGACGAGTTGCATCCCGAACGGTGAACCGGTGAGGGTCTCGACCACGGCCGGAGCCGGCGCGTACGAGCCGAGCATCATGCACAGACAATGGGTGTAGCAGTACGGCCCGGAGCCGTTGTAGGCGATCATGCGACCCAGCACAGCGCCTGACACGGTGTCAGGGTCAATCGCGCACGGTCCGGACCGACATCCGGGGCCGGCACACCGACCGGGTGCCCGCAAGGGGGCGCGGGGTGGTGTGGACTGCGGGCACAATGCGGTCATGACCACCGCGACGCGCTACCTGACCCCGGCCGAGACGGCGGAACGATCCGGTTTCAGCCTGGACACCCTGCGCTACTACGAACGCATCGGCCTGCTGGCGGACGTGGGCCGGGCGCCCAGCGGCCACCGCCGTTTCACCGAGGACGACCTCCAGTGGCTCGGCATCCTGCGCTGTCTGCGGGACACCGGCATGCCGATCGCGGACATGCTCCGCTACGCCGAACTGGCGCGCACGGGGGACAAGGAATCCCTGG
The DNA here is from genome assembly GCF_044458105.1 of Embleya sp. NPDC050493. Classification (NCBI taxonomy): domain Bacteria; kingdom Bacillati; phylum Actinomycetota; class Actinomycetes; order Kitasatosporales; family Streptomycetaceae; genus Embleya; species Embleya sp. NPDC050493. The sequence goes on from NZ_JBITHP010000003.1 coordinate 780,311, forward strand.
CCGAGCGCATCGCCCTGCTGGAGAAGCACGACACCGCCGTCGAACGGCAGATCGCGCTGCTGCGCACCCAGCAGGGGCACCTGCGCGGCAAGATCGACTGGTATCGCTCGATCCTGCCGGACTGATTCCGAACGGCGAGGCGTCGACTGCTCCAATTACGGTGAAACGATCGGTAAAAGGCTGCCCGAATCGGTGATCCACCTCTTCAATGGAAAGCGGGTCGAGCCGTGCGCGGCCCGCCCGCGGCCCGACCCGTCGAGACACCGGGACAGGAGAGGATCACCATCACCGATCACATCGAGGTCGCCCAGCTGCCGCCGACCGTCACCGCCGACCACGAGGCGACGCTTCTGGAATACCGGCGAGCGCGCGGCCGACAACACGTCCGCGATTGGTACGCCGGGCTGCGGATCAAGAAGTTTCCCGAGGACCTGCGCGTGTTCGAGCACGTGATGTGGTCCTCACGCGCGCAGGTGGTGGTGGAACTGGGCACCCACCTGGGCGGCTCGGCCCTGTGGTTTCGCGACCGGCTGCGCACCCAGGCCGGCTACGGGCGTGTGCCGGAGGCGATCCGGGTGATCTCGGTGGACCTCGATCAGGATCGTGCCGCCGGCCTGCTGCGTGCCGCCGACCCGGCCTTCGAACGGGAGATCACCCTCGTGGCCGGCGACGTCACCGACCCGAGGCTTGCCGACCGTGTCACGGACCTGATCCCGCCCGGTGCGCGCTGCCTGGTGGTCGAGGACACCCTGCACGAATACGCCACGACCACCGCCGCGCTGCGCAACTTCGCCCATCTGGTCCCGGAGGGCGGGTTCTTCGTCGTCGAGGACGGCATCGTCGACGACCCGGACCTGTGCCCGCCCGGCATGCCCGGGGGCGTGCTGCCCGCCGTCGCCGATTGGCTGGCCACCGAACAGGGTGGCGCCTTCACCACCCGCCGCGACCTGGAGCTGTACGGGGTCACCAGCCATCCGCACGGGTGGCTGCAACGGATCGCGGCCGGGGGCTGAGCGGCTGGGGGCTGGGGGGCTGAGCGGCTGCGGGCGGAGTGGCGAGGGTTGGCGTGCCGCCTGGCGACGAGCCGCTCGCGGATCCGCGCGGCGACTTGCCGGTGGGTGGGCCCGGCCGCGCGGCGGGCGCCGTATACCGCGGTGGGTGGAGTCGGCGCGGCATGTACCGCCGGAGTTCGACTCGGTTCTCATCCGACGAGGGAATGTCGAACCGGCGCCGGGTTCATAGCGTTGGTCTCGGCCGGTCGACGTCGAAGGACGCCGGGCGGCGGCGCGGGGTGGTCGACGGGAGACGGAAGCGCGATGCGTGTGGTGGAACGTAGCCGCGACTCGGGGGACGGGGGCTCGGTTCGGACCGCCGGGATCTGCGCAGATCCCTCTCGGCTTCCGTCGACCGCCGCCGGTAGGACATGAACGAACGGGTACCGCCCACCAGGCGGCGGAGCCGGAGGCCCAGTGTTCCGCGATAGGCCGCGCGGCTCGCGCCGGGAGGGGCCCGGACGTGCCCACGTCCGGGCCCTGATCCGGCGCCCGGACCCGTGGATGGTCGACGCGATCCTGGCGGTGGCGATGGCCGCGGGCGGATGCGTGGCGGGACAGCAGTTCCATCCGGACGGCTGGGTGCGCTTCGACGCGACCGCGTATCTGCTCACCTGTGCGCTGAGCCTGCCGCTCGCGCTGCGCCGGCGCGCTCCCGTACCGGTGCTGATCGCGTCGGGGTCGATGTACACCGTGTACCTGGCCGCCGGCTACCAACCCTCGTTGAACTTCTGGGCGCCGGTGATCGCGCTGGTGACCCTGGCCGGTCAGCGACCACCGCGGAGCGCGGCCATGGGAGCGGTGTTCGTCGCCGCGGTCGTCGCCTTCAGCGGCATGCGGGGCCGGCTGGGGCCGGCGCTGGTAGTCGCCCAGGCCGTACTGGTCCCGGTCGTTGCGGTGGTGATCGGCGACGCCGTGCGCAGACTCGCGCAGCGCAACCGCCAACTGGTCCTGCTCACCGCGCGCCTGGAACGCGAGCAGGAGGAACGGGCCCGGCGCGCGATCGTCGACGAGCGGGTACGGATCGCCCGGGAACTGCACGACGTGGTGGCGCACCACATGTCGGTGATCACCGTGCAGGTGGGCCTGGCCTCGTACGTCTTCGACTCCGACCCTCGCGCGGCGCGCGCCGCCCTTGACGTCATCGGGGACGCGGGGCGGGACGCGTTGGACGAGATGCGGCGGTTGTTGTCGCTGCTCCGGGTCGACTTCGACGAGGACGGCGGCGGCGAGGGGCAACGGGCCGACGGTGTGGGCGACATCGATGGTGTCGGCGGTGTCGGCGGTGTCGGTGGTGACGGCGGTGTCGGCGGTGTCGATGGCGCAGCCGATCCGATGCCGGGGCTGGATCGGCTCGCGGATCTGGCCGAGCGGATGAGCGCGGTCGGCGTCACGGTCGACCTGACCACGGAGGGCGCACCGAGGCACCTGTCACCCGGTTTGGAACTGTGCGTCTACCGGATCGTCCAGGAGGCACTGACGAACGTGGTCAAGCACGCCGGGACGCCGCGTGCCGACGTCCGGATCCGGCACCTGTCGGACCGGCTGTCCGTCAGCATCGCCAACGACGGTCCACGGCGCGATGCGGCCCGACCACGGGTCGGCTCGGGCACCGGTCACGGCCTGATCGGCATGCACGAGCGAGCCAAGATCCTCGGCGGCACCCTGTCCGCCGGCGAACGCCCGGAAGGCGGCTTCCGCGTCCACCTCACACTGCCCCTCGACGCGGAGGCCGGGGCGGGGACGTAGGGCGGGGGTGGGAGCGGGGTGGGTGTGGGTGTTCAGGTACGTGGGGGCGGTGTCCGTAGGTGGTGGGCCGGGGCGGGTACGTGGTGGGGTCGGGTGGGGTCGGGTGGGGTCGGTGTGGGTGCGGAGTGCGGGGCGGGGGTGGTACGTGCCGCGGGTGGGACGGGTTGGGCGCGGATCGCGGATCGCGGATCGCGGGTCGGGTGGGCACGTGGCGCGGGGCGGGCCGGGGCGGGGCGAGGGCGAAGTGCGGGGCGGGCGGGTGTGAAGCGCTGGGCTGAGGGGCCCTTCGTTTTCCGGACGCCTGGCTTCTGTGTCTTTTACGCCGCGAGGCCGAGTTTGTCGTGGTCCCGGAGAGCTTCAAGCGGCGTGC
>NZ_JBITHP010000004.1:0-1815 GCF_044458105.1 Embleya sp. NPDC050493
ATCAGACACGGCCTCCGCCACATCCAACGACGCCCTCATCTCATCGAGGGATGTCTCGCCGAAACCAAACTTGTCATCCGACCCAGGAAGTGAAATCCAACCAAGCGACATCACGACGAAAACGTCAGTAACTGGTTGGCGTGGTTTGGCGGAGGTCGGCCCGGTCCCAGGGTCACCGGCGGTCAGGAGCCCTGGGTTCCCCAACGAGATGCGGGTGTTGCCTGCGGAAAAGGCGCTGGCAACGGCGGAGCGGGTGGGCACTGCCGTCAGGTTCGCCGGGGGACCTTCCCGAGTGGGTCGGGCGTTCTCGGCCGGCGGTCGCGCCTGGGTGGGCAGCGGGTGGCCTTGTGCTAACCGATCGGCGTGGTCCGGCGGAGATCAGCCCGGTCCCACGGTCACCGGCGGTCAGGAGCCCTGAGCTCTCCGGCGAGACACAGGCCTCGCCTGCGGGAAAGGCGCTGGCAACGGCGGAGCGGGTGGGCACTGCCGTCAGGTTCGCCGGGGGACCTTCCCGAGTGGGCCGGGCGCTCTCGGCATGCGGCTGCGACTTGGTCGGGTAGGGCGCGGGTGGCTTTGTGCTAACCGGTCGGCGTGGTCCGGCGGAGATCGGCCCGGTCCCGGGGTCACCGGCGGTCAGGAGCCCTGGGTTCTCCGGCGAGACACCGGTGTTGCCTGCGGAGAAAAGCGCTGGCAACGGCGCGGAGGGGTGGGCGGCCCGGTGAGGTTCGCCGGGGAGCCTTCCAGGGTGGGTCGGGGCGTTCTCGGCCGGCGGTCGCGCTTCGGTGGGCAGCGGGGTGGCTTTGTGCTCACCGGTCGGCGTGGCCTGGTGGAGATCAGCCCGGTCCCGGGGTCACCGGCGGTCAGGAGCCCTGGGTTTCCCGGCGAGATGCGGGTGTTGCCTGCGGAGAAAAGCGCTGGCAACGGCGGAGCGGGAGGGCACCGCCGTCAGGTCCGCCGGGGGACCTTCCCGAGTGGGTCGGGTGTTTTGCGGCGTGCGGTGGGTATTCGGTGGCCGGGGGTCGATTGGGGCCGTGAGTGGGCGGTTTCGGTTGCCGAAGTGCACAACCCGGCCCTCGACAGGCGCTCACGCGGCCCGGTTCCGTATAACCCCAGGTCAGCGGAAATCCGATGCGCCGGAAGCCGTTCCGCGATCCGGATCGAGACCCCCGGCCCCACGCCCGCCCCTCTGTCCGGCGGATCTTCCGAAAGGCCCGCCGGGAGACCTCCCCAGCGGGTCGGGCCGTTGCGGTGGGCGTTTCGGGTCGGGTCGGCCGGCAGGAATCCCCCGGGGGCTTCGCGGGTCTCGATCCGGATCCCGAGACGCATACGAGCCCGCGCCTGCCCGCTGACCTGCGGTTTTACGGGAAGGACCGGCGAAAGCACCTGCCGAGGGCCGGGTTTCGCACTCCGGCGACCGAAACCACCCACCCCCCACCCCACTCTCCACGAGCTCTCGCCACCGAACACCCACCGCACACCGAGAACGCCCGGCCCACTCGGGAAGGCTCCCCGGCGGACCTGACGGCAGTGCCCTCCCGCTCCGCCGTTGCCAGCGCCTTTTCCGCAGGCAACACTCGTGTCTCGCCGGGGAGCCCAGGGCTCCTGACCGCCGGTGACATTGGGACCGGGCTGATCTCCGCCGGTCCACGCCGATCGGTTAGCACAAGGCCACCCGTGCCCGACCCGGCTATGACGCAACGTGTGCCGCGAATTGCCCACCCACTCGGGGAGGTTCCCCGGCGGACCTTGCCGGGCTGCCCTCCCGCTCCGCCGTTGCCAGCGCTTTTCCCGCAGGCAACACCCGTGTCTCGCCGG
>NZ_JBITHP010000004.1:1911-89026 GCF_044458105.1 Embleya sp. NPDC050493
GATCTCCGCCGGTCCACGCCGACCGGTTAGCACAAGGCCACCCGCGCCCTACCCGACCCGAATGCACCGCACGCCGAAACGGCCCGGCCCACTCGGGGAGGTTCCCCGGCGGACCTTGCCGGGCTGCCCTCCCGCTCCGCCGTTGCCAGCGCTTTTCCCGCAGGCAACACCCGTGTCTCGCCGGGGGACCCAGGGCTCCTGACCGCCGGTGACATTGGGACCGGGTCGATCTCCGCCGGTCCACGCCGACCGGTTAGCACAAGGCCACCCGCGCCCTACCCGACCCGAATGCACCGCACGCCGAAACGGCCCGGCCCACTCGGGAAGGCTCCCCGGCGAACCTCACCGGGCCGCCCTCCCGCTCCGCCGTTGCCAGCGCCTTTCCCGCAGGCAACACCCGTGTCTCGCCGGGGGACCCAGGGCTCCTGACCGCCGGTGACCCTGGGACCGGGCTGATCTCCGCCAGGCCACGCCGACCGGTGAGCACAAAGCCACCCGCGCCCTACCCGACCAAGACGCAACATGCACCGTCGGACACGGGCTCCGCCGGCAGCCGACCCACCCGGGAAGGCGTGTCGCCCCCAGGCAACCCCGCGAGGCCACGGCCCGGGTCCGGCCCCGCGCGGCCCCGCCACCCTCCAACCGAAGCCACCTGCGTTCGCCCCTCCCGCCCCCCAACGCGCAGAAGCCACCCATCCTCGCCCGTCCCGCCCCACCAACGCGCAGCCGGCCATTCGCACCCGCGCCCCACCAAAACGCAGCAGCGGCCCCCCGACCCCGGCACCCCGCTCCAGCACCCCACCCCACTCCCGCACCCTGCCCCACTCCCGCACCCTGCCCCAACCCCACCTCCAACCCAACCCAACCCAACCCAACCCACCCCATCCCATCCCACCGAGCCCAGCCCAACCCTCAGCGGACCCAACCCAACCCCACCCCAACCGCGACAGTTAGCTGACGGGTCGTCAGGGAATTTTGCCGCATATCGGGATCAAACGGCCCATGACTCGGCTGTTGCTCTTCCCCGCACCTCCCCGCCGTGCTAAACACTGTCAACCAGTTCGGCTGGAGTGCACCGATCCGGTTGGCAGCGTCCACGAGATGCGTGCCCGCCCCATCGAGGCCGAGCGGCGCTTTGCCCCCAAAGATTCCGTACAAAACCGGACGTGTCGCAGTGGTGACACGTGTCCGGCGCGCGCCCCTGCACAGAACGGAAAGTACCGGTATGTCTGCGACCGTTGAAGTATCCGCGAAGCCGCCGGAGCCCGAATCCGACCCGTCCTCGGTCGACACCGGTCGACTGGAGGGCGTGTCCAAGGGCCGAGTCCTGGCCGTCCTGGCCGTCGTGGTCATGTTCTCCGAGGTCGTGCCGCTCCAGTACGCGATGATCTCCTCGGCCGTGCCGGAAATCGCCCCGTCGTTCCGGTCCGTCGGCGAGAGCATCACGTGGATGGTGGTGATCCTGGGCCTGGTCGGCGGCGCGGTCAGCCCGCTGATCGGCAAGCTCTCGGACGTCTACGGCAAGAAGCGGCTGCTGCTCGCGACCAGCGTCTCGTTCCTGCTCGGCTCGCTGATCTGTGCGCTCACCAGCTCGTGGCCGCTGTTCCTGCTCGGCCGCGCGCTCCAGGCGGTCGCGTTCGGCATGACCGCCGTCGTGTACGGGCTCATCCGCGACCTGATGCCGCGCAAGTTCATCCCGGTCGCGATTGGCGTCTCGGCCACCGGCCTCGGGCTTTCCGCCGCGCTGGCGCCGGTCGTCGGCGGCGTGCTCACCGAGCACTACTCCTGGCGCTCGCTGTTCTGGTTCCTGGTCGTCTACATGCTCGTGCTGATCCCGCTGCTACTGGTCGTGGTGCCGGAGTCCAAGCTGCGCGTTCCGCAGAAGGTGGACTACGTCGGCGGCGTCATCCTCGGTGTCGGGCTCGCGCTGATCCTGCTCTACATCAGCCAGGGTCAGGCCTGGGGCTGGGGCAAGCCGTCCGCGTTCGGATACGCGGTCCTCGGCGTCGTGGTGATCGGTCTGTGGGTGTTGTGGGAGAAGCGGGTGGAGAACCCGATCATCGACCTCAAGCTGCTGACCGCCCCGCGCGTGGCGCTCGTGCTCGGGATCGCGTTCCTGGCGAACATGATCATCGGCATCCAGAACTACCTCACCAGCTACATGGGCCTGACCCCGGACAACGTCAAGCAGAGCACTCTGGACAAGTACGGCGAAGGCGCCGTCCAGGGCGCCAAGGCGATGGGCGCACCCGAGGCGATGTGGGCGGGAATCGCCGACCAGGTCAAGGCGGCCGTCTCGTTCAACGACTCGCTCGACTACGCACTCGGCTTCACCCTGCTCGGACTCGCCCTGCACGTACTGATCTGGCAGTCCATGTCCAGCATGATCGCCGGCCCGCTGGCCGGGCTGTGGGGGCAGCGTCGGGGGCTGCGGATGCCGATGATCGTCGGTGTCGCCACGCTGACCGTCGCGGGCTTCATGTACCTGTTCCTGCACGACTCGTGGCAGCTCATGCTGATCTGCGGCGTGGTCTACGGCATCGGCTTCGGGATGTACTACGCCGCCGCGCCGAACCTGATCATCGAGGCCGTACCGCAGGAGCAGCAGGGCATCTCGTCCAGCATGCTGGTGGTCGCCCAGTCGTTCGGCGCCTCGGTCGGCGTCGCGCTGCTGTCGCCGATCTTCACCAACAACCGCCTACAGATCACCGGTCCCTCGCCGACCGGCCAGGGCATGGCCACCGTCGACGCATGCGACCCGCGTGGCTGTACCTACACCACGGACGCCTTCACCACCGGCTTCTGGATCCTGATCGGGTGCGGCGTGCTGGCGCTCGTGATCGCGCTGCTGATGAAGCACGGCCGCAAGCCCGCCACGGGCGGCCTGCTGCACTGAGCGGCCGGCCGCAACCAAGCGGGTCGGTAACCGTCGAAGCGGTCGGCCGTTCGTATCGGCCGTTCGTATCGGCCGCTCGGCGCGAGCGACCCGACACAGCGTCAGGGCCCGGATATCCGAGGGGGATACCCGGGCCCTGACGGCACGTCACCTACCACGCGTCCCGCCGACCGACTACTGCCGACCACCTACCACCTACCACCTACCGCCGACTGCCGCGCTCGGCCACCCGATCCGCCGACCACCACTCTCAGCCACCCGATCCGCGGACCGCCGCTCCCAGCCACCCGATCCGCGGACCGCCGCTCCCAGCCATCCGATCCGCCGACCACCGACCCCGCCGCCCCCCGCTGCCCCCGCTGCCCCGCCACCCCCCTCCCCCTACCCCCAGACCACCGTCTCCAGCAGCGCCAGCAGCCGCTCCGCCTGCTGTTCCGGGTCGCCGTCCGTCGGGGTGAGTCGCAACTCCGGCTTCTCCGGGGCTTCGTACGGGGCCGAGATGCCGGTGAAGTCGCCGATCTCGCCGCGCCGGGCCTTGGCGTACAGGCCCTTCGGGTCGCGGCGTTCGCATTCCTCGATCGGGGTGTCCACGAACACCTCCAGGAACGGCAGGCCGTCCCGGGCGTGCAGGGCGCGGACCCGGTCGCGGTCGGCGCGGTACGGGCTGATCACCGGGACGATCGCGATCACGCCCGCGTCGGCGAACAGGCGGGCCACCTCGCCGACCCGGCGGATGTTCTCGGTGCGATCCTCGGCGCCGAAACCCAGGTCGCCGTTCAGACCGAGTCGGACGTTGTCGCCGTCCAGCCGGTACGCGGTGATCCCGCGCTCGACCAGGAGCCGCTCGGCGATCACCGCGACCGTCGACTTGCCCGAGCCCGACAGGCCGGTGAACCAGATCGTCGCTCCGGGCGCCGGACGCTGCTCGCGCGTCACTCCGCCCTCGTGCCAGACCACGTTGCGCTCGCTCACGACTCTCCATCCACATTGGTATCGAGGATTCGTACGGTACGGGGCGCCACGTCGCGCCCCGGATCCGGCCCGACGCGCGACAACCGGCAGGCGGGCCGCCTCCCCGGCCCACCGCTCGGCCCGACGCCCGGCCCACCGCCCAGGTCGCTACCCGGCCCACCACCCCGCCCACTCCTCGCCCTTGCGACGACCCGCGGACAAGTATCTGACGGCTCTTCAGATTTACCTTCACAAAGAGCTAATCTGCGGCGAGGCCACGCCGGCTCGGCGTTCGGCCGCGAACCCGAACGCGAGGGAGACGCCCAGTCATGCCCTGGACACCACCGCAGCGTGCCGCCTGGACCGAGACCCTTGCCGTCGGCGACATCCCGCCGCTCACCGACGACCTCGACCGGCGGTTCGACGCCGACACGCTGCTCGGCGAGGCGCGGGCCAGGACCGGACTGAGCGACCCGGGCGAGGACGGTCCGGGCCAGGACGGCCTGGGCGAGCACGACCCGGGCTTCCGCGAGGGCCTGGACCGGCTGCTGTACGCGCTGGAGCACGAGGCCGACCTCGACCGGGTCGGCCGCTGGTGGGCGCATACCTGGGTGGCCCGGCTGCTGGAGGTGCGGCTCCAGATCGCCCGCTACGTACGGGACGACCCCGGCGTGCTCGACGAGCGGATCGACCGGCCGATCTTCGTCACCGGCGGCCCGCGGACCGGTACCTCGATCCTGCACGCGCTGCTGGCCCGGGACCCGGCGAACCGGGTCCCCACCACCTGGGAGTTCCTGCGGCCCGTGCCGCCGCCCGAGCCCGCGACCCGGGACGCCGACCCGCGGATCGGGCTTGCCGAGCGCGAGATCCGGTTCATCACCGCCGCGGTGCCGGCCATGGACGCGATCCACGAGAAGAGCGGCACGCTGCCCAAGGAGTGCATCAGCGCGCACGCGCTCGCGTTCCGATCCGAGGACTTCACCGGGCAGTTCGCGATTCCGTCCTACGCCGCGTGGCTGGCCGAATGCGACATGCGGCCCGCGTACGCCTACCACCGGCTCGTCCTGCAGATCCTCCAGCGCCGTACCCCGGGGCGGACCCGGTGGGTGCTCAAGTCGCCGGCGCACCTGCTCACCCTGGACGCACTGGTCGACGTCTACCCGGACGCGCGTCTGGCGGTGACCCACCGCGACCCGCTCACCGTGCTCGCGTCGCTGAGCAGCCTGATCGCCACGATCCACCACGCGTACGGCAACGCGTCCGACATCCGCGACGTCGCCCGCACCCAGAGCGATCTGTGGTGCACCGCCTACGACCGGCTCACCGCGTTTCGCGACGCGGGCCGGATCGCCGAGTCCGACTGGCACGATTCGGCCTACGCCGACTTCATGCGCGATCCGATCGCGGTGGTGCGCGAGTTGTACGCCACGTTCGGCCTCGACCTCACCGCCGAGGCCGAGGACGCGATGCGCGCGCACCTGGCCGATCGTCCGCAGGGCAGGCACGGGCGGCACAACTACTCGTTCGAGGACCTCGGATTGGACCGGGAGGACGTACGATCTCGGCTGACGGACTATCAGAAGCGGTTCCTGGTCCCGACGGAAGAGATCTGACGTGCACCCGAGCCTGCGGCACACGAACGACCCGCACCGCAACGACCCCCACCGCACGCACCCGCAGGGCAACGACCCACAGCGCAACGATCCGCAGTGCAACGACGCATCCGCGCACGAGGTCGTCAACGGCACCGCGTGGCGCGCCTATTGCGAGCGCATGGCCGCGCTGGGCGATCGCATCCTGGAGGCCGACTTCCCCGGTGCGACCGACACCGATCGGGCCGAGGGGATCCGACACCTGGCCAATCAGGTCGCCTGCTGGCTGACCTACCAACTCGCCGCGACCGATCCGCAGAACCCGGCGTTCTTCACCCACAACGACCTCGCGTATCGCTGGGGCGGGCCGAACGTGGACCAGAACGCGCGCCGTGCGCCGATCGCCGGGGACGGTGTGTACCGGCTCACCGTGACGATGAACGCGTGCGAGAAGTTCGTCCTCCAGGTCAAGCCGGGGGACATGCACTCCGGGCGGACCGACATCGTCGCGGAGACCTCCTCGACCGCCCTGGGCGTCGGGCCCGGCGACACCGTCGAGATCATCCTCAGTGCCACCGAGCAACCCGGGAACTGGGTCCGCCTGACGCCGGATGCCCGGGTCCTGCACGTACGCGACTACTACTTCGACTGGAAGCCGGAACAACCGGCCATGCTGGCCCTGGAACGCCTGGACACCCAGGGGCAACCGGCCGCCCGGGTCACCCCGGAGCGGGTCGCGGGGATGCTCGACGGCGCCGCGACGTCGGTGGAGAACTCGATCGAGGTCTGGAACGACTGGGTGCGTACCACCGGCGATCGGCAGCCGGTGAACACGTTCAGCACACCGTCCACGGTGGCCGGTGGGGTCAAGGAGGTGGTGTACGGCTTCGCCCGGGTGCGGCTGGCGGATGATCAGGTGCTGATCGTGGAGACCGATCCGCGCGTCTCGGCGCAGTGGGACCTCCAGCTGTACAGCCCGGGCTGGTTCGAGTCGCTCGACTTCGCCAACCGGCAGACCTCGCTCAACCACGTGCAGGCGGAGGCCGATCCGGACGGTCTGATCCGGGTCGTGATCGGCGCACTGGATCCGGGTGTGCCGAACTGGCTGGACACCGAGGGGCGTACGGAGGTCTTCGCCACGCACCGCTGGCTCGATCCGCGCGAACAGCCCACCGTCCGGGCGCGGGTGGCCCTGCGGCACGAGGTGCGGGATCACCTCGCGGTGGGCACGCGGTCGGTGACCGACCCGGAGCGACGCGAGACGATGCGGCGGCGCTCGGCGCACGTGGCCTGGCGCTTTCGGGCCTAGTGCCGCCGCCGGGACGCCTTGTCCTCAAACGCCGGACGGGCTGCGGGAGTTGGCCCGGACGGGTCTTGGGCTGCGGTTGGTGGTGTCCGCAAACGCCGGACGGGCTGATCGAGTTGGCCCGGACGGGTTTTGAGGCCCGGCGTGGGTGGTGTCCTCGAACGCCGGACGGCTCGACGGGGTTGCTGCACGGGCCGAGAAGGTTGCCCGAACGGGCCGAGGAGGTTGCCCGGCCGGCGTGATGGCGTTGCCCGAACGGGCCGAGGGACTTGCCCGGGCGGGCCTACGGGCCGGCCTGCCCGGGGCGGGTGCGTGCGGGGCGTGCATGCGAGCGTGGTGGGGCGGGGTCGCTCAGACCGTTGCGTTTTCCGTCGCGGGCTTGGGGGCCGGGACGACCTCGGTCTTCTTGCGGAGCGTCGAGGCCGCGTCCGCGTCGCGGATGGTCAGGGCCGCGATCGCGCCGAGGACCGCCAGGCCGGCGGCGACCAGGAAGGCCACGTGGTACGCGTGCAGGTTCGGGCTCGGGGCGCCGCCGGAGTGGGTCGTCATCGTGCCGATTCCCGCGAGCACGCTCGCCAGGAGCGCGACGCCCAGGGCCGAGCCGAGTTGGCGCTGCACGTTGAAGATGGTCGAGGCACGGCCGTTGTCGGCCGGCGCGGTCCGCGCGAACGCGGCCGCCTGCATCGGGATCATCACGTGCGCCATCGAGGCGCCGGTGCAGAACATCAGCACCACGATCAGCGCGGGCGCGGTGTCGCCGTCGACCAGGGCCAGCAGCGCCGCGCACGCGCCGATGCCGAGCAGGCCACCCGCCATCAGCCGGCGCGGTCCGACCACCGGGTACAGGCGCGAGACCCACTGGGTGGCGATCACCACGCCGAACGCCTCCGGGAAGGTGAGCAGACCGGTCTCCAGGGCCGACTTGCCGAACGCCTGCTGCTGCATCAGCGGGAAGACGTACAGCACGCCCAGGAAGGCGGCGGAGTTGACCATCGACACCATGTTGGTGCTGACGAACAACCGGTCGCGGAGCAGCCGCAGGTGCAGCATCGGCTCCTTGACCCGCAGCTCGACGAAGATCATCGCGATGCACAGGATCAGGCCGGCGATCCCGGTGGACAGGATGATCGGTGAGCCCCAGCCCTTGGTCGCGCCCTCGCTCAGTGCGTACATCAACAGCGCGAAGCCGGCCCCGGACAGGACGAACCCGGGCAGATCGAAGCGACCCGCCTTGGGGTTCTTGTACTCCTCCAGGAAGACCAGGCCGAACACGAACGCGGCCACACCCACCGGCAGGTTGATGTAGAAGACCCAGTGCCAGGACGCCTTGTCCACGAGCAGGCCGCCGAGCACCGGGCCCAGCGCGGGGGCCAGTGCGGTGGGGACCATCAGGATGCGGGACGCGCGCACCCGCTCCTCGGGCGGGAAGACCCGGAACATCATCGCCATGCCGACCGGCGTCAGCATGCCGCCGCCCGCGCCCTGGAGGATCCGGAAGAGCACCAGTTGATCGATGCTCTGCGCCAGTCCGCACAGTGCGGAGGCGCCGGTGAACAGGGCCAGTGCGATCAGGAAGATCCGCTTGGTGCCGAAGCGGTCGCCGAGCCAGCCGGACGCGGGGATGAACACCGCGAGGCTGACCAGATAGCCGACCGCGACCGTGGCCAGGCTCGCCTGGGACGCGCCCAGGTCCTTGCCGATCGCGGGGAGCGCGACGTTGATGATGGTGACGTCGAGGATGTTGACGAACATCGCGGCGACGAAGACGGCGCCGACCACGACCTTCTGACTGAGGCGGGACGCGGATATGGGCGGCATACGGCAGACGGCCTTCGTATTGTCGGGGGAGCGGGGCGGAGCCTGGGACCGAACCGAGCCTGGGACCGAACCGAGTCGGGGACCGACCCGAGTGGGGGATCGAGCGGAGTCCGGCACACTGGGTGGAGCCTGATACTGAGCGAAGCTCACTATATCTTTTTGTACACGTGCAGCCGACAGGTTATTTTTCCCGGCACCCGCATGGCCGCACACACATCGGATGAACAACGCCGACGGCCCGGAAGGAAGTCCTCCCGGGCCGTCGGCGTGATGCTTGTTACAGAGGGTCGGGTCCGTCGAACGGTCGGCCCGTCAGGTGGTCGGCTCGGCCCGCCCGTCGGTTCCCCACCCGTCGCCCCGGCTCAGTGCTCGCCCTCGCCGCGGGCCGGCAGGCCCAGTGCCTTGCAGGCCTCGTTGTACTGCGTGACGACCTCGATCCGCACGTCCCGACGTTCGGTGATCGAGCGGCTCCACGGCACCCGCACCGCGATCGGCTCCCCGGCCACGATCGCCGAGTAGTACGCCGCGTCGCCGTCCAGGCCGGTCATGGTGGCCGAGGTGGCGTCCGGCTGCCCGCCCAGACCACGCGAGATCAGCAGGCAGTCCTCGGGGTGGTCGTCGTTCATGTGCTTGCAGACGGCGGTGATCGCGTCCGCTCCGAACGGGTTGACGGTCGCCTCGCTCATGCGGGTCGCCTCCGGCGGTAGGGGGTGGAGGTGGTCAGGCGCGCGCGGAGTCGCGGCGCCGCCGGGACGCGGCGACCGCGCCCACGCCGACCACCAGCATGCCCGCACCCACGTAGGCGAGCTGCGTGCTCGACGAGCCGGTCTTGGGCAGCTTCGGCTCGCCGGCCTCGGTGCCGGCACCGGTCTGCGGCGTGGTGGCGGCCGGCGCGGCGGCACCGAAGCTCACCGGGACCCACACGTCCTGGTCGCGGTTGGCGAGGTCGGTGTGGTCGTTGAAGGTCGCCACGAAGCACGCGGTGGTGGCGCAGTCGACCTTCTTCTTGTCCTTGCCCTCGAAGCTCTGCGCGGGCTTGATCTTGACCGAGAAGGTGCCGTCCGGGCCGACCTGCGGGACGTACCCGGCGTTGCCGTACTGGGTCGGCACGCCGCCGGCCGGCTTGGCCACGGTCTGCGCGATGTACACGCCCTTGCCGGGCTTGAAGTTCTTGCCGGTGACGGTGATCTCCTCGCCGCCCGCGGCGAGGCCGCTCGCCTTGGACAGGCTGATCGTCGGTGCGTCGGCCGCCGAGGCGGGAGCGCTCGCGAGGGCGGTGAGGCCGAGACCGGCGATCGCGGTGGCGGCGACGGCGGCGGCGGTACGGGATGTGCGCATGTGCGGACTCCGGGGACTGGGGACGAGCCTGCCGACTCGGTGGCTCGTCGGATGGGGGAGTGACGGATGGAGGGCCGCGGTCAGGCGGTCGGGCGACGGCGCTTGACCAGTACGCCGACGACCACCAGGGCCACCACCACGACGGCGGCGATCAGTCCGAGGATCAGGCCGCCGTTGCCGTCGTCGTCCTTGTCTTCGGTCGCGACGACCGTGCCGTCGGTGTTCGGGGCCGTGGTGGCCTGCGCGCCGGTGGCCGGTGCCGCCGACGTCTTCGGCGCGCCCGCACCCGGCGCCCCGGCCTGCGGCGCGGCGGTGGCCGGCGGCGGGCTCGCGGGCAGGCCCGGGTCCTCGCCCTGGAAGCCGATCGGCAGGTAGACCTCCTGCGTGCGGTCCTTGCCGTTGGCCGAGTTCGAGGTGGCGATCGCGCAGCGGGTCTTGAGACAGTCGACCGCACCGAACTTGGCCATGACCTTGACGTCGGTGCTGAACGAGCCGGTCGCGTCCGCCTCGGTGGGGCCGGAGAACGAGCCCATGTCGCACGCGCGGCCCGCGCCCTGGGCGGGGTCGCACGGCAGGATGAACAGCCGCACGCCCGGCGTGAAGCCCTTGCCGACCAGCTTGACCACGTCGCCCGCCGGGTCGAGCCCGGTGGTCTTCGCCGCGGTCAGGGTGGCTTTGCCCGCTGCCGGGGTACCGGCCGCGTGTGCGGGACTCGCCGGGCCGCCGAGCGACCAGGCGAGAAGGAGCGTCGCGACGGCGGCGACGGCGCCGAGGCGTCCGGTGCGGGCTGGGCTCACGTTGTTTCCTCTGGGCCGACCGTACGATCGCGTACGGAATGATTGGAGGTGAGGCTATCCTAAGACCGGGTCGATCCGACGGGACTGCCGGGGTGGGCCCCGGAGACGGCCGCGATCGAGCGTTCGGCCGGCTCCGTGCGGCCGGCTCGTGCCCCCCTGGAGTGGGCCCTCGTGCCGGTCGGCCGCGCCGACTCCGGCGGATGGAGACCCTGCCGACAACGTGCCGACAAGTTGTCGGTAACTTATTGACGGCACCGCATCGCGCCACACAGACTGCGAGGGCCGGCGGAAACGGGCGGCGACCCGAATCGCTGCCGGCACTGCGCCCTGGGCGAAGTGTCGAATCCGCACGGGCGAAGCCGCCCGACCCATCACAGTTCGCACCGTCCGCACCATCTTGTGCGTGTTCGGTAGATCTTGTCGCACCTAGGGGAAACCTCATGACCACGACCGAGACCGCCGAAACCGCCGGTGCAACCCCGACCTTCGCCGAGTCGCTGCGCAAGCGCTCGTGGGCTTTCCACCAGGAGGCCGAGGGTTCGGGCTTCCTCGAAGCGCTGATGAAGGGCGAACTGACCCGGGACGCGTACACCGCGATGGTGGCCCAGCACTACTGGGCCTACGTCGTGCTCGACGACGCCGCGGACACCATGCGCAACGACCCGATCGGCGCCCCGTTCGCCGATGCGCGCCTGGACCGCCGAGCCGTGCTCGAAGCCGACATGCTCTTCCTGGCCGGCGAGAACTGGAAGCAGGAGTGGCCCGCGAACGAGGCCACCCGGCGCTACGCGGACCGGATGCGGGAGAAGTGCTACGACTGGGCCGGCGGCTTCGTGGCCCACCACTACACCCGCTACCTCGGCGACATGTCCGGCGGCCAGTTCATCGCCAAGCAGATGCGCAAGCACTACGACCTGCCCGGCACCCGAGGCAGCGACTTCTACGTGTTCGACGGGCTCGGCGACCTGACCGTGTGGAAGGACGCCTACCGCGCGGCGATGAACAACGCGCCGTGGGACGCCGAGGAGCAGGAACTGGTGATCCAGGAGGTGCTGTTCGCGTACGACATCAACAGTGCCGTGCTGCGCGAGCTGGGCAAGGACCTGGAGCGGTTCCGCAAGACCGCCTGATCGATCGCGGCACCACCCGATCGACCGCGGAACCGTGCGTTCCGCCACCACCGCACGCCCCGGGGGCCCACCGTCCGATGCGCCGTCCGACAATGGATGGCGCATCGGATCGGCGGGAGAGTGATGACGAACTACCTGGTGCGGCGCGTCCTGGGCGTCGTCGTGGTGATGTTTGCCGTCGTGACCGGCCTGTTCCTGCTGCTGCACGCATCGCCGGTGAGCCCGGTCAACCAGCTCGCGCCGCAGGTCGCGGCCGATCCGGTGGCCCGCGCCGCGGTCGAGCACCGGATGGGTCTGGACCGGCCGCTGGTGACCCAATACCTCGACTACGTCGGCGACGCGCTGCGCGGCGACTTCGGCACCTCGCTCTACGACGGCTCCTCGGTCGCCGACCAGATCGGCCGCGCGCTGCCGATCTCACTCGAACTCGGGCTGCTCGCAGCCGTGTTCGCAGTGATCCCGGCCACTTTGCTCGGCGCGTGGTCGGTGCTGCGCCGCGGCGGCGTGGTCGACCACGGCACGCGGGTGCTGAGCGTGCTGGCGATGTCCCTGCCGGGCTACTGGCTGGCCGTGCTCGCGCTCGTGCTGGTCGGCGACAGCCATCCGGACCTGCTGCCGAACGCGGGCGGCTTCGTCACCTTCACCGAGGACCCCGCGACCAACCTCAAGGTGCTCGTGTTGCCCGCGATCGTGCTCGCACTGGCCACGTTCGCCATGCTCACCCGCTCGCTGCGCGGCGGGCTCGCCGACGCGATGGCCTCCGACCATGTGCTGTTCGCGCGGGCGATGGGCGGTTCACGGCTGCTCACGCTGCGCCGGGTGGCGCTGCGCGGGGCGCTCGTGCCGACGCTGACCGTGGCCGGTGTACTGATCGGTGGGTTGTTGTCGGGCACCGTGCTGATCGAGAACGTGTTCCAGATTCCGGGGATCGGCCAACTGATGGTCACCGCCTTCCAGCGGCAGGACTACCCGCTCGCGCTCGGCGCCTGCGTGGCCACCTCGGCGATCTTCCTGCTGTTGAACCTGGTGGTCGACCTGCTCTACCCGCTCGTGGATCCGCGCACCGCGGCCGGCGTCACCCGGGACAAGCTCGGACGGGCCGGGTGAGGCCCCGCCCGCGCCTGGGCGTGGCCGGTTGGATCGGCCTGGCCTGCGTCGTGCTCTACCTCCTGGTCGCCACCGTCGGCCGGCTGCACGGCGATCCCGTCGCGCTGGTCACCCCCGGCCCGGAGGCCCCCTCGCTCGCGCACCCCTTCGGCACCGACCACCTGGGCCGCGACCTGCTGGCCCGAACCGCCGAGGGCGCGTGGACCTCGTTGTGGATCTGCCTGACCTCGATCGGCTTCGCGGTGGCGGTCGGCATGCCGCTGGGCGTACTCGCCGGATACCGGCACGGCGGTCGCCTCGACGGTGTGCTGATGCGCTCGGTGGAGACCCTCCAGGCGCTGCCGCAGTTCGTCTTCGTGATGTTCCTGATCGGCCTGATGGGCACCGCGGACATGCACTTCGGTCCGGTCACCGTCGGCAACGGGCCGCGGGTCGCATTCGCCATCGGGCTGGGCTTCGTGCCCTACTTCGCCCGGGTCGCCCGCGGCGCCACGGTGGTGGAGATGCGCGAGGACTACGTCACCAACCTGCGCGGCCTGGGTGTGCCCACCCGGGAGATCCTCTTCCGCGAGGTGCTGGTCAACGTCTGGCCGCCGGTGCTCGGCCAGGCCCTCCTGGCGATGGCCATCGCGGTCTTCGCCGAAGGCGGCCTGAGTTTCCTCGGCCTGGGCGTGGCGCCGCCGCAGGCCACCCTGGGCAACCTGATCGCCGACGCCGGCGGACAGATCATCGGCGGCGACTGGTGGTACGCGACGCTGCCCGGCACGGTCCTGGTGCTCGGCATCCTGGGCTTCAACCTGCTCGGCGAGACGGCCGGCGGCGGCCGACCGCGCGTCGTCGGCACCGGTCCGGTCCGCCGGCGCGCGCCCGAGCAGACCCCCAAGCAGACCCCGACCCACAAGGAGACCCAGTGACCCCGGTGCGCACAGTCGGCCTGAACCGCCGAGGCTTCCTCGGCCTCGCGGCGCTCGCGGCCGCCGGCGGCACGGGCGTGCTCACCGCGTGTTCGAGCTCCTCCGGGAGCAAGCGGGTGGCCGATCGACACCGGGACGGCATCCTGCGGATCGGCGTGGCGTCCGCGCCCAGCAGCCTGAACCCGCTCGACTCCGGCTCGGAGATCACCCGATGGATCGCCGAGCCGATCATGGAGAGCCTGTACGGCTACGACGCGAAGCTCGCCTCGGTGCCGCTGCTCGCCGACGGCGAACCGCAGATCGCCGACGACGGCCTGGCCTGGACGATCCGCCTGCGTCAGGGCGTGCTGTGGCACGACGGCAGCCCGTTCACCGCGGACGACGTGGTGGCCACGCTGGCGCACATGCTCGACCTCGCGGCCGGCAGCGAGTGGATCACCTACATGCTCGGCTACCTCTCCCGCTTCGAGAAGGTCGACGAGCACACCGTGCGGATCGTGCTGAGCAAGCCGTACGGCCTGCTGCGCTCGCACCTGACCAACCTGCCGATCACCCACCGCGACTTCGTGGCCCGCAAGGACACGATGATGGGCACCGGGCCGTACCGGTTGGACAGGTTCGTGGCCGGCCAGAGCTTCACCCTCTCCCGCTTCGACCGCTACCACGGCGGCCAATACCCCGGCGGCGCCAAGCCCGCGTTCGCCGGCATGGAGTACACCGTCTTCGCGGACGCGAACACGCGGGTGCTGAGCCTGCGGCAGGGCAAGGTCGACCTGATCACCGCGCCGTCCTTCGCCACCTTCGACACGATCCGCCGGGACAAGTCGCTCGCGCTCGTGCTCACCGAGGCGCCACTGGACGTGCTCAGCTACGTGATGATGAAGAAGGAGCCGTTCTCCGACCCCGACTTCCGCAAGGCGGTCGCGCTGTCGATGGACCGCCAGGGTGTGCTGCAACGGGTGTACGGCGGCGAGGGCACCATCGGTCAGGGTCCGATCGGGCCCGCCGAACTCGGTTGGGACGCGACGCTGAAGACGTTCCCGCCCGCACCCGACGTGGCCCAGGCCCGCGCGTTGTTGGCCCGGGCGAAGACGACCAAGCGCTCGTTCACCGTGACCATCGGCACCAACCAGGGCATCCGCGACATCGCCCAGGTGCTGGTGGCGGGCTGGAAGCAGATCGGCCTCGATGTCACCATCGAGCAACTCGCGGGCGGGCCGTGGTCCAACAAGTGGCTGTCGCGCGACTACGACATGCTGATGAACACGTTCTCGTCCGGCTTCACCTCGGGCCCGGCGAACTACCTGACGCTCGCCCCGGCCGGCTCCGCCAACGTGCTCTCCTGCGGCTACGCCAACCCCGAGGTGGACCGGCTGATCGACACCGTCTGGCAGACCTCGGACCCCGCCGCACGGGAGGCCGCGCTCGGCCGGGTGAACCGGCTGCTCGCCGAGGACGCGGTGATCACCCCGCCGGTGTACCCGAAGCTCGCACTGGCCCAGCGCGCCGAACTGTCCCCGCTCGACCCGACGATGTTGCGGATCAGCCGACTCGACCCACAACACCTGCGGTTCGTGTGATGGCGCGGGCGCATGCGACCGAGGCGCCACTGCTGCGGGTGCGCGACCTCGACGTCGGCTATCGCGGGCCGTTCGGGCCGGTGCCCGCGGTGCGCGGGGTCTCCTTCGACGTGGCGCCCGGCGAGATCCTGGGCCTGGTCGGCGAATCCGGCAGCGGCAAGAGCAGCGTGTGCACCGCACTGATGGGTCTGCTGCCGGACGGCGCGACGCGTGCGGGCGGCATCGAGTTCCAGGGCGAGGACCTGGCCGCGATGCGCGAACGGGACCTGCGCCGAGTGCGCGGGCGCAGGCTGGCGCTGGTGCCGCAACAGCCGATGACCTCGCTGGCGCCGACCACGCCCGTGCTTCGCCAACTGCGCTGGTACCTGGGCGATCGCCTCGACGACGTCGAGGTGCGCGAGACGCTGACCGGAATCGGCCTGGGCCCCATCCTGGACCGGCCGCGCGACCTGCCCGGCACCTTCTCCGGCGGTCAGCTCCAGCGGGTGGTGATCGCGATCGCCGCGCTTGCCCACGAGCCCGCGCTGCTGCTCGCCGACGAGCCGACCACGACCCTGGACGCGACCGTGCAGGCGCAGGTGTTGCGCCTGTTGTTGACCCTGCGGGACAAGCTCGGGCTCGCCATGGTCTACGTCTCGCACGACCTCGCGGTGATATCGACGATCTGCGACCGGGTCGGGGTGATGTACGGCGGGCGGCTGGTGGAGACCGCGCCGGTGCGCGAACTCTTCGCCGCGCCGCGGCATCCGTACACCCGGGCGCTGATCGCCGCGATGCCCGCGACCACGCCGGCGGACCGGCCGCTGCGGGCGGTCGAGGGCAGCGCGGAGGGGGCGAACCTGCTGTCCGGCTGCCCGTTCGCGCCGCGTTGCCCGCATGTCCTGGACGTGTGCCGCGAACGAATGCCCGCCGCGGCCCGGCACGGCGCGAGCGACGTGCGCTGCCACTGGGTGGATCGGGAGGCCGGCCGGTGAGCGAGTTGTTGACGGTGGACGCACTGACCCGCCGGTTCACCCTGCCCGGCTCGTTCGGCCGGCGCCGGACCGAGCCGCGGGTCGTGCCCGCCGCCGAGGACGTCTCGTTCACGGTCGCGGCCGGCGAGGTGCTTGCGGTCGTCGGCGAGTCGGGCTCCGGCAAGACCACGATCGCGCGGGTGCTCGCGGGTCTGGACACCGCGACGTCGGGCACCGTCGCGGTGGCCGGCCGGGTGTTGTCCGGCGACCGTACCCCCGCCGATCAGCGGCTGATCCAGCTCGTCACGCAGAATCCGCGTGCCGCCTTCAACCGGCGGCGCACCTTGCGGCACGCGCTGCACCAGCCGCTGCGCGTGCACGGGCTGGGTGCGGATCGGGCGGAGCGGGACGAACTGGTGCTCGCGATGGTCGAACGGGTCGGGTTGAGCGCGGATCACCTGGACCGGCTGCCCGCCGAGGTCAGCGGTGGCGAACTGGCCCGATCGGTGCTCGCGCGCGCCCTGTTGGTGCGTCCGCGGGTGCTGGTCCTGGACGAGCCGACCGCGAGCCTGGACGCGAGCGTCAAGGCGACGGTGGTCAACCTGCTGTTGCGGCTGCGCACCGAGCTGGACCTGGCGATCGTGGTGATCACCCACGAGATCGACATTGCCCGGCGGCTCGCCGATCGTGCGGCGGTGATGTACCTGGGCCGGATCGTCGAGCTGGGCCCGGCCGAGCGGGTGTTGTCCCACCCGCGGCACCCCTATCCGCGGATGTTGCTCGCGAGCGTGCCGGTGCCCGACCCGCGGCGGACCGGCCGGGCGAGCGCGGCGGCGCTCGGCGCGGGCATCGTCGGCGAGGTGCCCTCGGCCGCGGCGCCGCCGCCCGGTTGTGCGTACCACCCGCGCTGCCCGTTCGCGACCGAGGTGTGCGCCGAGCACCGGCCGCCGATCGAGTCGCTCGGCGAGATCGACGTGGCCTGCCACCACCCCCGGTGAACCTCGCGCACACCCGGTCGTCGCGCGGGCGCGCGGCTGCGCGCGGCCGGCGCGAGCGGGGGTCGAAGTCGCGGATCGTGGACCGTCGGGGGACCGGGGTCGACCCGGTCTGCGCATTCGGGTATCGATTCGGTGTACGGCGGCGTGTCGGCGCGCACCACTATCCTCCGGGTATTCCGCAAATCCGGAAAGTTGATCAACATTTCGCCGGCCACTCGCTTTATCGACCCCACTTGGTCCATTGCGCACGGATAATCGCCGTACTCCTCATGCGGAAGGCGGAACTCCGCACTACTCCGCAAGGAGGGGATCGGGAGACGAAACCTCCTCAGGTGCCCGGAAACCACCCGGGCACGCCGGACGTCCTGAGTGGTACGGGGATCGGCAACGGTGTGCGAGAGGTTCGCGGTGATAACAAAAGTGTTTCGCGAAGGAAAAGTCCGGGTGAGCTATGACACGCGTGTTCTCGGTGCTTGATCGATCCGACTTCGATCGGGCAAGCTGAACCGTCAGACCGACCGGGACGGCACGAATTCCTGGCCAACTGTAATGTTGGGAATGTTTTCGGGGGCCCAGGGAGAGTTATGGGGAGTGATTCCCGCGGTCTCGAGCGCGCGCCCGGCGCGAGCGGCGACGACACGGCGGGCATCGACGCCGCGGTCATCGACCCGGACGTGGTCATGCGTCAGGCCGGCCACGAGAACTTTCCCGTGGCGATGGGGATCCTGCGCCCCGACCACCGGCGCCACCTGCTCGCCGTCTACGGCTTCGCTCGCCTGGTGGACGACATCGGCGACGAGGCCGAGGGGGACCGGGTCGCCCAGCTCGACGCCTTCGAAGGCGACCTGCGTCGCGTGTTCACCGGCACCCCCGAGCTGGAGGTGCTGCGCCGGCTGCAACCGAGCGTGCGCGAACTCGACCTGCCGATCGAACCGTTCCTGGGCCTGATCGAGGCCAACCGACAGGACCAGGTGGTGCGCCGCTACGCGACGTACGCGGACCTCGCCGCCTACTGCGCGCTGTCCGCGAACCCGGTCGGTCGGCTGGTGCTGCACGTGTTCGGGCGCGCCGACGAGGAACGCATCGCGCGCTCCGACGAGATCTGCACCGCACTCCAGATCGTCGAGCACCTCCAGGACGTGGCCGAGGACCTCGAACGCGACCGGATCTACCTCCCCAAGGAGGACCTGGACCGGTTCGGCGTCACCGAGGCGGATCTGGCCGCGCCCGCCGCCGCACCCGCGGTGCGGCGACTGATCGCCTACGAGACACACCGCGCGACGCAGTTGCTGCGCCTCGGCGCACCGCTCGCGCGGACACTGCGAGGGCGCGAGCGCCTCGCGATCGCCGGGTTCGTGGCCGGTGGACGAGCGGCCGTGGCCGCGATCAAGGACGCCGGTTTCGACGTCCTGGCTCATCGGGCGAAGCCCGGCAAGGCCACCCTGCTGCGCGAGCTGTCCGGCGTACTGGTACGAAAGAGGTAAAAGGGGAACCATGGACGTCGACGCTTCGTATGCGTATTGCGAGCGCCTGACCCGCAATCAGGCACGCAACTTCTACTACGGCATCAGGCTGCTGCCCGAGCCCAAGCGCCTCGCGCTCAGCGCCGTGTACGCCTTCGCGCGAGAGATCGACGACATCGGCGACGGCGACCTGCCGGCGGATCGCAAGATCGCGGAGCTGGCCAGGATGCGCAAGCAGCTCAAGGACCTCAGCGCGGATCGCGATCCCGTCGCGGTCGCGCTCGCCGACGCCGCGACCCGGTTCCCGATCCCGCTGGCCGCGCTCGACGAGCTGATCGACGGCGTCGAGATGGACGTGCGCGAGACCGAGTACGAGACCTTCGACGAACTGCGGGTCTACTGCCGCTGCGTCGCGGGTACCGTCGGCCGGCTCTCGCTGGGCATCTTCGGCTCGCGCGACTCGCTGCACGCGCCCGACCTGGCGGACACCCTCGGCATCGCGCTGCAGATCACCAACATCCTCCGCGACATCAAGGAGGACAAGGACAACGGCCGGGTCTACCTGCCGCGGGAGGACCTGGCCAAGTTCGGCCTGGAGGACGCGTGGCACAAGGACGGGCGGTTCACCCGGAGCGCCGCGTTCGAGGACCTGGTCCGGTTCGAGGGCGCGCGTGCCGAGCAACTCTTCGAACGGGGACTGACCCTGCTCCCGCTGCTCGACCGGCGCAGCGCGGCCAGCACCGGCGCGATGGCCGGCATCTACCGCCGACTGCTGACCAGGATCGTGGAGGAGCCCGGCCAGGTGCTGATAGGTCGGCTCTCCCTCCCGAACTGGGAGAAGGCCGAGATCGCCACGCGGGCACTCGCCGGGCTGCCGGTCGGTGCGCACTCGCTGCTCGCGCGCAGGCGGTGAACGTCGTTCGATGACCGGCCCGAGGCCGGAGCGGCAGGCCGGCCGCAGGGGTCGGTACAGGGATTGATCACGTGGGTACGGAGCAAGGCATGAGCGCACGCATGGTGGTGATCGGGGGCGGCCTGGCGGGCATCACCGCCGCGCTGGCCGCCGCCGACACCGGCGTCGAGGTCACCCTCCTGGAGGGCCGGCCCAGGCTGGGTGGTGCGACGTTCTCGCTGCGCCGCGACGACATGTGGCTCGACAACGGGCAACACGTCTTCCTGCGCTGCTGCACCGAGTACATCTCCTTTCTGGAGCGGATCGGCAGCGCCGACAAGGTCTACCTCCAACCCCGGATGGACGTCCCGGTGCGCACCCCCTGGGGCACCCGCACCCGACTGCGCCGATCCGCCCTGCCCGCCCCGCTGCACCTGTCCTCCGCGCTGGCCCGGTACCCGCTGTTGACCATGGCCGGCCGGGCCCGGGTCGGCCTGGCCGCGCTCGCGCTGCGCCGGCTGGACCCGGCCGACCCGGCCCTGGACGACCTCACCTTCGCCGCCTGGCTGGACCGCTTCGGCGTCACCGCCCGCGAGCGCGAGGCGATGTGGGACCTGATCGGGATCGCCACGCTCAACCTGCCCGCGACCGAGGCCTCGCTCGGGATGGCGGTCAAGGTCTTCCGCACCGGCGTGCTCGACCGCAACGACGGCGCCGACATCGGCTGGAGCCTGGTTCCGCTCCAGGAACTGCACGGCGACGCCGCGACCCGCGCGCTGGAGCGGGCGGGTGTGCGGGTGCACCTGCGCACCCGGGTGGACACGCTCGACCTCGGCGCGGGCGTCTTCTCGATACTCGCCGGGGGCGAACGGATCGAGGCGGATGCGGTGGTGCTGGCCGTGCCGCACTACGACGCGGCCAGGTTGTTGCCCGCGGGCGCCCTGCTCCTGGGCGACATGCCGGCCGATCCGAACCTGCTGGCCGGGCTCGGCACCTCGCCGATCGTGAACCTGCACGTGGTCTACGACCGCCCGGTGCTGGACGTCCCGCTCGCCGCGGGCATCGGCGGCCCGGTCCAGTGGATGTTCGACCGCAGCGCCGGTCACGGTCTGGCCGCCGGTCGCTACGTGGCCGTGTCGTTGTCCGCGGCGGGTCGGGAAATCGACCTGACGAGTGCGCAGCTGCGGGATAGGTTCGTCCCGGAGCTGGCCCGCGTACTGCCCTCGGCCCGGGATGCCCGGGTCGAGCGGTTCGTGGTGACCAAGGAACGTGCCGCGACCTTTCGTCCCGCCCCCGGTTCGGGCCGGCTTCGTCCCGGCCCTCGGACCGCGCTCCCCGGTCTCGCCCTGGCCGGGGCGTGGACCGCCACCGGATGGCCCGCGACGATGGAGGGTGCCGTTCGCAGCGGTCTCTCCGCCGCCCGTGAGGCCCTCCCGCATCTCGGCCGCACCCGTGCCATTCCGGAGAGGACGACGCCGCTATGACGCTCGCCGACGCATCGATCGCCCCCGCCGTGCTCGATCGCGCGCGCGAGGCGAGCCGCCCCGCGCTGCGGGTCGCGACGGCCCGACTCGAACCGCCGCTGGCCCGCGTGGCCGCGTACCACATGGGGTGGGCCGACGAGGCCGGTCGCGAGCTGCCCGGCAACGGCGGCAAGGCACTGCGCCCCGCGCTCGCGCTGCTGTCCGCCGAGGCGGTCGGCGCGCCCACCCACGTGGGTGTGCCCGGCGCCGTCGCGGTCGAACTCGTGCACAACTTCTCGCTGATCCACGACGACCTCATGGACGGCGACGAGGAACGCCGGCATCGGCCCACCGCGTGGAAGGTCTTCGGTCCGGGACTTGCCGTCCTGGCCGGCGACGGTCTGCTCGTGCTGGCCGAACAGGTCCTGATGGACGCCGACGACGCGGACGGCGATCGCGCCGCCCGTCTGCTCACCGAGGCCACCGCCCGGTTGATCGACGGACAGTCCCAGGACCTGTCCTTCGAGGCCCGACTCGACGTCACCGTCGACGAGTGCCTGACCATGGCGGGCAACAAGACCGGGGCCCTGCTGGCCTGCGCGTCGGCGATCGGGGCGGCCCTCGCGGGCGCCGACGAGCGCACCGTGCAGGCGCTGTACGGCTTCGGGCATCACCTCGGCGTCGCCTTCCAGGCGGTGGACGACCTGCTGGGTATCTGGGGGCGACCCGAGGTGACCGGCAAACCCGCCTGGAACGACCTGCGCCGGCGCAAGAAGTCCGTCCCGGTCGTCGCCGCCCTCTCGAGCGACACGACCGCCGGACGCGAGCTGGCGCGCATCTACACGGACGAAGGACCGCGCAACGAGGAGGGACTCGCCCTGGCCGCCCGCCTGGTCGAGGAGGCGGGCGGACGTGCCCGTACCGAGACCGAGGCGGCACGGCGCCTGGAGCAGGCCATGGCCTGCCTGGATTCCCTGGACGTCCCGCAAGGTACCTATACGGACCTGACCTCACTCGCGGCCTTCACCACCACTCGGGAGTTGTGAAGAGATGACAGTGACCGTCCAGCCGGAAATCGGCGACGTCGACGACGACAGGGTCAAGGGAGCGCTCGACAGGGCCGTCGCCCACCTGATGGAGCTTCAGGACGATGCGGGCTGGTGGAAGGGGGAGCTGGAGACCAACGTCACGATGGACGCGGAGGATCTGCTCTTCCGCGAGTTCCTGGGCATCCGCACCGAGGAGCAGACCCTGGCGAGCGCCCGCTGGATCCGCGCGAACCAGCGCTCGGACGGCACCTGGGCGACCTTCTTCGGCGGTCCCGCCGACCTGTCGGTGACGGTCGAGGCCTATGTCGCGCTCAAGCTGGCCGGTGACGACGTGGACGCCAAGCACATGGCCGCCGCGGCGGCCTTCATCCGGGAGGGCGGCGGCATCGCCAACACCCGGGTGTTCACCCGGTTCTGGCTGGCCTTCTTCGGCTGGTGGTCCTGGGACGACCTGCCGGTGCTCCCGCCGGAGATCATCCACCTGCCCAAGTGGTTCCCGCTCAACGTCTACGACTTCGCCTGTTGGGCCCGCCAGACCATCGTGCCGCTGACCATCGTCAGCTCGATGCGCCCGGTGCGGCCCGCGCCGTTCGACCTCGCCGAACTGCGTCCGACCGGCGTGGTCAAGGGCCGGCCGACGGCCGACGACCCGTGGTCCAAGGTGTTCCGCGCGCTCGACGCGGTGCTGCACCAGTACCACAAGGCGCCGTTCAAGCCGTTTCGGCAGGCCGCCCGGCGCAAGGCCGCGCAGTGGATCGTGCAGCGTCAGGAGGCGGACGGCGGCTGGGGCGGGATCCAACCGCCGTGGGTCTACTCGCTGATCGCGCTGCGGCTGATGGGCTATCCGCTCAACCACCCGGTGATGGCCCAGGGCATCAAGGGCCTGGACGGGTTCACCATCGTGGACACCGACGAGGACGGCGAGCTGCGCCGCCGGTTCGAGGCGTGCCAGTCGCCGGTGTGGGACACCGGGTTGACGCTGGTCGCCTTGCGGGACGCGGGAGTTCCGGCGTCCGACCCGCGCGTGGTCAAGGCCGCCGGGTGGCTGATGGACGAGGAGATCCGCGAGGTCGGCGACTGGGCGGTGCAGCGGCCGGACCTGGAACCGGGCGGCTGGGCCTTCGAGTTCGCCAACGACTACTACCCGGACACCGACGACACCGCCGAGATCGTGATGGCCCTGCGCTACACCGACCACCCGGACGGCGCGCGCAAGGACGCGGTGCTGGACCGGGCCGAGCGGTGGACGGCCGGAATGCGCAGCAAGGACGGCGGTTGGGGGGCGTTCGACGCGGACAACGTCAGCATCCTGCCGCTCAAGCTGCCGTTCTGCGACTTCGGCGCGGTCACCGACCCGCCCTCGGCCGACGTCACCGCGCACATCGTGGAAATGCTCGCCGACGGCGGTGCCCGCTACAGCTCGTATGTCGTGGACGGCGTCAAGTGGCTGATGGATCATCAGGAGAGCGACGGCTCCTGGTTCGGCCGCTGGGGCGCGAACTACATCTACGGCACCGGCGCGGTGGTGCCGGCGCTGGTTACTGCCGGTGTCGATCCGCGGCATGCCGCGATCCGGCGCGCGGTGCGCTGGCTGGAGACCCGGCAGAACCCGGACGGCGGCTGGGGCGAGGATCTGCGCAGCTACGACCAGCCCCGGACCTGGTCCGGGCGCGGCGAGTCCACCGCGTCGCAGACCGCGTGGGCGCTGCTGGCCCTGCACGCGGCCGGTGAGTTCGGCGCGGTCGCGCAGCGCGGGATCGACTGGCTGACCGACCACCAGAACGCGCTGGGCGGGTGGGACGAGCCGCAGTTCACCGGTACCGGCTTCCCCGGCGACTTCTACATCAAGTACCACATGTACCGGCTCGTCTTCCCCGTGATGGCGCTGGGTCGGTATGCCAAGACGACGGTTGCCGAAACGACGGCCGCCAGGACGACAGGCTGAACGATGCCCCTGATGGTGGTCACCCCGCTGCGGATCGAGATGCGCGCGGTCGAGGCGGGGCTGATGGGCGCGTTCGACGTGCGCGTGGTGCGCGCGGGGATGGGACCGGACAAGGCTCGCGCTCGGGCGCGGGCCTTGTCCGCGCTCCCGGAAGAGGAGTACGGCGCGCTCGCGGTCGCGGGTTTCGCCGCGGGTGTGGGCGCGGGGGTGGGTGTGGGCGACGTGGTGGTCGCCTCCGAGGTGCGCGGTGGAGACGGCACGGTGGTCGAACTACCCACCTCCGAGCTGCTGTTGGAGTGGATGCACCGGGTCTCGCCCAAGCTGAGGCTGCACCACGGTCCGATCGAGACCGTGGACGGGCTCGTCAAGGGCCGGGGTCGGCAGGCGCTGCGCGAGCGCGGTGTGCTGGCGGCCGACATGGAGTCGGCGTACCTGCTCGCGGCGGCGGGTGGTCGGCCGGCCGGAGTGGTCCGGGTGATCACCGACACCCCGGAGCGGGAACTGCTGCGCCCCCGCCTGCTGGTGGACGGCTTCAAGGCGTTCCGCACATTGCGCCACGCGACCCCGGCCCTGCTTGACTGGGCCAACGACGAGCGAACCAAGTCAGGAGGTAGGGCGGGCGATGACGTTCGACCTGGGTGAGACGTACGAGGCGTACGCGGACCGCGGCTTCGAGCTGCACGCGAAGCACCTCAACCCGCAACTCCCGCGCGTGCTGCGGACCATCGGCATGGACCGCAACTACGTCCGGGCCGAGGGTCCGTACCTGTACGACGACAAGGGCGATCGGTACCTGGACTTCCTGTCCGGGTTCGGCACCTACGGTGTGGGCCGGCACCACCCGGTGGTGCGCAAGGCGATGCAGGACGTGATCGCGCTCGATCTGCCGGACATCGTGCACTTCCACACGCCGCCGTTGGCCGCCGCGCTGGCGGACCGGCTGCTCGCCCGGGCACCCGGGATGGACCGGGTGTACTTCTGCAACAGCGGCACCGAGGCGGTCGAGGCCGCGCTGAAGTTCGCCCGCTTCGCCACCGGGCGGCGCCGGATCGTCTACATCGACCACGCCTTCCACGGGCTGACCACCGGTGCGCTCTCGGTCAACGGCGCGGCCGAGTTCCGCAAGGGCTTCGAGCCGCTGCTGCCGGACGTGGGCATCGCGCTGGGCGATCTGGACGCGCTGGCCCGGGAGTTGAAGCGCGGTGATGTCGCGGCGCTGATCATCGAGCCGATCCTGGGCAAGGGCGTGCTCGCGCCGCCGCCGGGCTGGCTGGCCGCCGCGCAGAAGTTGCTGCGCGAGCACGGCGCGTTGTTGATCGCCGACGAGGTGCAGACCGGGATGGGCCGCACCGGGAAGTTCTTCGCGTACCAGTGGGAGGACGGCGTCGAGCCGGACATCGTCACGGTCGCCAAGGCGCTGTCCGGCGGATACGTGCCGATCGGCGCGACGCTGACCCGGGACTGGGTGTTCAAGAAGGTCTATTCGACGATGGACCGCGTGCTCGTGCACGACTGCACGTTCGGCGGCAACAACCAGGCGATGGCGGCGGGTCTGGCCACCCTGGCGGTGCTCGACGACGAGGACCTGATCGGCAACAGCGCGCGGATGGGCGATGCGTTCGTGGCCGGGCTGGCCCCGCTGATCGACAAGTACGAGCTGTTCGCCGAGGTGCGTGGGCGGGGCCTGATGATCGGCCTGGAGTTCGGCAAGCCGCGCTCGCTCAAGCTGCGCGCCGGATGGACGGCGTTGCAGGCGGCCCGCCACGGGCTGTTCGCGCAGATGGTCGTGGTGCCGATGTTCCAGCGGCATCGGGTGCTGACCCAGGTCGCGGGCGACCACATGGACGTGATCAAGCTGCTGCCGCCGTATGTGGTCGGGCCACAGGACGTGGAGCACTTCGTCGCGGGCTTCGTGGACGTGATGGAGGACGCGCACAAGGGCACCGGGCTGATGTGGGACTTCGGGCGGACGCTGATCAAGCAGGCGATGACCAACCGCTGACGCGCCGATCCGCCGTGCGGGCCGCCGTTCGGCGGCCTCGGTGCCGGTGTGCCGCCTTGACTATGGCTCGTTCCCCCTGCGGCTGTTAAGTTGATGGAGTCAATCAACTTGATGGTCCAGGGGGTTTGCCATGTCCGCTGTCGGGTCCACGGCCGGGCCGGGGGCGATCGATGTGATGATCGGCTTCCCGAGCGCACAGGCCAAGAGCCACTACGACTTCCTGAAGCCGCAACTGCGCGACGCGGAGAGCGGCGAGATGGAGTTCCCCGCCGAGTACATGTTCAAGGGCGTGCCGAATCGGTTGGACGAGGGTGTCGATCCGGTCCGGGTGACCCTGGGCCAGATGGACGCGTGCGGCGTCGAGATCGGCCTGGTCGGTCTGAGCGAGACCGCGCTGCGAGCGATCGCCGAGCATCCGAAGCGCTTTCGGCCGACGCTGGAGGTGGACCCGAACGACATCACCAGGACGGTCCGGCGCATCCGGCAGGCGTACGAGGAACACCACATCGTCGCGGTGACCACCTTCCCGGCCGGCTGCAATCCGCAGGTGCCGGTGGACGATCGGCGCTACTACCCGATCTACCAGACCTGCATCGACCTGGACCTGCCGATCGTCTCCAACGCCGGCATCGCCGGACCGCGCGTGCCGTCCGCGTGTCAGGACGTCATGCACTTCGACCAAGTCTGTTACGACTTCCCGGAGTTGCGGATCGTGATGCGGCACGGCGCGGAGCCGTGGGAGGACCTCGCGGTCAAGCTGATGCTCAAGTGGCCGGGGCTGTACTACATGACCTCGGCGTTCGCGCCGAAGTACTACCCGAAGGCGATCGTCGACTACGCGAACACGCGGGGTGCGGACAAGGTGATGTACGCGGGCTACTACCCGATGGGCCTGTCCCTGGAGCGGATCTTCCGCGAGCTGCCGGACGTGCCGTTCAAGCCCGAGGTGCGGGCGAAGTTCCTGCGCGAGAACGCGATGCGGGTGTTCAAGCTGGGTGGGGAGGAGTGAAGGCCGTGTCGGATCGCCACACGATCATCTCGGCGGACGGGCACGCCGGTGCCGGGATGGACACCTATCGCGAGTTCCTGGACCCGTCCTGGCGCGCGGAGTTCGACGACTGGCGGGAGCGCTACCGCAATCCGTTCCGGGACCTCCAGGGCGACGGGCGCACCCGCAACTGGGACGACGACCGACGGGTCGCCGAGTTGGCCGCGGACGGGATCGTCGCGGAGGTGGTGTTCCCCAACACCGTGCCGCCGTTCTTCCCGACCGGGCAACTGCTCGCCCGGCCGCCGTCGGCGCACTCCTATGCCCGTCGGCTGGCCGGGATCCGGGCGCACAACCGCTGGCTGGCCCAGTGGTGCGGCGGGCCGAACGCGGTGCGGCGGGCCGGGCTGGCCCAGGTGTTCCTGAACAACGTCGAGGACGCGGTCGCGGAGGCGGTGTGGGCCGGGGAGCACGGCCTCGCGGGCATCCTCATCCCCACCACACCGCCGGATGTGAGCGGCATCCTGCCGCTGTACGCACCGGAGTGGGACCGGCTCTGGGAGGTGTGCCAGGACCTGGAGTTGGCGGTGGTCAACCACGGCGGATCGGGCAGCCCGGACTACGGTGCCTACCCGGCGTCGACCTTCCTGTGGATCGCCGAGGCGACGCTGTTCTCCCGCCGACCGCTGACCCACATGTTGTTGTCCGGGGCGTTCGCGCGTTTCCCCCGGCTCAAGTTCGCGATCACCGAGCAGGGCGCGGCCTGGATTCCGCCGGTGCTCCGGCAGTTGGACGCATACCACGCGCAGATGGCGACCGGCCGGATCGGTGAACTCAAGTACACCGAGGCCGATCGGCTGCCGGAGCCGCCGAGCGCGTACTTCGCCCGGAACTGCTGGGTGGGCGCCAGCTTCCCGTCGCCCACCGAGGCCGCCGCGCGACACGAGCTGGGGGTGGACCGGTACATGTGGGGCGCGGACTACCCGCACGACGAGGGGACCTACCCGTACACGCGCGAGGCGCTGCGCCGCTCGTTCCACGACGCCTCGCCGGCCGAACTGCGGGCGATCCTGGCCGGGAACGCGGCGACGTTGTACGGCTTCGACCTGGCCGCACTGGACGCGCTGGCGGCGGAGGTCGGACCGACGCATGCGGAAATCGCGGAGCCGCTGGCGGCCGTGCCGACGGACAGCAACAGCCCTGCGTTCACTCGGCCCTGAGGGGCTGTGGCCGCGCACCCGTTCCCGACGGGTGTGCGGCTCGGGCCGGCCGGGGCGCATCCGGATGGGGACGGGGGCTGCCGGCTCCACCGACCACCACGAAACGCCGTGCACTCATGGCTGGTTGTCGCCTCCCCGGGTGTCTGTCGTCGCCGACCCGGCGTGATCCCACGAGGGGGATCGGCGCGGGCTCGGCCCGCGACGATGTGATTACGGGTACGTGTGCGACCGTCACCGACCGACACGGTGTGTCCTGAAGTCCCTCCACCCGTGGGCGGCGCTGGAGGAGATGCCGAGTGCGGATTCGGAGCGGGCCGTGGCCGCCTGTCCGTGGGTTGCCGCGCCGTGACGCGGCCCACGTCCGGATCGGCGGACGGCCATTGATGGTTTTAGGGGGCCGGACTAGAGTCGCGCAACCGACCTGCCGCACGTGCTCCCTGGAGATCGAACATGGTGGAACAGAAGAACGACGAGTTCATCGAGCCCTCGCCCGAGGAGATCGTTCTCTTCACCAAAGAGCACGTTTCGCAGATGGAGCAGTCGGACGGCGACGACGTCTGGCTCCTGGCGGGCATGAACCACGTGCTGGTCCACACCGTCGGCCGCAAGAGCGGCAAGCTGCACAAGGTCGCGCTTCCGTTCTGGGCGGACGAGAACGGCCACCGCGTCGTGGTCGGCTCCTTCGCGGGCGCGGCGAAGCACCCGTCCTGGTTCGTGAACCTGTCCGACCGTACGGCCAACCCGCAGCTGCTGGTGCGGGTCCAGCACGCCACGTACTGGAGCACCGCCGAGATCCTCGACGGCGACGAGTACACCAAGACCTGGGCCGCACTCACCGCCGACCGCGAGTACTACAAGAACTACCAGACCCGCACCGACCGCCGGATCCCCCTGGTCCGCCTCCCGGAAACCAGCCTGATCGCGCGCCGCGACTGACCGTCCCGAACACCGGCGGCCGGTGGACCGCCCGAACCCGGGCCGCCGCGGCCCCCGTTCGCGTCGGTCGACCGGCGCGCCGCCGGTGTCGTGCGTCGACTCAGTCCGTCAGCAGCTTCTTCTGGACCTTGCCCATCGCGTTGCGGGGCAGGTCGGCGACGAAGAGCACGCGCCTGGGTCGTTTGTGCGCGGACAGGCCGGTCGCGACGTGGTCGATGAGTTGATGCTCCGTCACGTCGCCGGCCGGCACCACGAAGGCGACGATCTCCTGGCCCAGGTCGGGGTGCGCCACGCCGATCACCGCCGCCTCGCGCACCGCCGGGTGCGCCAGCAGGGCACTCTCGACCTCGCCCGCGCCGACCCGGTAGCCGCCGGTCTTGATCAGATCGGTGCTCGCCCGGCCCACGATCCGGTGCCGGCCGTCGGCGTCGATCACCGCGACGTCGCCGGTGCGGAACCAGCCGTCCGGGGTCAGCGTCTCGGCGGTGGCGTCGGGACGGTTCAGGTAGCCCTGGAACAGGGTCGGCGAATCGATCTGCAACTCGCCCACCGTTTCGCCGTCGTGCGCACACGCCGACCCGTCCTCGCCGACCAGTCGGGTGCGTACGCCCGCGATCGGCAGCCCGACGAAGCCGGGTCGGCGCTCGCCGTCCGCGCGGGTGCTGACCGTGATCAGCGTCTCGGTCATGCCGTACCGCTCGATCGGCCGGTGTCCGGTGAGTTCCGCCAACCGCTCGAACACCGGGACGGGCAGCGGCGCGCTCCCGGACACCAGCAACCGCGCGCCGGACAGCGCCTGCGCCGACTCCGGGTCGTGGGCGATCCGCGACCACACCGTGGGCACGCCGAAGTACAGGCTGCCGCCGGCCTGCGCGTACGCCGCCGGCTTGGGCCGGCCGGTGTGCACCACGCGCGAGCCGACCCGCAGCGCGCCGAGTACGCCCAGCACGAGGCCGTGCACGTGGAACAGCGGCAGGCCGTGCACCAGGACGTCGTCCGGCGTCCACGCCCAGGCCTCGGCGACGCCGTCCAGCCCCGCCGCGATCGCCGCGTGCGGCATCAGCACGCCCTTCGGCGCACCCGTGGTGCCGCTCGTGTACAGGATCAGCGCGGTCGTGTCCGGGGCCGGCTCGGGGTGGGTGCTCGTCGAGCGCGCGGTGAGGTCGATCGGCATGGTGGGCAGCCCGGCGTCCGTCCACGGCCCCGGCGCGAGCAGCAGCGCGGCGCCCGAGTCGGACAGGATGTGCGCCCGCTCCAGTGGACCCGAATCCGGCGGGACCGGGACCACCGGGACGCCCGCTACCAGGCCGGCCAGTGTGGCCACCACGGTGCCCAGGCTCGCGTCCGCCCGCAGCGCGACGGCCGGCGCACCCGCGATGCGATCCGCCAACGCGGTCGCCGCCCCGAACAACGCCTCGCGCGACATCGCCTCCCCGGCCACCGTGACCGCATCGGGCCGATCCGACACCGGACCGTCAAGCGAGACGAGAGCAGACACGAACCGACCTCCAGCCACGACAACCGACCCACCGATGCTATTGCGCCCCACACCCCACCCGGGCACCATGCCGCGCCCTTCGCCTCCCCGCCACTCGGGCCGCCTGCCGGATCACGTTCGCGAGTACGGGAGACCCTCGTGCCACGGATCGGCGGTGATTGCCGGGGGGCTTCGCCTCAGGGCGGGCTTGTGTGTGGGCCAGCGGGCCCCCGGCGCCATAGCGTTGGGTGGGGAACCGGGCGGTGGGGTGGGCCGTCACAGGGGCAGGACAGTCGGGCGAGCGAGGAGTGGTTGTGCGTCGAAATCCGGTGCTGGGGAGCAGGGTCGCGGCCGTGGTGGCGGTGTGTGTTTCGCTCGGTGTGCTGACCGCGTGTGGCGACGAGCAGAGTCCGCTGTCCACCATCGAGAAGTCGTCGCCCACCGCGTCGGCGACCTCGAGCGCGGGGTCCGGGTTGGACGAGAACGTCCGCAACGAGGATCTCGACGTCGGCGAACTGGCGCGCCGGGCCAAGCAGTCCGCCGCCCGGATCAAGACCGTGCACGTGGTGGCGGACATCGTCTCCGCCGGCAAGGCGGTCAAGCTCGACCTGCGGGTGGACCGGGGCAGCGAGGACTTCCAGGGCATCATCGAGCAGAACGGCGTCAAGCTGGAGGTGCGCCGGGTGCAGTCCGCGATGTACGTCCGGGGCGACGAGCAGGCGTACCGCTCGCTGGTCGGCACGGTGGACGGCGACATGGCCGCCAAGCTGCTCGCCGGGAAGTGGCTCAAGGGCGACGCGAACAGCGAGAAGTTGCGCGGCGTACGCAACATCACCACCGTCGCCGACCCGGGCGCGGCGCTGAAGAACTTCCCCGAGGACGGCGTCAAGCTGCCCACCGAGACGATCAACGGCCGCAGGATGATCCCGCTCACCGGCCCGCCCGGGGACGACGACGGCAAGATCTACATCGAGGCCCAGGGCGGCAAGCCCTACCCGGTCCTGATCGTGTCGAAGTCCACCGCCAACAGCGGCTCGGTCAGCTACGGCGACTTCGACGTCCCGGTCAAGGTGAACGCGCCACCGGCCGCCGAGGTGATCGACATCCCCGATCGCTCGACGGCATCGGGCACGCCCCGCCCGGGCAGCACCGCATGACGCCCGCGGTCACCCGATGAAGTGGGTGATGTGCGGCGGGTGATGGCGAAGTGGTCGATCTCCCGCAGTGATCCGCTCGCTCTAGGATGCTCTCCATCCACGCGCCGCGTCCGTCGACGGGGCGCGCAATCGGGGAACACCGCGGAGGGGAGTTGCGATGACGGTCGTTCTCGCACAGGGGGAGCGCGTCACCATCGGCAAGGGCACGGCCGGTTCGGCCGCCCGGGTACGGATGGGACTGGGCTGGGACCCGATCAAGCACGAGGGGCTGCGCCCGGGTCTGCAGGCGCTCACCGGCGTCGACCTGGACGCGTCGTGTCTGCTGTTCGACGCCGATCACCGCCTCGTGGACACCGTGTGGCCCAGGCAGTTGGTGTCCAAGGACGGCGCGGTCACGCACACCGGGGACAACACCACCGGTGCCGGCGAGGGTGACGACGAGTCGATCATCGTGGACCTCGCCGCGCTGCCGCTGCGCATCACGGTCCTGGTCTTCACGGTCAGCGCGTTCACCAGCGACGACTTCTCCCGGGTCGCCAACGCGTTCTGCCGGCTGGTGGACGAGAGCGACGGGAGCGAAATCCTGCGCTACGACCTCTCCACCGCCGACTCGCAGGACAACGCGCAGATCATGGTCAAGCTGGCCCGCGGCGCCGACGGCTGGGTGCTCACCGCGATCGGCCAACCGGCCAAGGGCAACACGGTCAACGACCTGCTGCCCGCGGTCCAGAAGTACCTGTAGCGGGTAGCCGGCTACCGGCGGCGGCCACCCGCAGCCGATCCGGCCACACGCCGCCGCGCCCCGGCCGACACCCATCCGGCGCCGGGCGCGGCGGCCCCACCGAGATCCGCCGCACCCGGCTCAGGCCGCGGCCACGAACCCGCGCTCGTGCGCGTACTCCGCCAGTGCCTCGCGCAGCCGCCGCCGGCCCCGATGCAGCCGCGACATCACCGTGCCGAGCGGCACGTCCATGAACGCGGCGATGTCCTTGTACGGATAGCCCTCCACGTCCGCCAGATACACCGCGATCCGGAACTCCTCGGGCAGCGCGCGCAACGCGGCCACCACCTGCGAGTCCGGCAGGTGCTCCAGCGCCTCGGTCTCCGCCGACCGCAGCCCGGTCGACTCGTGCGACCCGGCCCGGTACAGCTGCCAGTCCTCGATCTCCTGCACACCCGACGCCACCGGCTGCCGCTGTTTCCTGCGGTAGGAGGTGATGAAGGTGTTGGTGAGGATCCGGTACAGCCAGGCCTTCAGATTCGTGCCGTCCCGGAACTGGTGGAAGGACGCGTACGCCTTCGTGAACGTCTCCTGGACCAGATCCTCCGCGTCCGAGGCGTTGCGGGTCATCCGCAGCGCGGCGGGGTAGAGCGGGTCCAGAAACGGCACGGCATCGCGCTCGAAACGGTCTTGCCGCAGCCCCGGGGTGGTCAGGAGATCACTCAAGTCGTCGCTCCCGTTGCGCGAGGTACGGACCCGCCGGCGCCTGTCCGTCCCCACCGCGCCGGGGGTGTGTGTAACTCCCCTGCCCATCATGTGCCCGCCGACGCGGGAAACAGCCGGGCCATTGGTCCTTCGTTGTCGGGAATGCCGATCGCGCGCCCACTCCGCACCGCCGGCGCCCGATTCGGGCAGCCGGCGGTGACCGTGCGTCAAGTTCCGTTCACCCTACGGCGATCGCCGGTGTTCCCGGAGCCGACCCGGCGTCCTATCCTCGGGCCATGTCCGGGTCACAGCTTCGCCACCGCCAGCTTGGCCAACGCGACGAGCTGATCCTTGCTCGGCGGCGGATCGCCGCCGCCCGCGTTGAGCGAGAACACCGCCGTCTCCTCGCCTCGACGGGCCGCCACCACCAGGACGCCCCCGATCGTGTCGGGCTGGACGTACACCGCGGCATCGCCCACACCCGGGACCTTCTCGGTACGGGTGTCTCCCAGGGTGCCCAGATAGGCCTCCAGCGCCTTGTCCACGCCGCCCGACGTCTTCGACCGGGTCGCGATCGTGCTGATCACCGGGGCTCCGTCGGCCGCCGCGTAATCGCAGCCCAGCGGGTTCTGCGCGGCCCGCAGGCCGGGCATCGCCAGCGCCTGCGAAACCTGGTCGGCGGTGAGTACCGCGCACGCGTCCACCGCGCGCAGATCGCCGCCCGCCCCGCCGCCGGCGCCGCTCGCGGTCGGGCTCGGGCCCTTGTCGCCGTCCGCCTTCGTACTCCCGCCGTCGCCGTCGTCGCATCCGGCCAGCGGCAGCACGACGGCCGCGACCGCGACCACCACGCCCATCCGAACCCTCACGGTCGCCCCCAATTCCCGGTTCCGCTCCGGGACGTTCCCCGGCTCCCGGCATGATCCGACATTTCCCGGCCCGCGGTGCGGCCCTGCCCAGATCGTCGCGGCTCGCGACCCGCTCGACAATGCCGCCGCGTCTCGCGATGCGGGCTGCGATCAAGCTCACACCACCCCCGGTGAACCCGGAATTCGCAGGTGAGGCCCACATTCGCAGTCGCCCCGATGTGCCCGGCATGTGGACCGGCCCTGCGGGGCACCTGCACACGTGTCCTAAAGTCACGCAGGTTCGACCCCGATGCCGCCGCCCCACCACAGGCACGGCACTCTGTCGTCCCGAGGCACCCGTCCGATTTCCCCCGCACCCGGACACCCCGGGCAAGGAGGTACGTAGCTCGTGATCCGTAAGCTGTTGGTGGCCAACCGAGGCGAAATCGCCGTGCGCGCCCTGCGCGCCGCCACCGAGCTCGACATCACCACGGTCGCCGTCTACGCGTACGAGGACCGGCACTCCCTGCATCGCCAAAAAGCGGACGAGAGCTACGAGATCGGCGAGCGGGGCCATCCGCTGCGCGCCTACCTCGACGTGGACACGATCGTCGGCGCGGCGATCGCGTGTGGTGCCGACGCGATCTACCCCGGCTACGGCTTCCTGTCCGAGAACCCGCTGCTCGCCGAGGCGTGCGAGGCGAACGGGATCACCTTCGTCGG
Organism: Embleya sp. NPDC050493; assembly: GCF_044458105.1. Taxonomy (NCBI): domain Bacteria; kingdom Bacillati; phylum Actinomycetota; class Actinomycetes; order Kitasatosporales; family Streptomycetaceae; genus Embleya; species Embleya sp. NPDC050493. Next base: position 36,878 of record NZ_JBITHP010000004.1, read on the forward strand.
CCCCTCGGCCGACGTGCTCTCGCTCGCGGGCAACAAGGTGCGCGCGCTGGAGGCCGCGAAGAGCGCCGGGTTGCCCACCCTGCAGACCGCGCCGCCGCAGGACGACGTGGACGCACTGGTGGCCGCCGCGGACGCGATCGGCTTCCCGATCTTCGTCAAGGCCGCCGCCGGCGGCGGCGGTCGCGGGTTGCGCAAGGTGGACCGGCGCGAGGACCTGCGCTCCTCGATCGAGACCGCGATGCGCGAGGCGCAGACCGCCTTCGGCGACCCGACGGTCTTCCTGGAGGAGGCGGTGATCCGCCCGCGCCACATCGAGGTGCAGATCCTCGCCGGCGCCGACGGCGGCGTGGTGCACCTGTACGAGCGGGACTGCTCGATGCAGCGGCGGCACCAGAAGGTCGTCGAGATCGCCCCCGCGCCCAACCTGGACCCCGAGCTGCGGGACCGGATCTGCGCGGACGCGGTGCGCTTCGCCGAGGCGGTGGGCTATCGCAACGCGGGCACCGTGGAGTTCCTGCTCGACGAGCGTGGCCGGTACGTGTTCATCGAGATGAACCCGCGCATCCAGGTCGAGCACACGGTCACCGAGGAGATCACCGGCGTCGACCTGGTCCAGGCCCAGCTGCGGGTCGCCGCCGGCGCGAACCTGGCCGACCTGGGCCTGGTGCAGAGCGAGATCCGCATCCAGGGCGCGGCCCTGCAGTGCCGGATCACCACCGAGGACCCCGCGGCCGACTTCCGCCCGGACACCGGCACGGTGTCCGCGTACCGCTCACCGGGCGGCGCGGGCGTGCGCCTGGACGGCGGCACCTACACCGGCGCGGAGGTGCTGCCCTACTTCGACTCCATGCTGGTCAAGCTGACCTGCCGGGGCCGGACCTTCGCCGACGCGGTCAGCCGGGCCCGGCGCGCGGTGGCCGAGTTCCGCATCCGCGGCGTCGCGACAAACATCCCCTTCCTCCAGGCCGTGCTCGACGACCCGGCCTTCCGCGAGGGCCGGATCACCACGTCGTTCATCGACGAGCACCCCGAACTGGTGCGCTCGCGCCCCGGCGCCGACCGCGGCACGCGCCTGCTCGCCTACCTGGCCGACGTCACGGTCAACCGTCCGTACGGCCCGACCCCGAGCATCGCCGTCCCGCGCACCAAGCTGCCCGAACTGCCCACCGGCGACCTGCCCGCGGGCAGCCGGGACCGGCTGCTCGAACTGGGCGCGACCGGCTTCGCCCGGGCGCTGCGCGAGCAGAGCGCGCTGGCGATCACCGACACCACGTTCCGCGACGCGCACCAGTCGCTGCTGGCGACCCGGGTACGCACGTACGACCTCGCCGCGGCGGCGCCCTACGTGGCGCGGATGACGCCCGAACTGCTCAGTGTCGAGGCATGGGGCGGCGCGACCTACGACGTCGCGCTGCGCTTCCTCAAGGAGGACCCGTGGCACCGCCTGGCGGCGCTGCGCGAGGGCATGCCCAACCTCAACATCCAGATGTTGCTGCGCGGTCGCAACACGGTCGGGTACACGCCGTACCCGGACAAGGTGTGCGTGAAGTTCGTCGAGGAGGCCGCCCGCACCGGCATCGACGTGTTCCGGATCTTCGACGCGCTCAACGACATCGAGGCGATGCGTCCGGCGATCGAGGCCACCCTGGGCACGCACGCGATCGCCGAGGGCACGCTGTGCTACACCGGCGACCTGTCCAACCCGGCCGAGAAGTTGTACACGCTGGACTACTACCTGCGGCTCGCCGAGCAGCTGGTCGAGGCCGGCGTGCACGTGTTGTGCGTCAAGGACATGGCCGGGCTGCTCCGGGCGCCCGCCGCCCGCACGCTGGTCGGCGCGCTGCGCGAGCGCTTCGACCTCCCGGTGCACCTGCACACCCACGACACCGCGGGTGGCCAGCTGGCCACCTACCTCGCCGCCATCGAGGCGGGCGTGGACGCGATCGACGGCGCCTCGGCCGCGCTGGCGGGCACCACGAGCCAGCCGCCGCTGTCCGCGATCGTGGCCGCGACCGACTACACCGAGCGTGCCACCGGCCTGTCCCTGGACGCGCTGTGCGCCCTGGAGCCCTACTGGGCGGCGGTGCGCGAGGCGTACGCGCCGTTCGAGTCCGGCCTGCCCGCGCCCACCGGCCGGGTCTACCGGCACGAGATCCCCGGCGGCCAGCTGTCCAACCTGCGCCAGCAGGCGATCGCGCTGGGCCTGGGCCACAAGTTCGAGGACATCGAGGACGCCTACGCGGCCTCGAACCGGATCCTGGGCAACATCGTCAAGGTCACCCCCTCCAGCAAGGTGGTCGGCGACCTGGCCCTGCACCTGAGCGCGGTGGGCGCCGACCCGGCCAAGTTCGAGGCCGACCCGGGCGCGTTCGACGTGCCGGACTCGGTGATCGGCTTCCTCCAGGGCGAGTTGGGCACGCCGCCCGGTGGCTGGCCCGAGCCGTTCCGCACCCGGGCGCTCGCGGGTCGCACCGCGAGCTCGACCCGCACCGTGGAACTGACCGCGGAGCAGGATGCCGCGCTGGACGGCGACGAACTGCGCGACACGCTCAACCGGCTGCTGTTCCCCGGCCCGGCCAAGGACTACGACGAGGCCGAGCGGCTGTACGGCGACGTCTCCGCGGTGCCGACCGTGCCGTTCCTGTACGGCCTGGTCCAGGGCGAGGAACTGGCCATCAAGTTGTCCACGGGGGTCTCGCTCTACCTCGCGGTCGAGGCGGTCGGCGACGCGGACGAGCGCGGTTTCCGCACCGTGTACTGCCGGATGAACGGCCAGCCGCGGGTGCTCTCGGTGCGCGACCGCTCGGTCAAGCCGGCCCGTCCGGAGAGCGAGCGGGCCAACCCGGACAACCCGAAGCACGTGGCCGCGCCGTTCAGCGGGGTGGTCACCCTCCAGGTGGCCGTGGGCGACGAGGTCGAGGCCGGCGGCACGGTGGCGACCATCGAGGCGATGAAGATGGAGGCGTCGATCACGGCGCAGAGCGCGGGCACCGTGGCCCGGCTGGCGATCGGCTCGGTGTCCTCGGTCGAGGCCGGCGACCTGCTGCTCGAACTGGGCTGACCGGTCCGATCCGGGCGTCCGGGATCGAAGTCGATCGATTCCGGCGCCAACTCGATCGTTTTCTCGATCGGCCTGCGCCACACGAACCACCACCCGAGCATTCGGGTGGTGGTTCGTGGCGTTTTCCGGACACGTTTGGCAGACGTTTGATTACCCGATGCCTGGTTTCGTTGCGCCGTATGGGCTGCTTTCGTTCGTTTTTTCCGTTTCGTCGGTCCGTCGTTTCCCGAGGTGGGACCGCATGTCGCGATCCTGACGTCAGGACGTACCCCCGGAGGGCTCTTGATCTTCCTGTGCTCCAGGTCACAGACTCGATGTCGCTCGGGGTTATCGGTGTCCATCCATCCGGATTGGGAGACCCTGCATGGCCGTGCGCCTGAGCACCCTCGACACGACCGCGGAACCCCGCGCCGCCGCCCCCCCGCCGCCGACCGTCGATCTCGACGACCTGCTGGCGCACCCGCATCTGGTCACCCGGCTGCCCACGCCGATGGCCCGGGCGGCGGGCGATCTGATGCTCGCCCGGCTCGCCACGCTGGAACCGGGCACCGTGGACCACTCGTACCTGCGCGGGCTGCTGGTCGAGTTGAACCTGCCGATGGTCCGGCACGCCGCCGGGCGCTACCGGCGGCGCGGTGAACCGGTCGAGGACATCGTCCAGGTCGGCACGATCGGCCTGATCAAGGCGATCGACCGCTACGAGGCCGATCGCGGCAGCAGCTTCATGGCGTACGCCATGCCGACCATCATCGGCGAGATCAAGCGCTTCTTCCGGGACACCTCGTGGTCCGTGCGGGTGCCCCGCCGGCTGCGCGAACTGCGCACCGAACTGCTGCGCGCCACCGACGAACTGACCGCGCTGCACGGACGCACGCCCACGCCGCGCGAGTTGGCCGAGCGCCTGTGCATCACCGAGGAGGAGGTGCTCGAAGGTCTGGACGCCTGCACGGTGTACACCGCGACCTCGCTGGACGAGACCGCCTACGGCGACGCGGACGGCCAGGAGACGGTCGGCGACCGGCTCGGCTCCGAGGACCACGCGCTCGACCTGGTCGAGTACCGCGAGGCGCTGCGCCCGCTGCTGGCCGAACTGCCGCAGCGCGAGCGCGCCATCCTGGTCATGCGGTTCTACGGAAATCTCACCCAGGCGCAGATCGGTGAGCGGATCGGCATCTCGCAGATGCACGTGTCCCGCCTTCTCGCCCGCACTCTGGCGTCGCTGCGCGAGCGGCTGATGATCCCGGGCTGACCACCCGCGCACGCCGTCGATGCGACCGCGCGCGTTCCCCAGCTCCCGAGCGGCGCGACGGTCGCCGAGCATTGATCGCCGGCCGGTCGAAGCCGCCGGGCTCACGCCCGCATCGGGAAGGGGAACGCGCATCCGCGTTCGGCGCGAGGCCCCGTCGGGTCAGCGGAAGAGCACCTCGAAGGGGCGCCGGAAGTACGCGAGCTTTTCCGGCGGGAGCGGCACCCGGTCGTCCCGGCCCGGCACCAGCGGCGCGATCTGGGAGGCCAGGCACGACAGCGCCCGCTCCTTGCGGGCCTGTTGCACCTCGGTCAGGTCGACCCGCAGCGCCCGGCTCCACGGCACCCGACCGTCGTCCGGCCGGGCCCACTGCCACATGCGCAACGGGAACTCCAGCAGACCCACACCGGTCTCCCGGCACGCCACGTCGGCCGCGCGGCCGGTGCTCTCGTGATCGGCGAAGCCGTCCTCGCGCCAATTGCTCACACACAGCGTGAAGCCCGAGACGAGCGGGATCAGCCGGTCCACCACGTCCCGTTCGTGAGTGCTGACCGTGCGGTCCGGGACGCGCAGCCGGATCACTTCGACCGGGGCCACTCCGCCGGGATTGCCGACGATCGTGGCGAACGCCCGGTCGGACTCGCGGACCCGCCGTGCGGCCAGCACCGAACCCGGTAACCGGCTGCCCGGGTGCGACGCGTCGCCGTCGGTGACGCTGACCACCCGCACCGGCGAGCCGGCGGCGACCGCGCGGGAGATGAGTCCGCCCACGCCCAGCAGCGCGTCCTCCGGGTGCGCCGCGACCACCACCAGTCCGCCGGCCAGGCCCGGCCAGTCCTCCGGCAGGGCGACCGGCAACGCCTGGCGCTGCCACTCGGCCTCGGTGGTCCAGGTCGGCCCGGGAGCCGGGTCGGGTGCGGGTGAACGCGATCCACGGAAGGTGGGAAGGCTCATGGTGTCTCCCTGTCGAAGGGTGGGATGGGGGTGGCGATCTCCCAATCGTGAGGTCGGCGCCGGGGTAAGACTTACGAGCATCGGCTACCCGGGTTGGTTTTGGCCATGTGCGACGCGGGAATTGATGCGCCGTCAGGTGGCCGTACGGACCGCCGGGGAGCCCTCCTTTCGGTTTTGCGTCGGGATCTGCGCGGCTTCGACCGGTTTGCGCCCGGGGATGAACAGCGCGACCAGCAGGCCCAGGACGGCCGCTCCGCAGCCCAACCACAGCGCGGTCACGAAGGCGTCGTGGGAGGGGAACTCCCGGCCGCCCGTGTGCATCGTCATGTTCGCGAGCACGACGCCGATCACCGCGCTGGAGGTCGAGGTGCCGATCGAGCGCATCAGCGTGTTCAGACCGGTCGCCGAACCGGTCTCGCCGATCGGCACGGCCTGCATGATCAGCGACGGCATCGCGGCGTACGCCAACGCGACGCCGACCGCCGAGAGGACCGCCATCGCGACGATCTTCCAGACCGCGTCGAGCATGAACACCGAGAGCGCGTAGCCGATCGCGATCACCAGGGTGCCCACCAGCAGCGAGACCTTCGGGCCGCGGGCCGCGGACAGGCGCGCGGACAGCGGCGAGACCAGCATCATCACGATGCCGGACGGCGCCATGCACAGGCCCGCGACGACCATGCTCTTGCCCAGCCCGTAGCCGGTGTTCTCCGGGTTCATCAGCACCTGCGGGAACACCAGCGACTGGGCGAACATCGCGAAGCCGACCACCACCGAGGCGAGGTTGGTGAACAACACCTGCGGCTTCACCGAGATGCGCAGGTCCACGAGTGGTTGTGCGGTGCGCAGTTCGAGCCATCCCCAGCCGGCCAGGACGACCGCCGCGACGGCGAGCAGGACCAGGGTGACCGTGCTGCCCCAGCCCCAGTCCGCGCCCTTGGTGATCACGAGCAGGAGGGCGACCAATCCGACGGACAGCCCGCCCGCACCGGCGAAGTCGAAGCGGCCGGGCAGGCGGACCGGCGACTCGGGCACCAGGAGCAGGACGAGCACGACGTCGAGCGCGCCGATCGCGCCCGCGGCCCAGAACATCATGTGCCAGTCGGCGTTCTGCGCGATCAGCGCGGCCACCGGCAGCCCGATCGCGCCGCCGATGCCCAGCGTCGCGCTCATCAGCGCGATCGAGGAACCCAGCTTCGCGGGCGGGAGTTCGTCCCGCATGATGCTGATGCCCAACGGGATCACGCCGAACGACGCGCCCTGGAGGAAACGGCCGAGCACCATCGGGAGCAGTGTGTCGGAGAGCGCGCACAACACCGAGCCCGCGACCATCAGGCCGAGGCTGACGATCAGGATCCGGCGTTTGCCGAACATGTCGCCGAGTCGGCCCATCACGGGAGTGCAGACCGCGCCGGAGAGGAGGGTGGCGGTGACCACCCAGGAGGCGTTGGCGGGCGAGGTGTCGAGCAGCTTGGGCAGGTTGGGCAGCAGCGGGACGACCAGGGTCTGCATGAGCGCCACGACCACGCCGCAGAACGCCAGTACCGCCACCACCGACCCGGCCCGGTCCACGGGCTCGGGCGGATGAGCGGGAGCGCCCGCCGGGCTCGGCTCGGGTATGCCGCTCGGACCGGTCACGGACTGCCTCCAGAGGATCGCCGGGTGGTTGCTGCGGTCAACCAATGTGCACGATACACATGGTGTGTATCGTGCACATTGCCTGGGCATGGCGCCAGGTTTCCGGGCAGGCGCATTGGTGTGAAGGCGGGAGCGGACGTGTTGGAAGGCATCGAGCGAGAGTTGATGTTGATCGCTCGGCACCACGTCATGGGCAAGCGGCACGGTGACGGCATGGAGCGGTCGGCCTACCTGCTGCTGACCCGACTCGAGGTCGAGGGGCCGATGTCGATCGGGCAACTCGCGGAGGCGTTTCGGCTCGACACCTCGACCGTGAACCGGCAGGTGGCCGCGCTGCTGCGGGCCGGCGACGCGGAACGGATCGCGGACCCGGACGGCGGCCTCGCCCGCAAGCTACGGATCACCGCGGGCGGCGCGGAACGGCTCGCGGGGGAGCGCGCCACCCACTGCCACGGCCTGGAACGCGTCCTGGCCTCCTGGGACGAGGGCGAACGCCGCGAACTGTTCGAGGTACTGACGCGGTTCAACCGATCGGTCGAGAGCGTCGAGGGCCGCGAATGGCCCCGGAACGAACTGGGCGTCGAGCACACGGGCGACGTTGCGCACACGGGCGGCGTTGCGCGCGGGTGAACGTGGGTCGGGTGGGGCGCTCGGGCGGCGTTGCGCGGGTGGGTGCGGGCCGGGTGGTGTGTTCGGCGGTGTTGCGCGTGGTTGGCGCGGGCCGAGTGGTGCGCAGGAGCGGCGTGGTGGGCGGGGGTGGCTCCCCTGGGGCGTTGTGCGCGGGGTGACCAAGGCTGCCGGAGGGCGTTGGTGCCGGGCGCCGGGCGCCGGGTGCCGGGCGCCGGGCGCCCGGCACCGGGTGCCGGGTGCCGGAACCGGGGCGGTGGGCGGGGCGTTGCCGGGCCGGGTCGGTTGTCGGGGTGGTGAGGTGACGAAGGGTCAGGCGCCGTTGGGCGGGCCGGGTTCCGGCTCGGGATCGGCCGCCGGATCGGGTTCGGCCTTCGTGGCGGAAGCGGGCGCCGACGCGGGAGTGGTGGCGGGGGTGGTCTCGGGCTCGGCCGCCTGCCGCACGGCGGACTTCGGTTCGGCGCCGGACTCGGCTGTCGGTTCGGGAGCGGACTTCGGCTCGGGGTCGGCGTCATCCTTGGGCGTTGGTGCGGGGTCGGGCACCGGCTCCGATACGGGCTCGGTCACGGGCGCGGGGTCGGGCTCCGGCTTTCGGTCGGCCTTCGAGCGGGGCTCGGGCGCGGAATCCACTTCCGGCTCCGGCTCCGGCTTCGAAGTGGCCGCCCCCGGTGGGTGGTTCGCACCGGGTGCACCGGCTGCACCGGCGGGTTCGGGCGGCGTGGCCGCCGAGTTCGCGACGGTCGTCGGTTCCGCGGCCGGCTCGGTCGGCTTCGATGCGGCCGGTTCCGTTGCGGTGGGGCGCGACGCGGTCGGTGTCGCGGCGGGGGTGTCCGCGGGGCGTCGTGCCGTCGACGTGCTCGCCGATTCCGGTGCCGGCGCGGGCAGTTGGGCCGAGTTGCCGCCCGGAACGGGCGTCGGCGCCGCGGCCGGTGTGGGGTCGGCGACGTCCTCGTCGTACTCCCCGTCCGGGTCGTCCGCGAAGCGCCGTCGGCCCGCGAGTGCGAGCAGGGCGCCGGCGGCGACCAGGATAAGGCCCGCGACGAAGATCGTGGGTTCGTTCCCGCTCGCGCCTGCGATGTCCGCCACGGTCGGCGCCGTACCTTCGAGCGTGCTCAACGGTGTGATCCGATCCATCGGCGAACAAGTGCGATCGTCTTACTAGCAGACTCGTCGAACCCAGGGAAACCGGTCTCGACCTGAGAGTTTTCCTGGTCGAAACACGAAGGCGCAAGGATCGCCCCGCGAACAAGGGGGCCGCGATGACTGTCATGGCGACACGTACGGGGCTGGGCTGGGAGCACGGGATCGACGATGTACCGTCCGCCGTCGCGTTGTCGGGCGGATCGTGCGTGGTCGCGGGGGCCGCCGGCGGGGTTCGGCTGCTGGACGCGGCGACCGGGCGACTGCAGGCCCGGATCGTGTTGCCGGGCGGGGTGGACCGGGCCGGCTTCTCGCCCGACGGCACGGTGGTCGCCCTCGCGGGCCCCACCGGGTACGCGCTGTGGCGGATCACCGACGGCGCACTGCTGATGCGAACGCCGGGCCTGCCCGCGCGATTTGCGTGGTCCGCGGGCAGCCGGTGCGCGGTGTTCTTCGGCGGCGCCGTGCGGGTCTACGCCGGCGACACCGGCACCGAGTCGTGGCGGGCCGTGGACGGACCGGTCCGGGTGGACGACGTGGTCTGGGTCGACTCGGTCGGCGGGCTCGCCGTCGCGCTCGGCGGTGAGGTGCACATGTACGGGCCGCGTGGGCGGACGAACGTGTGGACGTACCCGATCCCGGTGCGGGTGCTCGCCGGTGCGCCGGACGGCGCGTGGTTGTGCGCGGCGGGCGACGTGCCGAGTGTGCACGTACGCGGCGTCGGCGGTACGCACGAGGACCTCGGCGCGGCCGGGACCGAGCCGGTGACCGGGCTCGCGCTCGACGCGGGCGGACGCCGACTGGCCGCGGAGGACCGGGCCGGACTGACCGTGTGGGACCTAGCCGCGCGCGGCGGCCGGGTTCGCCCGCGCCCGCGCCGACTCCCAGCCCAACCGCAGGCGTGCGCGCCGCGTTGGCGGCCGGGCGGCGGCGCACTGATGGCCACGTCGGGCGGCGACGGCATGCTCGTGGTGTGGGACGTGCGCGCCGGCTCGGCCCGCCGGGTGCCGACCCCGTTGGCCCGACGGCACGTCGCGGCGCCGGTGACCGCGCTCGTCTGGCACGGGCGGGACGCGCTGCTGTTCGCGGACCGCACCGGGCGGGTCGGCACGCAGTGGTTCCGCGAGATCGGCACCCGCTGACCGGGTCGACGCCCTGCGGTCGATGCCCTCCGATCGAGGCCGGCGGTGCCGGCGACCCGGCCGCTTAGGTTAGCCTCGCCTTACCTATGCTGTGTACGGCCGGGAGGGTCCGCCCATGGAACTGCTCGTGGAAGATCTGCACGCCGGATATCCGGGGCATCGTGCCGTGTCGGGCGTGGACCTGTCCGTGGCCGCCGGCAGCGTGGTCGCGATCGTCGGCCCCAACGGTTGCGGCAAGTCCACGCTGCTCCGCTCGATCGCGCGCCTGCACAAACCGGATTCGGGTCGGGTCAGCGTCGGCGGCGACGACATCTGGCGACTGAAGCCCCGTCAGGCCGCGCATCGGGTGGGGCTGTTGCCGCAGAACCCGACCGCACCGGAGGCGGTCACCGTGGCCGGACTGGTCCGCTACGGCCGGCATCCGCACCAGGGGTTGTTCCGCCAGTGGTCGCGCGCGGACGAGCGGGTCTGCCGGGACGCGCTGACCGCGACCGGCGTGCTGGACCTGGCCGATCGACGGCTGGACCGGCTCTCCGGCGGGCAGCGGCAGCGCTGCTGGGTCGCGATGGTGATCGCGCAGGAGGCGCCGGTGATGTTGCTCGACGAGCCGACCTCGGCGCTGGACCTCGGCCACGCGGTCGAGGTGCTGGGCCTGGTCCGGCAGGTCGCCGCGGGCGGGCGCACCGTGGTGATGGTGCTGCACGACCTGGCGTCGGCGGCTCGGTACGCGGATGTGCTGGTCGCGATGCGGGCGGGCGAGGTGATCGCGTCCGGGCCGCCGAAGGAGGTCGTCGACGCGGCCCTGGTGCGGGCGCTGTACGACGTGGATGCGGACATCCTCCGGGCGCCGGGGGACGACACCCCCGTCGTGGTGCCCCGAATGGTCGAGGCGGACGCGGCGGCGGAGGCCGGGGCCGATGTCGCCGCGCGGGTGGGCGCCGACCGCGTCGACCACGCCGGGATCGGCCCGTCCGGAGCGTGAGGGCGTCGTCGGCCGGCCGCCCGGTCCCCGCCGGCGTCGCTTGTTCGGGTAGGTTGCCCACAGAAATGTGACGATGCGTCAGTTGATGAGGTGGGCAATGTTCGGCAAGAAGAAGGCCGCGGTGGCGGCCGAAGGCCGCGATGTGGCGGCGCTCGTGCTGCGCGCGACGCTCGGTCCGATGCTCTTCGCGCACGGTTACAACAAGGTCGCCGGCCCCGGCGGCCTCGCCGGCACCACCGGCTGGTTCGAGTCGCTCGGCCTCAAGCCCGCCGAGGTGCACGCGCGCCTGGCGGCCGGCACCGAGATGGCGGCCGGTGTGGGCATCGCGCTCGGCGTGGCCAACCCGCTGCCCGCGGCGGCGACGGTGGGCCTGATGAGCGTCGCGGCGGCGACCGACCACAAGGGCAAGGGCTTCTTCGTCTTCAAGGGCGGCTGGGAGTACACCGCCGTGGTCGGCGGTGCCGCGGTCGCGCTCGCCGCGCTCGGCAACGGCAGGTATTCGGTGGACGCGCTGATCGGGCGCAAGAAGTCGGGCCTGCGCCCGGCGCTGTTCGCGGCCGGCGTCGGCGTCGCGAACGCCGCGCTGCTGATGAAGCTCTGCTACAAGCCCGACCCGAAGCCGGACGAGACGCTCGAGGCGTAGCCCCGGGGGGACGTTCGAGGCGGAGCCGGCCGAGACCCTCGCGGGCGAGCCTGCCGAGGTCCTCGGGGTGCAAGCCGGACGAGACGGTCGAGCCGGAATACTTCGGCCGCCTCGGTCCGCACCGATGCACGCGGTGCGGACCGAGGTGTCCGGGCGAGCCACTACGTTGGATCCCACGTTGATCCATGGGCGTTGCGCCCTCGTGTGGAGGTTCTTGCTGTGCAGACGTTGCCCGAGTCCTGGCAGCCCGTGCTCGCGGAGGAGTTGGCGAAGCCGTACTACGCCGAGCTGACCGCGTACGTGGACGCGGAACGCAAGGAACACCAGATCTTCCCGCCGGAGGACGAGGTGTTCGCGGCCCTGGAGGCGACGCCGTACGACGACGTGCGGGTGTTCGTCGTCGGGCAGGACCCGTACCACGACGACAACCAGGCGCACGGCATGTGCTTCTCGGTGCGGCCCGGAGTCAAGATCCCGCCGTCGCTGCGCAACATCTACAAGGAGATGCACGCGGACATCGGTCTGCCCATCCCCGACAACGGCTACCTGATGCCGTGGGCGCGGCAGGGCGTGCTGCTGATGAACACGGTGCTCACGGTGCGTGCGCACGAGGCCGCGTCGCACAAGGGCCGCGGCTGGGAGAAGTTCACCGACGCGGTGATCAAGGCGGTGAGCGACCGGGACAAGCCGGTGGTGTTCGTGTTGTGGGGCGGCCACGCGAAGAAGAAGGCGGCGTTGATCGACACCGCCAAGCACACCATCGTGCAGGGCGCGCACCCCTCGCCGCTGTCCGCGAAGCTCTTCCACGGCAGCAAGCCGTTCTCGCAGATAGATGCCGCGCTGGCGGCCATGGGGCACGAGCCGATCGACTGGACGATCCCCAACCTCAAGGACTAGCTCGTCGAGGACCGGCGCCGCGAGGACCGACGTCTCCAAGACCGGCACGTCGAGAACCGGCGCCGAACCCGCTCCGGCGCGGGCGCAAGAAAAACGACAACCGGCGTTCCGGTTCGGTATCGGCTCGGCCGGTATCGGACCGGAAACGGGCGCCGATCGGGAATGGCCGAAAATCTCCTTGCATTGGTACGGAGCACCTACGGCAAGCCCTTACGGTGTGAGGCTCCCTCTTTCCATGCCTCCGAGGCGGCCCCGTGTCGACGACCACCGTTTCACCCGTATCCCCCACTCCCAGCCCCACTCTCGATCTCACTCCCGGTTATGTCGCGCACCGAGGTCTGCGCGAGGAACTGGCCCGACTGACCGAGGTGACCCGACACCTCGACCCGGTCGACATCCTGCGCGTGCGCGCGGTCGAGGAGCATCTCGCGCTGGTGTTGCGCTTCCTGCGCGCGCATCACCGCGAGGAACACACCGTGCTGTATCCGTGGGTGCGCGCCGGTTCGCCGCGTGCCGCCCGCACCGTGACCGCGTTCCAGGTGGACCACTCGGCCCTGGAGGACGCGATGCGCCGCGCGGCCGACACGAGTGTGCCGCTGCGTGATCGTTCCCCCGCGATCGGGCGGCTGTACGACCAGGTGGCCCGGCACAGTCTGGCCGAGGAGCACCAGTTGTTCCCGCTGATGCGCCGGCACGTGCGCGGCACGCCCGACGGGCGGATGCCGACCCGCACCGTGCGGGTCTGGGGCCGTGACCTGCCCGCGCTCGTCGCCTTCCACCTGCACCACGCCACCGACGCCGAACGACGGCGGGTGTTGCGCTGGATCCCGCCCGGCACGGCCCTGTTGTGGCGGGCCGGGTGGCGGCGGGCCTACGAGCGGCGTCGGCGGGCCGCATACGGGAGTTGAGCCGGGTTCGGCACTCCGCCCGGCTCAGGACGTGTGGTCGACCGCGTCGGTCGGGCTGGTCAGTGCGGCCAGCAGGGCACGGACGTGTTCGATCTCCGGCCCGGTGGGTTGCACGTCGCCCAGCGCACGCACCAGCGCGTCCAGGGCGCGCGCCGGCTCCGGCTCGGCGAGTGTGGACAGGTCGTGGATCAGCCGCAGCAACATGATCCGCGGCGCGGCGATCTGCTCGCGGGGCAGCGGTCGTTCGAAGTAGTCCTCGGCCAGATCCAGCCACAGGTTCCACAGGTCGGTCCGGGCGATCCGGGGCACCGCCAGGATCGCGTCGGTCAACTCGCGGGTCTGCCCGGCGGTGATGGTGCGGCGTAGCACCGGCGCGGCCGGCAGCGCGGGCGCGGGCGTGGGCGGGGACACGGGCGCCGGCGGCGGCGAGCCGGCGGCCCCGTCCGTGCGCGGGCCCGGGAACGCCGGTGGATCGGCGGGCCGGGACGGACCGTGGATCGCCGCCATCAGTTCGGCGTGCGCGTCCTCCTCGGACTTGCCGTACAGCGTCTTGCGCAGCAACGGCCGCAACACCGACGGGATCTCCTCGCGATCCAACTCGTGCACCACGAGCGGGATCAGGCGGCGACCGCTGCCGCGCAGCGCGTCCGACATCGCGGTCCACTCGACCGTGGTCCAGCGCTCCGGTACGAAGTACGCGGGCGAGAACAGCGCGATCATGTGCCCCGCGCCGTCCAGCGCGCGGCTGACCTTGGTGGTCAGGTTCTCGCCCGTCGCCCAGTCCCACGCGTCGAGTTCGACCTCCAGGCCGGCCAGGACGAGTTGGCCGGCGACCCACTCCGCCCAGGCGGTGTCCGAACCGGCGTGGCTGATGAAGTAGCGCACCGCGTCGCCCCCGTGCTCCCCGTCGTTCGCCATGCGTACCAGCATCGCGCACCGGCCGGCCGGATTCGGCTCCTTCGCCCGATACGGAAGCGGAGCCACCCGTTCAGCCGGGCAGGTTGTCGATCGCCCGGCAGACCTCCTCCACGCCCTGGGTGTTGGGCAGCACGTCGTGCAGCGCGCGACACAGACACTGCAACGAGTGGATCGGTTCCGGGCCGTTGACCAGGGTCCGGATCATGTGCAGCAGCATCGACCGCGCGTCGGTCATGTGCCGGTGCAACAACTGGTGTTCGAGATAGTCCTCGGACAGATCCAGCCAGATCGACCAGGTGTCCGGCGCCCGCAACCCGCGCACGGCCAGGAACAGGTCGGCGAGATAGACGACCTGGTTCTGCGGGATGGTCCGGGACAGCTTGGCCATGTTCCCGAAGCGCAGCAGTTCGAGCGTCACGTCCGGGGTCACCAGGCCGGACGCGAAGAGTTCGGCGATCCGGGCGATCGCCGCGGGCCGGTCGCCGACGAACGCGGCGATCGCCTCGGCCGTGACCATCTCCAGCTCGAATTCGCGATGCGCGTCGAAGAGCATCAGCACCGACGAACCGCGGTCCAGCGGCGGCAGATCGACCGTGCTGCCCAGGTGGCGGGCGAGCGGATCGGTGCTGGTGATCAGCACGTGGCCGGGGCCGGCCGGAATCATCTCACCGATCAGACCCGGCCGGTCGACCTCGTCGAAGACCAGCAACCAGCCCTCCCGCGACTGTAGTTCGTGCTTCGGGCCGACCTGTTGGTCGACCCGATGGCCGAGGTCGGTCAGCTGTTCGAGGATGCGATGCAGGAAGGCCACGCCGCTCTCGGTGGGGCGGGCGGCACAGTCGAACCACCACACCACGTCGTACAGGTGCCGGTGCCGGTAGGCGTACTCCCGAGCCAGGTGGGTGGTGCCCAGGCCGGGCAGGTCGTCCTGCGGGCGCAGCACGACGCGGTGTTCGGCCTGGAGCAGCGTGCGCAGGTCGGCGAGCGTGCCGTCGCGCCCGTAGAAGCGCCCCCTGGTGCCCGGGACGTGCCACACCGGCGGATTGTCCGTGGGCGAGCGCGGCGGGGGCGGAGGCGCCATCCTGGGCGGTTCGGCCGGTCTGGGCGGTTCGGCGGGTCTCGGTGGGCGCGGCGGCGGGGGTATCGGCTCCGACACGGTCAGGCGAACCCCGGATTCCGCGCGGGCAGCGGCGCGAACCGGTGCACCGCGTCGACGAGCAGATCGCGCTGACCGACCGCGTCCGCCTCGGTCAGGTCGACCGGTCGCACGCCGCGGAACATCGACGGCACCTGGGTGCGACCGACCACTATCGGCAACAACCGGCCCCCGGAGTCCGCATCGCCCAGGGCCTCCTCCCATTCGTCCATGGCCAGCCGTCTGGCCTCGAAGTAGTGCTCGGAGAACAGCGCGATCACGTGTTCGCCCAACCCGCGCGCCTGGGCCATGGCCTTGCCGAAGCTCACGCCCGCGCTCCAGTCCCAACGACTCAGCGAGACCCGGTAGTCCTCGAAGGTGAGTACCTCGCTGACCCAGTCGGCCCAGGCGAGGTCGTTGCCCACGTAGCTGATCACCAGGTCGGTGCGGGCCGGTGGGACCGGTTCCAGGATGGGCAACCGGCGTGGTGCCTCGGGCAGCGTGCGGGAGCCGGCCTCGTGGCTGCCGAACAGCGGCTCGATCTCGGCCGCCTCGCCGGGGGTCAGCGGCGCGAGCCGATGGCGCAGCGCCGCGGCCACCCGATCGGCGACCGCGCGCACCGCCCGCACGTACCCCAGGTCGCGGATGCCGCCCAGCCGCAACATGTCGAACACGCTCGGGCCCCCGCTCGGCCCGGCGATCCCGGCGGGCCACTCGATCGCGCCGAGGGCGGCCGGGAGCGGTTGCTCCATCGTGGTCCAGGGCACGGCGATCAGATTCGGCGGCGAGATGCCCACGATCGACTCGTGTCGACGCAATCGGTCGGTGAACACCGCCCAGTCGCGCCCGCACTCCAGGTCCTCGAAGTAGTCGTCCGAGCACAGCGCGACCATCGCCCGCGCCTGTGCGGGCGGGTCGCCGTCCGGCACCTGGATCGGCCCGAAGGTGGGCTGCAACCGGATCGCCGCGCGCACCCCGTCGCCCCCGCGCCGCAGTTCCGCCTCGATGTCGTCGTGAAAGCGGGCCGCCCACTTGGGGTCGCGGTCGGCGACGTGACTCGTGAAGAAGTCGTAGTCCACCAAGCGACCCCCGGGATCGAGCACCGTACAAGGACGGCCGAGCGTCCCACGCGCCGGCGCCGGCGGCGGGTCCGGCAACTGCCGCCCCCGTGCCGACCGTTCGTGTGTACGACTCTGCCCACACAGAGCATCGCGCAGGCCGACCCGGCCCGGCTAGTATAGGAAGGCTTGTGTAATCGTGGCGATACGTTCCGCACTCGAATGTACGGGTTTCACTCGGACGGCACGCGCGAGCGGCACACGCCGGTCGTCCGACGCGGACTCGAACATCGGGGCGACGCGGGAGAACGGGGGACCTGCGGATGCAAGGGGAGTGCGGTGACGTGGAGTCGGCTCTGCCGGACCTCGACGGGCTCTGTCTCGACGACCTGGACGACCTGCCGGCGTCCGTGCTCGGCTCCGCGCTGCGCCGGTTGATCCGCGAGTCCGAGGAGCCCTCGGAGGCGGTGGTGGCCACCTTCGACAGTGCCGTCGAGCCCGCCTTCGCCGAGATCTGGGTGCCGGCCGACTCCGAAGACGGTGCCGACGAACCCCGGTCGGACGGGAGTTCCGGCATCCGGAACTGACCGTGGGAGGGCCGATGAACGAGGCGATACCGTTTCGGCAATTCATCGTCAAGATCGCCGCGCGCTGCAACCTGGCGTGCGATTACTGCTATGTGTACGAACTCCGGGACCAGGGCTGGCGGAACCGGCCCCGCCTGATCGCCGAGGAGACGGTGGTCGCGGTGGGGCGATGGTTGCGCGCGCACGCCGAGCGGGCCGGCCTGCGGACGCTGGACATCGTGCTGCACGGTGGTGAGCCGCTGCTGGTGGGACCCGATCGCCTCGACGCCATCGCGCACGAACTGCGGGCCGCGTTGGCGGGCGTGGCCGAACCGCGCTTCACCCTGCAGACCAACGGGGTGCTCCTGGACGAGCGTTGCGCCGAGGTGTTGCTCGCGCATCGGATCCGGGTCGGCATCTCGCTCGACGGCGACGAACTCGCCCACGACCGGCACCGGCGCGGGCCGGACGGGCGGGGCAGCCACGCCGGGACGGTGCGCGGCATCGCACTGCTGCGCCGGCCCCGCTACCGGCCGCTGTACGGCGGGCTGCTCGCCACGATCGACCTGGCCAACGATCCGGTGGCCACCTACGAGGAACTGCTCGCGCAGGCACCGCCGATGATCGACCTGCTGCTGCCGCACGCCACGTGGGAGTATCCGCCGCCCGGTGCCCGCCCCGACGCAACCGCCCATGCCGACTGGCTGATCGCCGTCTTCGACCGCTGGTACGGCGCGCCCGTGCGGGAGACCCGGGTGCGCATCCTGGAGGACCTGGTCGACCTGACGCTGGGCCGGTCCGTGCACAGCGAGACGCTCGGGCTGAGCCCGGCGGGCTCGGTGGTGATCGAGACGGACGGCACCTTCGAGCGGCAGGACGCGCTCAAGGCCGCCTACGACGGGGCGGCGGCCACCGGGCTGGACGTCTTCCGGCACGACCCGGCGACCGTGCTCGCCGCGACCGCCCACACCGGTCCCGGCGGCGGGACGGCCGAGCCGAGCCCGACCTGCCGGCGCTGTCCGGTACTGCGCACCTGCGGGGGTGGCCTGCGGGCGCATCGCTACCACCCGGCCAACGGATTCGACAATCCCTCGGTGTACTGCGCCGACCTGCGGGCACTGATCGAACACGTGGGGCATCGGGTACGCGCGGACGTGCGGGCGCTGGTGGGCCAGGGGCGGCGGCGGTGATCCGCACACACCGCCTCGACGCCGCGGTGTTCGCCGAACTCGCGGCGGGCTACGGCGGATCCGAGGCCGTGGCCGCGCTCGTCCGGGCCCAGGAGAGCCGCCGACTGCTCCAGGTGTACGCGGTCGTCGCCACCGCCCGTGAACGCCTGCCGAGTGCCCGCACGGCGCACCTGGTCGACGCGTTGGACCTGCTCGCCCGGATCCAGCGCACCGCGCCGCAGGCGGCCCGGACGGTGCTGATGCATCCGTACACCGGCGCCTGGGCGATGCGCTGCCTGCTGTGGCTGCGTCGACCCGAGGCGCTCTCGCCCGCGCCGGACGCGGATCGCCTGCTCGACCACCTCGGCTCGATCGCCACCGCCGCCGCGCTGCGCGCCGGTCCCGAGCACGACCCGGGCGAGATCCCGGTTCGCGCCGTGGAGGGATGGGTGTACCTGCCCACGCTCGGCCGGGTGCGCGCGGCCGAGGGCCCGGGTCGGACCGCGCGGATCGGGCGGCAGTGGCGCCCGGACGATCGGATCGCGCGACACGAGGCCAATCGGGTATGTTCCGCGACGGCCGCAGGGCTGTCCGCCACCGTGGCCATCGAGGACGTGGACCCCTATCGCGACGTACACCGCTGGGAGCCGACGCCCCGGTTGTCCGCGCACCAAGTATCGTTGCTGCAAAGGAACTTCGTGAATGCGTGGGGCCGGCTGGCGGTTGCCCACCGGGCCTACGCGACCGGCCTGGGCCAGGCGTTGTCCACGCTGGTTCCGGTGGTCGCGGAACCGGGGGCCAGCCTCAGTTCGTCGTCTCGATACGCGTTCGGAAGCATCGCGTTGACGCCGGCGATGGGGCCGATCACGCTGGCCGTGACGCTGATCCACGAGTTCCAGCACAACAAGCTCGGCGCGGTACAGGACATCACGAATCTCTCGGAACGCTCGACGCTCCGGTATCGGGCGCCCTGGCGGTTGGACCCCCGACCGGTGGGTGCGCTCTTGCAGGGCGCCTACGCGCACCTGGGGATCGCGGACTTCTGGCGGATTCGGCGGCACAGCGCCGCGGGGGAGGAGCAGGATCGGGCGCAGGCCGAGTTCGCCGTGCACCGTGCGCACGTCGCGGAGGCGATCGGGACGCTGCGCGCGTGCGGCGAACTGACGTCGGACGGTGCGCGGGTCGTGGCGGGCATGGCGGAGACCGTCGAGCCGTGGTGGCGGGAGGACGTGCCCGCCGACGCGGCGCGCCGCGCGGCCGAACGGGTGCGATCGGGCCGGCGGACCTGGGCGGAGCGAAACGGTGCCGGAGCCGGTTCCGGCCCGGGTGGGCCGGTGGTGGGCATGAGTAAAACGATACGAAACGAGAGAGAACATGAGATTACCTGATGTCACGAGGAGTCACTTCGCGTGATGGACTCGGGTAGCCTGGGAACAACGAGTGACGGACGGGGAGGGCAATCCCACGCGCGTCGAAACGAAGCACCGACAGCAGGGGTCGAGATGACACCAGTCTTCTTCACGAGTCGGTCGTGCGGCGACGAGCGTGTCTACGTCGAGCGCTTCCACGCCGACCTCGAACAAGCCGTCTCCGCCCGCGTGCCGGGCCGGGACGGCGCACGGGGCCTGCTGTCGACGTGCGCGGAGCGCGATCCGGGCGACCCACCCGAAACGCTCGCCGCCTGTTCGGTTCCCGCCGCGGTGGTGCTGGCCTCGCCCGACTACCTCGCCGACCCCGCCGCCATGCGCGAATGGGCGGTGATGGCCGAACGGGTACGCGGACACCGCGTCCGCACCGGCGAACGACTCGACGCGATGGCCACCGTGCGCTGGCGCGCCGCCGACGCCCGCCCCGGCGAGCAGCCCACCCCGGACGTGGGCGCCGACGGCGACTACGGTCCGATCTACGCCCGCCAGGGCCTGTTCGACCTGATGCGCCTGGAGGGCCACTCCGCCGACTACCGGCGGCTGATCGCCGACCTGGCGCGCGTGGTGGTCGAGGTCAACCGCGTTCCGTTGCGCCCGCTGCCGCCCGCCGAGGCGCGCGAACTCCTCGGCGCGCGCACCGTCGCCGGCCCCGCCCCCGCCCGACTGCCGTACGCGGGCTCCGCGCCGGTCGCGACCGCTGCCCGGCTCCTGCCCCTGCACGCGCGCACCGGGCCGGACCTGCCCACCCGACCCCGCTGGATCACGGCCCGACACAACCCCCGCCGCCCGTTGCTGTGGGGACCCGGTGGCGATGTTGAGGAGCACTGAAACGATGAGCGACAACCCGCCGGGAACCGTCGTCACGTTCTACTCGTACAAGGGTGGCACTGGCCGCACGATGGCCCTGGCCAACGTCGCCTGGATCCTGGCCTCCCGAGGCAAGCGCGTGCTCGTCGTGGACTGGGACCTCGAATCACCGGGCCTGCACCGCTACTTCCACCCGTACCTGATCGACAAGCGGCTGGAGGACACCCGCGGAGTGCTCGACATGATCCGCGCGTTCGCCAAGGTGGTCGGCTCCCCGACCAGCACGGACGCGATGATCGAGGCGAGCCGCGTCGCGGAGAGCCGGGTGGACGGCTGCGCGGTCAAGGTCGACCGGGACTTCGCCGACGGCGGCCTGATCCGCTTCCTCGGTCCGGGCCGGCAGAACCACGAGTACGCGGCCACGCTGGCCGGCTTCAACTGGGCCGACTTCTGCGAGAGCCCGCACGGCATCGGCTTCCTGGACGCGCTGCGCGAGGACATGCGCGCGTCCTACGACTACGCGCTGATCGACAGCCGCACCGGGCTCAACGACATCGCCGGCATCTGCACCACCCTGTTGCCGGACATCGTGGTGGACGGCTTCACGCTCAACGAACAGGCCATCGACGGCGGCGTCAACGTGGCCCGCTCGATCGCCCGCCAGGCCGATCGGCCGCTGCGCATCCTGCCCGTGCCGATGCGCGTGGAGGACGACGAGAAGGACAAGCTCGAAGCCGGCCGCGACCACGCCCGCGAGCGCTTCGCCGAGTTCCTCGCGGATCGCTCCGAAGCCGAGCGGAGCCGGTACTGGGGCGAGGTCGAGATCCCGTACAAGGCGTTCTACGCCTACGAGGAGACGCTCGCCACGGTCGGCGACCGGCCGCTCCAGGAGGGCAGCCTGCTCAGCGCGTACGAGCGGCTGACCGGCGTGCTCACCGACGGCGCGATCAGCCGGCTCGACCCGATCGACGAGGTGGACCGCCGGCGTGAGCTGCGCCGCTTCGAGCGCATCCGCTACACCGCCCCGACCACCGTGCGCATCCTCTACAGCGCGCGCGACCGGATGTGGGTGGACTGGGTGCGTGCCCAACTGACCGCCTCGGGCGCCCAGGTGGTCGGCACCGGCGGCTGCGACACCCCCGTCGAGGACCTGCAGAACGTCGAGAGCGTCGTGGTCGTCTCCTCCTCGCACTCGCTGCCCAGCCGCTCCTGGACCGCGATGCGCACGGCGCTGCGCCGACTCGCCGCGGTCGACCAGGCGAGCGTGGTGACCCTGCGGGTGGACGACCCGATCGACAACGACCCGGGTGTGGGCGAAACGGTCACCTTGACCGGGCTGTCCGAGGAACAGTGCCGCACCGTGCTCCTGACCGCATTCGGTCGCACGCCCACCGAACCCGCGCCCGCGGACGGCCCCAGGTTCCCCGGGACCAAGCCCAGGGTCTCCCAACTGCTGCCGCGCCACCCGGCGTTCACCGGCCGCGACGACATCCTGGAGCAGCTGCGCGACCAGCTCGCCAAGGGCGCCACCGCCGTACTGCCGCAGGCGTTGCACGGACTCGGCGGCGTCGGCAAGACCCAGGTCGCGCTCGAATACGCGCACCGCTTCGCCGCCGACTACGACGTCATCTGGTGGGTGTCGGCGGAGCAGGCCCAGGGCGTCGCCGCCCAGCTCGCCCGGCTCGGCGACCGGCTCGACCTCCCCGCCGGGGAGAACGTCACGGACGCGGCGGCCACCGTGTTGCAGACCCTGCAACAGGGCGAGCCCTACGACCGCTGGCTGGTGATCTACGACAACGCGGACGAACCGGCCTCGGTGGCCCACCTGATGCCCCAGGGCAGCGTCAACGGCCACGTCCTGGTCACCTCCCGCAACGACCTCTGGGCACGCAGCGCCCGCCCGCTGGAGGTCCCGGTGTTCCGCCGGGACGAGAGCGTCGCACTGCTCCAGCGCCGGGTGCCGTCGCTGACCGAGGCGGACGCCCAGAAGGTGGCCACCGCGCTGGGCGACCTGCCGTTGGCGGTGGAACAGGCCGGTGCCTGGCTCGCCGAGTCCGCGATGCAGGTCGAGGAATACCTGGAACGGGTCAACACGCGCGTCAGCGCGATCCTGGACGAGGGCCAGCCGCCGGACTACCCCACCACCGCCGCCGCGACCTGGACCGTCTCGCTCGACGAGCTCAAGGAGCGGCAGCCGGCCGCGGTGCGGCTGCTGGAACTGTGTGCGTACCTGTCGCCGGACTCGATCTCGATGCGGCTGCTGCGCTCGCGCGAGGTGCTCCAGGAGCTGGTGCGGGTGGACAGCTCGCTCGGCGACACGCTCCTGCTGTCCCGGATCTTCCAGCAGCTCGGCCGGTACGCGCTGGCCCGGGTGGACCGCGGCGAGGACACCATCCAGGTGCACCGACTCGTCCAGGCCGTGTTGCGCGACCAGATGCCGCCCGAGGAGAACGCCGCCCGGCGCGCCCGGGTGCTGGAGATCCTGGCCGCCAACGCGCCCGGCGACGTGGACGATCCGGCCAACCAGGAGACGTACGAGGAGCTCTACAAGCACCTGGTGCCCTCGCGCGCGCTGGAGAGCGACTCGGAGTCGGTGCGCCGCTGGATCGTCGAACAGGTGCGCTTCGCCTGGCGCTTCAACGACTGGGAGTTCGGCCAGTACATCGCCGAGCTCGCACTGGAGCGCTGGCGCGCGCGGTTCCACCGGCACGACGCGCTGACCCTGCGGATGTGCACCCAGCTGGCGAACGTCTACCGCTCCCAGGGCAGGTACCGCAAGGCCTACGACCTGGACCGGGCGACGTTGGAGGCGCAGCGCGAATCGCTGGGCCCGGACCACCCGCACACCCTGATCACCGGCCGCGGCTACGGCGGCGACCTGCGCTCGCTCGGCCGCTTCCACACCGCGCTCGAATCCGACCGGGACAACTACGCGCGCTTCAGCGAGGTCTTCGGCGAGGACGCGAACGACACCCTGCTCGCGGCGAACAACCTCGGTGTCTCGCTGCGCCTGATGGGCCTGCTGGAGGAGGCGCGCGAGGTGCACCAGGAGGCATTCGACCGACGCCGGCGGATTCAGGGCGACGACCACTCCAGGACCTGCTTCCTGGCCAACGAGGTCGGCCACGACCTGCGTGAGCTGGGTGACTACGCGGGCTCGCGCGCGGTGCTCCAGCAGACGCTGGCACGCGAGGAGGCGATGGGCCGCACCCGGGACGCGCTGCGCACCGCCAAGAACCTCGCGGTGACGATCCGGCAGACGGGGGACGCCCGCTACGCCCGCTCCCTGGACAGCGACACGCTGGAGAAGTACCGGGCCTACCTCGGCCCCACCCATCCGGTGCTGCTCTCCTGCACGGTCAACCTCGCCGCCGACAACCACGCGATGGGCAACGACGAGGCGGCGCTCGAACTCGCCCAGGAGGCCTACCAGGGCTACCGCGAGCAGTTCGGCGCGCAGCACCCGTTCACCTTCGGGTGCGCCAGCAACCTGTCGATCTACCTGCGGGCTGTCGGACGCGACGAGGAGGCGATGGCCCTGGGGCTGCGCAGCCTGGAGGGGCTGCGCGAACTGCTGGGTGAGGACCACCCGTACACCCTGGCCGCGGCGCTCAACCACGCGAACAACCTCTACCAGGCGGGCCAGGCCAACGAGTGCGCCGAGCTGGACCGGGCGACCTACGACCGGTACGAGGCGCAGCTGGGCGCGGACCACCCGCACACCCTGGTCGCGGCCTGCAACCGGGTGCAGAGCCTGGGCGAGATCGGTCGCCGGGACGAGTCCCGCGAATGGTTCACCCGCACCGAGCGGGCGTGTCGGCGCAAGCTGGGCGACGAGCACCCGATCACCCAGGGGCTGCGCTCGCGCCGCCGGCTGGAGACCGACATCGAGGTGCCGGCCGCCTGACGGCCGTTGTCGTGATGTGCCGTGGCCGGCCCGACGATCCGTCGGGTCGGCCACGGCCGGTTCAGGCCCGGTGCATCCGCACCGGCATGTCCTTGATGCCGTTCAGGAAGTTGGACCGCATCCGCCGTGCCGGCCCGAGCAGTTCCACCCGCTCGACCCGCTCCGCCAGGGTGCGGAACATGATCTCCAGTTCGAGCTTGGCCAGGTGCCGGCCGAGGCAGAAGTGCGGGCCGCCGCCGCCGAAGCCGAGCATCGGGTTCGGATCGCGTGCGATGTCGAGGCGGTAGGGGTCCACGAACACGTCCTCGTCGTGGTTGGCGGACGCGTAGTAGACGACCACCTTGTCGCCGGCGGCGATCGGCTGCCCGCTCAACTCGGTGTCGCGGACCGCGGTGCGCTTGAACGCGTTGACCGGGCTGACCCAGCGCACGATCTCGTCGGCCGCGGTGCCGGCCAACCCGCCGGGGTCGGCGCGCAGCCGTTCCCACTGTTCGGGGTGCTCGATCAGCGCGAGCATGCCGCCGGAGATCGCGTTGCGGGTGGTCTCGTTGCCGGCCACCGCCAGCAGCATGAAGAACAGGTCGAATTCGAGCGCGGTCAGCTCCTGACCGTCGCGGTCGGGGCAGACCAGCTTGGACACGATGTCGTCCACGGGACACTCGCGCCGGGCCGCGCCCAGCGCGTCCGCGTAGCCGAACATCTCCATCTGCACCTGCTCGGCCTCGCCCGCGTTCTGGCGCAGGTCCGGATCCGCCTCGCCGACCAGCTTGTTCGACCAGTCGAACAGCCGGTGCCGGTCGACCTGGGGTACGCCCATCAGGTCGGCGATCACCACCAGCGGCAACTCGGCCGCGCACATCGCCACGAAGTCGCCCTCGCCCCGGTCGACGGCGCTCGCCACGATCCGCTCGCAGGCCTCGCGGACCTTGTCCTCCAGGGTCAGCGTGGTGCGCGGGGTGAAGCCCTTGTTCACGATGTTGCGCAGCCGTGAGTGCTCCGGCGGGTCCATGTTGAGCATCATCAGCCGCTGGGTGGCGAGCGCGTCCTCCTCGGGCTCGATGAGCAGGGACAGCCGTTCGTGCGAGGAGAAGATCTCCGGGTTCCGGGACACCCGGATCACGTCGGCATGCCGGGTGACGGCCCAGAAGCCGTCCGGCCGCTCCGGGTCGGCGTGGCGGTAGACGGGGGCGGTGCGGCGCATTCGGGCGAACGTCGCGTGCGGGATGCCCGCCGCGTAGCTGTCGGGGCTGTAGACGTCGAACACGGCGGCGTTCGGGGCGGCGCTGTCGATCGTTTCGGGCACGGCGGACCTTCCGGCAGTGGTGCTGGCTGGGCGCGGGCGCGGCCAGAATTCCACGGCTCGGGTGGGTCGGGAAGAGCGATCGGGGTGTGACGGGGGGCGATGTCGCGCCCGCCCGCGACCCGACACGCCGGGCGCGGGGTGGGACACGCCGGGACACGCCGGGACACAGCATCACGAAGAGCAACCCAACGAGCGAAGTCGTGACTTTTTGCTACTTTATAGACACTTTCTGTTAGTTTTTGTGACGGTGACAAAAGCAGACAAAGTCCGCCGTCCCACCGGCACTCTTCGCGCTGTCCCGAAATCGGCGCGGCCGTTCCGTCCCTGCGCTCCCGAGCGCGCCTCCCGAGGAGTCACCCCATGGCCTTGTCCATCTCCACCGTCGTCCTGCTGGGCGTCATCGTGTTCATCTTCATCCGCAAGGGCGGCATGCGAATCCCGCACGCGATCGTGTGCGCGCTGCTCGGGTTCTATCTCGCCGGTACCTCGATCGCGCCGAGCATCCACAGCAGTGGCAAGAGCGTCGCGAACCTGCTGAGCAGCCTGAACTTCTGATCGCGGCGGTCACCCGAACCGGCTCGGCGGCAGGTGCGCCGGGCCGGTCTTCGCCGTTTCGACACCGATAGGGGAGAGCAGGCATGGGGAACACAGGCGAGGTCGACACACCCCTGGTGGTCGTGGGCACGGACGGCTCGGAGCACGGCGACCGGGCGGTGGCCCATGCCGCCGCGGAGGCGGCCCGGCGCGGCGCAGTGCTGCGCGTCGTGCACGCGATCCGGGTGCCGATGGCCGCCCCCGGCTTCGAGCCGGTGGAGCCGAACGAGGACACCCGCCGGGCGGCCGAGGCGCTGGTCCGCGATGGCGCCGCGGCGGCACTGCGGCGCCATCCGGAGCTGAGCGTGCAGGCCCGGGTCGGCTACGGCCTGCCCGGCGACGCACTGCTCGCGGCGGCCGAGGGCGCGGTGCTGCTGGTCGCCGGATCGCGCGGGCGGGGCGGGTTCGTCGGCCTGCTCCTGGGCTCGGTCTCGCGGTTTCTGGCCGCGCGGACGACGTGCCCGCTGCTGATCGTGCGCGGCGACCACGGGGCGCCGGCGCCGACCGGGGTGAACGTGCTGCTCGGCGTCCAGGGCGACGGCGACGACCGGGCGGTGCGGGCCGCGTTCGAGGCGGCCCGCGGGTGGGGCGTGCCGGTACATGCGGTGCACGCGTGGAGTTGGCCCGGCTACGCGGGCCTCGCCGGGCCCAGCGAGGCGGACATGCGCGCGGTCGCCGAGGTGCATGCCACCGCGCTGGCGGGTGCGCTGAGCGGGGAGCGGACCCGGTTCCCCGACGTCGAGGTGCGCGCGGACTCGGTCATGGCGGACGCGGCCGGGACGCTCGTGGAGGCCTCGGCGGGCAGCGCGCTGGCGGTGGTCGGCGTACGGCACCACCGCGGCCCGCTGCGGCACTGGGTCGGCCACGTCGCGACCGCCGCGATCGAACACGCGCACTGCCCGGTGCTGCTGGTCCCCCTGGACTGAGCCCCGGGCCGCGGTCCGCTCCGGGCCCGCCCGTCGACGCGCTCGCCGGGCCGGCCATGATTTCGATCAGTGCTTCAATCAGTGATTGAAAATGCCGGCACTTCGTGGTTTGGTGCCTGCCGTGACAGCACAATCGCGGGCCCGGCTGCTCGACGAGGCCGAACGGCTCTTCCTCGCGCAGGGCTACGACCGGGTCTCCGTCCGGGCGGTCAACGCCGCCGCCGGGATGAATCCGGCCGCCGTGCACTACCACTTCGGGTCCAAGCGGGACTTGGTCGTGGCGCTGCTGCAACAGCGCCTGGGGCCGCTGTGGGCCGGGCCGCTGGCCGACCTGGACCGGGCCCGCGCGGCCGGGTGGACGCCCACGGTCGGCGAGGTGGTCACGATCATCGTCGAGCCGTTCGACCGACTGGCCCGCGAGCCGAACGGGCCGATGCTGCTCCAGTTGCTCGCCCGTACCGTGCTCTCCGGGCACGAACTGCCCTGGGACGACCCGTGGTTCCGGCATGCACCGTGGCGCGCACTGCTGGCCGCGGCGCGCCCGGACCTGAGCGCCCGGGAGATCGCGGACCGCTGGCGGCTCGCCTTCGACCTGCTGCTCCAGCTCTACGGCCAACCCGTGGCGGACGCGTTCGTACCGCCGCCCGCCCCCGCGGCCGTCGTCGGCTTCGTCACCGCCGGCCTCGACGCCCCACGCCCCGCCGACGCGGCGCCCGCCGACCCGGCGCCGACCGACCCGCTCCCACCCGGTCCGTCCCGGACGGCACGCCCAGAACGAGGTGACTCGTGATACCCGACGTCTTCGCCCCCGCCACGCTCGGCCCGCTCACGCTGCGCAACCGGATCATCAAGGCCGCGACCTTCGAGGGGGCCACCCCGGACGCGCTGGTCACCGACGACCTGATCGAGTACCACCGGCGTCCGGCCGCGGGCGGCATCGGGATGACCACCGTGGCCTACTGCGCGGTCGCTCCCGAGGGCCGCACCGACCGACACCAGATCTGGATGCGCCCCGAGGCGGTGCCGGGCCTGCGCCGGCTCACCGACGCGGTGCACGCCGAGGGCGCGGCGGTCTCGGCGCAACTCGGCCACGCCGGCCCGGTGGCCAACGCCAAGTCCAACGGCCGGCCCGCGCTGTCCGCCGGACGCATGTTCAATCCGCTGAGCATGCGCACCACGCACGCCGCGACCGAGGCCGACATCGCCCGGATCACCCGCGCGCACGCCGACGCCGCGCTGCTCGCGATCGAGTCCGGTTTCGACGCGGTGGAGATCCACCTCGGCCACAACTACTTCGCCAGCGCCTTCCTCAGCCCCAAGCTCAACCACCGCAAGGACGGCTACGGCGGTTCGCTCGCCAACCGGGCCAAGGTCGCCCGCGGTGTGTGTCGCGCGGTGCGGGACGCGGTGGGCGACAAGATCGCGGTGACCGCCAAGCTCAACATGGAGGACGGCGTCCCCGGTGGCATCCGGCTGGAGGAGAGCATCCGCACGGCGCGCTGGCTGGAGGAGGACGGCTCGCTGGACGCGCTGGAGCTGACCGCCGGCAGCTCGCTGCTCAACCCGATGTACCTCTTCCGCGGCGACGCCCCGGTGCCCGAGTTCGCCGCGACCTTCCCGCAGCCGCAGCGGCTGGGCGTCAAACTGATCGGCAACCGCATCCTGCGCTCGTACCCGTACGAGGAGGCCTACCTGCTCGCCTCCGCCCGGCAGTTCAGGGCCGAGCTGAAGCTGCCGCTGATCCTGCTCGGCGGGATCACCAACCGGGACACGATGGACCTCGCGATGACCGAGGGCTTCGAATTCGTCGCGATGGGCCGCGCGGTGCTGCGCGAGCCGGACCTGATCAACCGGATCGCGGCCGAACGCGAGACCAAGTCCCTGTGCATCCACTGCAACAGGTGCATGCCGACCATTTACAGCCGCACCCGCTGCGTCGTGATCGAGCCCGACGCGTAGGCCGGCCCCCGCACGCCGAGCCACGGCACCGGAGACGACGCGACCCGACCCGCCGGGACCCGCCGGACCCGGCCCGGGCCGGGCCCGCCGGACGGCCCCGGCACGCGAAACGCCGGACGGGCCGAGTGCGGCCCGTCCGGCGTCGGGGCGGAGCACGACCGGTCGTCGGCCGGTCGTGCCCGCTCAGGCCAGGTAGCGGCTGATCGAGTCGATCACGCAGGCCGGCTTGGCCGAGCCGGCGATCTCGACGGTGATCCGGATGGTCACCTGGACGCCGCCGGCGATGTCGGCGACCGCCACGATCTCCGCACCGCCGCGCACCCGGGAGCCCACCGGGACCGGCGCCGGGAAGCGCACCTTGTCCACGCCGTAGTTCACCCCCATCGAGATGTTCCGCACCTCGACGATCTGCGGCAGGAACAGGTTGGACAGCGCCATCGTCAGGTAGCCGTGGGCGATCGGCGCGCCGAACGGGCCCTCCTTCGCCTTCTCCACGTCCACGTGGATCCACTGGTGGTCGCCGGTGGCGTCGGCGAACAGGTTGATCCGGTCCTGGGTGATCTCCAGCCACTCGCTGTGGCCGAGGTGCTTGCCCACCGAGTCCTTGATCTGCTGGAGGTCGGTGAAGACGGTGGCCGCCATGTGCGCTCCCGATCGTTTCTGATGGTCTGTCAGATCAGCTCTCCCGGGTATACCAGACCGACCCGCCGCGATGCCGCCCGGGACGGTCAGGCGGTCGGGATCCAGGCCACCTGACGCACGTCGGCGAGCCGGTCCACCGAGATCCCGGCCGTCGAGACGGTCCACAGATCGTCACCGATCACCAGGGAGCGCTGGATGGTCCCGCCCGGGTGCGTCACCCGACCCACCTCGACGATCCGACTGCCCTCGACCCGCAACACCAGTGCGTACGAGCCGCCGCCCGGGGACTTCTCGCCCGGGGCGATCTGCGGCTGGGTCGAGATGCGGTAGGACTCGTTCACCGGCACCACCACGGTGCCGTCCTTGGCCCAGTACAAGAACGCGTGCGCGTTCTGCTCGGCCTGCGAGTTCGCGCCCGGGAGCGCGTACTGGGCGACCCGGGTCGGGTTCGCCAGGCTGCTCACGTCGAACAAGGACACCTGGGTGCCCAGCCGCCGGCCGCCGTCGGTGGCGTCCTGGCCGACGCCGATCAGCCGGCCGTCGGCGATCGGGTGCAGGTAGGCCGAGTAGCCGTTGATCTTGAGCTCGCCGACCGCCTTGGGGTTGCGCGGGTCGCTCAGGTCCAGCGTGTACAGCGGGTCGGTCTGTCGGAAGGTCACCACGTAGGCGAGCGGGCCCGCGAAGCGCACGCCCATGATGCGTTCGGTCCGGCCCAGGCCGCCCACCCGGCCGATCGGGGTCAGCGTGTTGCCGCTGCGGGCCAGCACGGTGACCACCGACTCGGTACTGGAGCGCGGCGCGATCGGCGGCGGCATGTCCCGCGGCGTGCCCGGCGTGCCCGGGGTGGCGTCGGTGGGATCGCTCGGGGCGATGCCGCCCGGCGCACTGCCCGGGACGGATCCGCCCGGCGCCGCGCTGCCCGGGGCGGTGTCGCCGCGTGTGGTGGTGTTCTGCGGGAGGTTGCTCGGCACGGTCCGGGGGATGCTCGGGTCGCCGGGCGAGAGCGTGGTGGCCACCCGCAGGTTGCCCGCGTGCTCGGACATCGCGTACTCGTTGACCATCGCGCCCGAGACCACGCCGGTGCCGACCAGCTTCGGCGTGCCCTTGCCGGAGATGTCGAGCTGGTTGATCGTGGTCGTCGTGCTCGGCGGTCCGCCGCCGATCACCTTCGCGTCCCCGGACACGGCGCGGTGCGTGGACGTGGTCGCCAGGTAGAGGTTGGACTCCGACGCGTACACGTTGTCCACGTCGGCGGCCACCGTCACCGGATCGCCCTTGTCCAGGTCGCGGGTCAGGTCGAAGGACAACACGCTCAACGTCGCGGTGCCGGTGTGCCCGGGGTCGCCGGGCTTGGCCTGCGGCCGGCTGACCCGGTCGCAGCCGACCAGATCGCCGGAATCGGTCCGGCCGTTCGCGGCGAGGGTGAACTGCGGCAGCCAGTCCGAGGCGGTCGAGCGCCGGATCAGATCCTTGGCCTGGTCCGACGATTTGGCTGTGGACATGGACAGCCGGGGCCGCGAGCGCACCACGATCCGCGCGGTGCTGCCGATCTGCCGGCCGTCCGTGTAGCTCCCGTCCACCGACAGATCGCCGATGATGCGCGGCGCGGCGGCCAGATCCACCAGCACGAAGCGGGCGTTGGGGTTCGCGGCCACCGGCGACGAGCTGCCCGGGCCGCCGGGGATCGGTGCCATCTTGCCCGAACCCCCCTTGCTCTTCGGCAGGTTCGTCGAGCCGTTCAGGATCAGCAGGGCCCGATCGCCGGACAGCAGCAGCTCCTTCGCCCGCGCGCCCGGCACCTCCAGCGTGCCGGTGACCCGATGCGTCGCGGCATCCACCACGCTGAGCCGGCCGTCGGCCACGGTCAGCACCCGACGCCCGTCGGTCTTGACCAGGTCGGGCTCGTCGACGCCCTGCTCCTGGGTGTTGGTGGTCGAGTGCTCGGCCGCCCCGGGCGCCGCCTGGTCCGCGGCCACGCCCTGCGGGGCCGCCGCCCTGGGCGCGGCGGCCGGGGCCTCGTCGTCCGCCATCTGCCCGGACTTGGAGTTGTCGGCGGATTTCTTCTCGCTCATCGTGCGCAGCGCCGCCGCCCGGAAGTCGTCGACCAGCGCGCCGCACGAGTCGAACGCGGTCAGCCGCATCGTCTCGCCGGACCCGGCGGCGGTGCGGACCGGATCCGGCTTCGAGCCGCCGGAGGAGGTGCAACCGGTGACGACGAGTCCCGCCGTCAGCACGAATATCGGCAGGGCGGTGGCCCCGCGCGTGGAACGGTCGTGGATTCGCATGGCCATCCGACGCATCGGGTACCGGAACGGTTCCCGGGCCCGGAGCCGGGCAGGTGTGCGATCAGGCCGATCCCGGCTGCGAAGGGGGAATCTCGATGACGCTGTGGCCCGGGCATCCGTTTCCACTGGGTGCCTCCTACGACGGAACGGGCGTCAACTTCGCCCTGTACAGCGACGTCGCCGAGGCCGTCGACCTGTGCCTGATCGACGACGCCCACAACGAGGAACGCGTGCCGCTGAGCGAGGTGGACGGCGGCATCTGGCACGGATACCTGCCCGGCCTGCAACCCGGTCGGCGCTACGGCTACCGCGTGCACGGGCCGTGGGAGCCCCGCCGGGGGATCCGCTGCAACCCGGCCAAGCTGCTCCTGGACCCGTACGGCAAGGCCTTCGACGGTGACATCCGCTGGGGCCAACCGCTGTTCGGCTACCGGTTCGGCGAGCCCGAGCGGATCGACGAGAGCGACTCGGCGCCGCACATGATGACCTCGGTCGTGGTCAACCCGTACTTCGACTGGGGCGACGACCACCGGCCCGGGCACGAGTACCACGACACGGTGATCTACGAGGCGCACGTGCGCGGGTTGACGATGCGCCATCCGGACATCCCGCCGGAGATCCGCGGCACCTACGCGGGCATGGCACACCCGATCATGATCGATTACTTCCGGTCGCTGGGGGTCACCGCGGTCGAGTTGATGCCGGTGCACCAGTTCGTCGACGACGGGCACCTGGTCGGCCGAGGGCTGGCCAACTACTGGGGCTACAACACGATCGGCTTCTTCGCGCCGCACGCCGCCTACTCCTCGACCGGCTCGCTGGGGCAGCAGGTGCAGGAGTTCCGCTACCTGGTGAAATGCCTGCATCAGGCCGGTATCGAGGTGATCCTCGACGTGGTCTACAACCACACCGCGGAGGGCAACCACCTGGGCCCGACACTGTCCCTGCGCGGGATCGACAACAGCGCCTACTACCGGCTGTCCGAACAGGACCCGCGCTACTACTGGGACACCACCGGCACCGGCAACTCGCTGCGCATGTCGCATCCGCACGTGCTCCAGATGATCATGGACTCGCTGCGCTACTGGGTCACCGAGATGCACGTCGACGGCTTCCGCTTCGACCTCGCGGCGGCGCTGGCCCGGCAGTTCTACGAGGTGGACAAGCTCTCCGCGTTCTTCGACCTGGTCCAGCAGGACCCGGTGGTCAGCCGGGTCAAGCTGATCGCCGAGCCGTGGGACGTCGGCGACGAGGGCTACCAGGTGGGCAACTTCCCGCCGCTGTGGACCGAGTGGAACGGCCGGTACCGGGACACCGTGCGCGACCTGTGGCGCGGCGAGCCGGGTACGCTCCCGGACTTCGCCGCCCGGCTCACCGGATCCGGCGACATGTATCGCCACGACGGCCGGCGGCCGACCGCGTCGGTCAACTTCGTCACCGCCCACGACGGCTTCACGTTGCACGACCTGGTCTCCTACGAGCACAAGCACAACGAGGCCAACGGCGAGGACGGTCGGGACGGCGAGAACCACAACCGGTCCTGGAACTGCGGAGTGGAGGGCGAGAGCACCGACATCGAGATCCTCGCGCTGCGGGAGAAGACCAAACGCAACCTGGCCGCGACGCTGCTGCTGTCCCAGGGCGTGCCGATGCTGCTGCACGGGGACGAGATCGGTCGCACCCAGGGCGGCAACAACAACGCCTACTGCCAGGACAACGAGGTCTCCTGGGTCGACTGGGAACGCGGCCGGGAACACTGGGTGTTCCTCGAATGGGTGCAGATGTTGATCCGACTGCGCCGCGAACATCCGGTGTTCCGCCGCCGGCGCTTCCTGCGCGGTGTACCGGCGGACGATGCGAGCCTGGCCGACATCGTGTGGTTCGCGCCCGGCGGGCGGCCGATGACCGAGGCGGACTGGCAGGCCGGATTCAACAAGGCGATCTCGGTCTTCCTCAACGGCGACGCGATCGGCGAACCCGGTCCGCGCGGCGAACCGATCCGGGACGACTCGTTCTTCCTGTTGATCAACGCGCACGAAGGGGACCTGCACTTCACCCTGCCACCCGCCGAGTACGGCGCGGCGTGGGGGACGGTGCTGGACAGCGCGACGGTACTGCTCGATCGGGACCGGCCCGCGGCCAAGGCGGGCACCTCCGTACACCTGGAGGCGCATTCGTTGCGGCTGCTGCGCCGGTTGTTCTGACCGGGCCCGGCCCGGAGACGGACCGGGTGCGCCGTCGCGCCGGGGCGAATCGCCGTCATCCCTGCGGTGGTTGCCTAAGGGTCCGGCCAAGGGTTATCCCTGATGGACCACGGTTCGTCGACGGCGCATGCTGTACGAAGCCGTGTGCACAGCGAGAGGAGCCGCGCATGCATCCCAACTCCGGTCCTCATCCACCCCATTGGTACGGCATGCCCGCGCACATGCGGGTCGGCGACGCGGATCGCGAACGCACGATCGAACACCTGAAGCATGCCTACGGCGAGGGCAGGCTGAACGCGGACGAGTTCGAGGAGCGGGTGGCCTCGGCGCTGGCCGGGCGCACCCGGGCGGACCTGGAGGCGCTGCTCGACGACCTGCTGATGCCGATGTCGGGGCCGCCGGCGATGCCGATGCACGGGATGACGCCCGGGCCGCCGATGCCGCCGCCGTGGTGGCTCAACCGCGCCGTCGGGCCGTACGAGCGCATCCGTCCGGGCCGGGAGCGGGGCTGGAGCGCGGCCGCGCACTGGAGCGGCTTCTGCGCACCCGTGGTCGGCCCGTACCTGATCCGCAGGACGGTCGGCGCCCGCTCGGAGTTCGTCCGGGACAACGCCAAGGCGGCGCTGAACTTCCAGCTGACCTGCCTGCTCTCGTTCGTGCTTGCGCCGATCCTGGCGCTGCTCGGCGACTTCGGCGGCCTGGTGATCGCCGTCATGTACTCGGCCATCGCCGTCTTCGCCATCCTCGGCGGCGCCCGGGCGGCGGGCGGCGAGGTGATGCGTTACCCGATCAGCCTGCGCCTGGTCAGATGAGCCGGCCCCCGGGGCGGGCCGAGCGCCCGGCGGGCGCCCTCACGCTCCGGCGGGGTTGGCACGGCGGGTGGGGCGACTGCTGCGGCTGAGTCGGCTCGGGCGGGTCCAGAGCAGGAGTTCGCCGCCGGGCGGGGACACCACACCGCCGTGCGCCGGATCGCCCGCGAACCACACGTCGCCGCCGTCGCACTTGTGCAGGTGCCACCAGCGGTGCGACATGGACACCACGGTCAGCGCGTACTGCGTGCCGTCGCCGGCGCGATCGCCGATCACCAGCGGCGGACCCCACGCACCGTCGCCGTCGGCCGGATCGCGGAAGCGGCACGAGCAGGTCACCCACGGATGGCGGGCCAGCGTGCGCCGCATGCGCCGGCCCAGCACCAGCGCGCCGATCCCGATCACCAGGGCCACGATGCCGACCACGAGCGGAACCGTGCCCCAGCCGCCCCAGGCCTCGCCGGCCGAATCCTCGGCCGTGGACAAGACCGCGAACCAGGCCCCGGTGCAGACCGAGCCGATCACCGTGGTCACGACGGCCCGCAGCCGGTACACCCGCAATGCCCGAGCCGTCGCGTGCAAGGAGAGAGCCACGCCCTCCCGCTGCTCGCTACCCATGGCAGCACCCTAAGCAGGCGCGGGCGGCAATGGTGAACCGGTGCGTGTCGGGCGCGCCCGTCGCGTTCGTGCACCGCGATGCCGGCGAACCGAAGCCGATACCCCACCGTGGTACCGGCTTCGCGTTGCTCGGCGGTGCCGGGAAGGGTGTCGGCTTCGATTCGCTCGGTGGATGTCGGGTGGGGGCGGCTTGGATTCGCCCAGGTGGTCTCCGGCGGGGTGTCGGCTTCGATTCGCTCGGGTGGTTCCCGGCGGGGTGTCGGCTTCGATTCGCTCGGGTGGTTCCCGGCGCGGTGTCGCCTTCGATTCGCTCGCGCGTGTGGGGTGGGGGTGGGGGGAGCGCTCAGTACGTCAGTGCTCAGTACGTCAGGCCGTGACCGAACGGGAAGACCGGGTCCTTGCCGTCCCGGGGTACGTCCGAGCGCTGGGCGCGCACGTCGGCCATCGAGCGCGGCAACTCGAACGGCAGCCTGCCCTCGGGTCGTACCCGACCGAACAGCGCGTCCAGCAACGGCGCGTCGGCACAGCCGTAGTTCGCCACCAGCGCGGCCGACCGGTCGGCGATCTCCGGGATCACCGCCGGGCGCTCCAGGTAGATGTCCAGGACGGTGGGCACCGTCGCACACAGGTCCAGGATCGGGGTCAGTTCGGCCTCGGTGAACTCCAGCGAGCCCGCGTGGAAGAACTGCTCGAAGCCGCCCTCACGCGGCTCGAACGGGGTCTTGATCCGCACGATCGCCACGTCCGCCTGCTCGGGAGTGGCCACGACGGTGCCGTAACCGGCCGCCACGTCGGCGTCGACGCCCTGGACGTACACGCGGATACCCTCGGCCAGCGGCAGCACCGGCTCGTCGTGCGCCGACGCGTCCGGTGCAGACGCGTCGCGTGCCGACCCCTTTCGCACCGACGTGTTCTTGAGCACCGTGACCGACCTGCTCTGCGCGCGCAGCCCGGCCGCGATGCCGGCGTCGGTGCCCACCAGGCCAGCGGTGGCGGTCGGGTCCACGAACGGGTGGTCGAACAGGCCGAGGACGAACTTCTCCCGCAGCAGCCGCCGCACCGACCGGTCCAGCCGCTCCTCGGAGAGGCGGCCCGCCGCCACCAGGTCGACGATCTGCTCGGGGATGTGCTCGCCGCCGAACTGGTCGCAGCCCGCCTCGAGCACCCGCAACACCCGATCCGGGACGGACGACTCCTCGACGCCCCACGCCCGCGCGGGCATGGTCTGGCCCATGATGTTCGCGTCCGAGATCAGGCCCCAGTCGGTGCACACGATGCCGTCGAAGCCCAGTTGTTCGCGCAGCAGGCCGGTGATGATGCCCTTGTTGAAGCCGAACGCGACCGCCTCGTGCTCGGTCTCGATCGGCATGCCGTAGTACGGCATCATCTGCGACGTGCCCGCCGCGAGCGCCTTGCGGAACGGCTCCAGGTGGTAGTCGAAGTTGCCGCCCGGATAGACCTGCTCGCGGCCGTACGGGAAGTGCGGGTCCTCGCCGTCGAGCTGCGGGCCGCCGCCGGGGAAGTGCTTGGTCATGCACGCCACCGACTCGGTGTTCAGCGTCTCGCCCTGCGCACCGCGGATGTAGGCGGCGACCAGCTTGCCGGTCAGCTCGGCGTCCTCGCCGAACGTGCCGTTGATCCGCGACCAGCGCGGTTCGGTGGCGAGGTCGATCTGCGGGTGGAGGGCGAGTCGGATGCCGACCGCGAGGTATTCGCGGCGCATCAGGTCGGCGAACTCGCGGACCAGCTCCTCGTCGCCGATCGCGGCCAGGCCGAGCGTCTCGGGGTACTGCGAGAAGCCCTCGGCGTAGGCGGCGGTGCCCGGGTTGTCGGTGAAGTGGTGTCGGGGATCGGTGGAGAGCGTGACCGGGATGCCCAGCCGGGTCTCCAGCGCCAGTTCCTGGATCCGGTTGTGCCACTGCGCGATGTGCTCGGGCCGACCTCCGCCGAGCAGATTGAAGTGGTTCATCCCCTTCTCGGTGATCATCTCCCGCACCGTGAACTCGAACGGCAGCGAACCCTTGTCCTCCAGGAGCGTGCCCTCGGGGCCCATGACGGCGATCGTCTGGAACATCAGACCGGCCTTCTCCTCGACCGTCATCCGGCCGAGCAGGTCCGCAACCCGTTCCTCGATCGGCAGCGACGCGTCCTCGTAGGGGCAGGTCGCGGCGCGGAACCGGGTGCGTGCGGTGGTGTCGGTCATGGATCCTCCGTAAAAACCTAGTGGTCAGTAGGTTTTCTAACACGTAACGACCCGCCTCCGCCGGCGAAATCGACGGCGACTTCGGACCCGGGTCCGCACACCGCGACCGTTCCGGCAGCCGGCCCGTGATCGTTTCGGCAGGTGACGGGCCCGCACGGGGAGCGCGAACGCTCCGTACAATGAGCCGAATGCGCGCCGGGGGCCCGGGTGTGTTCGGGGCGTGCCGCCGTGACGATGTGGCCGACGATTCGAAGCGGATCGCCCGGCGCATCGGGATCCGGCGCATGGGGCGTATCAGGCGCATCAGGCGCATGGGCGCATGGGGCGCATCGGGCGCACACACACCACGGGTACGAGGGGCGGACGCAGGTTGGACACCGTGCGGGGCTTGCTCGACTCCTTGCGGGATTTCCTCGACCACGGCGCGTGGACCCACTGGCCGCTTCCGGTCTCGGTGACGATCTTCGTCGTGGTCTGCGCACTGGGCGTCGCCGCGTTCGTCCCCAAGTCGCTGTTCGCGCCGATCGCAGGCGCGCTGTTCGGCGCGATCGGCGGCACGGTGGTCACCCTGGTCGGGGCCACCCTGGGCGCGCTGATCAGCCTGTACCTCGGTCGTCGGCTGGGCAGGGAGCGGATCAGCGGCTGGCTGCACAAGCGCGAGGCGCTGGCCGTGCTCGATCGCCGGCTCTCCCGGAACGGCCTGGTGCCGATCACGATCCTGCGGATGATCCCGGTGATTCCGTCCTCGGTGGTCAGTTACGGCGCGGCGGCGACCGGGATCCGCACCGGCCAATTCCTGCTCGGCACCGCGCTGGGCATGCTGCCGATGACGCTGGTCCAATGCGCGGCGGGCGCCTCGGTGCGCAGCGGCCTGTCCACGCCGGTGGTGGTCAGCGTGTTCGTCGGCTGCGTGTCGCTGGCCCTGGTCATGGTCGCGGTGCGGCGGCGCGGCGGGGAGCCCGAGCCGACCGGTTCGCCGGCGTCGGCGTCGGCGTCGGCGGCCGGGCGGGGGTCGGCGGCGGGGGAGGCGTCGGTGGTAGGGGAAGGATCGGTGGCCGGGAAGGGATCGGCGGTCGGGGAGGGATCGGTGGCCGGGGAGGGGACGGTGGTCGGGGAGGGGACGGCGGCCGGGGAGGGGACGGTGTCGCCGCAGTCTTCGGTTGGTTCGCGGTCGTCGGTCGGCCCGCAGTCCTCGGGTGTGTCGCGGCCGTCGGCTGCTTCGTCGTCTTCGGTTTCGTCGTCTTCGGTTGCTTCGCCGTCTTCGGCCGCTGCTTCGCAGTCGCCGGTCGCTCGGCAGGCCTCGGGCGCTCCGCCTTCGCCGGTCGTGCCGAAGGCACCGGACGCGGCCGAATAGGCCGACCGGCGCTCGGCCGATCCGGGGCCGCGGATGCCTTCCGGCGGAGCCCGACGGGAGTTCGAGGACCCGCCTAATCTGGACGCATGCGGGTCGAAGCGGGGGAGCACGGGGAGCGGGTGGAGCGGCCGGCGACCACGACGGCGCGGATCGTCGGCGTGGACGTTGCGCGTGCCCTCGCCGTCCTGGGCATGTTCGCCTCGCATGTCGGCCCGGACCCCTACGACGGCGGCGTGGACACCCTCGTCCAGGGCGTCTCCGGCCGCGCTTCCGCGCTGTTCGCGTTCCTGGCGGGCGTCTCGCTGGTCCTGATGTCCGGCCGGACACCGCTGCGCGGCCGGAACCGACACAGCGCGGCCGCGGTCACCCGGGTGCTGATCAGGGCCGTCCTGCTGATCCCGCTCGGCATGTGGCTGGCCGACCTGGACACCGGCGTGCTGGTCATCCTCGCCTTCTACGGCCTCTACTTCCTGCTCGCCTGGCCCGCGCTGTGGCTGGACACGCGCGCGCTCGTGCTGCTCGCGGCGGGCTGGGCCCTCCTCGGGCCGATCGCCTCGTACCTGCTGCGCACGAGCCGCGACACCGGCGACATCCGCTATGCCGCACCCGGGTTCGACGACTGGCACGGTCCGGGCGACCTGTTCGAGACGTTGTTCCTGACCGGCAGCTACCCGGCGATCACTTGGCTGCCGTTCGTCTTCGCGGGGATGGCGGTCGGCCGGCTGCGCCTCACCGACCTGCGGGTGCAGCGCGCGTTCGTCGGGATCGGCACCGGGCTGGCGGTGCTCGGATACGGCGGATCCTGGCTCGTGGTCGAGTTGTTCACCGGCGATCGGCTCGCCCGGGAGGCGGCCCCGTACGGCGTGTTCGAGCTGATCCACAGCCGGGTCGGCTCGGTCCCGGTGTCCGACCCGGCATGGTTGACCGTCGCCGAGGGCCACACCGGCACGCCGTTCGAGATCGTCGGCGCGATCGGCGTCGCCCTGGGCGTGCTCGGTCTGACCCTGCTGGCCTGCCGCGCCTGGATCGGCCGGATCGTGCTCGACCCCCCGATCTGCGTCGGCGCGATGGCGCTCACCGTGTACACCGCCCACCTGATCGCGATCGACCGCTGGTTCCCGCTCGCGGCCGGACAGACCTGGGAACGACTGCTCGCCTTCGTCGTCGTCACGCTGTTGCTGTGCTGGGCCTGGCGGCACACGCTGCGCAAGGGCCCGATGGAGGCGGCCCTGCACGTGCTCTCCGCGCTCCCCGCACGCTGGGTACGAGGAGCGGCCCGGCCGGCCGGGCCGAGCAGGCCGCAGGGGGGTGGGCAGGAGGGTGGGCAGGAGGGTGGACCGGCCGCGACCGGCTCGATGGCCCAGGGGTCGGATCGGTAG
Source organism: Embleya sp. NPDC050493 (assembly GCF_044458105.1). Taxonomy (NCBI): domain Bacteria; kingdom Bacillati; phylum Actinomycetota; class Actinomycetes; order Kitasatosporales; family Streptomycetaceae; genus Embleya; species Embleya sp. NPDC050493. The sequence continues at coordinate 77,379 of NZ_JBITHP010000004.1, forward strand.
GGCACGGGTGGGGTGGGGGACGGGGGCCGCTGGGTCGGAGCGGTGCTTCCGGAACGGAGCGGTGCTCTTGGGTCGGAGTGGTGCTCCGGGGTTGGGATGGTGCTTCCGGAACGGAGCGGTGCTCTTGGGTCGGAGTGGTGCTCCGGGGTCGGAACGGTGCTTCTGGGCCGGAGCGGTGCTTCTGGGCCGGAGCGGTGCTCCCGGAACGGAACAGTGCTCCGGGTCAGAGCGCTGCTCTCGGGTCGGAGCGGCTATCCCTGGGCGCAGCAGTGCTCCCGGAACGGAGCGGTGCTTCCGGGGCGGAGCGGTGCTCTCGGATCGGAGCGGTGGTACCGGGACGGGACGGTGCTTCTAGGTCGGAGCGGTGTTCCTGGGGCGCAGCAGTGCTTCCGGAACGGAGCGCCGCTCCCGGATCGGAGTGGTGTTCCTGGGGCGCAGCGGTGCTTCCGTAACGGAGCGGTGCTCACGGGTCAGAGCGGTGCTCTCGGATCGGAGCGACGCTCCCGAAAGGGATCGATGGCCTCAGGGTCAGATCAGCAGCCCCTGGGACCTGGCGCGGGCGAGCCAGCCCGGGTATTCGTTGGTCATCATGTCGTAGAGCTGTCCGTCCGGGACGTTCGCCGGATCCTGGACCGAGAAGAAGTCGGCGTTGTCGACGTAGCGGCCGGTCAGGTCGTCCAGCTCCTCCAGGAACGAGAAGCCGCCCGGTCGGCCGAGCCCCATGAACTGCCAGAAGATCGGCTCGAAGCTGGAGTAGGTCATCTGCTCGCGCGTCGCGTCGCGCGACGTGGTCTGGCCGTCGGTGATGAACATGACGTAGACGGGCAGGTCGTTCGCGAGCGGCTGGTGCCGCGGCCCGCTGCTGCCGAAGTAGTGCTCGCGGACCAGCCGCATGGCGCCGGCGTAGTCGGTCGAGCCCTCCAGGCCGGGGTTCTTGCGGATCCGCTCGGCCCAGCCGTGGTACTCGCCCAGCCCGAGTTGGCCGACCGCGTGGCCGCGGGAGCCGAACAGGAACACGTCCACGGCCGCGTTGTCGTCGAAGCGCAGGCCGAGCGAGAGCACCCGCTCCGCGAGCGCCTGCACCTTGCCCCGCTTGAACAGCGACTGCATCGAGTAGGAGATGTCCAGGCACAGCGCGACCCGCGCGGTGTGCTCGCCGAGGCCGTGCTTCTCCAGGCTCACGGCGGCCTGCTTGGTCAGATTGAGCAGTTGCGGGTGGCCCTCCTGGGCGAGCCGCTTCTCCATGTTGACGAGGTTCTGCTTCTTCAGGCTGACCGCGGGGGCCGAGGGCGGCGGCGTGCTCGGCCGGGCGGGAGCCGACGGGGGTGCGCTCGGTGCGGTGGGGGCGGTCGGCGCGTTCGGCGCGTTCGGCGCGGTTGCCGTGCCGGGGGCGTCGTCGGCGGCGACCTCGATGCCGAAGTCGGTGGCCAGGCCGGTGAGCCCGGACGCGTACCCCTGGCCGACCGCGCGGAACTTCCAGGCCCCGCCCCGCAGGTAGAACTCACCGAACAGGAACGCCGTCTCGGTGGAGGCCTCGTCGATGTCGAACTCGGCGATCGGACCGCCCTGCGCGGACACCACGTGCAGCGCCAGGCCCGGCACCTGCCCGAACGTGCCACCGTCGGCGGACGCGCCGATCACCACCCGCTCGACATCCGGCGGCATCGCGGCCAGGTTCACCCGGATCGTGTCGGTGACGAGGCCGTCGGCGGCGGGCCGCTTACCGTCGTGTCGGACCGCGCCGGCGGCGTCCGAGGGCTGGTTGTAGAAGACGAAATCCGCCTCCGTCCGCACCTTCCCGGCGGCATTCAGCAGCAGCGCCGAGGCGTCCACGTCGGGAGCCCCCGCCGCGCGCCAGGTCAGGACCGCCCGCAACTCGGCAGTCGGTACCGGAGTGTTCCCACCTTTGCTTATCTTCGCCATGCCGCCCATCTTGCCCCCCAGGCGCAACGAAGGTGGGCGCACAGCCGACCGAACCCCCAAGCCCCACCCCGACCCCGGGTGCCGGTGGCACGCCCGGCGCCCGTCGGCTCGCGCCCGGGGTCGCCTCGGGTCCGGTCGGCCTCGGGCCTACGGGCGCACTCGCGACCGCACCTTCGGGTGCGCCTGCGACCGCTCGTGCCTGCGCCGGCGATCGCGCAGGCGACCGGCCCCGGGTGGTCGGGAGGGTGTTTGGTCCGCGGGAAGTGCCACCCGGGTCCGTTGCCGGGCGGAGCGTTGCGGCGGAATCGATATCCGCTCGACCGGCGCGCTCGCATGTGTGCTCGCGGCCGTGTCCCTGGCCACAGCCGAGGCCGTGTGGGCGGCGTGGGCGAGGGGGAGGGCACAGAGGGCGGCGGTGATGGCGATCAGCGTGCCGGTGGTGGGCGCGCCGAACGCGCCGAGTGCGGACAGGCCGACGATCGGGCCGCAGGCGGCGCCGAAGGTGTTGGCCGACATGGCCAGTGCGCTCCACCGGCCGCGCTCGTCCAGCGCCGCGGCCACGCCCAGGACGTAGGTGGTGACCGCCTGGCAGGAGGCGTTCCAGCCGAGCAGGCCCACCGCGTAGAGGACCAGGCCGCCGCGGGGTGCGAAGGTCGACATCAGCGCGGCCGCCCCACCGGCGCCCACCGCCGTCACCAGCGGGACGGTCCGGCTCCGACCCCGTCCGCCCGACGTCGCCACCACGACTCCGACAACCCCTGCCAACAGACACCCGGCGCACAGCGCGCTCACCGTCTCGGCGGACAGCCCCACCCGATCGGTGCCCACGCCCGAGGCGATCGCCCACAGCGCGTTCATCGCCACCGAGCGCACCCCGACGGCCGCGGTCAGCAGCAGTCCGGTGCGCCGATGGGGCGCCGGCCCGAGTGCGACCGCGGCATCGGCCGGGGCCACCGCCACCGGCAGATGCCGCACCATCGGCAGCGCCCCCAGGCCGACCGCCGCCATCACCCCGACCGTGGCGAGCCGCCCGCCGCCGAGCAGCGGCACCAGGGTGTACAGGGCCGTCCCGGACAACGCCACCGCGAGCAGCGCGATGCCGGACGTCCGGGCGGGGTCGCGGGTACCCGCCATCGCGGCGGTGGCCACCGTCAGCGCCATTCCGCTGCCCGCGCCGCCGACGATCGCGGCCGCGACGGCGAGCCGGGTACTGCCGGTGATCGCCGCGACGGTGAAGCCGCCGACCATCAGGAGCAACCCGATCCGGGCCTGCCGCTCGCGCCCCGCGCCGCCCGCCGCCCGGGTGACGGCCGCACCCGCGACCGCGGAGCCGAGCAGTACGGCGGTCCCGATCGCGCCGGCGGCGGTGCCGGACAGGCCCAGACCGGTGCGGACGGCATCGAGGAAGGCGGGCAGCAGGTTGGCCATCAGATAGCCCGCCGAGGCCAGGATCGAGATGGCCGCGACGGCGGCGCCGGACCTTCCCGCGCGGGCGCGCGCGGGCAGGGTGAATACGGACACGGGTGGAGCTCTTTTCCCGAACGGGCCGCCGGCGGCAGGCCGAGGTGCCGCCACAGGGCGGGTCGGCGAGCGCGGCGAGGCAGGGGAGCGCGGCCGGCCGAGGGCCCGTCGTGGAGACGAACGGGCGATCCGAGGCGGCGCGACGCTCTATGTGCGCGCGGACGTGCGTGATGGATGACGTACGGGCCACGCGAGGGGCGACCGGCGGCACAGGGCACGGTCGCGGGGGCCGCATGAGGCGGCCGAGGAAGTGGCGGGGCGTTACACGGGCGTCCTGGCAGGAAGGCGGGGCGAGGGAGGGTCTGCGAGGCCCCGGTGAGGTCCGTGTCCGGCGGCCCGCCCCGGGTGCGACGAGCCCGTACGCGCTGACGCGCCCGGCTCGGCGGGATCAGGGTGGCACCCCGCGCGGCGCGGTGTCCAGGATTGTTGGTTTGCAATCCGTCACAGGCGGGTAACGCGCCCCGGTCGGCCGTACCGGACATCTTGTCGGCGCCCCGATCACGCTCCGGGTCTCGGGTGCTCAGGGTGGGGTACGAAGCGGTCGGATCCGGCCGTTTTGCAGCAGTACTCGATCTCGCTCCCATCCTGTGTTAGTCTTGAGCCTGTTGCAGTTGTGGTTCGCATCATCTTCTGAGTGCGCCTGTAGAGCTGTTCACTACAGGTGCATTTTGCATTTCGGTAGCTTCCGAAATGAGGGCGAAAAACGCGGCGACGCCCGGATTCACGAAGTGTGGATTCGTTCATCGGCCCACATGTAGGGAGAAAAATATGGCTACCGGAACCGTGAAGTGGTTCAACTCGGAAAAGGGCTTCGGCTTCATCGCGCAGGACGGTGGCGGCGACGACGTCTTCGCCCACTTCTCCGCGATTCAGGGCAACGGCTACCGTGAGCTCGTCGAGGGCGAAGCCGTCGAATTCGACGTCGTGCAGGGCCAGAAGGGCCTCCAGGCGGAGAACATCAACCGCCTCTGATCTTCACTGATCAGCACGACCGAGGGCCGGTACCGCACTTCGTGTGCGGCGCCGGCCCTCGGCGTTTTCGGTACGACTCCCGGTGCTTTCGGTACGACGTGCGGCGTTCCCCGTACGGCCTTCGGGTTCCGTACGACGCGTGGCGTTCCCCGTACGGCCTTCGGGTTCCGTACGACGCGTGGCGTTCCCCGTACGGCCTTCGGGTTCCGTACGACGCGCGGCGTTCCCCGTACGGCCTTCGGGGTTTCCCGGCGGGCCCTCGGGATGTCCGTAGGAATCGCGTCCGCGGGCACGGTGCCGCCGCCGACGGCGGCCTCGGTTCGGCCGCGTAGGGGCATGCCGCTGCCGGGTCAGGCGGGTTGGCCGGCCTCCGGCGCCTTCTCGGCCGCGCCGAGGGCCGCAAGTTCCTCCTCGACCCGACGTGCGTGCGCCTCCTCGTCCTGCCGCGCCTTGCGCGGACTCCAGCGGCCGGCCATCACGAACACGCACGGGACGAACAGCGCCTGACACGCCAGGGTCAGCCACCACCAGCGCATCCACTCGTCGCTCGCGCGGTCCTTCGCCTTCTGCACTTCCTCGCCGTGGTCGATCAGGATTCCCAGCGACTTCTGCTTCTGCTCGACCAGATTCAGCTTGGTGATGTCACCGCCGGCCAGCTGCAACGCCTTGATCTGCAACTCGATCGGGATCGACGCGCGGTCGGGGAACTTGGACATTTGGATGAACAGCGCCGGATCCTTCTGCACCAACTCCAGCGCCGGACCGGCGTCCGCCTGCGCCGCGACCACCTCCTCGCCGTGGTTCACCAACGGCGTCGCCGACGTGACGATCACCGGCGTGAACACCGCCGACACCGACACCACGATCCGGATGATCCAACCCCACACCGCCAGCCCTGTCGCGGTGGCCGCAGGGTTGTGCTTCTCGACGGTCTCGGTGTACCCGGCCATCCACGGCGCATAGGTCAATCCGCTGCACACGCCGATGCCGACCAGGAGCCACGCGAACGTGTAGTAGTCCGTGTCCGGCTTGTCCGTGGTCAGCGCGAACAGGTACGTGAACACGACCGTGCCCACGCCGCCCACGATCATGAACGGCTTGCGCACCCGAGTCAGGTCGGACGCGATGCCGACCACGACGAGCGCGATCGCGTTGGCACCCCAGTACCAGTTGGCGAGCGCGTTGGTTCGCTGCTCGGAGTACCCGTAGACGGTCGAGTAGTAGACGACCAGGTTGCCGACGACCGTGTAGTAGAACATCAGGTGCAGGCTGATCCCCAAGGCGGGTGCGAGGATGTCCAGCCGCATCATCTGCCGCCAGTGGTTCTTCTGCGCGGCCTCCACATCCAGGCCGCGAGCCCTCGCCTCGATCAGCGCCTTGTCCCGCAGCGAGACCATGAGCTGGTCGCGCAGCGCCGGGGACAACTCGCGCAGCCCGAACAGTGCGATCACGAAGACGACCAGGCCGACGATGCCCGCGTACCGGAACTCGTCCTGCCAACTGCTGGTGTCCAACGTGTTGCTGCTGACCGTGGTGACCACCAGGCTGCCGATGATCGGCCCCAGCGTCCAGAAGCCCATCGCGCCCGCGCGACCCACCTGCGGCGAGAAGTCGCGGATCAGCGCCGGCGTGGCGACCAGGGCCATGCCCTCGACGATGTTCACCAGGGCCATGAAGAACATGAACCAGCCCTTGCTCTGCGCGTTCGGCAACGCGAACAGCACGAGCACACCGGTGAGCAGCAGGCCGTACACGACCAGGTTGGCCCGACCCCACCGGTCGGCGAGGCCGGCCAACAGCGAGGCGAACGCGCCGACCGCGTTGCCGACGACGGAGATCATCGTCGCGTACATGAAGGTCATGCCGTACTCGTGCATCAGCAGCGTGGAGACCGCGTACTGGATGTACAGCTCGTAGTAGAGGATCACCGAGCCGATGACCACGATGGACAGGTAGAAGATCCGCGGCCCGTTGGCCGGGTAGCGGTCCAACTGGCGGTGCCACAGGCCCCGGAACAGTGCGGGCAGCGGGCCGCGAGGTGCCGACGGCGGGGCACCGGGATCGCTCGCGTCCGGCGGGCCCGATGGGGACGTGGTGGAAGACATGCGGCCTCCTCGACGAGCGTGGGTCTATCGAGGTACAGGAATGCGGGGAACGCGGCCGTGCGAATACGTCGGACCGGGGGGAAGGGACGACCCCCCGGGCCAACGCGTGGAGTGACCTTAGTACCGGCCGGTAGCGCGCTACCAGAGCGAACGCCAAGAAATGAAACGGGTTGCGATTTTGGCCGGGGGCAAGGGCTTTACCTGGGCGGATGTGGGGGGTGAACGCTGGGGGAGGCGGGGGCTGTTGGGGAGGGGGCGGCTTTGCGCGGGTCGTGGTGGCAGGCGGGTCGGGGCGGGCGGGCGTGGGTGGGCCTCGACGGGTGGCCGTGGCGAACGCGGCGGGCGCGATGCGCTTGGCCGACGTGGTGGGTCGAACGCGTGGGCCGGCGAGGGCCATTCCGAAGGGGGCGGGTTTGCGCGGGTTGCGGTGGAAAACGCGGGTCGGGGCACGCGTGGGCGGACCTGGTGCGCGGCGCGCTGGGTTCGGGGGGCCTGGTGGACGGGATGTGGCGGGGCGGGGGCGTTGGGATGGGGCTGCCGGACGTGGGGGTGGGCGGGTGGGCCGAGCAGCTCTACCGGTCGCGCCCACCACCGTCGCGACCGGGCTCGCCGAGGTCGTCGAGGCCGCCGGAGTCTTCATGGCCACCGAGATCGCGTACATCACCGGCGTCACCGGCGTCACCGCCGAGACGACCGGGGCTGCCCGGGCCGGCCGGATTGCCCGGCCCGCCCGGGTTACCTGGGCCGGTTGGGCCGGTTGCGCTGCTTGGGCCGCCAGGGTCAGCCGGGCAGCCCACATCGTCCTGCGCATCCCGCTCCGCCGCCGATTCACCTACCGAAGGAAGCGGACGATGCCCCCACGATCCGACCTGGAATGGCCCGCCCAGGGCCTCCCAGCCGTCTCCGCCCTCCCCGTGCACAATCACACCACGCCCACCGCAGCAACTGCCCCCGCCCGGCCCGCCATCGCCCGCCTCCTCCCCGGCCATCCCGATCCGCCGCGCATCCGCGTACCACCGGCCGATCGCCCGGGCGAAGTCCGGATCACGGTCGGCCCGCAACGACAGTGCGCCGGCGAGCGCGTAGGCCCGGGTGTACGCCCGCAGTCCGCCCGGGGCCTCGTGTCCGAGCAGGGTGAGCTCCAACTCGCCTGTGGGCAACGGCGCCGGGCGATGCGGTACGGACGACCCGGTCGCGCGCGACCTCGATGTCGGCGGTATCGCGTCCGACTCGCCCTCGGGTCGCTCCGGCTCGCGCGGCAACGGCGTCCGCACCAGTTCCACGAGGCGCGTCCAGGCCAGGCGACCGGCGTCGCCGCCGGCTCCGGCGGCAAGCCCGCTCAGCAGGTCCACCGAGATCGATTCCACGCGATACCCCTTGCATCGGGCGATAACGGTGGGTCCACGGTAGAACGCGGCGGCCCGCACGCGGGCCGGAACCGCATGCGCAAGTGTTTCCCAATCGTGCTCCGGATTTCGGCAACCACATCCGGCAACAACATCCGAACAACGTCCGGCAACAACACCCGGTAACGGCACCCGGCAACGGCACCAGATACGGCACCCACCCGACGGTCACACCCGCAGGCCCACCCTCGGTCGTGCGTGGGCCGCTTCGGTTGAATGCGCGGAAGGCACGCTCGGCTCCGGGACGGGCCGGCGGCGTGGGCCGGCGCGTGTCGAAGGCGCGTGTCGACCGTGCGTACGGATGGCCCGGTTCGGTGCTGCGTGCACGCCGGGCGGCGGCTCAGGCCTTCGCGTGTCGGCGGCGGACGGGGGCGCCGCGGACCTGAGTCGGCCGGCGGGCGGGATCCGGGTCGGGGTGGGCCTGGCCGAGTGGGTCGGACTGGGCCTCGGGCCGGTGTTCGGGCCGTGGACGGGGGTCCGCCGCGGCCGGGTCGAGGATGAACCGCATTCGGGTCAGGTGCGCCCGGGCGGTTTCCAGGCCCCGATTCGCCGGGCCCGGGACACGTTCGCGCATCGCCACGACGGCGGGCCCGAGCCGTACCGACTCCTGAGCGTCCGGGATTCGCAGCCACACCTTGAGCGCGTTGTCCGCGGCGGCGATCGTACTCGGATGTTGCGGGCCGACCGCCTCCGCGCCGCGCTCGGCGACCTGGCAGTAGATCAACACCGCGTCCGCGACCCGACCCAGTCCGGCGCTCACGAACGCGAGCATGGCCTGGGCGTCCAGCGTGCCGGGGTGCGCCGGACCGACCAACCTCTCCATGTGCATGCTGAGTTCGGCGGCCTTCTGCCACGCCTCCATGCCGTGCCCGGTGTCCGACGCGTGCCGGATGGCCGCCAACTCGTTCCAGTACGTGGGCAGTACGTCCGCCGGCCGGATCAACGCGCCCGCCGCCGACGCGCCCTGGGACAGCGCCCGCCGGGCGGGTGTAGGCGCGACGGCCCGGCCGCGCACCGGCATCGACATCGGCCGGTCCGGCCCGATTCCTCGGTTCGGCGCGAGCGCCGGGGGCAGTTGGGTGGGACTCGTGCTCGGCGGACGACGTGCGGTAGTCGGCGTCAGCGCACTCGCGTCGGTCGCCTGGATTCGCACGGTTATCCGAGGCGGCAGCGGCGGAGGCGGCGGCTCGGGATGCGGGCGCGGCGCGGAACCGGCCGCACGGCGGTTCGGGTCGGCGCCCATCGTCGGGCGGGTCGCGGGCCGAGTCGCGGCGCTCGCGGTGCCGTTCGCAGGGCTGTCGGCGGAGCGGGTCGCGGAGCTGTGTGCGGACCCGGCCGCGGGGGCGGTTGTCGAGCCGCGTGCGGGGCCGTTCGTGCGGCGGTCGGTCGGGCCGGGGAACTCCGGTTCGCGGTCGAGCAGCGCGGACTTGGTGGGCGGGCGCGGCTTGCCACGAGCGGCCGGACCGCCGGCGCCGCGACCGGTCGCCGACGGCGCGCCGTCCTTGCGGGCGGATGGGCCGAGCGGGCGGCTGCCCGGCTTGGCGGCGCCGGCTCGGAGGGCGTCGCGCAGGCTGGTACCGGGTACCTCGGGCTCGTCCTCCGGCCCGGAGGTGAGTACGGAACGGACCAGGCCCAGCGCCCGCCGCCCGACACCGGGTTCGTCGCGCGGCCGGGTGGCCGGGGCCGGGTGGGCGTCGGGTTCGGCCCGCGGATCGGCGGCCGGCGGCCGCTGCCGGGCAGGCTCGGGGTCGGCCCCGCCGCCGATCCCGCCGCCGACCACGCCGGAGCCGCGCAGGCCGGAACGCTGCGCCGGGGTCATGCCGTTGGGCGGCACGGCGGACAGCGCCGAGATCCCGGTCCCGGTGGCGCCGTTGCCGCGCGGCGTGACCGCCTTGAGCCGGCGAACGGCCGTACGCAGGGTCGGCGGACGCGCCTCGGGCGAGCAGTTGGCCAGCGCGAGCGAACCGGCGGATGGCGCGAACTCGACGGTGTCCGGGGCCAGTCGGGCCCGCTCGGCGAGCAGCGGATGGATCTCCTCGGCCGGTACCGGGTCCGGCAGTTCGGGAAAGCCCTGAGCGAGCGCGGCCACCAGCGCCCGGGTGAACGGATGCGGCGGACCCTTGACGTCCGGCGGATTCAACACGCCCCACAGCGGAAGGCCCTGGCACAACTCGTGCGCCCGTCCACGGGCCGCCTCCCAGGTTTCCCGACCCGCCGTCAGATCGCAGATCACCAGGGTGTTCTCGGCCGGCCGAGGACCGAGCAGTTCGACCACCCAAGACCACGGAAGCCCGTCGTAACGCACCGAGCCGGACGTCGAATCACGCAGGCCCAGGTGCAGTTCGCGACGCCGACGGTCGAACAGGAGGCGCCCGGTCAAATAGACGATCACCGGCCCGTCCACCGCACCCGCGGCCTGAAGATAGGCCCGAACCGCATGCGGCTGCACCGCGTCCGGCAACTGCACCACGTCGGCGGCGGCGTCCGGAAAGAGTTGATGGGGCGTCAGAGCCGACATCGCGACCAGGTTGCTCCCACTCTCCGACCGCCGTCTCCGCCCGGATCCACCACCCTCCACAAGCAGCAACTGCCCCCGCTCCGACGGGATTCGGATGACCCGCCCACCACCACGTTCGGTCATGTGTGCCTCCCCGGCCGAGCCCATCTGGGTGGACCACCACGCAACTGAAGGTTAGGGGTATCGACCGGCCATGGTCGACATATCGGACCGGTTGGCCGGTGGGCCCGATCGGCACACGAGCTCACAACGGGGCGCACGGGGGGCGCGGGTGTGTGGGGGTGTGGGTGGAGGCGCGGGGTGGGGTGCGGTGCGGGGTGGGGTGGGGTGGGGTGGGGCACGCACGCTGGGGGTGGGCCAAGGTCGAGGCCGATGGCGGGGGTCGGGCGGGGGTCGGGCTGGGGTTGGGCGGGGTCGGTGGGAGATGGGCGTGGTTCGGCTTGGGCGGGGGAGGGGGCGACGTGGGCGGTGGATGGGGCGAGGTTGGCGCGGGGCGCTTCGGGCGGGCCGGTTGGGGGTGAGATCGGAGGCGTCGGCTCGGGAGCCGGGAGCCCCGGGGCTGGGAGCTCGGGCCGGGGGCGGGGTTGGGGCCGGGGCGGAGTCGGAGCCGGAGCCGGAGTCGAGGCGGGCGGGGCGGGACCGGACGGTGACGTTGTGGGGTCCGGGCTGGGCGTCGGGTTTCGAGGCGAGTGCGGCGTGGGCTAGCCGGAGGAGGATCGACCCTCGAACGGTGTGAGAGCGGTGCTCTCGTTTGTGTTCGGCGTCCGCGTCTTGGAGCGACATTGGGATGATGCGCGTTTCCAGACGGTGATTCGGAGCGGTGCTCTCGTCTGCGCCCCCTGTCTGCAGTTCGAAGCAGCGATGCGAGGGAGCGGCCGTCCCGGTACCCGCATCGGACATCGGGAGCGGTGCTCTCGTCTGTGTCTGGTGTCTGCGGTTCGGAGCAGTGATGCGTGGGCGGCGTGCGCCTTCGAGAGCCAGTTGGCTTGAGAGCGGTGCTCTCGTCTGTGTCTGGTGTCCGCGGTTCGGAGCAGTGATGCGTGGGCGGCGTGCGCCTTCGAGAGCCAGTTGGCTTGAGAGCGGTGCTCTCGTCTGTGTCTGGTGTCCGCGGTTCGGAGCAGTGATGCGTGGGCGGCGTGCGCCTTCGAGAGCCAGTTGGCTTGAGAGCGGTGCTCTCGTCTGTGTCTGGTGTCCGCGGTTCGC